>CAVGLS010000009.1:0-54237 GCA_963630225.1 bacterium
GGGGTCGCAGACGGCAGTCTGCGGGGGTTAAGGCAATAAGAAGGATTGGCTAAAAAGTCCCGCAGGGACCGCGACGTAGGAGCGAGATACCCCTCATAGGGGTCGCAGACGACAGTCTGCGGGGGTTAAGGCAACGAGAGGGGCTGGCTAAAACGCGTTTTAGCCAGCCCCTCTTCAATGTATCTGCGGAAAAGGCGTTACTCGATCACTACCGGCTTGTACTTAGGCACGAGAGACTTCATAATGCTCCAGGCGAGGACATAGGCGACCCCGCAGATGCAGAACATAACGAAGTAGCCCCCCTCCTTGCCCTCGAATCCGAGGAAGCTGAACGCGGAGCCGAGGTCGGCGGTCTTAGTGAAGAGCATACCTGCCCCCTTCTGGATCAGGAACGAACCGATGCCGCCCGCCATACCGCCGATGCCGGTGATGGTGGCGATGGCGCTCTTCGGGAACATATCCCCGATGGTGCTGAAGAGGTTGGCGGACCAGGCCTGATGTCCCGCGCCGGCGAGGCCGATGAAGATGGCCGGCCACCAGGCGGAGTTGACTCCCATCGGCTGCGCAAACAGGGCGAATAGCGGGAAGAATGCGAAGATGAGCATCGCGAGCATACGCCCGGCATACGGGTTCATCCCCTTCTTGTCCACAAAGATGCGCGGCAGATAGCCTCCGAAGATGGAGAGCACCGTCACGATGGCGTAGAGGGTGGTGATCAGGATCACCCCCATGCCTGAGGATGACTTGTAGCCGAACTGGTCGGAGAAATATGCCGGAGCCCAGAAGAGGAAGAACCACCACACGCCGTCGGTGAAGAACTTGCCGGTGATGAAAGCCCAGGTCTGCTTGAAAGTGAAGCACTTCCAGAGCGACACCTGCTTCTCCTCCTTCTTGTCCCTGGCGGCCGCGGCTGCTGCTGCGGCATCGGCCTCGTCGTCCTGGTGGATATAGGCGAGCTCGGCCTCGTTGACGTGCCTGCTCTTCTCGGGCTTATCGTACATAAACACCCAGAGGGCCATCCAGACATAGCCTATCGCGCCTATGATGATGAACGCCATCTCCCAGCCGCCGCCGACGCCCTTGTCTTTGAAATACTGGGCGAGGAGCGGAATGGTCGCAGGGGCGATGAGCGCTCCCACGGATGCGCCGGCGTTGAAGATGGAGGTCGCGAACGCGCGGTCTTTCTTAGGGAAGTATTCGGCGGTGGTCTTGATGGCGGCAGGGAAGTTGCCGGCCTCGCCGAGGGCGAGCACGGCACGGGCCGCGATGAAGAGCCAAACGCTCACGGACGCTATCGCAAGGGCTGCCGCGGAGCCGTTCTGCACGGCCTGCATAGCCTTGATGCTCTCATATCCCTCGATGTGGCAGGTGGCCCAGCCGCAGACGGCGTGGAGGCACGCGCCCGTGGACCATATGCCTATGGCCCAGAGATATCCTTTCTTGGTGCCCATCCAGTCCACGAACTTGCCGGCAAAAAGCATACAGACGGCATAGATGATGGAGAAGAGGGCGGTGATTGTGCCGTAGTCGTTGTCTGTCCAGTGGAACTCCGGAGCGATGAAATCCTTCCAGGTCAGGGACAGCACCTGGCGGTCCATATAGTTGACGGTGGTTGCAAGGAAGAGCAGCACCACCATCCACCAGCGCCAGTTGGTCATCAGTTTCTTTTGTGTACTCATATATGTGGTTATCTAACTTGTTTCACGATTTCCAGGGCACTGCGGCAGAGATCCGCAATCCTGGACCACTCGCCCTCGGCGATGACATCCTTCGGGAAGAGGTTGGAACCCATCCCGACGCAGGTGGCGCCCGCCTTGAACCAGGCTTCGAGGTTGCTCCGCTCCGGCTTCACGCCGCCGGTCACCATAATCTGGCTCCAAGGCATAGGCCCGCGGAGGTCCTTGACGAACGCCGGTCCGAGCACGTCGCCCGGGAACACTTTGCAGACGTCGCAGCCCGCTTCCTGGGCGGCGCTGACCTCGCTCACCGAGCCGCAGCCCGGGCAGTAAGGGATGAGCCTGCGGTTGCATATCGGAGCGACTGCCGGGTTGAACACCGGCCCGACCACAAAATTGGCCCCGAGCTGGATGTAGAGCGCGGCGGTGCCGGGATCGACCACCGAGCCTACGCCCATTATCATCCCCGGAAGCTCCCGGCTTGCATATTTTACGAGCTCCGCGAACACCTCCTGCGCGAAATCTCCGCGGTTGGTGAACTCGAACGCCCTGATCCCGCCCTGGTAGCAGGCGCGGACCACATTCTTGCTGACTTCGACGTCGGCGTTGTAGAATACCGGCACGATACCGGTCTCCTTCATTGTCTGAAGGACTTGAAGTTTATTGTATTTTGCCATGACTCAACGTATTATCTGGATACTCGTCCGGAGGCGTCCCCCTTCATGAGGTTCTCCACTTCGGCGACGCTCACCTGGTTGAAGTCCCCGAATATCGTATGCTTGAGGCAGGATGCCGCCACGGCGAAGTTGAGCGCCTTCTGGTCGTCCCCGGTGTAGGTCAGCAGGCCGTAGATGAGCCCGCCCATAAACGAGTCGCCGCCGCCGACCCTGTCCACGATGTGGGTGATGTCGTAGCGCGGAGACTGGTAGAGCGTCTTCCCGTCCCACAGCACGCCGCCCCAGGTGTTGTGGTTGGCGTTGATTGAGCCGCGCAGGGTGATGATGACCTTCTTCGCGCGCGGGAACCTATTCATAAGCTGCTCGCCCACGCTCTGAAATCTCTTCTGGTCGATCGCGCCGCCGGTGGCCGTCACGTCAAATCCCTCCGGCTTGATGCCGAACACCTTGTCGGCGTCCTCCTCGTTGCCGAGGACCACGTCGCACCCCTCCACGAGGGCGGGCATCACTTCGGAAGCCTTCTTGCCGTATTTCCAGAGGTTCTTGCGGTAGTTGAGGTCGCACGACACGGTGATGCCCAGGGCGTTTGCGGCCTTGATGGCTTCGAGGCATACGTCAGCCGCACCCTGGCTCAGGGCGGGGGTGATGCCGGTCCAGTGGAACCAGTCCGCTCCCTTGAGCACCTCGCTCCAGTCGATTTCGCCCGGCTTTATCGTGGCGATGGACGAGCCCGCGCGGTCATAGACCACCTTGCTCGGACGCGCGACCGCGCCTGTCTCAAGAAAATAGATGCCGAGGCGGTCGCCGCCGTAGACGATGCCTGCGGTGTCTACGCCGTAGGAGCGGAGGTCCTTGACGCAGGCCCTGGCGATATCGTTGTCGGGGAGCCTGGTGACGAACTTGGCGTCCATTCCGTAGTTGGCAAGTGACACGGCCACATTGGCCTCTCCGCCACCGAAAGTGGCGTCGTACTGCCTCGCCTGGCCGAATCTAAGGTATCCGGGCGTGGACAGACGGAGCATTATTTCTCCGAAAGTTATGATCTTGGGCATAGATGAATGATATATTGGTTACGGACTGCGAAGTTAATAAAAATCCCCGACATCACAAACCTCCGCAAAAGCGGCGCGGTCCCGGGCCCCGCCTTCGCCGCCCGGAGCGTAAGGGAACGGGCAGGATGCGTCCGGATGCCGGGATGCCGTCCGGGGTGTTTGGAAATCCGGAAAAAAGACCGTATATTTGTCAAAATGGCCAAATCGCGGATGTCAGCCACAGCATCCCCGGAAGACCGCAAGTAATAACCAATAGTTTAACCAAAACACTTTCTCAATGATGAAATCTCATCTTAGATGTGCTTTACTGTCAATGCTTTTCCTCATTTTGACGGGAGGGGCGGCGTATGCGCAGCAGAAGGTCTCGGGAACGGTTAAAGATGTCAACGGAGAGCCGATCATCGGCGCCACGGTAGCTGTCAAGGGCACTACCAACGGCACGATGAGCGACGTCGACGGCAACTGGAGCCTTTCCGTACCTGCAAAATCCACACTTGTAGCTTCGTGTATCGGTTACGCCGAGGTCGAGAAGACACTCGCCGCCGGTCAGAAGACGGTCGACTTCGTGCTCGAGGAAGACTCTATGTTCATCGAAGACGCAGTCGTCATAGGTTATGGCGGAATAATGTCCCGCCGTGACCTCACGGGTTCCGTCGGCTCCGTGTCCGGGGCCAAGCTCGCCGCCGTGCCGGTGACGTCAGCGGCAGTCGCCCTCCAGGGCAAGGTTGCCGGCGTGCAGGTGACCACGGTCGACGGCGCTCCTGGCGCGGACATCAACATCCGCGTGCGAGGCGGCACCTCAGTGACCCAGAGCAACGACCCTCTATATATAGTGGACGGTTTCCAGACCGACAACATCAACGACATTCCGCCTACCGACATCGCCTCCATCGACATCCTCAAGGATGCGTCGCTGACAGCGATCTACGGTGCGCGGGGAGGCAACGGCGTAGTCATCGTGACCACCAAGGCGGCCCTCGCCGGCAAGGTCCAGGTGAGCGTCAACGCACAGATGTCGGTGAGCAAGCTCTCCAAGAAGCTCGACCTGATGGACACCTACAACTTCGTCCGCTACCAGTATGACTGGGCGGCTGCGGGCGGAGGCAGAAGCTCGGCGGCGAAGTACTTCCGAGCCAACTTCGGCAACCCTCAGGACCTCGACATCTACAAGAGGGCCCCTACCCACGACTGGCAGGACGAGGTGCTCGGCGAGACTCCTCTCAACTACTCCACCAACGTCACGGTCGGAGGCGGTACTGAGAAGATACGCTTCAACATCTCCCTCACCCAGTCCGAGGACAAGGGTATCATCCTCGGCTCCGGCGTGCGCCGCACCAACCTCAACACCAAGTTCAGCGCCAACATCAACGACAAGCTGACCGTCAACTTCAACCCTAAGTTCTCGTTCCGCCGCGACACGGGCGCGGGCGCGGGCAGCCTCGGCACCGGCGGTCTCATCGACGTGCTCCGCTACCGTCCTACCAACGGTCTGCACGAGTTCGCGTTCTGGGACCCGGATACCGTTGACCCGGACGACGAGAAAGTGTTCGAATACACCAACCCGAAGAACGACATCACCGAGAACACCCGCAAGAAGCACAGCTACTCCATCACCAACCAGCTGAGCCTCGAGTGGAAGCCGATCAAGGGCCTCGTGCTCCGCTCCGAGGGAGCGATCGCGCTCAGCTTCTCCGACGACAACCGCTTCTACGGTGCGATGACCTCCACCGGCCAGGCCAACAACAAGCTGCCTGTGGCCACCATCTCCAGGGGGCAGAGCGAGAAGTACATCTGGACCAACACAGCCAGTTACGGCTTCGACCTCTATGACCTGCACAACTTCTCGTTCCTGCTCGGTCAGGAAATCCAGAGCTCGCAGAGCAAGAGCAGCTGGATGGCCAACCGCTACTTCCCGCGCGCCATCACCGCCGACAAGGCCATCAACAATATGAACCTCGGCACCCCGTATCAGGCGACCACCTCGCTCAGCACGGCTGACCGCACGGCTTCGTTCTTCGGCCAGGCCAACTACAACTACGACCACAAGTATCTCCTCTCCCTGACGATGCGCGCCGACGGTTCCACCAAGTTCGCGCCGGGTGAGCAGTGGGGCTACTTCCCGTCGGTGTCCGGCGCCTGGGTGGCTTCCGAGGAGGACTTCCTCAAGTTCAACCCGGTGGTGAGCAACCTCAAGATCCGCGCCGCCATAGGCAAGGTCGGCAACAACCGCATCGACAATGATATGTGGCGGTTCCTCTACACCATCGCCTCCAACGGCGGCCCGGGCTTCGGCGAGGCCACCGAGCTCGGAGAGCAGTACTACTATATGGGCGACGGCAAGACCTACCCTAACACCAAGATCAAGTGGGAGACCACGCTCACGCGCAACGTCGCCTTCGACCTGGGATTCTTCAAGAACAGGCTCACCGTGACCCCTGAGCTCTACTGGAACACCACCAGCGACCTCCTCTACACCTCCGATGTGCCTACGGTATCCGGCTACACCCGCCAGGTCCGCAACATCGGTCAGGTGACCTCGCGGGGCATCGAGCTCACCGTCAACGGCGACATCCTCCGCGGTCGTGACTATGTGCTCAGCGGCAACCTCTCGTTCGGCCTCAACAAGCGCGTCATCGATAAGCTCAACGACACCGACGACGTGATCTGGGACCAGAATGACCGCTGGAAGTCAAGCTACAACGACTACTGCATCAAGGTCGGCGACGAGGTGGGCCTCATCTACGGCTTCATCTACGACGGGCTCTACGGCTTCGACGAGTTTGACTTCGATCTCGCGCAGAACCTCCTCGCCATCCCTAAGGAAGGGACAGTGATCAACAAGGTCTCCGGCTCCAGCAACTCCGGCGACGCGACCCTGCCGGGCAAGATAAAGTTCAAGGACATCTCCGGTCCTGACGGCGTGCCTGACGGCGTGATCGACGAATACGACCGCACCGTGATCGGCAACACCAACCCTAAGTTCCAGGGCGGTTTCGGATTCTCCGGACAGTGGAAGAACTTCGACTTCTCGGTCAACTTCAACTTTATGTATGACTTCGACATCAACAATGCGACGGCATACCAGCTCTCCAGCTCCGAGGGCAACAACAAGAAGTTCTACAATGTGCTGGGCAAGTTCTCCGAGAACCGCTGGCACTACTACAATCCTGAGACGGGCGACAACTACTACAAGAACTACTGGATCGACAACTCGCTCGAGATCTACAAGGCCGCCAACGAGGGCGTGACCAACTGGAACCCTGCGGACGTGACCAACAAGGTCACCCAGTCCTACTTCATCGAGGACGGATCGTTCCTCCGCTGCCAGGACATCACCCTCGGCTACACCCTGCCGCAGAACATAGTCCAGAGGGCAGGTCTCTCCAGACTCCGCGTCTATGTCAGCACGACCAACCTCTTCATCCTCACCAACTACTCCGGCTACGACCCTGAAGTCGACATCCAGACGGGCCTGACCTGCGGTATGGACTACAACCGCTACCCGCGCAACCGCAGCTTCGTATTCGGCGTGAACCTCACATTCTAATTCAAAATGGACAGAGATATGAAATTCAGAAATATCATCATTGCAGGCCTTGCGCTTGCTGCATTCACGTCCTGCAACCAGTTCCTGACCGTGGATGCCCCGTCCAAATACGACAACGACTACGTCTTCAGCGACAAGACAGAGATCAACCGTGCGCTCAACGGGGTCTATGCCCAGCTGCTGAACTCCAATACCTACGGACAGGCCTATCTCAGCACGTTCTGCTTCAACAGCGACGTGGATATGGCCATGTTCACCAGCGACGTGAGCACCAACGACTCCTACCGCCGCTTCGACTGCACCTCGCAGGGCGGCGCGATAGCCAACACCTGGAACGCGGCCTACAAGGGCGTGGAATATGCCAACAACTTCATCCATCAGCTCGAAAGCTGCGAACTCTTCAAGGAGGGTGACGAGGATCTCTACCAGATGCTCGGCGAGGCCAAGGTGATGCGCGCGATGTTCTACCACGACCTCATCTGTCTCTTCGGCGACATCCCGTTCTCGATGGCCCCGATGGCCGGCTCGGACGACAACCAGTCCCTGCTGCTTCCTGTCACCGACCGCCAGAAGGTCTATGACACCCTGCTTGCCGACCTTGAGGAGATCGCCCCGAAGATGCAGTTCGCAAGCGCCCTCAGCGGCGGCATCGAGCGTCCGTCCAAGGAGTTCTGCTGGGCGATGATAGCCCGTATGGCCCTGAGCTGCGGCGGATATTCCCTCCGTCCGGACACCGGCACCCCGGCCAGCTACGGCACGATGAAGCGCCCGGACAACTATCTCGACTACTACAAGACGGCCCGCGACTACTGCGACTCCGTGATAGTATCCGGCACGCACAGCCTCAACCTGCCTTACCACAAGGTGTTCGTCAACGAGTGCAACTATGTGGTGGTCAACAACGACGACCCTATCTTCGAGATTCCGTTCGCCAAAAACTCCTCCGGCAACATCGGCTATATCCAGGGCCCTACCGGCGGCCTCTACGAGGGCAACTCCGCCGGCAAGAACATCTGGGGAGGCTCCAGCGGCAACGCCCGCCTGAGCGCGCTCTACCGTTTTATGTTCGACCCGGACGACCTCCGCAGAGACTATGTCAACGGTATGTGGTACTACCAGTACGACGGCACTCCTGTCCTGCTCAACGACCGCACCGTCTTCAACAACAAGTGGTCCAAGTTCTGGTCCACCGCCTCGCTGGGCACCAACAGCCAGGGCAACACCGGCATCAACTACCCTTATATGCGCTATGCCGACGTGCTTCTGATGTATGCCGAGGCGGTCAACGAGATTGACGGCGGAGTCGGCGGGGCCGACGGGGCCAAGGCGGTCGACGCCCTCCGTCAGGTACGCAGCCGCGCATTTGAGGACGACTCCAAGGTCGAGACCTATCTGAGCGAAGTCAGCGCGAGCAAGGAGACCTTCCTCAAGGCCGTGCTCGACGAGAGGAAGTTTGAGTTTGCGGGCGAGAATATGCGCTGGAAAGACCTCGTGCGCAACAATATGTACTCCGAGGAGCTCTACTGGTCGTTCCTCCGCTACTACGGCGTGGCCGAGAACAGCGCGGGTACGTCCGACTACCTCGAGGCGGTCGCCCTCCACGACGGCAAGGCCGCCGACTTCTGGGAGACAATTCCTTACGACATCTATTATATGAACGAGCAGCCTAACCCGGGCGACGTCGACGTCTATCCTAACACCGTGCTGGACGTGGTGAAGTTCTACGACCTCTACAAGAGCTACACCTTCCCTGGAGGAGACTGGCAGATGGCCTCCCTCTTCGGATGGTTCAACGACACCGACGGCTGCCCTGAGGACAGGATGCTCTACTCGTTCTTCGGCTACATCCGTGCCGACCAGGCGGGCGTGATCAAAGTCGTGCGCGACGGTGTGCTTGAGACCCCGAACGTGGACAATCTGCCGCCTGTCCGCTACATCATCCCTTATCCGAGCACCGCCATACAGCGCAGCGCAGGAGTATACAAGAACTATTACGGATATAACTGATAAATCTCTGCAATTATGAAATACACAAGAATATTCATAGCTCTCTCCGCCATCGCCGCCCTCGTCTCCTGCACCAAGGAGATGAAGGGAGTCTATGACGATGCTCCGGAGCGCGAGTTTATGACTATGTTCCGTATGGAGGTCAATACGGCCAAGTCCAGCGACCCTTACGCCTGTACGGTGGAGAACCGCAACGACGTGCACCTCTACTGGTACGGAGTCGAGGGCTGCGCCGGCTACGAGGTCAAGATGGCCCTCCAGCCTAATGTCTCCTCCGGTCTCGCCTCCGACTGGGAGAACCCTGTCAACATCGTCTGGGACTCCATCGTGAAGCCGGACTGCCTTGACCTGGTGATCAAGCACCTCAACTACAGCACCAGCTATCGCTTCGCCATCCGCACCCTCTCGACGAAGGGGCCGGAGTACCACTCCAAGTGGTACGGATACGGCAACGGACGCCAATGGGCCGAGTACTGCGGTTTGGACACCGAGGTCAGGTACAACACCCCTGACGTGGTCGTCATCGGTGACATCACCAAGACTTCGTTCCGCCTCAACCTCGACCTCTACTACCCTACCTCCGGCGACCCTGGCGACTATCTCGACCATTTCAAGATCGACGACAACGAGAACTTCGTCGTGCACAGCATCTCAGTCGTGCCTTCGCCGACCAACCCGGACGCCACCGTGCCGGACAAGTGGAGGAAATACACCCTCAGCGACGAGGACAAGGAGAGGGGCTATGTGGATATCGACGGCCTGATGCAGAACAGCGTCTATGTGGTCAATGCCGAGAACGAGGACATCCCGATCAAGGTGGATGCGATCTACAACACCTGCACCGTCCGGACCGACGGCGACCCTGGCGACCCTATCTTCCTCAAGCACGAAGTATGGCAGAACGATACCGTTCCGGGTGCGGTCGCCTATCAGGCCATGTGCCTTGACAGCATCCTCATCAAGTACACCAACAACGCCGAACTCGCCGAGGGCACCATCTATGAGCTCGAGGGCGGCAAGGCTTACTACTTCAAGAACAACCCGACCCTCTGCAAGGGATTCACGATGCGCACCCGCGAGTCTGACCTCGCCAAGGGCCTTCGCGCCAAGGTTTACCTCGGAGGCCTGTCGGAAGGTGAAGACGGCAAGGGAGCGCCGTGCAACTTTATGTTCGGACGTCAGCCGCAGCTGGGCGAGAGCGATGCGCCTATCAACGTCAAGAGGCTCATCTTCGAAGGCATCGACTTCGACTGCCCTATGGCGCAGAACTTCGCAGGTCCGTCCGGCGCGACGGGCAACTACTTCGCCAATATGTACTCCAACGGTATGGCGGTGACGTTCTCCGCGCTTGAGATCAGGGACTGCAGCTTCCAGAGGATGATCCGCGGATTCATCCGCGTGCAGGGCTCAAAGAGGAAGGTATTCGAGAATATCATCATCGAGAACTGCCTCTTCTACAACTGCGGCTACTACGACAACAACGGACGCGGCTACGCCTGGTTCGCGGGCGACGGCAAGGACCCTAAATCCAATATCTACAAGAACCTCGTTATCCGGGGCAACACATTCTACGACTCGCCACGCACCTGTATGTTTTCCGACAACAACAAGCAGCTCGATTGGCCTGCGAGCGTGCAGTACAACATCACCCTCGAGAACAATACCTTCGTCAACTACAGCACTCGCTCAAGCGGACGCAAGATTTTCGACATGAGGTATCTCCCGGGCGGGAGCCGGATCACGGTGCGCAAGAACCTCTTCATCCAGACGGCGCAGGAGGGTGATGCCCGCAATCTCTACTTCGAGGGTATGGACATCCGCCAGGCGGCCGGAATGAACTACGATGCAGGAGTCATCTTCGATATCGAAGACAACTATTCCTCCAGCTCTGACGCCGCCAGGCAGAAGGACGACAAGATCTTCACCTCAGCTGCGTTCAGCGCCAACAAAAACAGCGCGGGAGCATTCTTCACCAAGGATCCGGAGTGCGTGATACACGGCGCGGACGCCCTCATCGTCAGGGTGGGCGCGACCCCTATCTCTCCGACCGAGCTGATGAAGAGCCCGAACCCGCCTCACAAGGCCAACGCCGACCAGAACAACATCGACATGCACTCCGTGGACAACCTCGACGGCCTCTACTACAACAATACCGACAAGGTGCGCAACCACGAAATCTACACCAAGGGCATCGGTGACCCGAGGTGGATGAAGTTCCAATAGGCCCCGGAGGTCATACTGATAAAATCGGAGGGGGTGACTAAAAAGGACCAAGCGGTCCTTTTTAGTCACCCCCTTTCGTTGCTTTATTTGGTCGCAGCAGCTTCGCGGAGCGGGAAAAAGCATTATATTAGCGGACATTTTTAAGACACTATATGACTAAGAACCGCACTAAGTCCGCATTCCACCTGCCGGGCGGGGTGGCCTGCCTTGTGATCGTATTCGGTTTTTTTGCCTATCTCGGAGTCTCGATGGGTATGGCGAATATGCTCAATACCGTGATGAAGACGGCCCACGACCTGCTTCTCAACACCGTCTTCTACCTTATGTCCATCTGTGTGCTGATGGGTGCGCTCAGCAGTCTCTTCGCCGAGTTCGGCGTGGTATCCCTGCTGGAGAAGCTGCTCCGTCCTCTGATGAAGCCGCTCTTCAATCTGCCCGGAGTCGCGTCGCTGGGGGCCGTGATGACCTTTCTCTCCGACAACCCGGCCATCATCTCGCTCTCCAAGGACAAGCGCTTCAGCCGCTACTTCAAGAAGTACCAGTTCATATCGCTTACCAATTTCGGCACAGCCTTCGGTATGGGCTTGATAGTCATAGTCTTTATGATGGGGCAGGGATTCTTCAAGGAGCCGCTCATAGGCCTTGCCGGGGCGGTGGCGGGCTGCATAGTGTCCACCCGTCTGATGCAGCGCTTCGTACTCAAGTCCTACCCGAACTTCAGGACTGAGGATGCCTGCGAGTTCACTGAGGAGGACATCGAGGAGGAGGCGAAAGAGGAACAGCGCTCGCGCTTCACGAGGATACTCGACTGCCTGCTCGACGGAGGCCGCAGCGGAGTGGAGGTGGGGATGTCGATTATCCCCGGAGTGCTTATCATCTCGACTTTCGTGATGATTCTGACTTTCGGCCCGTCGGCGGACGGGACTTACACCGGTGCCGCCTACGAGGGGGTCGAGGTCCTGCCGTGGCTCGCAGACAAGATTGACTTCATATTCAACGCGCTCTTCGGCTTCAAGGACCCTCATCTCGTAGCTTTCCCTATCACCTCGCTCGGTGCGGTGGGCGCTGCGCTCAGCCTCGTGCCCAACTTCGTCGCCAACGGATGGGCGGACGGCAACGCCATCGCGGTCTTCACCGCCATCGGTATGTGCTGGAGCGGCTTCCTTAGCACCCACACCGCCATGCTCGACGCTCTCGGATACCGCCAGCTGACCCCTAAGGCCATACTCGCCCACACCATCGGAGGGCTCGCGGCGGCTTTCGTCGCCCACTGGCTCTTTGTCCTGGTTTCGCTTTTCTGAATCCGAAGCGAGCAGGTGACAGTTTTTTTTCTTATATTTGCACCTCGATAACACGACATAAATTACCAACCATAACCAATTTTATAAGCTCTTATGATGAAAGTACATCTTAGAAGTGCTTTACTATCAATGCTTCTCCTTTTTATGGGGGGGGCAATGTATGCACAACAGAATGTTTCTGGAACGGTTAAGGACATCAATGGCGAGCCTGTCATAGGCGTCGGCATTGTCGTCGAGGGTACCACCAACGGCGTGGTGACCGACATCGACGGCAACTGGTCTCTTTCAGTCCCTGCAAACTCAACCATCGTAGCATCCTGCATCGGCTACACCGATGTCAAGGTCAAGGTGACAGCCGGTCAGACTGTCTACAACATCACCCTTGAGGAGAGTTCTCTCTATCTCGACGACGTGGTGGTCATCGGCTACCAGACCGTCAAGAGGCGCGACCTCACCGGGTCAGTCTCTTCAGTCAATGCCAAGCAGCTCGCCTCCAGTCCTGTAGCCAATGTGGCGCAGGCTCTCCAGGGCAAGCTCGCCGGCGTGAATGTGGTTTCGCAGGACGGTCGTCCTGACGCCACCATCAACATCCGTGTGCGCGGCGGCGGCTCCATCAGCCAGTCCAACGACCCTCTCATCCTCATCGACGGCGTGTCCGGCACTCTGAGCGACATCCCTTCAGACCAGGTTGAGTCCATCGACGTCCTCAAGGACGCGTCTTCGACCGCCATCTACGGTGCGCGCGGAGCCAACGGAGTCATCCTCATCACCACCAAGGGCGCCAAGGAAGGCAAGGTGAGAGTCACCTACAGCGGCTACGCCAAACTCAACACCCCTGTCAAGTACATCGAGGGACTTGACCCTTATGACTATCTCTCCTATGTATGGGCGAATGCCGAGGCCAACGGAAGCTACTATGCCGAGCCTTTCACCAAACTCTACGGCATCGGGGCCTACGGCGACATCAACCGCTACAAGAATGTGCAGAAGTATGATGTGCAGAAGCAGATTTACGGCAAGTCGTTCTCCCACAACCACGACCTCTCCGTGTCAGGCGGCACTGATATGACCAAGGTCCTCTTCTCGATCAACTACAACGACGAGGACGGTATGAAGATCAACTCTTTTAAAAAGAGAGCCAATGTCTCCCTCAAGGTCAACCAGAAGATAAGTGACAATCTCAAGGTGGGTCTTGACCTGCGTTATGTGGATGTCACTTCTATGGGCTACGAGGGGACGAGCAGCCGCAGCGGATCAACCCTTTCTTCCGCCTACAGGTTCCGCCCTATCGCTACTTCAGATATACTCGGTGACAGCGCCGCTTTCCGTGAGGGTGCGGTGGAGCAGTACGGCAAGGCTTCGCTCTGGGACGCTTACGACCCTTACAAGCTGATCCTCGACTATGAGCCTCTGACCAACCGTCAGCATCTGCGCGGCACGGTCTCCCTCGACTGGAATATCATCAAGGGCCTCGCCTACCACACCGACCTGTCCCTTTCCCGCACATATCAGCAGAAGAAGACCTGGACCGGAGCTACCGCCAGCAGCTACCTCGACGACGCCACCGGCGAGAAGCTCTATGCGGGGCAGGCATCACTCTACAACGGCAACTCTTCGTATATGCGCTGGACCAACACCCTCAACTATCAGTTCTCCCTCGGCGAGGCGCACAGCTTCAATGTGCTCCTCGGACAGGAGATGACCGATTCTCAGGGTAGTTCTATGACCATCAAGGCGGACCGTTTCCCTGCCAACTACACCAAGGACAACGCTTTCGCGATGATCAACCAGTTTGACCAGACCGCGTCCACCCTCAAGATCACCGATATGATCTCCTCAGGCTACACCACTCCGACCAGGATTCTCTCCTTCTTCGGACGCGTGAACTACAGTCTCCTCGACCGTTACCTCTTCACCCTCACGATGCGTGCCGACGGTTCCAGCAAGTTCGCTCCGAGCCACCGCTGGGGTTATTTCCCTGCCGCAGCGTTCGCGTGGCGTGTGAGTGACGAACCGTTTATGGAGGAAGCCGGCTGGCTTGACGACCTCAAGCTCCGTCTCTCCTACGGTACGGTGGGCAACGACGGCATCACCGCCGACCTCTGGTCCCAGACATGGACGAGCAGCACCACCAATTCCGTCATAGGGGGGCAGACTTACGGCTCATATAACCTCGACTCCTCTATGGCCAATCCTGACCTTAAGTGGGAGACTACCATCACCCGTAACCTCGGTGTGGATTTCGGAGTTCTCAAAGGACGCCTCTCAGGTAGTCTCGACCTCTACTGGAATACCACCAAGGACCTGCTGATGAATGTGACCATCCCTGGTATCACCGGATTCACCTCCACCTACGACAATGTGGGACAGACTTCCAACAAGGGTGTCGAGCTCTCTCTCAACGGGACCATCGTCGAGACCCGCGACTGGGGACTCTCCGTAGGGGCCAACATCAACTTCAACAAGAACAACATCGACGCCCTGGCCGACAACATCTCCACGAGGTATGGTTCTTCCTGGTTCCACTCCGGCAACCCGGGCAATGACTACGGCTTCGAGGTCGGCAGACCTGTGGGTCTCGTCAGAGGTCTTACCTACGACGGGTTCTACACTGCGGACGACTTCACCTACGCCGACGGCATCTACACCCTCAAGGCGGGCGTCCCGGACCTCAGCGCCAACATCACCGGAGTGTTCCACGGTGCGGAAGGCAGGACTCCGTCCGGACAGAACGCATATCCGGGTATGGTCAAGTTCGTCGATACGGACGGCAGCGGTACTGTAGACGAGAACGACTACACCTTCATCGGCGATATGAACCCTCTCTTTACGGGCGGTTTCAACATCAATGCCAACTGGCGCAACTGGGATCTCGGACTGTACTTCAACTACAGCGTGGGCAACGAGATTTACAACATCAGCAAACTCGTGTCGCTCAACGGATACAAGGAGTCCGGAGTATATGAGAATCACCTTGCGCTGCTCAAGAATTCCTACAAGATTTACGATATCGACCAGAACGGCCAGCTCGTGCGTCTCGAGACTCCGGAGCAGCTCAACGCGGCCAACGCCAACGCTACTCTGCCTCTCTTCTACAACGAGAACGGTATCGTCTCCACCCTCGGTATCGAGGACGGCTCATACCTGCGTCTCAACACGATGACTCTGGGCTATACTCTCCCTTCCGGCTCCAAGTTCGCGAAGGCGCTGAGCATCAGCTCCCTCAGGCTTTACGCAACGGTTTACAACGTATTCACCCTCACCAAGTACTCCGGACTTGACCCTGAGGTCAGCACCAACAACAGTATGAATGCCAACTATCCTACCCCAGGCATCGACTATGGTGCATATCCTCGTGCCCGTTCATTCGTCCTCGGACTTAATCTGGGATTCTAAAATACTGAAAGAAAATGAAGAAGATATTATATTCATTGCTTGTTCTGGGCGCGTGCCTGAGCTTTACCCGGTGCAACAACTATCTGTCCGTAAGCTCGCCTAACAAGTCCGACGATGGTTTTGTGACCTCATCTGTCAGCGAGACTTACAAGACCCTGTCATATTGCTATGGCGTTTACCGCGGCGTCGCCTCCGGCGGCAACTACAACTGGAACGACTCCGCTTCAGATGCCGAGTACTATCCGGAGGCCAACTCCAACAACGGACGTATGGGTTACCTCCGTCCTGCCGAAGTCGGCGTGGACAACAAAAGCAGCCAGTTCAACAACCTTTACACGATTCTGGCAAGATGTGCCCGCGTGGCCAATATCATCGCCGAGAAGGAGGAGTTCACCTCTGCAAAAGGCGTCAACGATTGGACTCAGCTCTACGGCGAGGCTTGGACTATGTGGGGCTATTGCTACCTGGAGCTTGTAAAGCATTTCGGTGACGTGCCTTTCGGTATCGAAAACCAGATTGTCGAGAGCTATACCCTCGCTTCCCGCTTCGATATTCTCGATGCGGTCATCGCCAAGCTCAAGGAAGTCGAGCCGATGATGTATGACCTCGGAGAGGGCGGCATCACCGCGGAGAGGATGAGCCGCACCTTCGCCAATCAGGTCATCGCTGAAGCCAATCTCTTCGCCGGCGGATACCAGACCATACGCACCGATGTGGATGGGCTCTACGGTGACGTGAAGTTCGACTCCAAGGGATATACGTCCAACACCAAGGCTGATTATGTCCGCCGCAGCGACTGGAAAAACTACTACACGGAGGCCCAAGCCTATCTGCGCAAGGTCCTCGGCGAGCGCAAAGGCACGAGCAGGCTGCTCACCGCCGATGACCGCAGCTATGCCGACAATCCTTTCCAGAGGGGATTCCAGTACATAATGGATATGGAGGTCTCTCCGGAGTCTATCTATGAGGTCGGTCACAAGGCCGCCAACGGCAATGCCGAGCGCCCATACTCCCAGGGCCGCCCTTCAGACGGCGCGACCAAGAACGCCGCTCCTTGCAAGGTGTTCGGCGGCATCCGCGTCACCCCTACCTTCTACTACACCGGCTATGAAGACGGCGACAAGCGCTGGGACGCTTCCGCGGTTGTGACCGGCTCCGACGGCAAGGGCAGCGAGAAGATGGTTACCCTCGCTTCCGGCTCCCGTCTCAACGGCGGCATTGCCATAAACAAGTGGGATATCAACAAGATGGCAAGCCCTTATGTCGTAGCCTGCCGCAACTCCGGCATGAACTACGCCTTCTTCCGCGTGCCTATCACTATGCTGGAGCTTGCGGAGGTCGACGCCGCCCTCGGTGAGACCGCAGAGGCTCTGGATATGCTCAACCAGCTGCGCGACCGCGCATTCGGCGACACCGCCCACAGGCTCTCGGGACTCTCCGGAGAGGAGCTCGTGAAAGCTGTCCTCGCGGAGTACAGCCGCGAGACCCTCGGGGAGGGCAACATCAAGTTCTCCCAGATCCGCACCGGCTACTTCCCTGACTACTGCATCAAGGCTCGCGCCGACATCAAGAAGGTCATCGCAGGACTCGAAGCCGACGGCTACTATACTTTCGAGAACGGAAGGACCATCTCCGCCTACGTATGGACCAAGCTCGTGGACGTGACCGGCAAGGGAGTTGCCACCAACACCTACGATGCTGCTGTGGGCGAGACCAACCCGGCCCTCACTCCGGGATGGCGCGGCGGCTATGACTACACGACCATCTCAATAGTGGCCAGTCTCGTGACCGGCACCGAGCACAACCTCGCCATCGAGGGCCTCTTCGAGAAGCTCTCCGATGCAAGGATAGCAGAGCTTGAGGCCGACGGCTACACCAAGACCAACTGGGGAGTCGATATGGTGGCCGGCAAAGACGGTCTCTTCGACTACAACATCCTCTCCGGCATCGAACTCTCCAAGGTGCCTCTCTACTACCATCCGATCCCGCTCGAGACCATCCAGCAGTCCAAGGGTAACGTCACCAACGGCTATGGTCTTCCGCAGCAGTAGCGGATTGATATAATTGGACTTCTTAAGGTGACCTGTGACTATTTCCGTTGCAGGCCACCTTTTGCAAAAGGAAGCATTTGATTTATGAGATTAACCGCTACAATTACCACACTCTCGTTGCTTTGCGCTTCCGCGCTCTGCGCCTCTGCGCAGCAGGGACTCACACCGGAGGGCTTCAAGGCTCCGTCTCCGGAGAACCACACCGCCGCCTGGTGGCACTGGATGGACGGCGACATCACCCGCGAGGGTATCACCAAGGACCTTGAAGCAATGCACTCTCAAGGCATCACCAACGCCACTGTGCTGAACATCTACCGCCTGATCGGCGTGGAGGGCTGCCAGAACGTGAAGTTCAACAGCCCGGAGTGGTTTGCCATGTTCCGTCACGCAGTGGAGGAGGCCGACCGGCTCGGCATCGAAATCGGGGCAGCCAACTGCGACGGCTGGAGCGAGAGCGGCGGCCCGTGGATCAGCCCTGAGCTGTCGATGAAACAGTACACCTGGCGCAAGACCTTCGTCAAGGGCAACGGACGCGAGCAGACGATAAGTCTCGCGAAGCCCTATTTCAAGGAGCGCTTCTACCGCGACGTCAAGGTGGTGGCGTACCGCGATGCGGCCCCCAACTCCTTTGTCCAGGCCGCGCCCAAGATCACGGCCAACGGCGGCTACCCGCTGGAGACGCTCATCAAGAGCCACAAGTACCACGACGAGACCCGCCATCTCGACCTCTTCGACGAGTTCCCCGCCGACATCCTCATAGACGGCAACCCGACCACGGGACTGACCCTGAGCGACGACAAGACGGTGCGGCTCGACTTTGCCAAGCCGTTCACCGCCGAGCAGCTTCAGATATATATTCTGGTCTCCGCAGCCAAGTTCCCGATTCCGGTCAAGATAGAGGTCTCCGATGACGGACAGAACTACTCCGAAGTCGCGACCGTCTTCCCGACCGCGGCCAATTCCCTGCAGAAGCTCTCCTTCCCGAAGACTGCTTCCAGACACTGGAAGCTGACCGTCAACGAGAAGCTCTCCGCCACAACCCTGAGCGAGCTCTGCCTTCTGAAGGCGGGCGAGAGGGGAGTGTGGGACAGCGCCCCCGGGGTCGCGATCGCTTCGGAGGCGGATGTGATAGACATCAGCGATATGATGTCCGCCGACGGCACGCTGCGCTGGGCCGCTCCGAAAGGCAACTGGACCATAATCCGCTTCGGCTACACTTCCAACGGCAAGTTCAACCATCCAGCCTCCCCGCAGGGCGTAGGTCTGGAGTGCGACAAGATGGACACCACGGCGCTCAACATACACTTCGCCGCCTACCCGCAGAAGCTCATCGAGGCGGCGGGGGAGTACAGCGGCAGGACCTTCACCTACTTCCTGGTGGACAGTTGGGAGTGCGGGCAGCAGAACTGGACGGCGGCTTTCCCTGAGGAGTTCCGCTCCCGGCGCGGCTACGACCTGACTCCCTACATTCCGGTGCTCTGCGGCGAGCGCATAGGCAGCAGGGAACTCTCCGACGCCTTTGTCCACGACTTCGACAAGACCCGGGGCGAACTGGTGCTGGACAACTATTTCAAGCACCTCGCCGACCTCTGCCACAGGGCCGGGATGAAGCTCTACTCCGAGGGCATCTACGGCGGCTCATCAATGCCTCCGGTGGATGTCCTGAAGTCCTACAAATACTGCGACGTGCCGATGACGGAGTTCTGGGCGCAGGCCAGCGAATACCGCGAATGGCCCATCACCCACACTCCGGGCAACTACACCGGCCACTCCATCCCCCACCATGTGCCGCTCATCTACGGCAAGCCTGTCATAGGCAGCGAGGCGTTCACCGGGATGGCGCTCTACAGCGACTCCCCGATTGACCTCAAACTCTACGGAGACCAGGTATATACGCTCGGAGTCAACAGGATGATCCTGCATAGCTATGTCCACCAGCCGACCGACCGCCGGCCGGGGGTGACTCTCGGTATCTACGGCCAGACATTCAACCGCAACAATCTCTGGTTCAATTACTCCGATGGTTTCTTCGCTACGGAGGCACGCATCCAGTATATGCTTCAGGCGGGCGATGTGCGCTGCGACGCCCTCATCTATATGGGCGACAATCTGCCTAACGCCGAGCTCAAGGAGTCCGAGCTGGACAGGCTTCTGCCGCCGAATACCAAGTTCCAGTATATCAATCAGGAAACTCTGCTGGAGCGCATCAGCGTGCGGGACGGCATGCTCTACCTGGACGGGAAGCACCCGTTCAAATATATGATGCTGCGGGGCGACAGGATGGATATAGAGACCATACGCTGCATCGGGAAGCTGGTCGACGGAGGCGCCATCATATACGGGCAGAAGCCCGTCTCGACCCTCTCCCTTGTCAACTATGAGGCCGAGACCGCCGAGCTCCGCGACATTGCAAACCGCCTCTGGGACTCAGGCAAGATCATCACTGACCTCAAGCGGCTCGAAAAGTCGTTTTCCCCTGACCTCATCGTGAGAGGAGCAGGCATCAACGATCTGCTCTACAACCACAAGTCTCAGGGGGAGCTCGACTACTACTATGTGGTCAACAAGGACAACTCCTCCGCCGTCAACTTCGAGGCGAGCTTCGACATCAGAGGCGGACGTCCGGAGATCTGGGACCCGATGTCAGGGGAGACCCGCGAGCAGATGATGTATATCAACAGCGGCGCCCGCACCATAGTCCCTATGAGCCTCCGTCCGCGTCAGGGCGTGTTCGTCGTCTTCCGCAAGGGCGGCGACAGGCAGCAGCATATACGCCGGCTCATCGACATAGACGGCGAGATACTCTTCCCCAACGAGAGCGGGGACTTCAGCCGCGCTCTGCCTGAGGCCTACCGCGGCCCGGACGGAGAGATACACCTGCGCGACCTCAAGGCCGGCTCCTATGTGCTCGGGTATTCGGACGTGCTTTCGAGCAGGGTGGACATCGCCGCACCGGCAAAGATGGTGCTCAACGGCACAGCGGGCACTATGACATTCGAAGACGAGCCGCTGCTTGGCACGGTCAACATAGGCGGGTTCCGCAACCTGACCGGGTCGCTCGACCCGATGGTGAAGTATTATTCCGGGGTCATCACCTACCGCACGGAAGCTGTTCTGCCCGATGGGTTTGTCCGGGAGGGAAGCAGGGTTCTGATATCCATCCCTGCATTCGGCTCCACGGCGCGGCTCTCGGTCAACGGAGATACCCTTGAGACTATTTGGGACCCTTATTATAAGGCCGACATCACCGAATATGTGAAGGCGGGCCGCAATGAACTCACGATAGTCGTGACCAATCCTTGGAGAAACCGTCTGGTGGGGGACAAGGCTGGCGTGCCGTCCAGCCAGCAGCTGTGGACCACCTCGCCGCTGCAGCAGAAGCACATCCCTCCCCAGCAGATCATCCACGAATACACCCTGCTTTACCCGTCCGGCATCTCCTCCCCGATCACTATCTGGAGCGAGGGGGCTGAAAAGGTCGTGAATAATTAGTATATTTGAAGTATGCGTAAACTGTTGTTTCTAATCATATCCGTCCTGGCCGTGCTGCCGCTGCACGCGCAGAGCGCCCGGGTGGAGAAGTGGGGCTGCTACGAGCTCTCGCTCAGCGCCTCCGTCAAGGGCAATCCTTTCGACGTGAAGTTCTCGGCGGTATTCACCAATGGCGGCGAGAAGCAGGAGGTGAGCGGCTTCTGCGACGGGGACGGAGTGTATAAAGTCCGCTTTATGCCTCAGACCGAGGGACGTTGGACCTATGTCACGAAGGGCTCCGTCCCCGCACTCAGGGGGAAGAAGGGTTCTTTCGACTGCGTCGCCCCGTCGGAGGGCAACCGCGGCCCGGTGCGTGCCGACGGCACCGCATTCCGCTATGCCGACGGCACTCTCTACCACCCCGTAGGCACCACCTCCTACGACTGGATGCACGTGCCGGGGGACTTCCCGCAGAGGACCGTGGCCTCGCTGAAGGAGTCCGGATTCAACAAGATCAGGATGCTCTTCTTCCTGCACAATCTGGACATCGAATACCCCGAGGTCTATCCTTTCGAGAAGCTCGCCGACGGCAGCTGGGACTACTCCCGGTTCAACCCCGCCTACTTCCGCTATGTGGAGGATCGCATAGCCGCGCTGCGGGAGATAGGGGTCGAGGCCGACCTCATACTCTTCCACCCCTACGACGGGGGGCGCTGGGGCTTCGACAGGATGCCGCTTGAGGCCAACCTGCGCTATCTCAGATATGTGACGGCGCGCTTCTCGGCCTTCCGCAACATCTGGTGGTCGCTCGCCAACGAGTTCGACGGGGTGAAGGGGATTCCGCTCGGGGACTGGGACAAGTTCGCCGAGACGGTAAGCTCCTCCGACCCTTACGGACATCTGCTCTCGATCCACGGATACACCGCCACTTACGCCGACTACTGGGACTCGTGGTACACACACGCGAGCATCCAGGACCACGCCCCCGTGATGGAGCGCGGCAGGGCTGCCATCGTGAAGCATATCTACCGCAAGCCGGTGATTTTCGACGAGGTGTGCTACGAGGGCAATGTCGCCAGCCGCTGGGGCAATCTCAGCGGGGAGGAGGAGCTCCGCAGGATGTACAACGGCATTATGAGCGGGGCCTATGTCACTCACGCAGAGTGCTATAACCTCAGCGAGGGCGCCGACGGGGAGTCGATGACCAACTTCCTCGCCTACGGCGGTGAGTTCCGCGGCGAATGTTGGAAGAGGATAAAGTTCCTGCGCGGCATACTCGAGGATCTGCCGGGTCCGCTCGAACTCGCCGACCTCAGCTGGGACGAGAGGACTTCCTCTCCCGGCGACGGCTACTATCTGATATATTTCGGACGCGAGATGCCGTCCGAGTGGACTTTCAACCTCCCGGTCAAGAACCGGCTCGGCACTGTCCGCCTCGGCGAGGGCGTGCGCTTCAAGGTGGAGATACTCGACACCTGGAATATGACCGTCACCGAGTGGCCGACAGTCTTCGAGACCGGCAAGCCGGGGAAATACCGCGTCGCCGACAGGGAGGGACGCGGCATACGCCTGCCGGAGCGGCCGTATCTTATGCTCAGAATCAAGACAATCCAATAGATGAATATGAAACCGATTACCACCTTACTTGCCTGCGCCCTGCTGCTGTCCGCCTGCAGCGGAGGCGTCAAAGCGCCTTACGGCACCTATACCAACCCTATACTCGGCGGGGATTACCCCGATCCGACCATACTCAGGGACGGTAATGACTACTATATGACCCATTCCTCCTTTGACTACAACCCGGGCCTCATCGTCTGGCACTCCACCGACCTGGTGAACTGGGAGCCGATCAGCTATGCTCTCCAGACCTATCTGGGCAGCGTCTGGGCTCCGGACATCGCCAAGGTGGACGGCACGTACCGCATCTATTTCACCGTGCACGGAAGGGGCAACTGGGTTGTCACCGCAGAGAGCCCGTACGGGCCGTGGAGCGATCCTATCGATCTGCACGTGGGGCAGATAGACCCCTGCATCGCGGTGGCTGAGGACGGGGTCAAGTGGCTCTATGTGAGCGGCGGCTGGCGCAAGCAGCTCACCCCGGACGGTCTCGACACCGTGGAGGGCACTCTCGAGCACGTCTATGACGGCTGGGTGTTCCCTGACGAGTGGGTGACCGAGGGGATGTGTCTCGAAGGCCCTAAGCTCAAGAAGATAGGCGACTGGTGGTACTACCTCAGCGCCGAGGGCGGCACCGCC
Organism: bacterium; assembly: GCA_963630225.1. Lineage (GTDB taxonomy): Bacteria > Bacteroidota > Bacteroidia > Bacteroidales > UBA932 > Cryptobacteroides. The sequence goes on from CAVGLS010000009.1 coordinate 23,658, forward strand.
GGTCCGCCGACCAGCCATATGGTCGTCGTGGCGCGGAGCAGGAGTCTCGACGGACCGTGGGAGAACTCGCCTTACAACCCGCTCGTGCGCACCTGGGACGCCTCCGACCGCTGGTGGTCAAGGGGACACGGCTCGCTGGTCGACACTCCTGACGGACGCTGGTATGTGGTGTACCATTCGTACGAGAACGGATTTACCGGCCTCGGGCGGCAGACCCTGCTGGAGCCTGTGGAGCTCGGCGAGGACGGCTGGTTCAGGTCCACCGGCGTCGATGTGGCCAAGCCTGTCGCCGCTCCGCTCCCGCTCGTGCCGACCGACCGCAAGGCGCATCTGGGCGAGTTCCGCGTGGGCCTTGACTGGAAGTACTACAAGGACTTCGACCCGTCCCGCGCTTCCGTCTCCGACGGAGTGCTGACTCTTCAGGCCACCGGCGGCAGCCCTGCCGACTCCGCCCCGCTGATGTTCGTTGCGGGCGACCACGCCTACGAGTTCGAGGTGGAGATAGAGCGCAGCCCGGAGGCCACGGCGGGTCTGGTGATCTACTACGACTCCCGCTTCTATGTGGGCCATGGCATCAACAGCCGGGGCACGATCCGCTTCCGCCGCGACAAGGGAGGCGTGCGCACCAAGCTTCCTGACGTGGAGCATATCTGGCTTCGCGTCCGCAATGAGGACCAGGTGATCACGGGCTACTACAGCCTCGACGGACAGACCTGGGTCAAGGAGACCTGGGGGATGGAGATCTCAGGCTTCAACCACAACACCTTCCACGACTTCCAGAGTATGCTTCCGGGCCTGATGGCCGCCGGCAAGGGGGAGGTCAAGTTCAGCAACTTCAAATACCGTGTCATCTGATATGAAAAGAGTTATCATTGCAGCGCTGGTACTGCTCGCCTCACTGTCTCTCGCCGCACAGGACAAGGTGGAGAAATGGGGCCGCTACGAATACAGCTGCACCGCCTCCGTCAAGGGCAATCCTTTCGAGGTGAAGTTCTCCGCCGTGTTCACCAACGGCGGCGAGAAGCAGGAGGTCAGAGGCTTCTACGACGGCGACGGAGTGTATAAAGTCCGCTTTATGCCTCAGAGCGAGGGGACCTGGACCTTTGTCACCAGGAGTTCCGTCTCCGCCCTCAGGGGGAAGAAAGGCTCGTTTGAGTGCGTCGCCCCGTCCGGGGGCAATCACGGCCCGGTGAGGGTCAGCCCGGACAATGCGCACGGCTTCGGCTATGCCGACGGCACGGTATTCCACCCGCTCGGCACTACGGCCTACAGCTGGATGCACCAGAGCGCCGAGCGTCAGGAGAACACCCTCCTCTCGCTGGAAGCCGCCCGCTTCAACAAGGTCAGGATGTGCGTGTTCCCGAAATACTATCCGCTCTGCCACGAGATCCCGGAGCTGCTCCCGTTTGAGAGGAGCGGCGAGGGTTTTGACCTCAGCCGTCCGAACCCGGAGTACTACCGGCACATCGAGTCGCTGCTCGACCGTATGGCGGCGCTCGGTATCGAGGCCGACCTGATACTCTTCCACCCTTACGACAAGGGTTTCTGGGGCTTCGACCAGATGCCGCAGAGCGCCAACCTGGCCTATCTCGACTATTTCGAGGCGAGGGTCGCGTCGTTCCGCAACGTATGGTGGTCGCTTGCCAACGAATACGACTACTGCAAGGCCAAGAGCGCGGCGGACTGGACGGAGCTGATCGCCCGCGTGGGCGAGAACGACCCCTACGGGCACCTCTGCTCCATCCACGGCAGCACCGCCAGATACTATCCGCTCTGGGAAGGCGGGCTCACGCACGCCAGCATACAGGACGAGGCTCCGGTGGAGGACTTCGGCAGGGCCGCGACGGTGCGCAACATCTATCCCGTGCCGGTGGTGTTCGACGAGGTCTGCTATGAGGGCAACCTCCCTTCGCGCTGGGGCCGGCTCAGCGGGCAGGAGATGCTCCACAGGATCTGGCAGGGCCTGCTTGTCGGCACATACGTAACCCACGGAGAGTGCTACCAGTATGAGGAAGGCGACTTCGACGACATCTTCTGGGCCAAGGGCGGCAACTGGAGAGGCGAGAGCTGGAAGCGGGTCGGGTTCACCCTCGATATTCTCTCGGGCATCAAGCGCCCGCTTGAACTCGCCGACACCAGCCGCGACCATCAGACCGCGACCGACGGCGAGGGCAACTACTATATCTACTTCGGCGAGCAGATGCCATCTTCGTGGAGCTTCAACCTCCCCGCCAAGTGCGCCGCTTACGCGAAGCCGCAGGCGGGCAACCGCTACCGGGTGGAAATCATCGACACCTGGGGGATGACCGTCACTCCGGTCGAGGGCGTGTTCGAGCTCTCCGAAGCCGCTGACTACAGACTTTATGACAAGGAGTCCAAGAAGATATGGCTGCCTAAGACCCCGTATCTGCTGCTCCGTATAACCGCTGTCAAATGAAAAGATTGTTTATGTTTCCGCTGCTGCTCGCGAGTCTTTCTCTCGGAGCGCAGACTATCGATTATAAGGGGACTGTGGTCGAGCTCGGACCTCACGCCCTCTATGTGGACGGGTCTTTGAGCGAAGGGGAGCTCTCCGTGTCGCCGTATATGTTTCGGGACTTCAACGAGGCGATGCGGCATCTGACGGACGGCACGCCGGACGACCCTATGAGGGTGTACATCGCCCCGTGGGTATATTGGATCGATGATCCGGACGACCCCGGGGTCCGCACCCCGAAGCCGGGGCAGGGCGCTCCGATAGGGCTTGAGATCCGTTGCGAATCCCTCCGGCTGCTTGGCATCTGCACCGACCCGCGCGACGTGGTGCTGGCTTCCGCAAGGGGACAGACCCAGGGCGCCAGGGGCAACTTCACGATGTTTGACTTCTACGGCGACGACCTTGTGGTCAAGGACCTGACTATGGGCAACTACTGCAACATAGACCTCGTCTATCCGCGCAATCCGGAGCTTGGCCGCGCCAAGCGCAACTCCGCCATCACTCAGGCGCAGCTCGCGTTCTGCCACGGCGACCGCATCTATGCCGAGAACGTGCGTTTCGACTCCCGGCTCAATCTCACTCCGCTCAGCGGCTCGAAGAGGACACTCTTCGTGGGCTGCCACTTCGAGAGCACCGATGACTCGCTCAACGGCACCGCCGTCCACATCGGCTGCGACTTCGACTTCTGGGGCAGACAGCCTTTCGGCGGAGTGGACCGCTACGGCACCGTGTTTATGGACTGTGACTTCAACATCCGTCACGGCGAGGCGGTGCAGGCTCTGAGCAAGAATGTGGGCCGGCACTCCATCGTGGATGTGCGCTACCGCGCCGGCAGACCCGTGCATCTCGCCTGGACTTTCCGTCCGGAGGAGTGGCTGCGCTGCTACCAATACAATATCACCCTCGACGGCAACCCGGCGTTCGTCGGGGCCGCCAAGCCTTACAACACCGTCTGTCTCGACCAGAAGAGCCAGCTTTCCGCCTACAGGCTCGTCAGGGACGACGGCTCGGTGCTTTACAACAGCTACAACCTGCTGCGCGGCGACGACGGCTGGGATCCGCAGGGCATCAGGGCCGAAGTGGAGGCTCTGGGGCGCCGCGACGGAGCGGACTATTCCAATGTCCCGACCTGTCTCGATATGAACCTCCGCGAGGCCTGGATCCAGACAGGAGGGGAGGGGCTGCGGCTCACCGCCACCCCTATGCGTCAGCTTGGGTATCCCCTGCACAATCAGACAGTCCACTGGAAAGTGCAGCCGGGCTATGAGCGTTTCGTCACCCTCTCCGCCACCGAAGGCGAGGAGTGCGTCGTCACCGCCGTCAACGGCGACGACAAGACACAGGTGTTCGATATCATAGCCTATACGGAGGAGGGGCTTGAGGTGGCCGCGCAGCTGACCGTGGCCCCCGACTTCATTGAATCTCCGGAGTTCACCGTCAAGCCTGTCCTCAAGATGGAGGGCTCCGAGGCCAGGGTGGAGTATCAGCTTGACCTTCAGGGCCGCAGGGACGAGTCGCTAGTGACCTGGTACCGCTGCGACGACCGTCGGGGTGGCGGGGCCGTGCCGGTGAGCGTGTCGCGCTTCGGCAAGCCGCAGACGAGCTATACCCTCACCCGCGAGGATGCGGGCCACTATCTGATGGTCGGAGTGAGTCCGAAGCACCTGCGCTGCGAGGCGGGCGATGAGGTCCGCGTCGTCAGCCGCAGCGCCGTCAAGGCCTCCGGGCTGCCGAAGACCAGGGTCTATGAGACTGATTTCAAGGATTTTCCTTGTGGCAATCAGCCGGAAGTGAAGCCGGGCTACTGGACGGTGGACGGCTTTATGCCGGAAGACACCAGGATGTACTATGCCTCACAGCCCGACCTCAGCAGGGACTGCTGGATCTACGGCACGGGCATCAACGGGGCCAAGGGCTACGGCATCCAGCCCGTGCAGCAGGGGGCGCGTCTGCGCTACACCCCGCTCAAGGGGACTTACGGCGATATGTCCGTGACCTGGCAGATCGATCCTGCCAAGGACGGCGGACAGGGATTTGCCAGTGCGAGGCAGCAGTATCTCGACCTCTTCGTCAAGTTCGACACCGGGACTCTGACCGGCTACGCGCTCCGCGTGATCCGCACCACCAAGTACGCCAATGCGGTGGACGTGCTTCTCGTCCGCTATGATGGCGGCAAGGTGAGCCCCGTCTCGGAGAGCGTCACCGTGGACTGCTTCCTCACCGGCTGCGTGCTCAACGTGAAGTACTGCGCCGGAGTGCTCAGCGCCTCCGTCAGAGGTCCGAGACACGTCGCGGAGCTCGCGGATGACCCTGCTGTGCATCGCTCCGCCGAGATTTCCGCCGCTGTGGAGTCCAACCTCTTCGGAGGCTTCGGTCTTCAGCACACCAGCACGGTCGGCTCCGAGAGCCGCATCCTCGTCCACTCCGTCAAGGTCGAGTGGGAGCAGTGAGTTACTTCTTTACGATGAAGTTGTCCCTCATAGGGTTGAAGCAGTCGATGAGGATGCCGTCCTCGAGGCATACGCACCCGTGCTCGATGTTGGGCTGCTTGTAGAGCGCGTCGCCGGCCTCGACTATCTTGGTCACGCCGCCGATGGTGAACTCGAACTTGCCCGAGGCTACATAGGTCACCTGAGAGTGAGGATGGCTGTGCATTGCGCCGACGTCGCCCTTCTCAAACTTGACCTTGACCATCATAATGTTGTCGTTGTAGCCGAGCACCTGGCGCTCGGCGCCGCCGCCCGCATCCTGCCAAGGGATGTCGGCGGCGAAGTTGAAATTCCCGCTCTGGTTCATAATCGTTTCACTTGCGTTCTTGTTGCCCTGCCCGTTGTTGCAGCACGCGCCAAGTATGGCGCAGATTGCCGTAATCGTGATGATTTTGATGATTTTTGTCATAATTGTTGTGGTAAAATCTCATCAAAGGTAGTGAGAAAAACCGTATATTTGAACCATTATTTACCGCAATATTCATATGAACACCAAAACCAAATTTATCATTCTGGCGGCAGTATGCCTGCCGCTCACTCTCTCCGCCAAACCCAAGAGCCTTGAAGACAAGGCGTTGGAGACGATGAAGACCGCTACGCGCTATATGATGGACGTGGTCAGCTACAACGGCGGCTTCGTCTGGAACTACCTCCCGGACCTCTCCCGCGAATGGGGCGAGATGGAAGCCAGGCGCACTATGGTGTGGACCCAGGCCCCGAGCACCCCTCAGGTGGGCCACGTCCTGCTTGACGCCTACCACGCCACCGGCGACGAGTATTACTACGAGGCCGCGAAGAAGGTCGCCGGCGCGCTGATCTGGGGCCAGCTCGACTGCGGCGGCTGGAACTATGTCTTCGACTTCGCCGGCGAGGCCTCCCTCAAGGACTGGTACGCCACCGTCGGACAGAGCGGATGGAGGCTCGAGGAGTTCCGCCACTACTACGGCAACGCCACTTTCGACGACTCCGCCACCACCGACTGCGCCAAGTTCCTGCTCCGCGTCTATGTGGAGAAGTACGACCCGACCTTCCGCCCGGCCCTTGAGAAGGCCATCAAGTTCGTGCTCGACAGCCAGTACCCTATAGGCGGCTGGCCGCAGAGATATCCGCTGATGTTCGACCACCCTTTCGAGGGCAAGGCGGACTACAGCTCATTCATCACCCTCAACGACGATGTGATCCCGGAGGCCTGCGACTTCCTGCTCCAGTGCTACCAGTCACTCGGTATCCCCGGGCTTAAAGAGCCGATTTTCAGGGCGATGTATGTGACGATCCTGCTCCAGCAGGGCGCACCTTACGCCGGCTGGGCCGACCAGTATACCGTCGCCGACCTCAAGCCTGCGCACGCCCGCTCCTACGAGCCGCGCTCTGTCAACTCCGGCACCACCGTGTCGATGATCCGCCAGCTGATGCGGTATTACCGTCTCACCGGCGACACCCGCTTCCTCGCGGGGATCCCGAGCGCTATCGAGTTCCTTGAGTCACAGAGACTTCCGGACTCGGAGGTTGCAAAGTGGGAGAGGAAGAACCACAACCCGGACGCGTTCCTCGTGCCTCGCTTCATCGACCCGGACAGCGGCAAGCCGCTCTATGTGCACCGCGTGGGTTCCAACACCTACAACGGGCACTACTACACCGACCAGAATATCGCCGGCACCATCGGACACTACAGTTCCGCCGCCTGGGTGGACACCAAGGCTCTCCGGAAAGAATTCGAGGCCCTCAAGTCCATCCCCGCAGAGGAGCTGACCAAGGACTCTCCTCTCGCCGGCAACTCCCTCGTGCCGCTGGAGCGCTTCTACACCGGGGCGCCGCGTGACCTCGGCGAGCAGGCGATCAGGGATGTCATATCCTCCCTGAGCGCCGACGGCTGCTGGCTGACCCCGCTCACAAGCACCTCCAACCCATACAAGGCCGGCGCTTCCACCGAGCCGAGCAACTCCTCGGAGTATCTCCGCACCAATGTCGGCGACGAGTACGACACCTCTCCATACCGCTGCGAGACCGGGGAACTCTGCATCTCCACCAAGGAGTATATCTCGCGGATGATGACTCTCATCAGCTTTGTGGACAAAGAGGGGAAGTGATATGCGCAAACTCCTGCTCTGCACCACGCTGCTCGCGCTCCAGCTGAGCGCCGGCGCGGTCACCCTCCACCTTATGGGCGACTCGACGATGGCCGACAAGGACATCAGCAAAGGCAGTCCCGAGCGCGGCTGGGGGATGGTCTTCGAGAATTTCTTCGACCCCGGGGTCAAAGTCATCAACTACGCCCGCAACGGACGCAGCACCAAGAGCTTCATAGACGAGGGGCTCTGGGACGCTGTCAAGGCCAACATCCGCCCCGGGGACTATGTGTTCGTCGAGTTCGGGCACAACGACGAGAAGTCAGGCAAGCCGTCGGTCTATGCCGCAGCCTGGGGCGAGTATCAGGACAACCTGAGACTCTTCATCCGCACTGCGCGGGAGCTGGGGGCGACTCCGGTGCTGCTCACCCCCGTGGCGCGGCGGCACTTCACTGACGGAGTGCTCGACGAGACCACCCACGGGGAATACCCCGCAGCGATGAAGGCGGTAGCCGCCGAGACGGGGACGGTCCTCATCGATATGGAGGCCGCCACCATCGCGTGGATCAAGGCCGCCGGCGACGAGGCGTCGAAGCCGTATTTTATGTGGGTGAAGCCCGGGACCTGCGCCGCCTGTCCCGACGGACGCCAGGACAACACGCACTCAACCGCGAGAGGCGCAAGGCGCAACTGCGAGATTGTCTGCGACTCCATCCGCGTCAAGCTTCCCGAGCTCGCGGGCCGTCTGGTACACTATGACTTCGTAGTGGACCCGAACGGGCGCGGGGATTTCCTTACGGTGCAGGAAGCCGTCGATGCCGTCCCGGACTACCAGAAGACCCGGGTCAAAACCATCCTCGTCAAGCCGGGCGTCTATCGCGAGCGCATCATCATCCCGGCGGGCAAGTCGTGGCTGAAGATCTCCGGTCGCGGCGCTGACAGAAGCATCATCACCTACGACAACTCCGCCCGCAGGCTCTGGCCCGACTCCGATGCCGAGATAGGCACGACCGGCAGCGCTTCCGTCTTCGTCGACGCCAGCCATGTCACCTTCGAGGACCTTTCCATCCGCAACGATGCGGGCCCTGTCGGGCAGGCCGTGGCGCTGCTGACCAACGGCGACTGCCTCTTCTTCCGCCGCTGCCACATCTTCGGCAACCAGGACACCATCTACACCCGCGGCTGCTACGGCGATGACGGATACAGCTGCCGCAGCCTTTATCAGGACTGCCTCATCGAGGGCACGACCGACTTCATCTTCGGTCCGGGCAGATGCTGGTTTGAGAACTGCGAGATCCGCTCCAAGCGCAACAGCTACGTCACCGCGGCCTCCACGTTCAAGGGGGAGAAGTACGGCTATGTCTTCCACCGCTGCCGCCTCACCGCCGAGGAGGGGATAGACAAGGTATATCTGGGCAGGCCGTGGCGGGACTATGCGAGGGTGGTATATCTCGAGTGCGAACTCGGAGCGCACATCACTCCTGAAGGCTGGCACAACTGGAGCAGGCCGGAGCGCGAGAAGACCGCCTTCTATGCCGAATACCGCAGCAGCGGTCCGGGCGCGGACGCTTCCGCCCGCGTGAAATGGTCCCGCCGGCTGAAGGACAGGGAGGCCGCGGCCTACACCATAGACAAAGTGATGGAGAACCCCGGCTCGGGCACCTGGAATCCGCTGGACGGCAATTGACGGTGTAGCGGCGTTGAGGGTGACTAAATAGGGGTCGCAGACGGCAGTCGGCGGGGGTTAAGGCAACGAAAGGGGCTGGCCGCCGGAAGGCGGCCAGCCCCTCAATATGCTGAACCCCGGGCCCCGAATGACTTGCGATATTCGCTCGGGGTCACTCCGAAGCGCTTTTTGAACGCCTTGCTGAAATAGTGCGCGTCGTTGAAGCCTGTCCTGTAGGCAATCTCCGCAATCGTCAGGCTTCCCTCCGCTATCATCTCCGCGGCTTTCCCGAAACGAAGGTCGCGGAGATACTCCGTAGGTGCCTTGCCGAGCAGGGTGCGGCATTTGTCGAAGAGTACTGAACGGCTGATATGGAGAGCGGAGGCTATGTCCTCGGCGCTCACGTCCCCGTTGTCGAGATTGTTCTCCAGATATGCGAGGAATGCGTCCCGGAAGCGAAGCTCACCTTCGCTCAGCCTCTCGGCGCTCTCTTCCCGGCCGGCCTGGAGAGCGGCTGTGCGCAGGCGTTTGCGTCTGCGCAGCAGGAGGTTGGTGACTGCTGCCGTGCCTGCCATCAGGAGAAATCCCACACTCACCATCCAGAGGGGCTGCGGATAGACGATAACCTCCAGCGCGTTGATATTGTCCGCCTCCGTCCCGTCCGCATTGGTGGACCTCATCTCCATCCTGTGCCTCCCCGCTCTCAGACTGTTGAGGCTTATCATCGGGCTGCCGACGAGCCGCGTCCAGTCCCCGCCGTCTATCCTCCACGAGCAGACTATGCTCTCCGGTGAGCTCATATCCACGGCATCGAAGTACACGATGAGCCTCTCCCTGCCGTGCATCCTGACGGCGTCGTGTTCGATATAGACCCTGTTGCCCGACACATAGCAGGAGCGCACGAAGACTCTGGGCGTGTATGAGCTGTTGGATATCTCCTCGGGGTTGAATTCCAGAATGCCGCCGGTGGTGTTGAGAAGGATTCTGCCGTCCAGCGTGAGCACCGGCTCGCCCTCGTTGAAGAGAAAGTCGTGCCCGATGCGGTCGTAGGACCAGCCGGTGATCGAGCCCGTCTTCGGGTTGAGCTTGTTGAGGCCTTTGTAGGTGACTATCCAGATTGTGCCGGAACGGTCCTCCACCGCGGACAGCACGAAGTCGGACAGCAGCCCGTCCTCGCTTGTCCAGGTCCTGACCGCACTCTCTCCCTCCAACCGGAGGAACCCCTTGCCGAAAGAGGAGGCGTACATCTTCCCGTCGGAGGCGAACAGGATGTGCTGGATGTCGTATTCGGCCACTCCGGCGAGCCCCTCGAAGCGCATCAGTTCGGGCTTCGTGTACGGATTGTCGCAGCGGAATACTCCGGATCTGCCGCAGACAAACATATTTCCGCCCGGGTCGAAGGCTATATGTCTCACCCTGCCCAGCCGGTCTGCGGGGAAGAGCGGGATCTCGCTGACGCCGGTGAACACCCTCTTCCCGCCCCTGACCTCGCTGTAGGCGAGTTTCCCGTCGAACGAGGCTATCCAGACCCTTCCTTTGCCGTCCGGTCTGATGCAATAGACCTGCTTGGGGGCCGATGATGCCGGGTCGTCCGATCCGGCGTGTCGCTCAGGCCTGAATATCGGCGCTCCGATATCGTCCGGGATCGAGTTTTCCAAGACTCCCTTGCCTTTGGTGCCTATCCATATTCTGCCGTCTTCGTCCTCGGCTATCGAGTATACCTGCTCGCCCGCGTCCCAGCTGGTGAGCGGCTGGAGCTTCCGGGAGAGCAGATGCACCTTGCCGTCCTTGGTGCCGGCATAGATTATGCCGTTGGAGCTCTGCAGCAGCGCGCGGACGCTGTTGCTCTCCGCATCCGAAGCTTCGCCGGAGGTCGGCAGCAGCCGGAACTTATACTCCTTCAGTACCGCTTTGCCGACTCCTCCCCAACTTCCGGCTATCCAGATATTGTCCTGCCTGTCGATGAATGCGCAGAGGATGTTGGACTCCGCGTCCCAGACATCCTTGCCGTCCGCTGCGCGGAAAAACGGCTCCAGGCTGCAGCTTTCCGGGTCGAAAAAGCTGATGCTCCCTTCCGGGGAGTAGATCCATATCTTGCCGTCGCCGTCACGGATGCTCCGCACCCTGTCGGGCAGATAAGGTCTGCCCTTGACGGGCGTGAGAGACCAGTCGTCGAGGTTGAGGATGTCGAATCCGCCCTCCGCCGAGCCGATGACGAACTTCAGAGTCCCCTCGATCCGGCATACCGTCCTGATATCCTGCGGGGAGCGGGTCTCCAGCTCGAAGAAGCGTCCGTTGATATATTCCACTATCGTCCCCCCGTCGCTCCCGACATAGACCGCGCCGTCCGACTCTTCGTAGCAGTATGCCGGTCGGGCTGCGGCCTCGCTGCGGTTGAGATACAGCGCTCTGTCCGTGAGCACCCAGACGTTGTCTTCGGCATCCCTGCGGATGTCGTTGACCGTCTCGTCGGGGTCGAGCCGCATATACTCTTCGATATGGTACTCGTGTCCCTTGTCCGAGAAGCGTATCCTGAGGATGGTGTTGTCGGAGGTCAGGAGGCGGAAGTCGTAGGAAGTCAGTCGGTAGATGGCGACGATATCCTTGGCGCAGTCCACTCTGCTGAATGTCTCCCTGTGCAGTTCGAAGCGATAGAGGACATTGTCGTAGCTGAGAGCCCAGAGCTGTCCGAAAGCGTCGGTGCACACCCGGTCAAATCTCTTGCTGTAGAGCCGGCCCTCGCCGTCCGTCTTCTCCGGGAGGTAGTTGCTGAATCTCCTGCCGTCGAATCGGTAGAGCCCCGTCCAGGTGGCGAGCCACAGGCAGCCGCTTCCGTCCTGGTCAATATCTTGTACTATCGTCCGGCCGAGCCCGAACTCCCGGGTGTAGTAGCTGTATTGATAGCGCGGGGGCGCAGCGTTCAGCGCCACCGCCAAAATGATAAAAAACGGCGCCAGAAAGGCTCTTTTTGTCATTTTTCGGACGATTTTCCACTTTTTGGATATGCAAATATACCACTTTTTCTGTTCTTATCCATACTTTCGCACCAGCTGCCATTCATTCTGACCAAATTCATATATGCGGACCGGCAGGCCGCCCGTCATTGTGGTAATTTATGTTCGGCTTGAAGGTCTGTGCGATAATGGCGGTTCCTAACTTAAATTATCCTGGATTATTAGCGGTTAATAATTTTGTATTGAAAGGGAAGCGCCAGGAGCTTCCCTTTCTCTTTGCAGGCTGATGCGTTTGCGGGCTGATGCGGGGTGAGGGAAAAATCCCTATCTTTGCGCCGTATGAAGAAGAATATCGTCATCAGCATTCTGTCTCTATTGGCATCAGAGAGTCTCGGGGCGGAGGCCCTCGCCCAGATGCCCGACACGACGGGGCTCTACGGCGAGCGGCGCGACACTCTGCAGGCGACAGTGTTCTCTGCCGCCCAGTCGGGGACATATCTCCCGCGCACCAAAGAGATCCGCACCGAGGTCATCTCGACCGCCGGCCTGCACAAGATGGCCTGCTGCAGCCTTGCGGAAAGCTTCGAAAACTCCGCGAGCGTCACCGTCGGCTATTCCGACGCGGTCACTGGCGCGAGGCAGATACGGCTTCTCGGCCTCTCCGGGGTCTACACCCAGATGCTGGACGAGAACCGCCCGACGATGAGGGGCATCTCCGCGCCGTTCGGGCTCTCCTATGTGCCGGGGCAGTGGCTGGAGAGCATCCAGATTGCCAAGGGCTTGAGTTCCGTGGTCAACGGAGTGGAGTCTATGACCGGCCAGATCAACGTCGAGCACCGCAAGCCGACAGACGAGATCCCGCTCTTCGCCAACGCCTCCGCAATGTCGGACGGCAAGCTGGACCTCAATCTCGCCTCCTCGCTCCAGATGGGGGAGAGGTGGAGCACGGTGCTGCTTGCACACATCTCCGGCAACAGGCCCATGCACGATATGAACGGAGACGGCTTCTATGACGGGCCGGGGACTATGCAGTTCAACTTCGCCAACCGATGGCTCTACTTCGCTCCGGGCGGGCTTCAGCTGCGCTTCGGGGTGCGGGCTCTGCAGGACTCCCGCGAGGGCGGACAGACGGAGAGCGCCGGGAGCTGGCGCACCGGCATCGGCAACAGGATAGTCAACGGCTACCTCAAGCTCGGAGTGCCGCTCAACGACGACAACTCCAGCAACATCGCGGCGGTGGCCGACCTGACCTGGCAGCAGGCCGACGATCGTTTCGGCCCGCGCTGCTACTCGGCGACCCAGCGCTCGGGGTTTTTCAACCTGCTCTATCTCAATGAGCTGAACGAGTCCCACAAGTTCACCCTCGGAGCCGGGGCGATGCTCGACGGGCTTTCCGAGAGCGAGCCGCTGCCGCTGCCGGGCGGGGAGCCGGAGGGAGCGCGGACCGCCGATTTCGCCGACCTCGGTCTATTCGGGGAATATACCTTGCATATAGGGGAGGAGTTCTCCTCCATACTCGCTCTCCGCGGCGACTGGTACGGTGGGGAGGGCTTCCGCTTCTCGCCGCGCCTCACCCTGAAATACTCCCCGGCCCCGCAGCTGATATTCAGGGCCAACGCCGGCAGGGGACTGCGCCGCGCGATGCCCCTGTCCGACAATATCGGAGTATTCTCGACCTCCAAGGCTCTCGCCGGAGACTATCTCTCGCACCCTCTGGAGGATGTCTGGACTGCGGGGGCGAACGCGACCTGGTATCTGCCTTTCGGGAGCAACAGCTATCTGAGCCTCGACTACTTCCGGAGCGAGTTCAGCCGGCAGCTGATCGTGGACTACGAGCTGGCCGAGAATGTGATCAGCTTCTACACCCTCGACGGCGGGAAGCGCTCCTACACCGACAGCTGGCAGCTGGACTTCAATACCGAGCCGCTGCGCGGGCTGACCCTGACCGCCACCTTCCGCTACACCGACTCCAGAGTCGAGCTCCGGGGCCGTGGGCTGGTGGAGAGGCCGCTTGTCAGCCGGTACAAGGGAGTGCTCAACCTCCAGTACGCCACCGCGCTGCGCAAGTGGATATTCGACTTCACCGCCTCCGTCAACGGTCCGTCCCGAGCCTACGCCTTTATGGGGCTTCCCGACGACCGGACTCCGGCATATCCTCTGCTCTACGCCCAGATCACCCGCAGGATGAAAGGCTGCGACATCTATTTCGGAGGGGAGAATCTTACCAATTATAGACAGAAAAAAGTTATATTTGGCACTGAGTCCGCAGACGGACTGGTCGACCCTTACGCGGACGGCTTCGACGCAAGCGCGGTCTGGGGCCCGATAACGGGCATCAAACTCTACGCAGGTGTCAGAGTGACACTTTGGAAGAAATCATAATCTCTTGGATATGAAAAGAATAGTACTTATCGGTCTGGTCGCGCTGATGGCGGCCTCCGCAGCTCCGGCGGGCGGGAGCACCCTATGCACCGGAGCGGATAGCGTCATAAGCCTTTCTGACAGCAAGGACAGAAAAGAGCGCAAGAAGGTCGAGACCGTCACCTTCGACACCAATCTGCACTGCAAGAACTGCGTGAAGAAGGTGCAGGAGAACATCGCCTTTGAGAAGGGGGTCAAGGACCTTGAGGTCAGCCTTGAGAAGCAGACCATCACGGTCAAGTACGACCCGGCCAAGACCAGCGCCGACAGCCTTGCCGCCGCAGTGCGTAAGCTCGGCTACAACGCTGAAACACACAAGGATACGAAGTAGCCGGGATGCTCACCCCGGCGATACTCCTCATCTTCTTCGTCTCACTGCTCGCGAGCGCCGTGCAGCGGGTGTCGGGATTCGGCTTCGGGATTATCGTGATGGCGGTATTCCCCTATCTTATGCCGTCCTACGGGGAGGCGACCGCCCTGTCGGGGATGCTCGCGCTGGTGACCGCCCTCGTGCCTGCGGTCAAGCACATCAGGGTCGTGCCCTGGAGGAAGCTGCTCCCGATACTGATCACCTTCCTCGTGGTGTCGTTCTTCGCCGTGGAGCTGGTCCGACAGGTGGACAGCCGGGACCTCAAGCACATCCTCGGCGTCGTGCTGATCCTGATAAGCATCTACTTCTTCGTCTTCAGCGAGCGGATCCGTATCCGCCCCACCGTCCCGGTGCAGATCGGCCTCGGTTCGCTCTCCGGCCTGATGGGCGGGCTCTTCGCGATGCAAGGGCCGCCGGCCGTGATATATTTCATCTCCTCCACCTACGACAAGGAGGAGTATATAGCCTTGACACAGTGGTACTTCCTCGTCGGCAACGCGATGATGACCCTCTTCCGCGCCCGGGCCGGTCTGGTGACGGGGACGGTGTTGCAGTCCTGGGCGATAGCCGTGCCCGCGGTGGTGCTGGGCCTGTATCTGGGGGCCGGACTCTTCAAGCGCATACGCGTCCGGACGCTGCGCAAGCTGGTCTATGCTTTCCTGGCAGTCTCCGGGGTCGTGGCGATAGTGCTATGACTTCTGCCTGAGCCGCACGTCCATCTGAGGGAACGGGAAGCTGATCCCGGCCTTCGGGAGTTCGGTATATACCGTCTTGTTGTAGTCGTATAGCACGTCCCAATAGTCCGCAGTCCGCACCCAGGCCTTGACGGTGAATATCACGGCGCTCTCCCCGAGCTGCGAGATGACCGCGCTCGGGTCCGCCGCCCCCTTGACCGAGCTGTCGATCACCCTCCCGTCGGCCTTGACGAGATCCAGCAGCTTGCGGCAGCACTGCTCGGCGTCGGTGCCGTATTCCACTCCTATGTTCCACTCGACCCTGCGGACGGGGTTGTGGGAGGAGTTGTTGATGTTGCCGCCCGCGAGCGTGCCGTTGGGGATGATGATGGTGCGGTTGTCGGCGGTCGTGAGGGTGGTGCTGGTGATTGAGACCGTCGTCACCTTGCCCGTATAGCCCTGCGCCTCGATGACGTCGCCTGCCTTGAAGGGCTTGAACGCCAGGATCATTATGCCTCCGGCGAAATTCTGCACCGTGCCGCTCAACGCCATACCGATGGCCATGCCTCCCGCCGCAAGCAGCGCGGCGAATGTGGTGGTGTTGACCCCCAGCGTGCCGATGACGGCGGTAATCAGCAGGATGGTGAGAGTGATGGTCGTGATGCTGACGACGAAGGACGCGAGCACCTTGTCGGTCTTCTTGCGGCTGAACACGCGGACGAGCGACTTCTTGATCCTGCCTATAAGCCACGCTCCGAGCAGGTAGACAACGATCGCGATGAGCAGTTTCACCCCGAACCCGAGTGCCTCCTGCCCCAGATTCTGGAGGGTCGTGCCCGGGTCTCTGGCGAGGTTCTCCGCAAACTGCTCAATGCTCACCCTTGCCGAGTCCGTGCGCTCGGTGATCTGCTCCACGGTCGGGCCGCTCAACTGGAGTAAATTGAAAATCATCTGCTATTTGTTTTCTTGTGCGCCAAGATACGAAATATCCTGCCAAATACGGAGGGCCTTGCGGTAATCGGTCCGCGCGTCGGTGAGTCCGTTGGACGCCTCCCGGAGGCTCGCCTGCGCCTGCAGAAGCTCGGACAGAGGCACAAGCCCGGCCTCGTAGTGGCTCCTGACATTGTCGAAAGCGGCTTCGGCGGCCCTCCGGGAGTCGAGGGCGACCTCGTACTCGTCCCAGGCGGAAGTGAGCTCGATCCAGTATTTCCTCACGAGCAGGGTGAGCTGCCCTCCGAGCTGCCTCTGCTCGTTCTCGGCCTTGTCTATCTGCGTCTGGAGGCGCTTGAGCTTGCGGGAGGTCTTCCACCAGTCCGAAATCGGTATCTGGAGGGTGGCGTAGGCGGTGCCGTTGAAGCGCGGCCCGCCGATGAGGTCCGAGTAGCCGTAGGTGGCTCCTATCGCGAGCTGAGGCAGAGTCTCTCCGAGCTGCATCCGCTTCTCGAGCCTTTTCGCATCCACCTGAAGCTCGAGCAGACGCGCTTCCTCCAGCGAGGCCGAGACGCTCTCCTCCGGGACATAATAGCGCTCCGGCGGCTGCGGTTCGCCCTCTTCCTCTTCGAGCGATATGCTGTCGATATAAGGCTTCTCCGCGCTGGCCGCACCCTCGACGACCGAGTAGTCCTGGCCGATGGAGTTGAGGAGGTTCATCTTGCTGAGCCTGATGCCGTTGCGCAGTTTGACCCGGGCCGAGCGCAGTTCGCTCCGCTTGAGCTGTGCCTGCAGCAGCTCGTCTTCGGTCATAAGCCCCGAGGCGTAGGCGGCCGACGCATCCTTGCAGAGGGTGTCGAGCAGCTCGCAGAAATCCTCGAGGGTCTGCTGCTTCTCCTGCAGGCTCAGAGTCTGCCAGTAGGAGTCGTCGATCTCCTCTCCCGTCTTTCGCTCCTGAAGGCTCTTCTGCAGCTGCGCGGCCTCCACGCCGAGCGCGGCGAGGCGGTTGCCGTTGACGATGCGCCCTCCGGCAAATACCGGCTGGAGCAGATTGACGGAAGCCCCGTAGCCATACCGCAGGGCGCTGTAGGTCGGGTTGATGCCCAGCATCAGCAGCTCGTTCTGTATGGTATTGCTGTAGTCGTTGTTGCCGATGATGTCCTTGAGCCCGATCTTCAGCATAGGGTTGAGCGAATAGAATCCGAGCGACACGACGCTGACGCGGGGGAAGTACTCGGTCAGCGCCTCCTGCTTCTGATAGCGGGCCGCCTGCACGTCGAGCGCCGCGTTGACCGTGGAGCTGTTGTGCGCGGCCGCCATCTCGCGGCAGCGGTCGATGCCGAGGATGAGGCTGTCCTGCGCCGCCGCCGGCAGCGCGAGGAGCAGAGAGGCTGTAATCAATGCTATGGTCTTCATTCCGTTACCTCCTTTGGACGCTTGTCCTTTGCGAAGATCTGCCAGTAGGATACCGGCATGATCAGGGTTATCAGTACGATTGTGAGCAATGTGCCGAAACATATCACCACCCCCATAGGCAGCCAGAGCTGGTCGCCGGATATGATGATGGGCAGAACCCCGAGCGCCGTGGTGCAGGAGGTGAGGAATATCGGCCTCATACGGCGCTTGCCGGCCAGCTCGGCGGCTTCCTTGACCGGAAGTCCCTCGCCGAAGCGGAGTTCCTCGGCGTATTCAAACATTATGATGCCGTTGCGGACTATGATGCCCACGAGGCTGATGAGTCCGAGCACCGCCGTCATACTGAAGTCCAGCCCGAACAGCCAGAGCCCGAAGAACGCCCCGAAGATGCAGAGGCTGCTGAGCGCCAGGGTGGTGAGTGCGAGGGAGATCTTCCTGAAGTGGAAGAGCAGGAAGAAGAACAGCACCGCCACCGCGCAGATGAAGGCGAGCGCGATCTCCGGGATGACGGTCTCGTTGGTGGAGGACAGTCCTCCATACTCGACCTTGACCCCTTTCGGCAGCTCCATACCGTCGACGAAGCGTTCGATCTTCTCCATCGCCACGGGCTGGCTGTTGCCGACCTTCATATCGGCGGAGATGATGATGACCTCGTCGCCCGCGAGCCTTGTCATCTGTGCGGGACTCCAGTCCGGCTCGATGTCGGCCACCTGACGCAGCGGCACATACAGCCCCGGTATCGAGGTCGCAACCTGCTGGTCGCCTATGACGTCGTAGCTCATCGAGTCCGTGACCGACTTGCTGTACAGCTTGACGGGAGTGGATTTGTCGCCCTCCCGGAGGGTGGCGATGGCCTGGCCGTTGAAGGCTCCCGCAAGCGAGAGCGAGAGCATCGTGCGGTTGACCCCGAGCCTTACGGACTCCTCCGGGTCGAGCGTGACCTCGATGCTGCTCCTGTAGCCGTCGGCGGTGCTGTTGACCCACTGGAGTTCGTCATCCATGGTGCGCATATAGTTGCGTATGCTGTCGGAGACGCTCTTCATCTGGTCGTAGTCCTTGCCGCTCACTATGATCTCGACAGGCGTGACCGCCTGATAGTCCATCTGTTTGGTGCGGATGAGGGCGTCCGGGAAGTAGTGCTGGTATCTCTCGGTGTACTCCGGGAGGATTTCGGCGGTAGCCTTGGAGGATACCGTGTTGACTATCAGCTGGGCTATGTTGGGCGCGGGCAGTGACGGAGAGTAGGTGGCGGTGAAGCGCGGTGCGCTGCTGCCTACGAACGCCGTCACGGACTCCACCCTCGCGTCCCGGAGCATCATCCTCTGGAGAGAGTCCGTCACGGCCCGGGTCCGGTCGAGCCCGGCGTTGCTGTCGAGGGTCACTTCCATCGCAAAGAAATCCCTGTCGGCCATAGGCATCATCTGGATGGTGAGCCCCTTGAACATCACGACGCCCAGCGCCACGGCCCCCACGCCCGCGAGAAGAGTGAGCTTCGGGAAGCGGAAGCAGAAGTCCTGCGCCTTGTTGTAGGCTTTCTGCAGGCCGTTGAAGAATATGGTCTGGGCGTGGCTGGCGATGCTTTCCCGGTCCGGACGGGCGGTCTTGATGAAGCGGACCTCCAGCGACGGCACCACGAATATGGCATATAGCAGCGAGGTCATCAGGGCTATGGTGATCACCCATGGGAAGAGCTGGATGAAGTCGCCCAGATAGCCGGAGATGAGCCCGAGGATAGGGTAGAACATCGCGCAGATGGCGGTGGTGGCCATAATCATAGGTGGGATGAGTTCGTGCGAACTGGCCACGGCGGCCTCAAGCCTGCCCTTGCCATCCGCGAGATGCCCCATATAGCCGTCCATCGTGATGATGGAGTCGTCGACTATCATCCCGAGGACGACGATGAGCGCCGCCAGTGTGACCGTATTGAGCTCGACCCCTGTGAGATACATCACGGCAATGGCGATCGCCGTGCATACCGGCACGCCGGAGCTGGCGATCAGCGCGGAGCGTATCGGGAAGAGCAGCAGCATCACGAAGATGACCACGAGCATCGAGATCACGAGGTCCCTCAGGAACGAGAACACCGAGTTCCCGACCACTTTCGGCTGGTCGGTGATCTTGCTCAGCGTGACGCTGTCCGGGAGTTCCTGCTCGAATGCGGAGAGCACCTTGTCGATCTCTTGTCCGAAGGCGACTATGTTGTTGCTCTGGCGCATCTCCACCGAGAGGATGAGGGTGGAGCCGCCGTCGTTGTAGCTCACGAACGAACTCGGCTTGGCGACTCTCCTCTCTATGGTCGCTATGTCCTTGAGTCTTACGATATTGCCCTTGGGGTCGCTGTAGATTATCCTGTCGGCGATCTCCTGCTCGCTCTCCACCAGGGAGTTGATGTGGATGGGGGAGTTGGCGTAGTCGGTCTCGAATGTGCCGCTCGGGACCTGCAGCGAAGAAGTCTGGTAGCCGAGGGTGAGGGATGCCGGGCTGATGCCGTAGGCGGAGAGTTTCTCGAGGTCCACGCAGACCGCGATCTCCTCACTCACATCGCCGTATATCTTGAAGCTCCCGAGCTCGGGGATCTTGCGCAGACGGTCTCCCAGGTCTTCGGCGTAGTCCCTGAGTTCGCCGTAGTCCTTGTCGGGGGATTCCATGGCGATCAGGGTGGAGGACACTGCGGAGAAGTCGTCCAGCACGATCACCGCCAGCACTCCCGGAGGGAGCGTGGACTTGGCTTCGCTCAGGCGCAGGCGTATCTTTGACCACACCTCGTCCTTTTTCCGGATTGGGATGGTGACGTCGGTGTAGATGTAGCAGATGCCGTCCCTGGAGACCGTCCTGAGGGTCTTGCGGTTGATTTCCTTCATCGCGAAGAGCATGTCTTCCAGAGGTTTGGCGACCTCCTCCTCGACCTGCTCCGGCGAGGCTCCCGGATAGACGGCGGCTACGAGCCCCTGGGTGAGCTCGAAGCTCGGATACTCGTCCTTGTTGATGTCCCTGATGCCCCAGACGCCCAGCAGGATCAGCATCGCAAGTATCAGGTAGACGATGTGTTTATTGCGTATCGTCCACTCAATCACTGATTTACGAATGTGGTCCATCAGCGTTCAATCTTGACTTTCATCCCGGAGGAGACTTTCTGGTAGCCGCGCACGATGACCTGGTCGCCCTCGGCGAGGCCGTCGGTGACAAGCACTCCCTTCCCGGAGAAACCTCCCACCCGGATGGACTGCCTGTACACTATGCCGTCCCGTACGAGCCAGACATAGCGGCCATCGCCGCCCGTCCGGACTATCGAAGACGGGATCACCGCTCCGCTTACTCCGCCCCCGCTCAGGCTCACCTTGCATACCATCCCGGGCATCAGCCCCGGAATCGTATCCTGCAGAGCTGCAGTGCATTCGTAGCAGTGTGAGAGCGGGGATGCGACGACCCCCTTGGACTCGATCCGGGCGGGGATGCCGCTGATGCGGAGCGCACCTATCTCGATGCTGACCTTCTGGCCCTCGGAGACGGTGCGTATCTCGTTTTCAGGGATGGCGAAGCGGATCTCCGGACTGCTGATGTCCACGAGCCTCGCCACCGGTCCGAGCGGGTCGACGCTTACGCCCTCTTCGGCGAAGATTTCGTTGACCACACCGTCGAACGGAGCCCGTATCGTGCATTCTTCCAGCGCTTTCGATGCCGCCTCCGCGGCGGCTCGGGCCTGCTTGAGCTTAGAGTCGACCTCCACCATCTTCACATCGGCTATGCTCCCGCTCTCGTGTACCTGACGGGCTCTCCTGTAGCCGTCTTCGGCCTGCGCGAGGCTGGCCTGGGCCATATCATAGGCGCTCTTGACGCTCTGGGACTCCACAGTGGCGATGACCTGGCCCTTGCTGACCCGCTCTCCTTTCCTGACTTCGAGAGTGGCGAGAGTGCCGGAGTGCCTGCTGGAGATGAGGGCCGTCCTGGACGGCTCCACCGTGCCTACATATCCGCTGCTCGGGTTGCTGCTGACGATGGTGATATCCTGCACACACACGCTGACCGGCTCCCTGCGGGCGGTGTCGGTCCCGACCAGAGGAAGGTCTTTGCAGGAGGGCAGCAGCACTATGGCAACCGCCGCGCACATAATAAGCCGTCTCATCGGTCATTGGAGCTTGCGACGCAAGTTATCTTGCTGTCAGTCAATTTGTAAATCTTGCCGAGACGCTCGATCTCCGTCTCTGCGGCCACCAGGTCCATCAGCACTACATCGCCCAGCCTGCTGCCCTCGCCGCTGAGGGTGAGCTTAAACTCCATAGCGCCTGAACCGAGCTGCTTCCCGCCACCGGGAAGTTTCAGCCTGCCGTCAGCTACCTTGGCCTCGAAGGTGGTCACGCCCCCTCCCAGAGCGTTCATCGTCACCACCATAGTACCTTCGTTCTTGTCCTGGGTGAGGATGTTCATCTGTCCGGACTCGGGATTGAGGGTGAGAGTGAGCACCTCCGGCTCGGTCGGCTCGGCGGTGTCGTCCGTCTGTTCCACGATTTCGGTGAGGGTGATCTCCCCGCTGAGCTTATAGGAGTAGTAGCCCTCAAACAGTTTCACCCCCTCCTTGGTGCAGGAGCAGAGTGCGGCGGCCGTCAGTGCCGCGGCGAGCAGTGTTCTTTTCATTCTATTCATTTTTGCAGTTGTTGCATCGTATAAGGAAATCCACCATTTCGTTGTATGTCGAGCGGGAGGCGCTTTCGTCTTTGGAGACGATGAACTGGGCCTCCACCCCCTTCAGGAGCATCTCCAGCATGTCGGCGAAGGTGTCCGGGCTGACCCCCGGGTTGAGGATGCCCTCCGTGCGGCCGTAGGAACAGACCGCGTTGAAGTAGTCTTTCTCCCAGTTGTCGAACTCCTCGCGTGCGCGGCGGACTATCTCTTCCGGCCCGCCTCCGCTTCCGCTGTACTGCGCCGGGGCGAACCTTCTGAAGAGGGCGGAGCCGGTGACCGCCTCCATCCTCTCCTTGAGATAGTTGCGCAGGATCTCCGGATGGCCTTCACTGGGCATTACGCGCAGAGTCCGCAGCTGGTCCATGATTCTGCAGAACTCGCCCCGGATCACCGCTTCGAATATCTCGGCCTTGCCGTTGAAGTAGTAATAGATGGATGTCTTGGCCTTGTGGGCGAGGCGGGCTATATCTTCTATCGTTGTCTTGTCGTAGCCATACTGGGCGAACGCTTCGGTGCCGGCGTTGAGTATGGTCTCCCTGATGTTCTCTGCCATTTTGTCTGATTTCGTGTCGGTGTGTCGAATTTTCGAACAATATCGTATTTCCGTACAAATTCCGTGCCTGAGCGCCCCGCCGGGTTGCCGCGGCGGATGCGGACTGTTGCTCTTCCCGCTTTTATGTCGTATATTGGCCTCGCCTGTGTCCGGAGAGGGGGCTGTTCTGACCTGATCGCAAGACCGCCTCCTGTAGTCCCGGAAGTTGCAGGCGCTAATTTAACTTATACTTATAACTTATACTTACAGCTATGAAAATGAAAGATCTGTGCGAGAGCGAGAGGCCTCGCGAGAAGATGATGATGCGGGGGCCGCAGAGCCTGAGCGACGGTGAGCTGCTCGCCGTGCTGCTGAGGGGAGGCACCCGGCGGGAGAGCGCTCTGGAGCTCTCGCAGCGCCTGCTCAAGCTGACTGACGGACGCCTGAGCGGCCTTTTCAACCTGTCTGCGGAGAAAATGTGTTCGCTTCCGGGCATAGGCCTCGCCAAGGCCGCATCCGTGCTCGCGGCGTTCGAGCTCGGGAAGCGCTTCCTCTCCGAGGCTTCGTCCGTCGACAAGAAGCCGGTGCTCACCTCACGTATGGTATTCGACATTATGCTGCCCCTCCTCAAGGGCCTCAGACACGAGGAATGCTGGATCCTGCTGCTCAACGACAGCAGCTACCTGACTTCCAAAGTCAAGCTCACGAGCGGCGGAGGCCGGTCCACGGTGATAGATGTGCGTCAGGTGGTGCGCTATGCCCTGGACCGCAGCGCATCGGGCATAATCCTCGTCCACAACCACCCCAGCGGCAACCCCCGCCCGAGCGACGCGGACATCTCGCATACCGGAGCCCTGCGCAAGGCGGCGGAGGCCTGCGGTGTCGACCTGCTCGACCACGTGGTCATCTGCGACGACTGCTTCTTCTCATTCTCCGAGGAGAGGATGTACGGCCGCACATGATGGGGAACCGCCTGCTCGCCGGCCATCCTGCGGATCTCCCGTCCGCGCTACCTGAATTTGCCGCTCTCCTCCAGCATCCCGAGGTAGGAGTTGTAGCGCTCAGGGCTGATCCCGCCCTCGTCCAAGGCTGCCTTGACTGCGCAGCCCGGCTCGTGCGTGTGGGTGCAGGGCATGAAGCGGCATTTGTCCGCGAGCCGCAGCATCTCCGGGAAATACTTGGCGATTTCTTCCTTCTCCAGGTCGATGAGGCCGAACCCCCTGATGCCCGGAGCGTCGATGATATAGCCCCCTCCGGAGAGGCGGTACATCTCGTAGAGGGAGGTGGTGTGCCTGCCCTGGAGGTGCGAGAGCGATATCTGCCCTGTCTTGGGGTCGAGGCTCGGGTCCACGGCCTTGATGAGGCTGGACTTGCCCACTCCCGACTCGCCGGAGAAGAGGCTCAGACGGTCTCTGCACGCCTCCCGCAGCTCTTCAATGCCCTCGCCGGTCCTGGCGGAGGTTTCTATGACCCGGTAGCCCGCTCCTCCGTATATTCTTCTGAACGACTCGACGCTCTCCGGCGCTTCGTCGCGGTAGAGGTCCAGCTTGTTGAGCGCTATGATGGCCCTGATGCCGTAGACTTCGCAGGTGACGAGTATGCGGTCGAGCAGCGGCAGCTTAATCTCCGGGAAGCAGAGGCTCACCGCCACCACGACCTGGTCGAGGTTGGCGGCGATGACCTGGGCTCTCTTGGAGAGATTGACCGACTTGCGTATCAGGTAGTTGGAGCGCGGAAGCACCTCGATGACGGTGGCCGGATGCCGCTCCGAGACCTCCCCGTCCGCTTCGTAGCGCACCCGGTCGCCGACCGCTATCGGGTTGGTGGCTTCGCTGCCCTCCAGCCTGACTCTGCCGCGCAGCAGCGCCGGGAACAGCTTCCATTCGGGCAGTTCGCTGAGGATGTAGTGGCTGCCGGAGTTCTTGACTACAGTGGCTTCTCCCGTCATCTCGCTCTTCCCACAAGGCTTTCGGCAAAGCGGCGCAGCATCTCGGTCCTGAGCGGGCCGAAGTCGGCCTTGGCGGCTGCGTCCAGCGCGCGTCCGGTGAAGCGCACGATTTCCTCCCGGGCGTCGGCATCGACCCCGAGATCGGTATATATCTTCTTGATTGAAGCTATTTTGCGTGTTTTCTCCTCCGCGCTCTCGGCGCTTGCCGCAAACGCGGCGAGCAGACCTTGCCTGTCGGAGCTCTTGCCGAGAGCCCTTACGGTGAGCCAGCTCTTCTTGCAGTTGATGATGTCGCCGCCTATCGGCTTGCCGAAGAGCTTCTCGTCCCCGAACGCGTCGAGGTAGTCGTCGGCCACCTGAAACGCCATCCCGAGCTCGTAGCCGTAGTCGTAGAGGGCCTTGCTCTCCGTCTCGTCCGCGCCTCCGATGATGGCCCCGATCTGCGCCGAACAGGCGAGCAGCACGGCGGTCTTGAGGCCTATCATAGCGTTGTATTCGCTCATCGACACCTCTTCCCTGCTCTCGAAGTCCATATCGTACTGCTGACCGTCGCAGACCTGCGCCGCCGTCCTGGAAAACAGCTCCATCACCTGTCCGAGCACACTGTGCGGGGCTTTTGCGATGCGCCTGTAGGCGTCGATGACCATCGCGTCGCCGGAGAGTATGGCCGTGTCCTCGCTCCACTTCTTCCATACGGTCGGCATCCCGCGCCTCAGCGGCGAGCGGTCCATGATGTCGTCGTGCATCAAGGTGAACGAGTGGAAGACCTCCAGCGCGGTGGCGGGGGAGAGTATGCTCTCGTCAAACTTGTCCGCGAAGAACGAGTACGCGGTCAGGCAGAGCCTCGGGCGCACCCGCTTGCCGCCTATCCGTATCATATATCTCAGCGGGTCGTAGAGTCCCGCCGGCTCGCGGGTGAAGGCGATCTCGTCGAACATCTCCGCGAGCGTCGCGTTTATCTGGTTTTCTGTGATCATATCGTGTCGTGGCCGAACAGCCGGCCGGCTCCCTTTTCAACAAGCAATATTATGAAAAAATGCTGACATCTGCGAATATCGCCCGGTTTATTATCGTCAATTATTCGTATCTTCGCGGGCGCACATCCATAAGAGGCAGGCGTGGACCGTAAAGAATTGGAAATAATGGCGCCGGCGGGCAATTTCGAGTGCCTGCACGCAGCCATACAGGGGGGAGCGGACTCCGTATATTTCGGGGTCGGCCGGCTCAATATGCGCAGCCACTCGGCCAACAACTTCACTCCCGACGACCTCGCCGGAGTGGTGCGCATCTGCCGGGAGGCGGGGGTGAAGAGTTACCTTACACTGAACATAGTCCTCTATCAGGAGGACCTGCCCGCGATGCGGGAGACTCTGGACGCGGCCGCGGCAGCCGGAGTGGACGCCATCATCGCTTCGGATATGGCGGCGATAAGCTATTGCCGCAGCATAGGCCTGGAAGTGCATATCTCCACCCAGCTTTCCGTCTCCAATGTCGAGGCGCTGAGGTTCTATGCGCAGTTCGCGGATGTGGTCGTGCTGGCGCGCGAGCTCAATCTCGACCAGGTCAGGGACATCTATGCGACCATCCTGCGGGAGCGGATCTGCGGTCCGTCGGGCAAGCCCGTGCGGATAGAGATGTTCGCGCACGGGGCGCTCTGCATGGCCGTCAGCGGCAAGTGCTACCTCTCGCTGCACAGCTACGGGGCTTCCGCCAACCGGGGGGAGTGCTACCAGGTGTGCCGCAGGGGCTATGAGGTCACCGACCTCGACACCGGCAACAGGCTGCATATAGACAACAAATATATAATGTCGCCCAAGGACCTGTGCACCATCGAGTTTATGGGCCGCATCATAGACAGCGGGGTCAAGGTCTTCAAGATTGAGGGCCGCGCCCGCTCCGCGGAATATGTCAGGCGCTGCGCATCCTGCTACAGCCGCGCCGCGCAGGCCGTGTGCGACGGGACATACACCCCGGAGCTCGCCTCCTCGCTCAAGTCGGAGCTTGCGGAGGTCTTCAACCGGGGGTTCTGGGACGGCTACTATCTGGGTGCGCGTCTCGGGGAGTGGAGCGCGGTCTACGGCTCGCAGGCCAGCCTCAAGAAGGTCTATTGCGGCAAGGTCACCAACTGGTTTGACCGCATCGGGGTCGCGGAGATCTCGGTCGAGTCCTCTCCGCTCTCCCTCGGTGACAGGGCTATGGCGATAGGGGCCACCACCGGGGTCGTGGAGTTTACGGTCGAGGATATGAGGGTCAACCTCGCCCCGGCGCAGACTGCCGCCAAGGGCGTGCGCTGCTCCGTCGCCGTCCCGACCGGCATCTGTCCTGACGGACGCCTGCGCCGGGGCGACCGGATTTATATCTGGCAGGCCAAGTAGTCTTCCCGCAGAAATGCGGCCATGGCGCGGAGTGCCATCCCCCGGTGGGAGATGGCGTTCTTCTCCTCGTCGGAGAGCTCCGCAAGGGACTTCCCGGGGTGCGCGTCGGGGACGAAGACCGGGTCGTAGCCGAAGCCGTTGCTCCCCGAAGGCGAGAGCGCGATTTGTCCCTCCATCCGACCCTCGAAGATATGCTCTTCCCCTCTAAGTATCAGGGTGATGACCGTCTTGAAGCGGGCTCTGCGGGGAGTCCCCGGCCCGAGCCTCTCCAGCTCCGAGAGGAGCTTTGCCATATTTGCCTTGTCGTCGTGGGCCTCTCCGGCATAGCGCGCCGCACGCACTCCCGGAGCGCCGCCCAGAGCATCCACCTCCAGCCCCGTGTCGTCGGCGAAGCAGTCCCGCCCGCAGAGTCCGTAGATATGTTCAGCCTTGATGCGGGAGTTCTCCGAGAGCGTCTCCCCGGTCTCCTCCACTTCGGCGTCGATCCCCTCGTCCGCGGGGGAAAGCACGGTGCAGATCCCCTCCAGTATCTCTCCGGCCTCCCGGAGCTTGCCTTTGTTGGCAGTTGCGAAAATCAGTTCCATACCCCGCAAGATAAGGATAAAATCACTATCTTGTAGCACCAATGACCAAACGACGCATATGACTGCTCTCCGACATCTCTCCGCCCTGGCGGCGGCCCTCGCTCTCTGCCTCCCCTCCTCCGCCCAATGGAAGCCGGACAACGGCGACGGCACCTACCGCAACCCTATCATCTATGCAGACTACTCCGACCCCGACGTCATCAGGGTCGGTGACGACTACTGGATGGTGGCGTCGAGCTTCAACTGCATGCCGGGCATCCCCGTCCTGCACTCCCGCGACCTGGTCGGATGGGAGATAGTCAACTATGTCTACGACAGCTTCCCGCTGGAGAAGTACGGCAAGCCCTGCCACGGAGAGGGCTCCTGGGCGCCCGCCATACGCTACCACGACGGGATGTACTATGTCTATTTCTGCACTCCGTACGACGGACTCTACGTCGCCAGGACCGCGGACCCGCGCGGCAAGTGGGAGATGACGCAGGTGCTCCGGGTGGAGAAATGGGAGGACCCCTGCCCGTTCTGGGATGAGGACGGACAGGCCTACCTGGTGCACTCCATCCACCGCGGCGGGCCCGCCGTCCTGCACAGGATGTCCGCCGACGGCACGCGCCTGCTCGACAACGGGGTCACCGTCTATCACGACGTGAAGGCAAACCCGGTGCTTGAGGGGCTCAAGATGGACAAGAGGGACGGATGGTACTATATCTTCGCGCCGGCGGGCGGAGTCTCCACCGGATGGCAGACGGTGCTCCGCTCCCGCAATATCTACGGCCCATACGAGGCGCGTGTCGTGCTGCACGCTGGCGACAACGGCATCAACGGCCCCCATCAGGGCGGCCTTGTCGAGACGCAGACCGGGGAGTGGTGGTTCGTCCACTTCCAGTCCAAGGGCCCCTGGGGGCGCATCATCAACCTTGAGCCGGCCCGCTGGCTGGAGGACGGCTGGCCGATGATCGGCATCGACTCCGACTCCGACGGCATAGGCGAACCGGTGCTCGGCTACCGCAAGCCTGATGTCGGGATCGTCCATCCCGCCACGGTGCCGCAGACTTCGGACGACTTCAGCTCGAAGCGGCTCGGACTGCAGTGGCAGTGGCACTCCAACCCGCAGCCGGACTGGTATTCGCTCTCCGAGCGGGAGGGGCATATGCGGCTCTATACCGTCAGCTGCCCTACGGAGAGCGGCAATCTCTACTACGCCGGCAATCTCCTGCTGCAGAAGTTCTCCGCCCCGTCATTCTCCGCCACCACCCTGGTCGAGGCGCATCTGAGCGATGCGGGCGACCGCTGCGGACTTATCGTGATGGGCAACGAGTACTCCTACATAGCCCTGATACGCGGCGAGGAGGGCAACAGGGTGTCGGTGGTCGAAGGCAGGGTCGACAGGCTCGCCGTAGTGCCGGAGGAGACCGCTTCGGAGCCCGTAGACACCGACAGGCTCTATCTCAGGGTCGCGGTGGATGCGGATGCGAAGTGCAGCTACTCCTACAGTCTCGACGGGGAGACCTACCGCAGTCTCGGCAAGGCCTGCACCGCCCGGGAGGGGACCTGGATCGGCGCCAAGACCGGCATATTCTCCTCTTCACCCAACGTCGTGCCGCCGGGAGGCTACGCCGACTTCGACTTCTTCACGCTCTCCGAGTAGACGCTCTGCGCCGGACCATTGGTGAAATTGGCGGATTTTGCGTAAATTTGCGCAATCTATGGTATTTGAGTTTCGCATTTGCGAAACTCAAAATGCTTATTTTTTAACAAACTTTATTACTTGCAAAACTTGAGTATGGTACTTTTGTTAGTATTTCTGCTCAGCGCAATGGCGGTCTCGTTCCTCTGCTCGGTGCTGGAGGCCGTGTTGATGTCCACCCCGATATCCTATATCACGATGCGGGAAGAGGAGGGCTACAGGCCGGCCGTCAAGTTCAAGAAGTTCAAGCAGGAGAGTTCCCGCCCGATAGCGGCCATACTCTCGATGAACACCATCGCCAACACCATCGGCGCAGCCGGAGTGGGGGCGCAGGCCACCGTCGTATTCGGCTCGCAGTGGTTCGGCCTCGTGAGCGCCTGCACCACGGTGCTGATCCTCGTCTTCTCGGAGATCATTCCGAAGACCATCGGCACCTCCTATTGGAAGTCCCTGATGGGCTTCGCGACCAAGCTCATCTCCGTGCTGATAGTGATAATGTACCCTCTCGTGATACTCGTCGAGGGGCTCTCCAAGCTGATCAGTCCCAAATCGGGTGAGACCGCGGTCTCCCGCGAGGAGGTCAGCGCCATGGCCAATGTGGCCGAGGAGGAGGGGGACCTGGAGGAGGACGAGAATGCCATCATACAGAATCTCATCAATATGGACGAGGTGACGGCGTCGGACGCGATGACTCCGCGCGTGGTGGCCGCCATCGCCCCGGAGTCGATGACCCTGCGGGCGTTCTACAAGGACAAGCGATACCTGCACCACAGCCGCATCCCGGTCTATGCCGACAACGACGAGTATATCACCGGCTACATACTCCGTATGGACGTGCTGCAGCTGCTGGCCGACGACAAGTTCGACCGGACGCTCGGGAGCCTCAAGCGCGAGATAGCCTCCTTCGGAGAGGACACTCCGCTGGACACGATATGGGACGAGATGCTCAGCAAGGACGAGCAGATAGCCGTGATCATCAACGAATACGGCAGCTTCCAGGGCATCCTGACCCTCGAGGACGTCATCGAGACCCTGCTCGGCAGCGAAATAGTGGACGAGAAGGACTCCGTGCGGGATATGCAGCAGCTCGCACGGGACCGGTGGAAGAAGCGCTCCGGCGCTAGTTCACGCGTATCTTCTGCCCAAGGCGGATCTTGTCCGCATTGAGCCCGGGGTTGAGTTTCTTGATGGCGCTTACGGTCTTGCCGTATTTCTTCGCGATTCCCGACACGGTGTCTCCCGAGCGGACGGTATGCCACTTCATCGCCGCCCTTTCGGCTTCGATGCGCATCTCCTCCTCGATTATCTTCTCGTC
>CAVGLS010000010.1:0-53568 GCA_963630225.1 bacterium
CCCCTGTCCGGGTTTCTTAACCCCCGCAGACTGTCGTCTGCGACCCCTATGAGGGGTATTTCGCTCCTACGTCGCGGTCCCTGCGGGATTTGTTAGGCAATCTCTTTAGGCAATCTCTTTAGGCAATCTATTTCCGTTGCCTTAACCCCCGCCGTCCGCAGAGACCGATGCCCGCCGTCCATCCTAGCGGCTGAATTATGGATGGGACGGGCAAATCTCCCCCGCCGTCCATCCTGAAGGCTGAATTATGGACGGGACGCTGATTTCGCCCGGCTCATCCACGATATGGGGTTTTTTATGGAAGGACTGTTTTTTATATTTGAGAGTTCCGAGCCGTCAGGCAGCGGCCCGGAGCAAACAGATCACCGTAGAGAGTGCGGAGCGCGGCAAAGCGGTCTGCAGCCTGCCTCTGAGAGGCGTGTCCACCCCCGGACTCGGGCAGGGGGCGGGGCCCGTTGGATACGAGTTCAGCGCAAGCCGGACGAAGCAGACAATGGGAGGGGCCGGAGCGAACGAAGTGAGCGGAGCCCTCTCAGAGGCAGGCTGCTGCCGCTGTTGCGGTCCGCACCACAAAAAAAGAGGATGACCCTTTTTGGTCACCCTCTCCTCGTATGGAAAAATCTTGTTATGCTGGAACTAGAAGAGGAATGCCGCTCCTACGCTCCAGTATGAGTTGTTGACTTTGACATTGTCGCTGCTCCCCTTATACATATTGAGCAGGCCATAGTGATAGCCGAAGTTTACACGGATCATCTCCGCCACGTCAACGCCGACACCGGCGCCGAGGGAGATGTTGAAGCGGTTGAGGCTTCCGTTGTCGCCGTAGTTGTCAAGGGTGCTGCTGCTGCTTGTCCCGAGAGCGCCCACGGTCGTGGTGGTCTTGGAAGCGATGCCGAGTTCGAACTGCGGGCCTGCATATACGAACGCGTTGAGCATCTCACCGAGCCCTATGCCATATTTTACATTGACAGGTACTGCAATATAGTGGCTGTTGGTCTTGGCGCTGGTGCTCGCGATGCCGGCCACGCCGTTGGCGTTGTTGTTGGTCAGGTAGCCGTACCAGATGCCCGGCACCACCGAAAGCCCGTAGCCGAGGCTGTAGGCGGCATCAGCTCCCAAATAGAAACCCTGGGAAGTCACGCTGTTGCTGCTTGAAGTTGAGCTGACGGTAGTGGTGGTCTTCGCGGTCTGGTTGAGATAACCGGCGCCTACGCTGAACTGAGCCATTGCAGAAGTAGCTGCTGCGGCTACCAGAGCAAGAGTAAGAATGATTCTTTTCATTTGTATGACAATAAAAATAATTTGTTTCCGACGTTATAGATGACACCGTCACCCGTTCCGTTGCAGAAATGCGGCGCAAAGATAGACTTTTTCGACAAATCGGCCAAATTCCGATCATAAGTCCCGCATCGTGTCCGGAGGACAAAGCTGATCGATTATATGTGAAAAATTTTGAGTATTTTGCGGAAGCGTAAAAACCACTGACACTGATGACCGGACATTTGATCCTTGCGGCGGTGGCCGCCCTGCTCTCTCTGCCACTATACTCCAAGACTCCGGAGAAGGCGTCCTATGTCGATCCGATGATCGGGACGGACTTCACCGGGCACACTTTCCCGGGGGCGGTCTGGCCGTTCGGGATGGTGCAGCTCAGCCCCGACACGCGCCCCCGCAGCGGTGACTGGGACGGCTGCTCCGGCTACCACTACTCCGATTCGCTCATCTACGGCTTCTCCCACACCCACCTCAGCGGCACGGGCTGTGATGACCTCTGCGACGTCCTCGTGATGCCGGTGAGGGACTATGCTGCGGATTCTCTTGACCGCGACGCCTATGCTTCACCTTTCTCGCACGGGCGCGAAATCGCGCGGGCAGGCTATTATGAGGTCTATCTGGACGGTCCGGGGGTGACGGCAAGGCTCTCAGTCGGCAGACGCAGCGGCTATCACGAATATCTCTTCGACAAAACCGCCAGCCCCCAGATAATCATCGACTTGACCCACAGGGACTTCCTGCTTGACTCCTATATATCGTTCTATGACGGGGGGCCGGAGCGCAGGAGCAGGATCGACACGACAACGACTGCTTCCGGCGAGGGCCGCAGCGCAATCTGCGGGCGGCGGCGGTCTTCGAGCTGGTCACTTGATCAGGACCTGTATTTCTATATGGAATTCGGCGTCCCGATAGCGAGCCTCACGAACTTCGCCGACAGGGGAGCGCTGATCGAGTTCGAGCGGGGACAGAAATCCCGCGGGGGGCAGACGGTCGCGGTGCGTGTCGGGATCTCCTCCGTCTCGGTCGAGAACGCCCGCGAGAATCTCCGCTCCGACGGCTACCGTACGCTCTCGCAGGCACGCAAGGCAGCGGTCGCGGCCTGGAACGGGTATCTTGGCAAGATCGAGGTTGCGTCCTCCGATCCCGAGCGGCTTAAGACATTCTACACCGCCATGTACCACTGCGCCATCCACCCGAGCCTCTACTCGGACTCCAACGGCGAGTACCGCGGGATGGACCGCGAGGTGCACCGGGCCGAGGGCTTCGACCGCTACCATATCTTCTCGCTCTGGGACACTTTCCGCGCCCTCCATCCGCTCTTCACCCTGATCGAGCGCGAACGCACGGTGGATTTCCTGAAGACTTTCCAATGCATCTACGACGAGTGCGGCAAACTTCCGATATGGGAGCTAGCAGGCTATGAAACCAATTGTATGATAGGCTACAACAGCGTCGCAGTCATCGCTGACGCGCTCGCCAAAGGGATAGAATTCGACGCGGAGCGTATGCTCGACGCCATGGTCGCGTCGGCCCGGAAGCACGAATACGGGCTGGACAGCTTCTACGCCAACGGCGGAGTCCTTGCGGACGATGAGCACGAGTCCGTGTCCAAGACGCTGGAGTACGCCTACGACGCGTGGTGCGTGAGCCGGGTGGCGCAACTCCTTATGGAGAAGCATCCCGGCGACGGGAAATATGCCGCGATAGCGGACGAATTCGGCGGCTATGCCGCATACTACGCGGGCTGCTTCGACCCATCGACCGGTTTTATGCGCGCCCGGCTCAACGGGCGCTGGCAGACACCGTTCGACCCGCGCGAGGTCAACAACCACTTCACTGAGGCCAATTCTTGGCAGTACAGTTTTTTCGTTCCCCAGGATGTCGAGGGGCACATAGCACTGCTCGGAGGTGACGGGGCGTACTGCGACAGAATAGACGCTCTCTTCTCCGCGCAGTCCCGCACGTCCGGGCGCACACAGGCGGACATCACCGGACTTATAGGCCAATACGCCCACGGCAACGAGCCGAGCCATCTGGTGGCCTATCTCTATTCTTATGCCGGGAAGCCGTGGAAGACGCAGCGGCAGGTTCGCGAGATCCTGACCACCCTCTATGACACTTCCCCCGCCGGGCTCTGCGGCAACGATGACTGCGGCCAGATGTCGGCCTGGTATGTGATGAGTGCGGCGGGGCTCTACAGCGTCACCCCGGGCAGCACGGAACTCGTCCTCGGCTCGCCTCTCTTCGAGCGTGTGAAGTGGAATCTCGAGAACGGACGGAGTTTTGTGATCTCCTCGCAACTCCCTGAAGGGGAAACGATTGAGGACTGTCCGTACATAAGCGGGGCAATGCTGGACGATGAGCCTTACTCCCGTTCATATCTGGAATTCAGCCGTATTATGGACGGCGGAGAGCTCTCGCTCGAGATGAGTCCCGAGCCCGATCCGCACTTCGGCGCGGCGAAGCCTTGTCGCCCGCACTCGAGTCTTGGCCGTAGAGCCGTGGCAAATCCCGTCTTCGTGCTGGACAGCGATATGTTCAAGGACAGCATAGGCGTATGCCTCTCCAACATCCCTTCCGGCAGCCGGGCGTATTATCGCATCGGAGAAGGGGAGTTCAGAGAATACGACGCCCCGTTCACCCTCAGGTCGAGCGCGTCGATGGAGGCTTACAACCTGGCCGCCGATGGCCGGCAGAGCCATAGGGTGAAGTGCAGCGCACACAAGCTCAACAGCGATAAAAGGGTCTATATAACAGGGCATTACAATCCGCAGTACAGCGCCGGCGGCGACGAGGGGCTTATCGATGCGCAGAGGGGCAAGCTCAACTGGAGGACCGGCGGATGGCAGGGCTACCAGGGCGAGGATTTCGAGGCGGTGGTGGATCTGCTCTCCGAGCGGGAGCTGCACAGGGTCGGGGCCGGCTTCTGTCAGGATGCCCGCTCCTGGATATGGATGCCGAGGGAGGTGGAGTTTTACCTCTCCTCTGACGGGGAGGATTATACCCTGCTCCGCAGGATTGAGAACAAGGTGGACCCGCGTGATTATGAGGTCCGGATCCAGGACTTCGAGGTCGCCTGCCCGTCAGGGACGCAGGCGCGCTACATCAAGGTGCGGGCGAGCCAGCTCGGTGTCATCCCCGAGTGGCATCCGGGTGCCGGAGGCCGGAGTTTCATATTCATCGACGAAATCTGGGCGGAATAGTCCCGGCCCGCCGACAGCAGTCGGCGGGGGTTAAGAAACCTGAAAGGGAGGTGACTGAAAAGTCCCATATGGACTTTTTAGTCACCTCCTTCAGGGTTGGTAGTAGTGGGTAGGAGAATCGAACTCCTATTGCGAGATTGAGAATCTCGAGTACTAACCGTTATACGAACCCACCGTTGCTGTCAGGGAATGCAAAGGTACGCATATTTTTGGAATACACAAGAGCCCCCGCGAAAAAACGTCAATTATTTCATCCTGTACGGGACATCCTCGTAGAGGACGAAGCGCTTCGCCTTGCGGATCCACTTCTGCTCCTCCGCCTTGATATGCTCCTGCACGACATCGAAGCTCAGATTGCCGCGCAGATACTCCTCGATGACGGGGTCGGCGAGCTTGACGAAGAGCGAGCCGTACATCTCGAACTCCGAATAGCGGTCAGCGAAGTGGCGCAGCAGTTGCAGGGTGTGCAGCAGCGAATGGTACTGCGCCCCCGGACGGAGCATTATCTGGTAGCCGAAGCACTGCTCTCCCGCATAGCGCCCGGCAGCCGGGGTGAATGAGCAGGGGCGCATCATCACACCCTCCGGGGAGGGGAGGAAGCGTACGTCTCCGGTCTTGATGAACGGTGCGCCGAAATACTCGTACGGTCTCGGCGTGCCGATGGCGGGAGTGATGGAAGTGTTGTTCCAGAGACCACCGCCGGGGTACATCTCGCAGCTGAACATCCCCGGGATGTCGGATGCGGGGGCTATGACCCAGGGCAGGAATTCCTTGCCGGCGCGGGAGCAGGATGCGGAGATGACGTGGAGCGGGAAACGGGCGCCTATCTCGTTGCAGTAGAGATTGCACAGTTCGCCGAGCGTGAGCCCGTGGCGATGCGCGACCTTCGGTGTCCAGATGTCGGACTCTACTGCCGGCACGGTCCCTTCCACCGTCCGTCCCGCCGGATTGATATGGTCCACTATATATACTGAAGGACCCTCCTCCCTGCGGGCACACATCGAGAGCAGCCGCATCACATCCCGGGTGTAGTTGAAGTACCTCGTCCCCACGTCCTGAATCTCCACCGCCACGGCGTCGATCCCCTCCAGCTCTTCGGCGCTGAAGTCGATATGCTTGGTCTCCGGGGAGAGTTCGCTGCCGCCCGGGCGGAAGATTTTGACAAGGTTGCCCCGCTCCCTGAAGATATCGTAGAGATAGCCTCTGCCGTAGGGGTCCCAGCAGTTCTGCGTGCAGAAGCAGGCGACCCGTCCTTCCTGCAGACTCCGGTCAAGCTGCTCCTCTATGGGCGTTGTCCTGAATGAGAACATTCTATATCAGCCTTTTGGCTATGTCTATCACTTCTTCTCCGAGCTTCTGCGCCTCGGCTTTGGTAGGTGCTTCGGAGTAGATACGGATGATGGGTTCGGTATTGGAGCGGCGCAGGTGTACCCATTTCCGCTCGGCGTCGAAGTCGATTTTGACTCCGTCCAGAGTATTGATCCGCTCGCCCGCATAATGCTCCTTGACCGCCGCGAATATCTTGTCTATCAGAGATTTGTCGCTGAGGTCGATGCGGTTTTTCGCTATGTAGTATTGCGGCAGGGTGGCCTTGTAGTCGCTCACTCTCATCCTGCATTGCGCGAGCTTGCTCAGGAAGAGCGCCACTCCCACCATCGCATCCCGTCCGCAGTGGCTGGCAGGATAGATGACCCCTCCGTTGCCCTCTCCTCCGATCAGCGCCCCGACTTCGTGCATCTTGGTCGTGACATTGACTTCCCCCACGGCCGCGGCATAGTAGGTGCCGCCGTGCGCCTCGGTGACATCGCGCAGAGCCCGGGACGAGCTTAGGTTGGACACCGTGTTGCGCGGTGTGACTCCCTGCTTCTCAGCTCTTTCCAGCAGATAGTCCGCTACCGCGACGAGGGTGTATTCCTCCACGAACGGCTCGCCGTTCTCGCAGATGAACGCCAGACGGTCCACATCCGGGTCCACGCTGATGCCGAGGTCGGCCTTCTCCTCCACCACGGTCTTGCTGAGTCCCAGGAGGTTCTTCGGGAGCGGCTCCGGATTGTGGGCGAAGTCGCCGGTCGGTTCGCCGTTAAGTACTATGCACTCCACGCCCAGCCTCTCGAGCAGGCGCGGCATTATGATGCTTCCCACCGAGTTTATCGCGTCGAGCACCACCTTGAAACCGGCCCTGCGGACGGCCTCGGTGTCGACGGCTTCCAGAGCGAGGACGGACTCGACGTGCTCGTCGGTGAAGTCGTGCTCTTCGATATGTCCGAGCCTGTCCACCGGCGCGAAGTCGAACTCCCCGCTGTCCGCGAGCTCAAGTATCGCCTGTCCTTCGGCTGCAGTCAGGAACTCGCCCTCCCCGTTGAGGAGCTTGAGGGCGTTCCACTCCCGAGGGTTGTGGCTGGCCGTGATGATGATACCGCCGTCGGCCCCGGAGAACCTGACCGCCAGCTCGGTGGTCGGGGTGGAGGCGAAGCCGCACTTGACCACATCAACCCCGCAGGATATGAGTGTGCCGCAGACCAGCTGCTCGACCATCTCTCCGCTCAGGCGGGCATCTCTGCCGACCACGACCTTGTAGTGTCCCTTGCTGTCGGGAAGACCCTTGCGCCGCCTCAGGCAGGCGCAATATGCGTAGGTAAACTTCACTATATCGACGGGGGTCAGGCCTTCGCCGCAGGGGCCCCCGATGGTCCCGCGAATTCCGGAAATAGATTTAATCAGTGTCATAATGTTTGCAAAATTACGAAAATAATCCTTATCTTTGCGCCCGATTTCAACAAACACTAGTGTAATATGAAAAAAGGAATCCATCCCGAAACCTACCGTCTTGTAGCTTTCAAGGATATGTCAAACGAGGAGGTATTCATCACCCGCTCCTGCGCCACCAGCAAGGAGAACATCACCATCAACGGAGTTGAGTACCCGCTCGTAAAGCTTGAGATTTCCAACACGTCTCACCCTTTCTACACCGGCAAGATGAAGATCGTCGACAGCGCCGGCCGAGTTGATATGTTCTACCAGAGATACAAGGCACGCAAGAAGTAATCTATTGCGGTACAGGTTACAGGGGTGGTGACTAAAAAGTCCATATGGGACTTTTTAGTCACCACCCCTTTCAGGTTTCTTAACCCCCGCCCCTCCCGTTTCGTTTCCTAACCCCGCAGACTGCCTTCCGTGCCCTGTCTATTGCGGGTCGACGTCGG
This sequence comes from bacterium, assembly GCA_963630225.1. Classification (GTDB taxonomy): domain Bacteria; phylum Bacteroidota; class Bacteroidia; order Bacteroidales; family UBA932; genus Cryptobacteroides. The sequence goes on from CAVGLS010000010.1 coordinate 7,682, forward strand.
CGTAGCAGCCTTCGGGCAGGGTTTCCAGGATTTCGGCTTTGCGGCTCGCGAGGCCGGAGTCGCGGCGCAGGAAATGGCGGGAGAGGACCTCGCCGCTGCCTTGGCGGCGAACCTCCACAAGGCGGCTGTACGGCGGGAAGTTGAATCTCTTCCTTTCGTCCAGCAGGGCGGCTTCGTCGCGGTCCGGGGAGAAGCGCTCCGGCACTGCGCTCTGGATGATGAGTCTCGGGGCGAATTCCCTCAGCATGGCGACGGTCTGCAAAGCCCTTTCGTCGCTGCGGAAGTCGTCTTTGGACAGCAGCGCATCTGCCTGAAGCACGGCGAGCAGTCCGGCTCCGGGAGCGCCGTCGCGCTTGAGTTCGGAGAGGGTGGAGACGCTGACCGGGATACCTGGGAAGAGGGCCGGGATCTCGGAGAGTTCCTCGGGCTTCTCCCAGCCGCGTATCAGTCTGAGAGGCCCCCCGGAGTCGAGGGCCGACTCGATCAGCTTGCGGGAGAAGACTCCGCGCATACCGTTCTTGCGGCGTTCCGCAGCGATATCGATAAGCTCGATGCTGCCCTCCGGTTGCGCGAGAGTCTCGCGGAGGGAGTATTTGCCGGAGAGGCAGTTGAGCAGGCTCTCGAGCGAAGGGCAGGCCGAGCCGAGGATTACCCGGGCCGAGTGGATGGAGGCGAGGTAGATTGCGGTGTCGCGCCCGTTGTAGCGCGGCGCAGGCTCGCTCTGCTTGTAGAAACCGTCCTGCTCCTCGTCGATGATGACAAGCGAGAGTCCGTTGTAGGGCAGGAAGACGGCGGAGCGGGTGCCGAGTATCAGCGCTCTCTCGCCGCAACGGACTCTGTCGGCCGCCTTGCGGCGCTGCGTCTGAGTCTTGCCGGAGTTCACGACGGTGAGGCTGTCCCCGAATTCCGCAGCAAGCGATGCTTCCAGCCGGTCGCAGAACGCCTTTTCCGCTGTCAGGAGCAGCACCTGTCCGCCCTGCTCCAGAGTTTCTCTTATGTGCTTGATATAGATTGCAGTGCGGGAGTAGCCGCGAAGCAGGACAGGCTTGCCGGGAGAGGACGGCTTTACGGCGCTTCGCGAATATGTCCTTGAAGCCTCCGCCCTGCGGATCTGCGCGAGCAGTCCGTCCCTGGACTCTTCGAGCCTTTGCCGCACACGCTCGCAGTGCTTGCCTTCAAGTTTGGAGTTGACGCTCGCAAGGCGGCCTCTGAGCCTTGCGAGATTGGACTCCGCTGCCTGTTCGCTCTGCAGTCTGAGGGAGGGGAGAGCGGCCGAGAACACTTCCCCCAAAGTACAGAGGTAGTATTCGGCGACGAACTCCCAGAGCTTCATCTCCTCCTCGCTGAGCCTTGATATGGAAGCCTCCGGCCCGAGAATGCTCTGGACTCGGTCCACTGAGGGACTGACATCGCAGCGCCATACTATCCCCGTATACTTGCGTCCCGAGAACACGACACTCACCGCCTGCCCCCTGAGCAGCGGAATACCTGAACTGTAGAATGGGATCCACTTCAGCCTGAGGGGCAGCAGTACCTGGAAGTACCGGAGAGCCATCAGTCGCTGGATGTCTCGGAAGCCGTCTTCGCGAACTCCACAAGGGAATCCGGAATGTGGCAATATCCTCCCGGATGCTTCTCAAGATAGTCCTGGTGCTCGCTTTCCGCCCGGTAGAAATTCTTGAGAGGCTTGACCTCGACGGCGAGCGGCGCTTTCAGCTCACCTGAGATTCTGTCGTAGATCTTCCGGATGGACGGAAGGTCATCCGGGTCGGTGTAGTATATGCCGGTGCGGTAGCGCGTGCCGACATCCGCGCCCTGCGCGTTGACGCTCAGGGGGTCGACGGCCCTGAAGTAGATCTGGAGAATGCGCTCAAGTCCGATTGCCTCCGTGTCGTAGCTGACATGCACGGTCTCGGCGTAGCCTGTGGAGTCGGTGCTGACTTCCCTGTATGTCGGGTGGGAGATGTTGCCGTTGGCAAATCCCACTTCAGTGCAGATGACTCCGTGAATAGCTTTCAGATACCGTTCCGCCCCCCAGAAGCAGCCTGCGGCAAGATAGATTTCCTTTTTCATAGTTATAATTTGGAGTCCGCCTTGGCTTGAAATGCGGCCTTATCGATGATGAAGCGCTCGTGCAGCCCCTCTCCGATGAGCCCGCGCTCGTCGTGGGCGGAAACCTTGAACACGAGCCTCCTCCTGTCTATCTCCACAAGCTCCGTATCCGCCCAGACCCTCATCCCCTCAGGGGTGGCTGAGCAGTGGGTGATATTGATGAGCGTGCCGACAGAATCCTGACCGTCCTCAAGGTAAGGGACCACCGAGAGCACCGCCGCCTTTTCGATAAGGGATATCATCATCGGGGTGGCATAGACCTTTACCGAACCGCTGCCGACATTCTTCGCCAGTAAATCTTCCGTAACGATGGTCTCCGCGTGACCTCTGATGCCAATCTGAACCATTTGTGGAGCATAGGGGGGATCGAAATCCCGACATTGTGCCTGCCGGTCATTCTCTTCCTGCCTTTAAATCTCTGTTATGCAAGGGTTTATCCTTGACTGTCGTGCAAATCTAAAAACAAATCAAAAACATCGGAAACCCGCTGTTTTATACCACAAAGATAGACCTTTTTGATGGATATTCAAAAGGTATGGGAACTTTTTCTAACTTTGCACACAATGCAGAAGAGACAATACCATATTTTCAGCCCGTACAGGGTGTGCCCGCTGGGAGCGCACGTGGATCATCAGCACGGTCTGGTGACGGGCTTCGCCATCGACAGGGGCGTAGACCTGTGGTTCGACGTTCGGGACGACAGCACGGTGTCGCTTGACAGCGAGACTTTTACCGGACATACGGAGTTCGATATCGCTTCCGCCGCTTCCGTGAAGCGGGGCGACTGGGGAGACTATGCGCGGGGCGCGAAGTTCGCCCTGCAGAAGCACTTCCGTCTGTCCAGGGGCATCACCGGCCTCCTTAAGGGGAGCATCCCGGTGGGCGGACTGAGCAGCAGCGCGGCGGTGCTGATCGCCTATGTGATGGCGTTTGCGCAGGCCAACGGCATCGTTCTGGAACCATTCGAAGTGGCGAAGATAGCCTCCGAGGCGGAGCGCGAGTATATCGGACTCAACAACGGTCTGCTGGACCAGGCCTGCATCGCCCTGGGCAGGAAGGACCACCTGCTGATGCTGGACTGCGAGGACAACGAATACCGCCTCATCCCGCGACATCCCGATATGCCCGAGTTCGAGCTGGGCGTCTTCTTCAGCGGGCTCTCGCGGAGTCTCGTGTCGAGCGACTACAATCTCCGCGTGGCGGAGTGCCGGACGGCGGCCTGGATAGTGCAGGCCTATGAGAACATCCCGCTGCGGGAGCAGAATAAGACTTTCCTCCGGGACATTGGCGAGAGTATGTTCAAGCGCCACCGCGACGAGATGCCGCCGCGGTTTGCCCGCAGGGCGGAGCACTTCTTCGGCGAGCACAGGCGCGTGCGTGAGGGGGTGACGGCCTGGGAGACCGGCAATCTGGAGTGGTTCGGCAGCCTCTCGAAGGCCAGCTGCGAGAGCTCCATCCACAACTACGAGTGCGGCAGCCCGGAGCTGACGGCCATCTACAACGCGATGCTCACGACGGACGGGATCTACGGGGGCCGGTTCTCCGGCGCGGGATTCAAGGGGGCCTGCATCGCGCTGGTGGCCCCGTCGAAAAGGGAGAGCGTCGAGCGCGAGATAAGAGAGAAATATCTCGCGCAGTTCCCGCAGTACCGGGACACGTTCAAGGTGTATTTCTGCAAGTCGGACGACGGAGCGAGGTTCGTATGAAGAATATAGTTCTGGCCGCCGGATATGCGACAAGGCTCGGGGAGCTGACCAAGGATTTCCCGAAACCACTGCTCAAGATAGGGGACAATACGATCCTCGGGAGGATGCTGGACGATATAGACGGGATCCCCGACATCGATGAGCACATCATCATCACCAACCACCGCTTCGCCCCGATATTTGAGGGGTGGAAGAGGGGTTTGAGTTACACAAAGCCCGTTACCGTCGTGGACGACGGCACGGAAAACAACGAGACGAGGCTCGGGGCGGTGTGCGATCTGCTGCTGGCGATGGAGACTCTCGGGATCGACGATGATATGCTGGTGGTGGCGGCGGACAATATTCTGGAGTTCTCGTTCCGGGGCTTTGTCGACTACGCCCGCAAGAAGGGCGCTTCCTGCATCATCTGCCACGAGCAGCCGAGCATCGAGAAGCTTCAGCGCACGGGCGTGGTGGTGCTGGACTCCGATATGCGGGTGCTGAATATGGAGGAGAAACCTCGCGAGCCGAAGAGCAACTGGGCGGTGCCTCCGTTCTACATCTATCTCCGAGGGGACTTGGATCTCGTGCGGCACTCCGTCGAGAACGGCTGCGGGCGGGATGCTCCAGGCAATCTCGCGCACTATATGGTGGAGCATACGGACATATATGCCTGGCCGGCTGACGGCGGGCGTTTCGACATAGGAAGCCTTGATACATATTACGAGACGGTGGAGAAATACGGCAGATGAGACGGTTCTTTTTTGTTCTGGCGGCGGCGCTGGCGGTGCTGCTGTCCTGCGGCCCTGCGGAGCGGAATTCGGTCCGCAGCGGGGATCTGGTATTTGTGGCCATCCCGGAGGATTACGACCTCAACGCCGACTCGATGTCGGGCGCGATTGCGGCCTCGACTTCCGGAGGGGCCGGGCGGATGCTGATACACGTGGCCATCCTGGAGGTGCAGGACGACTCGATCTGGATCATCGACGCGACGATAAAGCACGGAGTGGATCGCCACCCGCTGGACACTTTTCTCGCCGACTTCACGCTCCGGGACGGGAGTCTGCCGAAGTTCGAGCTGATGAGGCCGGCGGTGAGCGCAAGGCGGGCCGCACGCTTCGTGGAGAACGCAAAGACTTATCTCGGGCAGCCTTACGATGTGCATTTCCTGCCGGACAACGGGGCGATGTATTGCAGCGAGCTGGTCTATAATTCGTACATAACTCCGGAGGGAGAGCATCTTTTCAGCGAGTCCCCGATGAACTGGCGCGACGCAGACGGGGAAATCCCGCTCTACTGGCGGGAGCTGTTCGCCCTGCTGGGCGAGGAAGTGCCGCAGGGCGTCCCGGGCACGAATCCGCAGATGATGGCGGAGGAGGATTGTCTCTCGCGGGTGGACTATAAGCTTGGCGAGGGCTTCGTTAATCTTCGCACCCCGGCTGCCGGGAGGCGTCCTTTATCTTCCCAGTAGCCAGTCCAGACGCTCCGCCGTGTAGGACTGCTCGCAGGTCATCTCGTGAGACCACTGCTCCGATGAGGGCACTATCGTGCAGGAGGCGGTGCCTCCGGCGGCGTTGATGCGTTCGCATAATGTCCTGACATCCTCGTATGCCGTCTTCATAACTGCGTCCGATTCGCTCATCACCGTGCAGACACGGAGCGATTTGAAGTTGGTCGCATCGGCCGTCCCGGGTTTCCCTGCGACAGGCATTATCCCGCGGAATCTTCCGGGATAAGCATTGGCCAGCGACCATGTCCCGGTGCCGCCCATCGACCCGCCGAGGATATACACTCCGTCGGAGGACGCTTCGTACTCACCTATAAGCTTGGCGAGGGCTTCGTTCATCTTCGCTCCCCAGCTGCCGGAGGAGGGGCACTGCGGGACAACGAATAGGCTCTGGATGGAATTGTCCGCCAGGTATTCTGCTATGACGCTGACAGCGGCCTCTTTGATCTGCGTCTCGTTGTCGTCCCCCTTGGACGAGCCTCCGTGGAGGTACATCACAAGGACCGGTTTTGAGCCGTCGTCCGCCGCTATGTTTTTCATTCTGTAGGGCAGTGTCCCGCTGACATATTTCTCGAATCCGTCAAGCGGAGTGCCCGGCGCCGGTGAAGGCTGTCCCCCTTCCGGGGAACAGCCCGCAGCGGCGACGATCAGGGCGGCAAGCACCCGATATGCTCTACCTGTGCGCATTGCCTTTTGCTTTTGACGGGCGCGGTCTTGCGCCTTGAGGCTTATCCTTCGAAAGCTTGCGCATCATATCCCGCTCAATCTCGTACACCCGGGATATCTGCTCCTGCGAGAGGAAGGTGCTGTAGATGTCGTAGTACTTTCTGCGGAGGTCGAGCATCTTCTGGCTGCGCTCGAAGCGCTGCCGTATCTGCTCTTCGCCCTCTTTGTCGGTCTGCCGCTTTTCGGGGCGCGGCCCCAGCGCCCAGAGCTCCTCCTGGAAACTGCAATAGGTCTCCTTGAATCTGTCGCTTGTGGCCTTGTCGAAGGCGAGGGTTCTCGAGATGTGCTCGGCCTGCTTTACGGCAAGTGCCTCACGGCCGATTCTGTCGGTGCGCTCCTGTGCGGACAGTGGCATTGAGATAACTGCGGCGACTGCCGCCACTATAAGGTTTGTGATTATTGTTTTCATTGATTTTTAATAATTTATATTGATAAATGTGTCTTCGTCATATAATTCCGAAAGGAAGACCCGGTCTTCGTTGTCGAGACTGTCGAACGCCTGCTGCACGCTTGCGAAAGTGTCTGTCCCATATGGCAGGCTATGCCAGACGAATATCGCTGCAAGGGCCAGCGAAGCTGCGACCGCAAACGCGATACCGGCAGCGCGCAGTCTGCGCAGGGGCTTCCTTGCGCACCCCGTGGCCGCGAGGACGTTGCGCTCAATCTCGTCAAAAGTCCCTTCCGGAACCGTATATGGCATCCGTTTGCCGATGCCCGTCATATTCTGATTTTTATCCATCGTGCTCTTTCAGATAATTTGAGACCTTGACTTTCGCATTGTGCCAGTTGGCTTTCGCTCCGTCGGGAGTCGTGTCGGTGATCTCGGCGATCACGCTGAAACTCAACTCGTCATAGTAGCGGAGGTTGAATGTCTGCTGCTGCTTCCGGGGGAGCGCAAGTATCGCTTTCTGGAGATTGACCGCTCCGGCGTCCGTGAAGTCGACATATTCGTCGGCAAGCATCGACATCGCCTCGTCGTTGCCCTCGATATCCACTGTCGGGTGACGTCTCCCGACGATGCGCAGCGCCTCGTTGGTCGCTATGCGGTAGAGCCAGGCCGTGAATGAGCGGCTGCGGTCATACCGGTCCAGAGAGCGGAATACCCTGATGAAAGTCTCCTGCGTGGCGTCCTGCGCGTCTTCGCTGTTCACAGTGATCCTCCGGATGTGCCAATAGACGGGCTCCCTGTACTCTTTAAGGAGCATACGGAATCCCGCCTGGGGGTTCCATCCGAGCAGTCTCACTATGTTTTTTTCATTCATCAGCCAATATGTAAACCGTTTTCTTCCCATGTGTCGTGCGGGCAAGAGGATATGTTTTGTCCAAGGTGAACGAATCCAGCTCCGCTTCCGCAAACTCGCTGTCAAGTCCGGTGAATCCGCAATATTTGCTGACCGAAAGATAGCCATTCTTCAGGATAAATGCTACGGCCATCTGCTTGCGCTCCGGACGGGAGGTCCGGTTTATCGTGGTGGAACGTTCCATCCGGATGGTCCGGAAGCTCGGGAGCGGCGTCGTGTAGTAGTATCCGTGATACCGTCCCCAGCCGCCGTAGCGTCGCGGTCCGTACGGTCCGTTCGCCCCCGCCGGCGCTGAAACCGCAGCTGCAAGCACCGTGGCCAGCGCTGCTGTGAGTAAGTGTGTTCTCATAATTGCAATGTCTTTTAATTTGTCGTTCGAGGCGCGTCTCAACAAATATACCCGGCAGGATAGCGGAAGTAAAATCGGGGCAGGTCCTGATATGACGCCTGCAGGGCGGAGAAGAAACGGTGCGGTTGCCGCGGACCGTTGAACGAGCCCGAAAAATAGTTATATTTGTCCACTCTGACGCCCGTGCCGGGCGATGCCGCGTCAAAGAGCTTCCGTAAGCCGCAGTCCCCGTGCTGACGCTCGCGACAGTGGTGGTTGTATTGCTGACTGTAAGGGGATTGCTATACTTTTACAATTATGGCTGAGTAGGTGTAGAACTTGACCGGACATATTACCGGGCTGCGAGGTCAAGAATGGAAGGTATGACAAATAAGGAAAAGAGTTTATTTGATGATTGTCTGTGTGAGCCGGGTGTCTCCTATAGGGGAGGGCGAACCCTCTTCGATTTGGATGACATCTTCGGCCAGTCTTCAAACAGAGCAGTCGCTAAAGTTGTCTCCGCCACGTCGGATGATGTGCTTCAGCCGATCATAAAATGGGCAGGAGGGAAAGAGAAAGAATTGAAATACATTATCCCTAATGCCCCGGTATACAACAATTATTATGAGCCTTTCGTCGGAGGCGGATCGGTCTTTGCCGCAATACGGGCCGGGCATTTCTACATCAATGACCTCTCGGCGGAGCTGATGACCCTTTACAAAAACATAGCGAGAGGGAACAGGCTGTTTTACAAATATGCCGAGGCAATAGATAAGACATGGGATAACGCACATTGTTTTTTTGTGTCAAACGGTGAACTCCGGGACAAATATCTTGAATACAGGACCGGAGAAATCTCGAAAGAGGGCCTGAAGACATATATCGCGACATTCTGTGCAGAAAACGCCAGCCGCATCTGTGCGGTATTCGAGCAGGGCATCTCTTTTGACCGGGGAGTATTGCTGGATGAGATGTATAAAAACCTATACCGGAAGATGTCCAGAATGCGGGAACTTGAGCAGCAGAAGCATCTTCTTCCGGACGGCGACCTGAATGACAACATTGAAACCGCCATCAAGAGTGCGGTGTATATGTGTTTGAGGTCAGAATATAACAGGCTGTCAAAGGGAGTCTCCCGAGATGAATATCACAGCGCCCTGTTCCTTTTCATACGGAACTACTGTTATAGCGGTATGTTCAGGTATAATGATGATGGGGATTTCAATGTGCCTTATGGCGGGATCGCTTATAATGGTAAAAGCATGAGAAAAAAGATAAACTATTATAAGTCGGCGGCATTAGTCGGGAAATTCGCAAATACAGATATCTATAATCTTGATTTTGAAGCTTTTCTCGAAAAAGTTAAACCTGGAGAGGATGATTTTGTGTTTCTGGACCCTCCCTACGATTCGGAGTTCAGCACGTATGCGAAAAACGAATTCTCCAAGAAAGACCAGAAGCGTCTGGCAGACTATCTTATTGACAGATGCAAGGCGAAGTGGATGATGATCATCAAAAACACTGATTTTATCTTTGACCTGTACAACAGGCCCGGTATCAACATAAAAACTTTCGATAAGGAGTATCTTGTCAGTTTCATGAACCGGAACGACAAGAAGGTCACTCATCTGTTGATCACGAATTACTGAGACTTATAATCCGCCGCAAATAGGCCGGCCTACCCTCTGATGCTGATCTCGAAGCCCTCTTCAATCAGGGGGGCTACAAGTTCGCGCATCTGCTCTTCGCCGAACTTCTCCAGTCCCTGCTGCGGGGTGGGGCGGGCGATGGTGTAGACCATGATCTCCCGCGGGTGCAGCTCGCGCACGATGTCCATCCATCCGTCCAGGACCTCCGGGGCGGAAGAGTCGAAGCCGGACCCCCTGAGGAACATAGTCTGCAGCACGAAGTCGCCCTTGAACCCTTTCAGGGCCTCCACCACACGCGACAGACTGTAGCCGGGCGCGGGACGGTTGATGCGGGCGACGAGAGCGTCGGTCGGGGCGTCTATCTTCATTATCGGATTGTCCACCTTGCGCAGCGCCTCGAACACGGCGGGGATGTGGACGCGGGTGGCGTTGGACAGCACGGAAACCTTGGTCGCCGGGTAGTAGCGGTCGCGCAGGGCGAGGGTGTCGCAGATGACCTGCGGGAACTCCGGATTGAGCGTCGGCTCCCCGTCGCCGGAGAATGTGATGGAGTCTATCGCGACCCCGTCCCGGGCACATTGCGCGAGCTTCGTCTCCAGCGCCTCCCGGACTTCGGCGGCAGAGGGTATCTGCTTGTCGTGCTGGCCGTCACGATTCCACCCGCACTCGCAGTAGATGCAGTCGAAATTGCATATCTTGCCCTTCCGGGGCAGGAGATTGACCCCCAGGGAAGAGCCGAGACGGCGGCTGTAGATCGGTCCGAACACCGTTTCCTCGCGTATCATATTCTAAAACTTTCCGTCTTTGTTGGCCTCTTCGATGCTCTGGTAGAGGTAGGTCGGGTAGTTGCCGCAGAAGCAGGCAAGACACAGCTCGCTGCGGTGACCGGCTTCGTATAGCGCTTCTTCGGAGAGGAAGGCCAGGGAGTCCGCGTCGAGCATCTGCCTGACTTCCTCTATGCTCTTGTGGGCGCAGATCAACTCATCGTAGGTCGATATGTCAACCCCGTAGAAGCAGGGACTCTTGATGGGAGGGCTGGCGATGCGCAGATGCACCTCCGCAGCGCCGGCTTCGCGGAGCATCTTCACTATCCTCCGCGAGGTGGTGCCCCTCACCAGCGAGTCGTCTATCAACACGATTCTCTTGCCTCCGACAACCGTCTTGACAGCCGACATCTTCATCCTGACGCCCTTCTCGCGGAGCTCCTGCGACGGCTGTATGAAAGTGCGGCCCACATATTTGCTCTTGATGAGCCCCATCTCGTAAGGCAGTCCCGAGGCTTCGGCGTAGCCCATCGCGGCGCTGAGGCTGGAGTCCGGCACGCCGACCACTATGTCCGCGTCCGCAGGGGCTTCACGGTAGAGGAGACGCCCGCTCAACTTTCTGAAATTATGCACGTTGCAGCCCTCGATATCGCTATCCGGACGGGAGAAGTAGATATACTCCATCGCGCACATATAGTTGTGGCGGAAGTCGGAGTAGCGGTTGCAGCGTATGCCGTTGTGGTCTATGGTCACTATTTCTCCGGGCTCGACGTCCCGGATATACTCCGCGCCTATCACGTCGAAGGCACAGGTCTCGCTGCTCACCGCGTAGCCGTCCCCGATCCTGGCGAGCGAGAGCGGGCGGAGTCCGTGCTTGTCGCGGCAGACATAGATGCGGTTGGCGGTCATCACGAGGAAGGCGAACGCCCCTTCCATCATATTGAGGGCGTCCTTGATCGCCACTATGCGCGGGCGCTTGCGCTCCTTGGTGTCCTTGCGGATGAGGTGGGCGAGGATTTCGCTGTCCGAGGTGGACTGGAAGAGGGTGCCGCGGTCCTCAAGGTAGCGCCGCAGCTGCGCCGAGTTCACGAGGTTGCCGTTGTGGGCGAGCGCGAAGTCGCCGGTGTTGTGGCGGAACAGAAACGGCTGCACGTTCTCGCTGCAGTCGCCCCCGGAGGTCGAGTAGCGCACATGTCCGATGGCCATGTCGCCGGGAAGGGAGGCAATCTTGCCTTCGTTGAAAACCTCCGCCACCAGCCCCTGCCCCTTGACCCTGCGGAGTGCGCCGTCATCGCCCCTTGACACTATCCCGCATCCTTCCTGCCCCCTGTGCTGGAGGGCGTGAAGTCCGTAATAGACCAGATTTGCGGCGTCGGGGACCCCGTATATGCCGAAGACCCCGCACTCTTCGCGTATTTCTCTGTCCGGAAAAAACATAGGGCAAAAGTAAGAATATATTTTCAGATACTGCGAAAAAACTCCTAACTTCGCAACTTCATCTACCTCACATATTATGAAAGCAATCGTAAGCACCGACTTCAACTTTCCGGGCCGCAGCGCCAAGTATCAAGGCAAGGTCCGCGATGTCTACGGCATCGGAAATGATTATCTCGTGATGGTGGCCACGGACCGCATATCCGCATTCGACGTGGTGCTCCCGGAGGGCATACCGTACAAGGGGCAGGTGCTCAACCAGATAGCATCCCGATTCCTGGACGCCACCGCCGACATCATCCCCAACTGGAAGATAGCCGAGGTGGACCCTATGGTCACCGCCGGCTGGAGGTGCGAGCCGTTCAAGGTCGAGATGGTCATACGGGGCTACCTCACCGGGCACGCCTGGCGCGAGTACAAGGCCGGCAGGCGCACGCTCTGCGGCGTGAGGATGCCTGAGGGGATGGTGGAGAACCAGAAGTTCCCCGAACCCATTATCACCCCGACCACCAAGGCCGCCGAAGGGCACGACGAAGACATCAGCCACGCGGAGCTGGTAGGGCGCGGCATCATCTCCGAGGAGAATCTGCTCAGGCTTGAGGACTACACCCGCGCCCTCTACCGCAGAGGCTGCGAACTGGCCGCAGGCAAAGGCCTCATCCTCGTGGACACCAAATACGAGTTCGGCAGGCGCGACGGCAGGATTATGCTGATGGACGAGATACACACTCCGGATTCCTCCCGCTATTTCTATGCCGAAGGCTACGAGGGCCGGCTCGCCAGGGGGGAGAGGCAGCGCCAGCTGTCCAAGGAGTTCGTGCGTGAGTGGCTGATGGCGGGCGGATTCAGCGGACAGGAGGGAGAGAAAGTGCCGGAGATGACCCCGGAGGTGATCGGCGGCATCACCGGACGCTACATCGAACTCTACGAACGGATCACCGGCGAGAGCTTCGTCCCGGCTCCAGGGAGCGACCCTCTCGAGCGCATCGGGAGCAATATCCGCGCGTTTGTCGACAAGTACGTGAAGCTATGATAGAAAGGTATTCCCGCAAAGTGATGAGGGACGTCTGGACCGAGGAGAACAAGTTCAGCGCCTACCTGGAAGTGGAGATCCTCTCCTGCGAGGCCTGGAGCCGTCTGGGGGTCATTCCGGAGGAGGACGTGGCGAAAATCAGGGCCGCGGCACGCTTCGACCTCGCCCGCATAAGGGAGATCGAGGAGCAGACCCGCCACGATGTGGTGGCGTTCACCCGCGCGGTGAGCGAAAGCCTCGGAGAGGAGAAGAAGTGGGTGCACTACGGGCTGACCTCAACCGATGTCGTCGATACCGCCAACGGCTACCTGCTCAAGCAGGCCGACGCCATATTGCTCAAGGACCTGGAAGCCTTTCAGGAGGTGCTCAGGCGCCGTGCGCACGAGTTCAAGGACACGCCTTGCATCGGCCGCACGCACGGCATACACGCGGACATCACTTCGTTCGGGCTCAAGTGGGCTCTCTGGTACGAAGAGATGAAACGCAACATAGAGCGTTTCAAGTTCGCCTGCAAGGGGGTCGAGGCCGGCAAGATGAGCGGAGCGGTGGGCAATTTCGCCAATATCCCCCCGTTTATCCAGGACTATGTCTGCGACCGGCTCGGGATAGACTCCGCCGACATCTCGACCCAGGTGCTCCAGCGCGACAGGCACGCATACTATGTGGCCACGCTGGCCATCATCGCTTCCACCCTCGAGCAGATGGCCTTCGAGGTCCGGAATCTCCAGCGCACCGAGGTCCGTGAGGTCGAGGAGGCGTTTCGCAAGGGGCAGAAGGGGTCCAGCGCGATGCCGCACAAGCGCAATCCGATCAGCAGCGAGAACATCTGCGGCTGTGCCCGGGTGATGAGGGGTTATATGACCGCCTCCTGCGAAAACGTGGCCCTCTGGCACGAGAGGGACATCTCCCACTCCTCCACGGAGCGCATCATACTTCCTGACGCGACCGAGCTTCTGGACTATATGCTCAACCGCTTTATGGGGATACTCGACAATCTCACGGTCTATCCGGAGCGTATGCTCGCCAACATCTGGCAGACGAAGGGCGTGATCTTCGCGCAGAGGGTGATGAACGCCCTGATAGGCAAGGGACTGTCACGCGAGGAGGCCTACGATACCGTGCAGCCTGTCGCGATGAAGGCGTGGACGGAAGGGCTCGACTATCTGACCCTCCTCAAGGGCAGCGACTCCGTCTGCGCCCTGCTCACGGAGGAAGAACTCGAGAGCTGTTTCACCCTCGGGTACTACTTCAAAAACATCGACCATATCTTCAGCCGGGTGGGGCTCTGAGCGGCGGAGAGCCCCGGGCGGTGCCGGCTGATGCGCTTTCGGCCGGCTCCCGCTACCGGATGACGATTTCGCCCCTGTCGGGACCGACTGAGATGATCCTGACCGGGCATCCGGTCTCCGCCTCGATGAAGCCGACATAGTCCTTGAGCTCCTGCGGGAAGTCCCTGTAGTCGCGCACCGGGCAGATGTCGCTCTTCCAGCCCTTGAACTCCCGGTACACCGGCTTCACCTGCTCCCCGCTCTCGAACGGGAACCAGTCCACCGTCCTGCCGCCGACCTCGTAGGCCGTGGCGACCTTTATCGTGTCGAAGCCGTTGAGCACATCGGCTTTCATCATTATCAGTTCTGTGACGCCGTTCATCATCACGGCGTATTTCAGGGCCACCATATCCAGCCATCCGCAGCGGCGCGGACGTCCCGTGGTGGCGCCGTACTCGTGCCCGATGCTGCGGAGTTTCTCCCCGGTCGCATCGAAAAGCTCGGTCGGGAAAGGACCGCCGCCCACGCGGGTGCAGTATGCCTTGAAGATCCCCATCACCTTGCCCACTCTGCACGGGGCGACCCCGAGGCCGGTGCAGACGCCGGCGGTCATGGTGTTGGAGGAGGTCACGAACGGATAGGTGCCGAAGTCGATGTCGAGCATGGACCCCTGTGCGCCCTCGGCGAGGACCGGAGTGCCTGAGTCGAGGTAGCGGTTGACGGTGAGTTCGCTCTCGATGAACTCAAATCTGCCCATCTCCTCCACCGCCGAGAGCCACTGCTGCTCGTAGGAGGAGATGTCGTAGCTGAAGTCATACTGGGCGAGAAGTCCGAAGTGCTTCTGCTTGAGGGCCTCGTAGCGCTGCCTGAACTCCGGGGAGAGTATGTCTCCGACGCGGAGTCCGTTGCGGCCCGTCTTGTCCATATAGGCCGGACCTATGCCTTTGAGCGTGGAGCCTATCTTGCTCTTGCCTTTGGCGGCTTCGCTCGCTGCGTCGAGAGCCCTGTGGGTGGGCAGGATGAGCTGAGCCCTCTTGGAGATGAGAAGTCTCGTGCTGATGTCGCCGGCCTTCTGCTCGATGGCGCGGATCTCCTCCATCAGGATGACGGGATCTATGACGACTCCGTTGCCTATGATGTTGACCGAGCCCTCGCGGAATATGCCGGAAGGTACGGTATGCAGCACGAAGCCGTCGCCGTCGAACTTCAGCGAATGGCCGGCGTTAGGACCGCCCTGGAAGCGGGCGATCACCTTGTAGTCAGGGGTAAGGACATCCACTACCTTACCTTTCCCCTCGTCGCCCCACTGGAGCCCGAGCACAACGTCAAGTTTTTTCATTACTCAAGTTTCGCAAGTAATAAAGTTTGTTGAAAAATAAGCATTTCAAGTTTCGCATTTGCGAAACTCAAATTTCATTATGAAAGCAGTATCGAAATACCGTTTTGTAAATTTAATAGTATTATTTGAGTTTCGCAAGCGTCCGCACGATGCTTTGATCACTTGCGGAACTCCCGCGATACTATTCGGAGCGGCAGGGCTGTCCGGGGGCTGCCGGCAGACTCCCTTGCTCTCCGGCGACCAGCCGCGTCCTCATCCAGCGCTCTCCCCGAATCCGGAACGCGAAGATCAATCCCTTGATGCTGAGCTCCGCGGCCATCGCTATCCAGTAGCCCGTCAGTCCGAGACGAGGGATCAGCATCAGCGCGAGCCCGAGGCGTATCACCCACATGCTGAGCAGATTGATGGCAGACGGGACGAGAGTGTCGCCGGCCCCGACGCAGCAGCCATAGGCAACTATGCTGACCCCGTAGAGGAGTTCCGCGCACGCCTCGATCCTCAGGCACGACGCGCCCAGCGAGATGACCTCCGGATCGGTGCTCATAAGCCGCATAATCTCCGGGGCGAACCAGGCCATAAAAATGGCGAGCAGCGTCATCATCGAGGCTCCGGTGGCTATTGTGACCTTGGCGAAACTGCGGGCCATATCCCTGCGTCCCGCGCCCAGGCTCTGCCCTACGAGGGTTGTCGCCGCGTCCTGCATCCCGTATCCCGGCAGGTAGCAGAAGCCCTCCGCAATGATGGCGAACGAGTTGGCGGCGATGGCCACGGTGCCGAGCGGCGCGACTATCACCGTGGCCGCGATATATGCCCCCCTTGTCACGAGGTTCTGCAGCCAGAGCGGCCAGGTGATGTCCAGGGCGCGGCTGTAGATCTCCCTGCTCTCCTCCCTGCCTATGCCGGTCCGCCGTCCTGAGAGTTTGAGCTCCGGCGAGGCGGTGAATATGTATATGAGCAGGAACACCCCGGCGCATATCGTGGCGAGTCCGGTGCCGATCGCCGCCCCCTTGACCCCGAGCCCCAGCATATAGATGAATATGTAGTTGAATCCGACGTCCAGCAGACACATCACCATGCTGGTGATGCTGGGGATCTTGAGGTTGCCGCTGGCGATGAGCGAGGCCTCGCAGAATACCGCGAGCTGAAGCCCGGGCAGCAGGAAAGCATAAATCTTGAAATATGCCGCAGCATCCTCCAGAATCTCCTCCGAGCCGCCCAGCCAGGTCGGGAGAAGGTCTCCGACGGAGAACCCGAGAACGGCAATCAGCACGCTGAGCGTCAGCGTGGAGGACAGACCCTTGCGGAAAATCCTCCTGGCCCCTTCGAAGTCGCGCGCACCGCAGCGGTGCGCGATCTGGACGCTGAAGCCGGAGTTGTTGGCGTAGCAGAATCCGCCGAGGATCCAGGTAGACGTGCTGACCAGCCCGACGGCGGCTGCCTGCGCGGAGCCGAGCCTCCCCACCATCGAGGCGTCGATGTAGCTCATCAGGCACATCGACAGCTGCGCGAGTATGGCGGGCAGGGCGAGGAGCAGGGTCAGCGTGAACTGCTCCCTTCCGCTCATCGGCTCGCCGCTGCGGAGTCTGCCGAGAAGTATGTCCTTGCGTGACGCTGCCATTGCCTCCGGGTGAAAACCGGCGCGAAGTTAGCAAAAATCCCCGTTATTCCGATTGGCCGCTTCTCCCTGGGCGGACAATCAGGCGCCGCAGCGCTTTTCCGGCGGGTCCGTCACGGCGGCCCGGGGATTGTTGATAACTTTGTTGAAAACTTATACTCCCCCCTTGGGGGAGGGCGGTCCAATATTCCTAAATTTGTTCGCAGGACAGAGGTCGCAGGTGAGTCACTCCCATAGGGGGCGGCCCGGGGCGGCTTCCGCCTAAGTTGTTGAATGATTTTAATTTAAAGAATAACACTATGGATGTACGCAAAACCAACGGATCGGTCGAGGAGTTTGACAAGGCCAAACTTGCACGCGGGATACATCAGGCATACAAATCGGCCAAAGAGTACTGCGACGATGCAATAGTCGTCTCCATCATAAACAATCTCTATGTCTATGAGGGCATCACCAGTTCCGAGATCCGCCGCCAGGTGGTGGACTCGCTGATGTCCATCAACAAGCGGGTGGCCCTGGCTTATATCGAGAAGTTCGACGCCGACGTGGACCTCAGGCGCAAGCGCGACTTCATCAAAGACTACATCGCCGCCTCCAACGCGGCGACGGGCTCCAAGTTCGACGCCAACGCCAATGTCACGCGCAAGAACATCGTGACCCTCGGCAACGAGCTCTACAAGGAGAACAACATCAAGCAGAACCGCTACATCATGTGCGACAAGATAAAGACCCTCTACGGAAGGTCTCTTGCCGACCAGTACCTCAAGGACCTCAATTCGCACATCCTCTACAAGCACGATGAGAGCGGCACGCCCGGCTTTCCGTACTGCGTCGCCATCTCGATGTATCCGTTTCTGGTGAGCGGTCTGCGGGAGCTGGGCGGCGTGTCGATCGCGCCGACCGACCTCAAGTCGTTCTGCGGCGAGTTCATCAACCTCGTCTATTCCGTCTCTTCACAGTTTATGGGCGCGGTGGCGACTCCGGAGTTCCTGATGTATCTCGACTACTTCATCCGCAAGGACTACGGCGACGACTACCTCTCCCGGCTCGACGAGGTGGTTGAGCTCAACGTCAAGAAGCGCAGCCTCGTGAAGGTGATAGACAACTACTTCCAGCAGGTCGTGCACTCTATGAACATGCCTGCCGGCAACAGGGGCTACCAGACCGTGTTCTGGAACATCAGCTACTTCGACCGCAACTACTTCGACGGCGTGTTCGGGGAGTTCCGCTTCCCTGACGGCAGCGCGCCGAAGTGGGAGACCCTCGACTGGCTGCAGAGGCACTTTATGAACTGGTTCAACGAGGAGCGCACCCGCTATGTCCTCACATTCCCGGTGGAGACGATGGCGCTGCTGACCGACGGCGGCGACGACTACCTCGACAAAGACTACGCCGACTTCACCGCCGAGATGTGGTCCAGGGGACACAGCTTCTTCTGCTACATCTCCAACAGCCCGGACTCGCTGTCGAGCTGCTGCCGTCTGCGTAACAGCCTCACGGACCTCGAGGACAGGGAGGACACGGCCCACAACCACACCACACACCAGTACTCGATGGGCACCGCATCGGTTGCCACCGGCTCCAAGTCCGTGATGACGGTCAATCTCAACCGCCTCATCCAGGACTCCGTGCGCCGCTACTTCCTGGAGCGCAGGGGAGTGGTCCTTCCGGAGGGCAAGCCGCTCGACCCGGTGTCCAACTTCTACGACAAGGACGACCTTTTCACCAACTACGTCAACCGGGACATCACCGAGATGACGGAGCGCGTGCACAAATACCAGATTGCTTTCAACGAGATCATCAAGGACTTCCTCAAGGCCGACATGCTCGACGTCTACAAGGCCGGCTTCATAGATATGCGCAAGCAGTATCTGACGGTGGGGGTCAACGGGCTCACCGAGGCGGCGGAGTTCCTCGGGCTCAAGGTCTCTCCGAACCCGGAGTACGGCGACTTCGTCAACAGTGTGCTTGAGACCATCAACATCGCCAACCGCAAGGACCGCACCCCGGAGGCTATGTTCAACACGGAGTTCGTGCCGGCGGAGAACCTCGCCGCCAAGAACTACAAGTGGGACAAGAAGGACGGCTATTTCGTCTCCTCCAAGCACAACCTCTACAGCTCCTACTTCTACAACCCGGAGGACACCGAGGTCTCCATCATCGACAAGTTCAAGCTGCACGGAGAGGACTTCGTGAAGTATCTCGACGGAGGTTCGGCCCTGCATATGAACCTCGCGGAGCACCTCTCCAAGGAGCAGTACCGCCAGCTGCTCAAAGTGGCCGCCCACTACGGCACCAACTACTTCACCTTCAATATCCGCAACACCGTCTGCAACGACTGCGGATTCATCAGCAAGGATACGCTCACCAAGTGTCCGAAGTGCGGCAGCACCAACATCGACTACCTCACGCGCGTCATCGGATACCTCAAGAGGGTCTCCTCGTTCGCGGAGCCGCGCCAGATCGAAGCGCAGCACAGGTTCTACGACGACGAGAAGCAGGCGTAGATGATCAAGTATCTGCCGGGACTTACCGACATAGTCCTCGAAGAAATACCCGACAGAGTGACCCTGGCAATCGAAATCACGAACTGTCAGGGTACTTGTCAGGGATGCCACTCCCCGTTTCTGCGCAAGGATATAGGGGAGGAGTTGACTGAGGCGGCCCTGGACGCCCTGCTGGACGACAATTTCGGTGCGGACTGCCTGCTTTTCCTCGGGGAGGGCAATGATCCCGATGCCTTGCTCCGCCTCGCCGCGCACGTCCGCAGGAGCCGCCCGGCAGTGGAGCTGGCCCTCTACTCGGGCCGCAGCAGCGTGGAGAAGGAAATTGAGGGAATGTTTGATTATGTCAAAATCGGTCCTTATATTGCGGAGCGCGGGCCTCTCAATGAGCGTACCACCAACCAGAGGCTCTACCATCGCGGCGAGGACATAACCTCCCGCTTCTGGCGCAAGGAAGACACTGACAACTGATAATGCCATCATATATTATGAAGAAGCTTCCGCTGATTCTCACACTGCTCGTCGCGTCCGTTTCCTGCGGCACGAAGATAGACAGGTTCGCCCTTGTGGAGCGTAACAACCCGCACCTGGACGCCATCGACACCCTCGCCTCCCTCTCGGTGGGCAACGGACGCTTCGCGTTCACGGTGGACGTGACAGGTCTCCAGACCTTTCCCGAACTGTATTCCCGCGGCGTGCCTCTCGGCACCCAGAGCCAGTGGGGTTGGCATTCTTTCGACAACCCCGACAATCTCCGCTTCGAAGAGACCCTCAAGGCTTATGACTTCGGCCGCGGGCACGAGGAGCTCTACGCCTGCCAGCTCAAGACGGGCCGCGGAAAGGCCGCGTCCGACTGGTACAGGGTCAACCCTCATCGTCTGCATCTCGGCATCATAGGGTTCGCCGATCTCAAGCCTGAGGACATTACCGGAATAGATCAGACCCTCGATTTGTGGGACGGCGTCGTCCGGTCCTCTTTCAATGCCTGCGGGAAGGCGGTCAGGGTCCTGACTTCCTGCGACCCGGACTCCGACAGGGTGGCGGTGTCCATAGAGTCTGAGGGGCAGATACCGGTGGAACTGAGGTTCCCTTATCCGACCGGCGGACATAGCGACGACGGCTGCGACTGGAGCAAGGACAAGCTGCACAGGATCGATATTGTCGGGGCGCTGGACAGTGTCGCCGTGCTGCGGCATTCCATAGGCTATGCCTCCTACTGCATCAAGCTCTGTTTCGACTCGGCGCAGTTCTCCCGCACGGGACGCAACTCCGTGAGGCTGACTCCTACCGCCGACTCGTGGAGTTTCACTGCGGAGTTCTCCGAGATGACCCCTTCGTCCGTCTACGGCACCGCCGCCGCGTCAAGGGAGGCGTCGGAGGAGTATTGGAACTCGTTCTGGCAGGACGGTGGAGCGGTGGATTTCAGCCGCTGCACCGACCCGCGTGCCGCCGAGCTGGAGCGCAGGGTGGTGCTCAGCCAATATCTGCTCGCCCTGCAGTGCTGCGGCGACGTCCCTCCGCAGGAGACGGGACTCACCTACAATTCCTGGTTCGGCAAGCACCATATGGAGATGATATGGTGGCATCAGGCGCATTTCGCGCTCTGGGGTCACGCCGACCTGCTCGCACGTACCCTTCCGTGGTACGGCAAGGTGGAGGGCGTGGCCCGGGAGATTGCCGCCCGTCAGGGCTTCAAGGGGCTGCGCTGGATGAAGATGACGGATCCTTCCGGACTTGAGGCCCCTTCCAATGTGGGCTCGTTCCTGATCTGGCAGCAGCCGCATCTGATTTATCTCGCGGAGCTCCTGTATCGGGCCGAGCCGTCGCCGGAACTGCTCGAGCGCTACGGGGAGCTCATCGACGGGACTGCGGAGTTTATGGCGGATTTTGTCACTTACGACGAGTCAGGCGGCCGCTACATCCTGAAAGGCTGCATCCCGGCGCAGGAGACCCTGCAGGCCTCAAAGACGGTCAATCCTCCGTTCGAACTGTCCTACTGGCACTTCGGCCTCTGCACGGCGCAGCTCTGGAGGGAGCGGCGCGGCCTGGAGCGCAATCCGGAGTGGGACGAGGTAATCTCGAAGCTCTCGCACCTCGCCTCCAAGGACGGCCTGTATCTGGCCGCGGAGAGTGAGCCGGAGACATATTCCGATATCCGGATGTATTCCGACCATATGGCGGTGCTCGCAGCGGTGGGAGTGCTTCCGCAGACGGAGCAGGTGTCCCCGGAGCTGATGAAGAACACTTTCGACTGGATTTATGCCAATTGGAACTGGGACGAGACCTGGGGCTGGGACTTCCCGACGACCTGTATGAACGCCGTGAGGGCGGGGGAGCCGGAGAAGGCCGTCGACGCCCTGCTGATGGACCGGAGGACCAATACCTATCTGCCCAACGGCCACAACTATCAGGACGCAAGGCTGCGCTGCTACCTCCCGGGCAACGGCGGCCTGCTCACCGCAGTGGCTCTGATGTGCGCCGGCTGGGACGGATGCACGGAGCGCAATCCGGGTTTTCCGAAGAACGGCAGATGGGATGTGCGCTGGGAGGGCCTGAAGCCTTTGCCTTAATCCGTATCATATATGATAAAAAAGAGTCTTATCGCGGCGATAATCGCCGTCACTCCGGGCTTCTGCGCCGGAGCTCAGACCGCGACCAGCCTGTTCTGGCGTGCTGACAGTTTGGAAGTCAATGAAATAGTCTCCGAGCAGGCGGTGCAGTACAGTTTCGTGGGGCATCATGGCCCTGCGATTGAGAATTCGCACTGTGCGCTGCGCATCTACTTCAACGACAGCGGCTCGATCGATGTCTATTCCAAGAGCGGCAGGCAGATGGAGCTCTCAAAGTATCTCTGGTATCCTACTGAGCAGCAGCAGGCCGAGGAAGGCGCGGGGTGCGACGAGTATCTGGTGGGACGCACCGTGGGACTCGGCGGCATAGCCCTCTGGGACGGGGAGAGTGAGGTCAAGCTCAAGGCCACAAGGGGACGCACCGCCAGAGTTGGACAGATGAAAGGCGGTTCCTATGCCGAGATGATTGCCTATGGAGTGGAATATATGGGCGGAAGCGTCGATGTGGTCATCCGCATCGAGATGAAGGACGACAGCCGTGTGGCCAAGGTCATCGCGAGGGAGCTCAACGGCAGGAAAGTGCAGTTCCTCACCGGGGTCAACTACCAGAAGGGCGAGACGGTGGAATACGGACGGGGATGGATTGCCGTCTGGGGCGTGCATCCTGCCGATGTCTCCAAGGACCCGTCCCCGATAGGAGCCGGGATGTGGTTCAGGCCGCGTAAGTTCGCGAGTGTGGAGAAGACCGGCAATATGGTCCGCCTTATCTCCAGACCCGTCTCCGAGATAGCCACCCAGGTGGTCGCGGCATCCACAAAAGAAGACGAACTCAACACCGAGGCCAAGTTCGTCTCCTATATGCGCAAGAGATAATCCTCTTATCTCCTGATGATTATGACCGCTCCGTCATCTTTCGGGAGGAGGAGCGGCTTTTTGTGTCCGGCAATCCGGCTCAGTCCGCCCTTCACTGTCCCGAGCACTTCCGGAGCGCCTCCGCCGAGCTTCGAGACTATCGCGTTGACGTCCAGCCTGAGAGGGCTTTCGGAAGCGTTGACCGCCCCTACGTACCAGGTGTCGCCGTGGCGGCGTGCGATGACCGCGCTGCGGGCCGGCTCGCCGTCGATATATTTCGTCTCATCCCAAGTCGTGGGCACTTCGCGGAGGAAGTCCAGCGCAAGCTCCGGCGCGTCAGCGAGATTGTTGGGTGCGAGGGCGAAGTTCTGTATAGGGTTCTGGAAAAGCACTGCGGTGGCGAGCTCGAATGCGTCGCTGGTGCGCCTCAGGGTGCCGCGTACCGAACCGTCGGGGTAAGGCCGGCCGTTGTTCCGCTCAAGACGCCGGTTGAGGAACGTGCCGCCGAATTCCATACATCCCAGAGAGTTGCGGATGAAAGGGTGGAATGTCGCGTTCTGCGACTCCAGATCGCACTCGCGCTGCATAAATACCAGGTTTTCTGAGGCTCTGACAGCTTCGCTCCCAACATAGTTCGGGTACATCCTCTCCCAACCGCGCGGGATGGTGCAGCCGTGGAAGATCACCATCAGGCCGAAGTCGTCAGCATCGCTGAGTATGCCCTCGTAGAGCGCCATGGTCTCCTGCTTGTCGCCTCCGAAGAAGTCCACCTTGATGCCCTTGACCCCGATGCTCTGAAGCCAGCGCATCTCCCGCTTGCGGGCGATGGGGTTGCACATCACATTGGTCGGGCTCTGCACTATGTCGTTCCACCATCCGCTTGAGGAGTACCACAGAAAGAGCTCCACGCCCTTGCTCCGGGCATACTGCGCCAGTTCCGCCGTCCCGTCCCTGCCCAGATTCTTGTCCCAGCCGGCATCCACGAGGGTGTACGGCCAGCCCATCGCGGCGGAGAGGTCCACATATTCCCGCAGGTCGCGCCCGTTGATGCTCGCGTCCTGCCATACTATCCAGCTCCAGCTGCTCTTGCCGAACTTATACTCGTGGCTGCTCTCATAGAGCGGCTCCACCACGTCGAATGCTACCGTGGTCTCGACTATGGGCGCGAGGTCCTCGCCCACGGTGATCGTTCTCCACGGGGTGCTTCCCGGCAGGGCGAACGCCGGCTCGGAGGTGCCGTTGCCGTTGTTCTCCTCCGCCATCGGGAACTCGATTCGATAGCCCTCCGAACGCTTGTAGTCGCTCAGACGCGAGGCGCAGTAGCGGCTGTCCACGCCCGTTTCGCTGACCAGCACCCAGCCGTCGCCCCCGATCCTGAAGAGGCAGGGGAACGTGAATCCGTGCCCGAACTCGGAAGGAGTGCTGAGCAGGGCTCCGGGGGCGTAATACTCCTCGTAGCTCGGCTTGCTGCGTTTCCATCCCACCATAGCGTCGCTCTGCGGGCAGAGGTAGGTGGTGGTGTATTCGGGGAAATTGAAGTATGTCTCTTCTCTCATCACCCTCACGCAGCCCTCCCCGCCGTCGTGCGGGATGCAGTAGCGGAATGCTATGTCGTGGTCGCTGACCCTCCACTCGATGTCGACAGGACGTCCGTCCGGGTTCCTGAAATGCATCAGGCAGCGGGTGGCGTCGTGCCTGACCCGGCTCGTCTTGATGCGGTCGAGACTGTAGTCCACGCTGATGACGGAGGTCTCCGCGCCGAGAAACTCCAGCCGGGTGTAGTCGGTGCTGTTTGTCACCAGCCCCAGTTTAGAGGGGGCGAGGAAGGTCGTGCCGTTGTAGCTGACCGAGTAGCTGAAAGTCAGGTCCTCCGCGGCGTCGAGCGATACCGTAAGCCGGGAGTCGGGGCTGCTGACCGCCGTGACGGCGGCGAGAGCCAGGGTGAGCAGAATAGTAGCCATTGATTATTTGAGATTTTTAAGCATCCAGTCCAGATGTCCGCGCTCTGTCGCTTCTGAGGTCCAGTGCTCGTTGACCGGAGTGATCAGGGCCTCCTTCGGACACTTGAGAGTGTTCCAGACGGCGTATGAGGTGGTCGGCGGGCAGACATTGTCGTTGTAGCCCCAGGTCATATAGACCTTGCAGCCGATATGCCGGGCGAAGTTCACCACGTCGTAGTAGGCGAGATTGCGGATGATCTCGCCGGTGAAGAATCCCGGGATGCGGTTGAAGTGGGGATAGCCTCCGGTACGGCCCTTCTCGCTGTAGCCCGCCATATCGGCGAGCGCCGGGTGGTTGGCGATGCAGAGGGTGACGCGCGGGTCGAGCCCGGCTGCGATGAGGGAGAGCGCTCCTCCCTGGCTGCCGCCCTGCACTACGACATTCTTGCCGTCCCATTCCGGGAGCGATGTCAGCAGGTCGATGGCGCGCACGAGGCTGAGATAGACCCGCTTCATATAATACCTGTCGCGGTCTTCTATGCCGTTGGACAGGTAGCCGTTCTCCCTGCCGTTGAACGCGGCCGTGATTTCGGAGAAAGTCTCGGACGGGATGCGCGGGTCGAGCCCGTGGATTTCCATCTCCATACGGATGCAGCCCGCCTCTGCGTAGTATTTGTGCCGCAGCGGCTCCTTGATGGTCTTGATGCCCGCGCCCGGAGGGCAGAGTACGACCGGGCAGCCGCCCTTCCGCGCGTCCTTCGGATAGAAGAGGTAGGCATATACGGACTGCGAGCTGTTCAGCATCAGCCTCACCAGATAGCAGTCGATCCTGTCGGTGCAGTACTGCGGGGCGAGTTCCCTGGTATACTTGAGCGGAAATCTCTCCGCCTCCTTTATGGCGTTGTCCCAGTAGCTGCTGAAGTCGTCGGGCTCGCGGGTGAACGGCTCTATCCTCTCGACGGAGAAGCCGAGCTTGATGTGGTGTTCGTATTTCACTCCGTCCACCTCGGTGCTGAGCTGCAGGTCGCGGAATCCCGGAGTCTTGCGGCTGCCCATATTGAGCTTGCCCCTGCCTCCCTTGAGGGTGAGCGTGCCGCTCTTGTCGGGGCTGAGCATATCGTCGGCGAGCCTGTAGGCGACCGTGCAGTCGCGCGGGATGCCGTATTTGTAGAACTGGATCTCTACGGTGGCGTTCTCTCCGGTCCTGTAGAGCCAGTCGGAGTGGTCCGGCACGGTGACCCAGAGATAGTCGGCCCTGTCCGGATAATTGCCGGCACTTGCGCAAATCGCTATGAGTGCGGCTGTAATGAAGGAGAATAATCGTTTCATCAAAACGTATTGGTTTGCGGTAAGACAAAATTAAGCTATTTTTAGTAAATTTGCGAACATCCGCATTGATTATGACACACGAAAAGTCTTATTTGAAACATCTAATCGCGGCGGTCTCTCTGGTGCTGCTCTGCACAGGACTGCTCGCGCAACCCCTTATTCGCAGCCAGTGGGAGGGGCGCAGGGTCGCGTTCCTGGGCGACTCCATCACTGACGCCCGCCAGGTCGGGAGCACCAACAACGTGTTCTGGAACAATCTCAAGGACATCCTCGGCATAGAGCCGTATGTCTACGGCATCAGCGGGCACAGGATGAACCAGATAATCGGCCAGGGCGAGAAGCTGGAAGCCGAGCACGGGCAGGGGGTGGACGCCATCATAGTGTTTGTGGGCACGAACGACTACAACGGGGGCATCCCTCTCGGGGAATGGTTTACGTATTCTACCTGCAAAACTTTGGAAGACAACGGGATAGAGGTGGAACGCAGGCATAGGGAGCCGGTCTTCGCCGACTCGACTTTCCGTGGCAGGGCCAACATCACGATGCGCTGGCTGAAGACACACTATCCCGACAAGCAGATAATCTTCCTCACTCCGCTTCACCGCGGCTATGCGACTTTCAGGGCGGGCAACGTGCAGCCGCCGGAGTCTTTCGCCAATGCCTGCGGGAGCTTCATCGAGGAATATGTGCAGGCCGTGGCGGAGCTTGCCAATGTCTGGGGAGTGCCGGTGATCGACCTCAACAGCATCAGCGGGCTCTACCCTATGCTCGACGGGCAGGCCGCGTATTTCCGCAATCCGGACACCGACCGCCTGCATCCGAACACCCCGGGCCAGCTCAGGATGGCGTATGCGCTTGCATATCAGCTGCTCGGCTATCCGGCCTATTTCCCGAAATATGTAGCCCTCAGCTTCGATGACGGCCCCAACACCACGACGACCCCGAAGCTGCTCGATCTGCTGGAGGAGAACGGGGTCAGGGCTTCGTTCTTCGTGATAGGAAGCAATATAGACAAAGCTTCTGTCAAGGTGATGAAGCGGGCCCGCGCTCTGGGCTGCGATATCGAGAACCACTCGTATTCGCACTCGCATATGTCTTCTATGGACGAGGAGCGCCTCCGGGAGGAGATAGACAGGACCAACTCTCTGGTGGAGAAGGCGATAGGGGAGACCCCCCGCTTCTTCCGGCCTCCGTATATCGACCACGGCGAGCTGATGCACAAGACTATAGATCTGACTTTCATCAGCGGTCGCGGCTGCCTTGACTGGGAGGCTTCGGTCTCGGCTGAGGCCCGTGCGCAGAGCCTGCTCGACAATGTGCGCGACGGAGACATCCTGCTGCTCCACGACTTCGAGGGCAACGAGGCTACCGTCGAGGCGCTCAGGACCGTGATCCCGGAGCTCAAGCGCAGAGGGTTCGAGTTTGTGACTGTCCCGGAGTTGTTTGAGAAGGTGAGGGGGGCGGTGCCGCCGGCCCACAATGGGAAGATTTACACCAATGTATATTGATTTGAGTTTCGCATTTACGAAACTCAAAATGCTTATTTTTTCAACAAACTTTATTACTTGCAAAACTTGAGTATATTGATATGAAGCGATTTGTGTTATTGTTGACGGCCTGTCTGCTCGCCGCAGCGGCGACTCTGAAGGCCGATCCCTTCTCCGAGGGCAGACTGCTGGACGGGACTCTCAGGGTCGACTATATCTTCTCCGGCACCGACAGGAGCTGCGAGATAGCGGTGGCCGCCCTGCACAGGAGCGACGGCTGGGTAGGACGGCGGGTGAATATGAAGTCCCTCGCACTGCGCGGCAACACGCAGATCACGATGATGGACAAGGCCAGCGGAGACACTCTCTACAGGACCTCGTTCAACACCCTGTTTCAGGAGTGGCAGGCTACCGAAGAGGCCGTGCGCGTCCGCAGGAGCTTCGAGAATGTGATGCTGCTCCCGATGCCGGCCGCGCCTGCGGAGATCTGCGTGCAGCTTTTCGATTTCCATAATAATGTCATCTCCTCCCTCACGCACCCGGTGGACCCTGCGGACATATTGATAAGACCGCAGGACCGCCGCCCCGCGACGCAGTACCGGGTGCTGCATCACGGCGGCGATCCGAAGCAGGCGATCGATGTGGTGATACTTGCCGAAGGCTACGCTGCGGGGGAGATGGAGCAGTTCTACGCCGACGCGCAGTC
Source organism: bacterium (assembly GCA_963630225.1). GTDB lineage: Bacteria > Bacteroidota > Bacteroidia > Bacteroidales > UBA932 > Cryptobacteroides. The sequence continues at coordinate 35,831 of CAVGLS010000010.1, forward strand.
CGCGGTCGACAATCTCTTCTCCCACAAGGCTTTCGCCCGGATGCGCGAGCGCTTCAACATCATCGCGCTCGGGGCTCCGTCCCGGGACAGCGGAGTGAGCGTGCCGCGCGAGGGACAGTGGAAAAACACTGTGGTGAACTCCAACTTCGACACCTTCTATATGGAGAGGTATCTCACCACCACTCATGTCTTCCGTATGCACGACGCGCTCGCCGGGGTGCCGTATGAGCATATCATAGTCCTCGCCAACACCGGGACCTACGGCGGGGGCGGCATCTACAACGCCTACACCCTCACGGCGGCGCACCACGCCCAGTTCGGACCGGTGGTCGTGCACGAGTTCGGCCACAGCTTCGCCGGGCTCGCGGACGAATATGCCTACGACGACCAGTATGTCGAGTACTACTACCCGGATCTGGAGCCTTGGGAGAAGAACATCACCACCAAGGCGGACTTCGCGTCCAAGTGGCAGGATATGATGGGAAAGGACGGGGTCGGCCTCGTGGAGGGCGGCGGATATCAGACCAAGGGGGTATGGCGGCCTTGCGAGAACTGCCGTATGCGCACCAACGCGGCGCCGGACTTCTGTCCTGTCTGCACCCGTGCAATCGAAGATGTCATCCGCTTCAATACGGAGGAGCAGGATCACGCCGGCAGCGCAGCGAAAGCCGGCATGCCCGGTCTGGTGCCGTAATCTCCCGTGTGCAGAATATGGTCGGGGTCGGTCACTCTTGTTACTTGCCGCCCCTGCGGTCCATCGCCGCCTTGACGAAAGCGGCGAAGATAGGCTGAGGGTGCTCCGGAGTGCTCTTGAATTCTGGGTGGAACTGCACTCCGATGAAGAACGGATGTGTCGGTAGTTCAACTACTTCCACGAGCCCGGTCTGTGGGTTGCGCCCGCTTGCTACGAGCCCGGCTCTCTCAAAGTCCCCGAGGAACTCGGAGTTGAATTCATAGCGGTGGCGGTGTCTTTCCGAGATCAGGCTGCTGCCGTAGATCCGGTGCACGAGCGACCCCTCCTTGAGCTCGCAGTCGTAGGCTCCCAGCCTCATCGTGCCTCCCTTGATGGTCGTGGACTTCTGGTCCTCCATAAGGTCGATCACGGCGTGCGTGGACTTCGGGTTGACCTCCGCCGAAGCCGCGTCCTTATATCCGAGCACGTCGCGGGCGAACTCCACGACGCACATCTGCATCCCGAGGCAGATGCCAAAGAACGGCACATTGTGCTCGCGGGCATATTTTATGGCCGCAATCTTGCCTTCGAGCCCCCTCTCGCCGAACCCCGGGGCGACGAGAATACCGTCCATCTTGCCGAGGACGGACTCGGCGTTGCTCCCGTCGATGTGTTCGCTGTGGACGGTGTGCACCTTGACCTTGCACTCGTTGGCCGCGCCCGCGTGCACGAACGACTCAAGTATGGACTTGTAGGCGTCCTGAAGCTCCACGTATTTGCCCACCAGAGCTATGTCCACTTCGGATTTCGGGTGCTTGAGGCGGGAGAGGAAGGCGCTCCAGTCGGAGAGGTCGGGCTGGGTGAAGTTCTCTATCTGGAGATGACGCACCACGAGCTCGTCCAGATGCTCCTCGTGCATATTGAGAGGCACCTGATAGATGCTCCACGCATCTATCGACTGTATGACGTGGCCGGGCTTGACATTGCAGAACAGCGCGACCTTCTTGCGCAGTTCGGCGGTGAGCGGGTGCTCCGTGCGGCAGACTATCACGTCGGGCTGGACCCCCGACTGCTGGAGCATCTGTACGGAGTGCTGCGTAGGCTTGGTCTTCAGCTCCTTGGCGGCGCTCAGATACGGCACGAGAGTGAGGTGGATGGACATGCAGTCCTCCTCGGGGAGTTCCCACTGGAGCTGGCGCACCGCTTCCACAAACGGCTGTGACTCCATATCTCCCACGGTGCCTCCGATCTCGGTGATGATGACGTCATACTGGCCCGTCTTGCCGAGCAGAAGCATACGGCGCTTTATTTCGTCGGTGATATGGGGGACGATCTGCACGGTCTTCCCCAGATATGCGCCCTCTCTCTCCTTTGTTATGACGGTGAAGTATATCTTGCCTGTGGTGACATTGTTGGCCTTGGAGGTATGGACTCCGAGGAAGCGCTCGTAGTGTCCGAGGTCGAGGTCGGTCTCGGCCCCGTCTTCGGTGACATAGCACTCTCCGTGCTCGTATGGATTGAGCGTGCCCGGATCTACGTTGATGTAGGGGTCAAACTTTTGGATGGTGACTCTTAATCCCCTGGCTTGCAGAAGCTTGGCCAGCGACGCGGCGATGATGCCTTTCCCGAGTGACGATGCCACTCCTCCCGTGACGAAAATATACTTTGTATTCATAACGGGATACAAAAATAACAATAACTTTCTAAATTTGCGGCTATGAACCGCTCAATATTGTCTTTTTTTCTGCTTTCAGCGCTCACATCTCTTGCCTGCGCGAGCTGCGATGCGGGCGTGACCCGATACAAAGTCAAGGTAATCAATGAGTATCCTCACGACTCCAGGGCCTATACCCAGGGACTCTTCCATATGGGCGGCAATCTGGTGGAGACCACTGGCCAGTTCGGGCAGTCGACGCTGCGGGTCGTGGATCTGGAGAGCGGCAAGCCGCTGCGCAGGCTCGACTTCGCCCGCAAGTACTTCGGCGAGGGGTCGGCCGTGCTGGACGGCAAGATCTATATCCTGACCTGGACCAATAAGGTGGCGTTCGTCTATGATGCGGAGACCCTGTCCTACGAGAAGAGCTACTCCTACCCGCGCGAGGGCTGGGGCGTCACTACCGACGGGAAGTCGCTCATCACTTCCGACGGCTCGTCGCGGCTCTACTTCCTCAGCCCCGACTTCAAGCTGCTCAAGTCGCTGGACGTCAAGATGAACGGTCGCCCGCTGCGCAATCTCAACGAGCTCGAGTGGATAGACGGGAAGATCTGGGCCAATGTCTATCTGACCGATATGATAGTCATCATCGATCCCGGGAGCGGCAGGGTGGAGGCGCAGATAGACTGCAGCGGTCTGCTTCCGGAATCCCTGCGCACGCGCGACACCGACGTGCTCAACGGCATAGCCCACGATCCCGTCACGGGACGCATCTGGCTCACCGGCAAGAACTGGCCGCGCCTCTACGAGGTGAGTCTGGTGGCGAAGGAATAGCTTCAGGTTCCTTAACCCCCGCCGACTGGCGTCTGCGACCCCTATGCGGGGTATTTCGCTCCTACGTCGCGGTCCCACAGGGACTTTTTGGTCACCTTCTTTCTACAACATCGCTTTCACCGCCTCGCCGGTATATTTCACCGTGGCATCGACTTTCATCGGAAGGTTTCCCCGGCCGCTGCCGGCTCCCACAAGTACTATGTTGAACTTGCGCTCGCGGAGCATCCCCTTGTAGCCGCCTTCGCGGCGTGCGATTTCCAGAGTGCGGTCGGAGTCGTTCCAGGTGAACCTGATAAGCGAGTACCCGCCTTTCTCATAGTTGTAGTTGTCCCCCTCGTCCTCATATAGGACAAACTCCCCGTCGGCTCCGGGATATATGCGTATCTCCAGCTCGTCCCAAGCCTTCTCTGTGCTGTATTGCACTTCCGGGCCAAACGGCACGATGGAACCGGCCTTGACAAATACGGGTATGATATCGATGGGGCATGGATACTGTATGTCCTGCCCGCCATCGTACTCCGTATTGCTCCAGAAGTCGTACCACTTGTTGCCGTCGGGCAGATATACGCTGACCGGGGCGGCGGCCTGCTTTATGTCGGGATAGATGGTATGGCCGTTCTTACGGCTGTCATTCCATGTGTACATCGGGTCGGTAACGGGCTTTACCAGCAGACTGCGCCCGAAGAGGTACTCGTCGTTGAGGCGCGAAGCCCTCTTATCGGCGGCGTAGTCCATCACGAGGGCCCGCATCATGCTGCCGCTGTTGTGTACGCAGTCTCCGGCCGTACTGTATATGTAGGGTAACAGTCGATAGCGTAACTTTACGGCTTCGAGCATGGCATCGTAGCACCAGTCTCCCCGGCTGCCGAAGGCATAGAATTCGCTCACCATAGGGGATGAACAGTGATTTCGCATCAGCGGCATGAATGTCCCCCACTGTACCCACCGGGTTTTCAGTTCCTGCAAGGCCGGGTTCTTGGGGTCGTTTCCGTAGTCGTAATAGAAGAAACCGCCAAGGTCGGTATTCCAGAACGGTATGCCGCAAAGCGTGTAGTTCAGGCCGGAAGGCAGCTGGTTTTTCATCTCATTCCATGAGGCATTGATGTCGCCGCTCCAGGAGAACGTGCCGTAATGCTGTATTCCGAAGCATCCGCTGCGTGTCATTTGCAGCGAACGTTTGACATTGCCCTTCATCGCGCGCTGATGTTCGTAGATGTTTTTGTTGTGGACCAGTGAAAAAGCATTCTTTACGCCGAGCCACGGGCCGTCATGGGTCCGGTAGTCATCATCGCCCGGCTTTTCGAAGTGGTCCGGTTCGGTGGAGTCGGTCCACCATGCGTCAAAACCCATCCTGTACAGCCGCGAAAGGTGTTTCCAATATATTTCGCGCGCCTTGGGATTGAACACGTCATAGGGCAGCACGCCGCTGTTCATCGGCCACGTGTAAAACGGCAGCAGGGCGTTTATGCTTTCCAGCTCCCGATACTGGTCGGTCCATGGGCCGAAACTGGCCCAAATGGAAATCATCAGCTGGGCATTGTTGTCGTGTACGTACTTCACCATCTCCTCCGGGGTTTTGAGACGGGGTTCGCCCTGCGCCTTCATATCTCTCATGTCGCGGGGCAGGTATCTTTCATAGGCGGGGTCGTTCACTTTATTTATATAGTAGGGATTCTGGAATCTCATGGCATTCCAGTTGGAGTCGCAGCCCCAATACTGCCAATCCTGCACGATGGCGTCGACCGGTATGCGCAGTTCGCGATACTTGTCGAGAACCCCGGCCAGTTCATCGCCGGTCTTGTAGCGTTCGCGGCACTGCCAGAAGCCCATCGCCCACAAAGGGAACATTGTCGCCTGGCCGGTAAGTTCGCGTATGCAGGCTATGACACCGTCCTGCGAACCGTCCTTATACATAAAATAATAATCGGCGCAGGTCCCGACCTCGCTGGTGAACGATGTGCTGTCGGAATCATCGAAGCAGGTCTTCCCGGCATTGTCCCAATAGAGTCCGTAGCCCTTTTCGCTGGTGAAATAGGGGATGGCTATGTAGGTGTTTCTGTTCCAAAGTGTCACATTGCGGCTGCCGCGTCTGTTCATCGCGGCATCGCGCAACTGCCCCAGTCCATATATGGCCTCATCGTCATCGAGCCGGAAGCTCTGCCTGACGCGCATTTCTCCCCTGTCATCCCCGTCGGGGCGCGCTTCGAAACCGGTCTTGACGTCGCTGAGCAGCTTTGTGCCATCGCTTGAGGCGAAACTGATGACTCCGGTCTTCTTGTCAAGGGCCACCGAGATGAATGGTGACTCGAGGCTGACGGAAGAGGCTGTCTCGTGCATATTTATGTCTTCCGGGTTCTGAGGCGCAAGGATGACGGAATAGCTTCCCTTGTGGAGAATCGCATCGCTGCCCGTCGGGGATTTGACGACGCGGACAATGGTGGGAGAGTAAAACTCAATGGAGACATTCTGGCCGGCCACTTGCCGTCTTACGGCAGTTTGAGCGGCTCTTTCTTTGGCGTGGGTCTGAATTGCGGCACCGGCGAGCGCGGCGCACAACAGAATAGGGACGGACAATTTGTTCAGCATTATCTTCTGTTTGGTAAGTGTCAGTGCAATAGCGTGGCAAAGCTAACGCGCAATGCCGGGAAAACGCTAAAACAAATGAAGATAAGCTTGACACATTTGTTGATTTTTCATTATGACGAACCGGCTTATCTGTATTCGGACGGCAGCACGCCGAACTCTTTCTTGAAACATTTCGTAAAATAGCTTGGAGAGGAGAAGCCCGTGCGCTCCGCAATTTCATTGATGCTCAGCCGCCCCTCTCTCAACAGCGATGCGGCATGGTCAAGGCGCACGCCGCGGATGAAAGCTACCGGCGTGACGCCGAGTTGCGAAGTCAGTTTCTTGTAAAGCCCGGTGCGCTCCATACAGAGGTCCTTGGCGAGTTGTTCCACGCCATAGTCGCAATCGTTCAGATGTTGCTTGACAAGCATACCGGCATCGTCCACGAGCCTGTCTCCGGCATCATAGGTCTCTGTTGCAGGCCGGGCTCCGCACTCTGCCGTCACTTTGGCGACGGTTCCATCCGCGGGACATTTCTTTTTGCGGTGAAGTCCCGTGGCGGCCAGTGCGAAGATGATGACGAGTCCTGCCACAACGGCGGGAATTCCCGGCCACGACTGCCACCGGGGCTTGTGGATGGTGAAGAAAAGTCCCAACATGGGGGATACATAGATCAGTCCGTCCCGATAAGTTCCAAGCCAGATGGCACCGTCGCTGTCGCGAAGAACGGTGTTGACACCTGTGGTGAGCTGCCGTCCGTCCGGCAACGACAGCTCGTCGACTTCGCGTGGAACAGGGCCAAGGTTGAAGTCGAACATCAGATATCCGCGCCGGCTGCTTATCAGAGCCTGATCGTCCGATGTTATGTTGAGGGTGTGCAGTATATAGTCGCACTCGTAAATTTTGGAGTAAGTCCTCCCGGCGGGGTCGAAATGCAGAAACACCGACCCGCCGCCCTCTCCTTTCCGGCCTCGTCCGGTCCTTATCTGATAGAACTGTCCGCTCGCGGTCTGCACTGTGAGAGATGTGCGCCGGTAGTTTTGGGCTTCAGCCGTGGGATAAGCCGTGACGGTGTATGACAGCAGTCCATCGCGAAATGCCGCGACAAGTCCGTTGGCATGAAACGTATACACATATCTGCCGTCAGTGTCCAGATCCTGCAGGTCTCCCCAGGTCTTGTCTATGGACAGACTCTCGCCGCTGTCTGTGTTGGTGACGGCATACCCGCTCACAATCCAAACGCATCCCTTGCTGTCGACGAACAGGTCGCCGACGGAATCGGTGGGGAAGTGCGACGGCAGGGAGTCGAGAGGATTGCGTATCAATCGATCTTCCTCCAAATCGATGCAGTGTATCTGCTGACGGTTCTTTACCCAAAGCCGATTGTGACAATCTACATAGAGATGTGTCTGCCCGTCATATCCGTTGATGGCTTGTGACTCGGAGGGAGGAAGTTGCAAAAACAGAAACCGCTTGCCGTCGTATAGATCAATACCCCGTGCCGTAACCACGGCAAGCCGCCTGTCAGGCAGCTGCATCATCTGGAGGACGCAATTGTCCGACAATCCGCGCTTGGTGTCGAGTACGAAAAAATAATCGCTTTTGGCAAGCTTTTGTGCATTGGCGGGCGTCAAGGTAATGGACAGGAAAACAAAGACCGCAGCTGTCGTTGAACAGAGTGCGGCGATGAAGGGAGTGATGACGGTTTTGACCATAGCTTTGTCTCCGATAAGGCGGAACGGGGCAAAAGTACTTGTTTTCAGCGAATCAATCAACAATGCGATAAGTATTTCTTCAGGTCATTACGGGGGCGGCAACAACGACAAACCCCCGCTTCGCAGCGGGGGTTTACGGTTAGTTAGTAGTGTATTACCTTATAGAAGGTTAATTATTGTTGGTTAGACGGCTCCGGTCCAGCCGGAGTCAGAGTTGTTTCATTTCCGAAGGCAAAGGTACTCACAATTTTTGGATGTGCAATACTTTTTCAAAATTTTTTCAAAGAATTTTACCGAGTTATTAAAATTATTTAATAACTAAATCCCTGATGCTGCCTGTAAGTGCTTGTCAGGCCTGCTTTTCCGCGTTTTTGAGCAATTCGGGACGGAGCAGTCGGGTGCGCTCCAGCGCCTGCTCGTCCTGCCAGGCGCGGATGAGCTTCGGGTTGCCGCTGAGCAGCACTTCCGGCACCTTCCATCCGTTGAATTCCGCCGGTCTCGTGTAGACCGGAGGGGAGAGCAGGTTGTCCTGGAAGCTGTCGGAGAGCGCGGAGGTCTCGTCGCTGAGCGCCCCCGGTATCAGGCGCACGATGGAGTCCGCAAGCAGGGCCGCCGGGATCTCGCCGCCGCTCACAACATAGTCCCCGACGGAAATCTCCCGCGTGATGAGGTGCTCCCGGATGCGGTGGTCAATCCCCTTGTAGTGGCCGCAGAGCAGCATTATGTTCTCCTTGAGCGAGAGGGCGTTGGATATGCTCTGGTCGAGCCGCTCCCCGTCGGGCGACATATATATTATCTCGTCGTAGGCCCGCTGTCCCTTCAGCTCTTCCATCATCCGGTATACCGGCTCTATGGTCATCACCATTCCGGCGTCCCCGCCGTAGCTGTAGTCGTCCACGTTCTTCCTCGGTCCGAGCCCGTATTTGCGCAGGTCGTGTACCTCAATCTCTACCAGCCCTTTCCTTATCGCCCGCCCCACGATGGAGTGGGACAGGGGGCTGTCCAGGAGTTCCGGCACCACGGTAAGTATGTCTATCCGCATATATTTCGATATTTCCGCAAAGTTAGTGAAGCTTTCGGCTATTTTCCAATCAAAATTAGTATATTTGTAAGTTATAACAAATCATTAACTCTGATATTATGAGCGAAAACAACTTTCCTGAAAAGATCCAAGAGGTCGTTTCAGACGTAGCCGAAAAGCTTGCCGACAAGGTTGACGAACTCTCCGACAGGGCGGAAGAGCTCTCTGACAAGCTTAGCGATAAGGTCGAAGAGTTCTCCGACAAGGCGGAGGAGCTTTCGGACAAGCTCTCCGACAAGGCGGAGGAGCTCTCGGACAAGCTTACAGACAAGGCGGAGGAACTCTCGGACAAGCTTACAGACAAGGCGGAGGAACTCTCCGGCAAGGCTGAGGACCTGTCCGACAAGACGCTTGCCGAGCTTTCCGACCTCTTCGTCAAACTGAAGTCCGGCGCGGACAGCATGACGCGCTCCAAGGAGGCCGAGGCCATCAAGTCGGCCTTCTATAAGCTTCTCTCCAAACTCAAGGGGGAGAGCGGAGTCGAGTCCGAAAGCAGCATCGGCAACCCGTTCGAGGCTGTGGAGCAGAACTTCAAGGCGATGTATGCCGACTACAAGAAAGAGCGTGCCGAGTTCAACCGGCAGCAGGACGAGCAGCGCGAGGCCAATCTGCTCAAGAAGCAGGCCGTCATCGGCGAGCTCAAGGCTCTTGTGGAAGGTCAGGAAGATGTCAGCGCCCGTTTCCCTTTGTTCCGGGAGCTCCAGAACCGCTGGAGAGAGGCCGGCCCGGTGCCGGTCAAGGACTACCGCAATATCAATGACACCTACCAGTTCTATGTGGAGAAGTTCTACGATATGGTCAAGATTAACCGCGACCTGCGCGACCTGGACTTCCGCAAGAACCTCGAGGCCAAGGAGGCGTTCTGCGAAGCGGCGGAGAAGCTTGCCGACAACGAGAATGTGGTGGCCGCGTTCCACGAACTGCAGAAACTGCACGAGCAGTGGAAGGAGTACGGCCCGGTGGCCAAGGAGATGAGGGAGGATATATGGAACCGGTTCAAGGCTGCGACGGCCGTGATAAACAAGAAGTATCAGGCACATTTCGAAGGGCTCAAGGAGCAGCAGGAGGAGAATCTGGAGAAGAAGAGGGCTCTCTGCGAGCGGCTTGAGGAGATTGCCGCGACGGAGGTGAAGTCCTCCGCCGAGTGGAACGCCCTCTCCAAGGAGATTGTGGACCTTCAGGCGCAGTGGCGCAAGATAGGCTTCGCCACCAAGAAGGAGAATCAGAAGATTTACGACCGCTTCCGTGCCGCGTGCGACACGTTCTTCGGCAAGAAGAGGGAGTTCTATTCTTCCATCAAGGACAATATGAGCGTCAACCTCGAGAAGAAGCAGGCTCTCATCGAGCAGGCCGAGGCTCTCAAGGACAGCACCGAGTGGAAGAAGACCACCGACCAGCTCATCTCCCTCCAGAAGCAGTGGAAGGAGATCGGAGCGGTGCCGCGCAAGAAGTCCGACCAGCTCTGGAAGAGATTCCGCGCCGCCTGCGACGAGTTTTTCGCCAACCGCGACGCGGCCGCCGCGCCGGAGAACGACTTCTACTCCAACCTCAAGGCAAAGAGGAAGCTCATCGAGGAGATTCTCGCTTTCGTGCCGGGGGACGATGAGACCGCGAACGCCGATTCGATGCGCTCATTCAGCGAGCGCTGGCAGGGCATAGGACACGTCCCGTTCAAGGAGAAGGATGCTCTCAACGCCGATTACCGCGAGGCGATGCAGCGGAAGTTCCCGCTCTTCGCCACCAGGCAGAGAGGCCCGGCACAGGGCAGGGGCTCCGCGCCGGCGAGCGTCAAGGATACGCTCATCGGCAAGTACCGCACTCTGCAGCAGGACATCACCACATACGAGAACAATATCGGGTTTTTCTCTGCTTCCAAGAACAGCGAACCGCTCATCAGGCAGATGCAGGAGAAGATAGAAAAGGCGAAAGAGGAGCTCCGTGAGCTTGAGGCCAGGATTCGTAAAGCAGAGGAGGAAGACAAGTAATGGACAAGAATTCGGTTATCGGATTTATTCTCATCGCACTGATATTCATAGGTTTCACTGTATTCCAGTCCGACCGTGCACGCAAATTGGCCGAGCTGCAGGCACAGCAGGACTCGATAGCGCTCGCGCAGATGCCGCAGCGCATTATGGATGCGGTGGACTCTCTGAACGCGCAGCAGACCCGTCCCGCGACGGACACTCTGTCCAGGACTTCCGCGTCGGCCGTCTATAAGGACGCCGGACTCAATGCCGCTTCCGTGGCGGAGAGCAGCATCGTGACCCTTGAGAACGATGTGTTGGAACTGAAGCTCACGACTCGGGGAGCGCAGCCTTACTCGGTCAGGCTCAAGAACTACCGCAATTATGACAGCACCGACCTCTATCTCTTCAGGCCCGGCAGGTCGGAGTATTCCGTCAGCGTCTACGCCGGCGAGTATATAAAGACCAAGGACTTCAGCTTCGAGCTCGCCCAGGTGACGGACTCTTCCGTGGTGATGAGGCTTCCTTTCGACGGAGGCGGCTACATCGAGCAGAGCTACACCCTGCTCGGAGACAGCTACAGGGTCGACAGCCGCCTGTCCTTCATCGGTATGCAGGGAGTGATCCCGCGCAATGTGAGCACCGTGGACATCGATTTCGGGATGACTATGCCGCGTATGGAGAAGGGCTACAAGAACGAGACCCAGTACTCCAAGCTCGACTACTATTTCGACGGCGACAAGAAGCCGTCCGAGATAGGCCGGGGACGCAGCGCGTCCAAGAGGGTGGAGTCGAAGCTCAGCTGGTTCGCATTCCAGCAGCAGTTCTTCTCCGCCATCGTCCGCGCTCCGCAGCAGTTCTCCTCCGGGGAAGTCAGCATCGATTTCTTCAAACAGGATGATCCGGAGCGTAACCTTATGGCCTGCAATGCGCTGATGCGTTCCGAGCTGGGCAGGGGAGACACCGTGATCCCGCTGGAGTTCTACTTCGGCCCCAACCACTTCCAGACGCTCAAGAGCTACGGTCAGCACTACGAGAAGATCATCCCTCTGGGAGGTTCGCTCGTGGGCTGGTTCACGAAGTATGCCATCATCCCGATGTTCAACTTCTTCAGCCGCTTCACCGCCAACTTCGGCCTTGTAATCCTGCTGATGACCCTGGTCATCAAGCTGGTGGTGTTCCCGCTGACCTACAAGTCCTACGCATCGTCAGCCAAGATGAGTGCGCTGAAGCCGGAACTGGACAAGCTCAACGCCAAATACCCGCACAGCGACAACCAGCAGGAGATGCTCAAGAAGCAGCAGGCGACGATGGCTCTCTACAAGAGGGCCGGAGTCAGCCCTATGGGCGGGTGTCTGCCTATGCTGCTGACCTTCCCTATACTCTGGGCTATGTTCCGCTTCTTCCCTGCATCCATAGAGCTGCGTCAGCAGTCGTTCCTCTGGTGTCACGACCTCTCGGCCTACGACTCCATCATCGACTACGGAATGCGGATCCCGATATTCGGAGACCATCTCTCGCTCTTCGCCCTCCTGATGGCGGTGACGATGTGGGTCTACTCCAAGCTCACCATGTCCTCCCAGCCGGGCGCGAACGACCCTAGCGCGGCTTCGATGAGGTTTATGACGCTGTGGATGATGCCTATAATGATGTTCTTCATCTGCAACAGCCTCTCCGCGGCTCTCAGCTATTACTATCTGCTCTCCCAGCTGATCTCGATCCTCCAGACCTGGCTGATCCGCAAGTCCATCGACAAGGACGCGATACTGGAGAAGGTCCGCGCCTCCGAAGGGAAGCCGCTTCCTAAGAGCAAGTGGCAGCAGCGCCTCGAACAGGCACAGAAACTCCAGGAGCAGCAGCTCAAGCAGCAGAAGCGCCGATAAATGATCGGGGAAAGGATAGATATGATAAGCAGGGAGCTGCCACCGGAGGTAAAGCTGGTGGCAGTTTCCAAATTCCATCCTGTCGAATGCATATTGGAGGCCCTCCGTGCCGGACAGCACCGCTTCGGAGAGAACAGGCCGCAGGAGTTCGCGAAGAAGTTCGAGGCCCTGCACGGCGGGATGGCGGTCCCGCGTTCGGAAATCGAGTGGCATTTCATCGGGCATCTGCAGACCAACAAGCTCAAGCTCGTCCTGCCTTATGCCGATCTGGTCCAGTCGGTCGACAGCCTGCATCTGCTGGAAGCCATAAACGGCTGGGGCGATGCCAACGGCAAGACAATCAATATTCTGCTTGAACTCCACATAGGCGCGGAGGAGACCAAGCAGGGCTTCGTCGAGGAGGAAATACTTGACCTGCTCTTCAGAGCCGGCTCATACCCGAATGTCCGTTTCTGCGGGCTGATGGGGATGGCGACCCACAGCGACAACGAGGAGGATATCCGCGCCGACTTCGGGCGCATAAGCGCGTTCTTCAATTATTTGCGTGACCTGTTTCCGGAGATGGCGGACTTCCGCGAACTCTCCATCGGGATGTCGGAGGACTGGCGCATCGCCCTGGAGTACGGCGCGACTATGGTGCGCATCGGCACCGTCATCTTCGGTCCGAGGGATTCCAAAACTACTGCTTGAGTTCCGCTATCATAGCGGAGGCGACCCTGCGTGACGCCCCGCCGCCTCCGAGCGCCTCCCTTATCTGCCTGTAGTCGCGCAGCATCCCCGCCCGGTAGTCCTCGTCTTCGAGCAGGCGTCTGACTTCAGATGTGAGTCCGGTCGGCTCGAATTCGTCCTGGATCATCTCCCTGAACGCCATCTTGCCCAGGCACAGGTTGCCCAGCGAGATGTAGGGGATGTGGCTCATCACCTTGAGTATATGCTTGGCGGCGAAGTAGGTGAGCCTGGAAGTGTTCCAGCCGACGACCTGCGGAGTGCCGATGAGGGCGGCTTCCAGGGATGCGGTGCCGGAGTTGATGACCGCAGCGTCGGCGTATTTGAGGATGTCATAGGTGCGCCCGAATATCAGCCTGACATTGCTCCTGTCCCCAATGTACGGCAGATAGTCGCTCCCGCTGCGGGCCGGAGCACCCGCGATGACGAAGCGGTAGTCTTTATACTGCGGCATAGCGGAGAGATTGTCCGCGAGAGAGATGAGCACCGGCATCATCCTTGAGATTTCAGCCTTGCGAGAGCCGGCGAGAAGGGCGATGTAGCGTCCCTGCTCGGGGCGGCTGAACGCGTGCGAGTCGACCGCGTCCACCAGAGGGTTGCCTTCGTAGACGAATGGGATGCCCTTTTCCGTGAAATACGGGATTTCGAACGGGAAGACTATGAAGAGCTTGTCCACCCAGGCTTTCAGCGAGCGGTTGCGCCCCTCGCGGGAGGCCCAGGTCTTGGGGGCTATGTAGTAGAATACCTTGATATGGTGTTCGTGGCAGAACTTCGCAATCTTCATATTGAAGCCCGGATAGTCGATGAGGATCACCGCGTCCGGCTTCTCCCGGAGGATGTCCTCCTTGCAGCGGCGTATGTTGCCGAGCAGTTTGAACCCCTTGGAGAGAACTTCGCTGAGGCCCATCACGGCCCCGTCGCGGTAGTCCTGGACGAGAACGGCGGGGGAGTGCGACTCCTCTGCGGCGGACTTCATCATCTCCCCGCCCCAGAGGCGGAATTCCGCATCCGGGTCTTCGGCGGCGAGGCCGCGCATGAGATTGCTTCCGTGCAGGTCGCCGGATGCTTCTCCCGCTATCAGATAGTATCGCATAAGCTCTTGAGCTGCAGGCGGTCGGTGTTGTCGATATTGTGCGGAGTCACGGTGATGTAGCCCTCCGCCAGCAGACGGTGGTCCGCAGCTTCGGCGTTGCCGGGGTTGTCGATGAAGTCCCCCGCCATCACATAGACCTCTTCCCCCGGCTCAAGGGCGTCCAGATATGCCTGCGCCTCCCTGTCCGGGGTTCTGCCCCGTTCGGCGAGGAATTCTCCGTACGGTCTGTATTCCCGCTCCCAGTGCCCGTATCCCATACGGCAGAGTCTGACCCCCTTGATCCCTGAAGTGGGGATTGCGGGGAAGTTGATGTTGTAGAAGAGTCCGTAGTGCCAGGCCCGGCAACTGAGCAACTTGTCCAGGACGCCGGGCAGCAGGGCCTCCACTGCCGAGAAGTCGGCGTCGGGGTCGAAGGAGTCAAGGCTCACTCCGATTGACGGGATTGCGTTGACCGCCCCCTCCATCGCCGCTCCTATGGTCCCGGAATACACGGCTGCGGTGGCGGCGTTGCTGCCGTGGTTCACCCCGCTTATCACCAGATCGGCTTTCGCAGGCCAGAGTATGTTGTCCACGGCATATTTGACGCAGCTCGCCGGCGTGCCGTCCAGATACCACCAGCTCTCGTTATCGCTGCGTGAGAGTTGCTTCACCGCAATCGGCTTGTACCCCATCGTCACGGCCATCGACATCCCGCTCTGCGGCTTCTTCGGGGCGACCACCGTAAGGTCGCCGTATCGGCGCATCACTCTCACCAGGGAGCGCAGTCCGCCGGCCTGGTAACCGTCATCGTTGGTTATGATTATTCGCATATCGGGGCTTCAAATTATATTTTTGCAAAGATAATTGATTTTCAAGAGAATTTTTGATAAATTTGCACCGCTTTTGAAAGCGAAGCATACGGTTAGCTGGTTAAAGATAAAGATATAATAACTTTTATAATTTAAAGACAATGGTAAAACTTGGTATTAACGGATTTGGCCGTATCGGACGTATGGTGTTCCGTGCAGCTGTCGAGAACTTCTCCAATGACATCGAGGTAGTGGGCATCAACGACCTCCTCGATCCTGAGTATCTCGCTTATATGCTTAAGTATGACTCCGTTCACGGACAGTTCAAGGGCGAGGTGTCAGTTGATAACGGCGCTCTTGTAGTCAACGGCAAGAAGATCCGCATCACGGCCGAGATGGATCCTGCAAACCTCAAGTGGAATGAAGTCGGCGCAGAGGTCGTTGTAGAGTCAACGGGCTTCTTCCTCACCGACGAGACCGCCCGCAAGCACATCACCGCAGGCGCGAAGAAGGTCATCATGTCCGCTCCGTCAAAGGACGCGACCCCGATGTTCGTCTATGGCGTCAACCACGAGACCTACGCCGGCCAGGACATCATCTCCAACGCTTCCTGCACCACCAACTGCCTTGCGCCTATCTCCAAGGTCCTCAACGACACCTTCGGCATCAAGAGGGGTCTTATGACCACTGTTCACGCCGCCACCGCTACCCAGAAGACCGTTGACGGCCCTTCCAAGAAGGACTGGAGAGGCGGACGCGGCATCCTTGAGAACATCATCCCTTCATCTACCGGCGCCGCCAAGGCCGTAGGCAAGGTTCTGCCTGTCCTCAACGGCAAGCTCACCGGTATGTCTCTCCGCGTGCCTACCTCTGACGTCAGCTTCGTCGACCTCACCGCAGAGCTTGAGAAGCCTTGCACCTACGACGAGATCTGCGCCGCTATGAAGAAGGCTGCAGAGGGCGAGCTCAAGGGAGTTCTCGGATACACCGACGAGGCCGTGGTTTCCACCGATTTCCGCAACGACCCTCACACCTCCATCTTCGACGTGAAGGCCGGCATCCAGCTCGACCCTACCTTCGTGAAGGTCTGCGCCTGGTATGACAACGAGTGGGGCTACTCCAACAAGGTTCTCGAGATGGCCAAGGTCATCACGAAGTAATCCCCGCCTCCGGGCGACAATTTGAGAGAGGGTGGCCGCAGGGTCACCCTCTTTTTATTGGGACTGCCGTCCCAAACCCTTGCGGCGCTTAAGTCGCTTTCCGACTTTGCTGACGCAAAGTCCCTCGACCGCGCCGGCCTGCTGATGCAGGCTTTTAGGCAAATCAGGCAGCAGTGCACTTATTCTAACGGGGTTCCACCCCGAACCCCTGCGGAAGGCTCCAGAAGCCTTCCGCAAAGCTTCAACCCCAGTCAGCTGACGCTGGCAGCCCCTTTCAGGGGCATGCCGACTACGTCGGGCGGCTCCGCTGCTTCGATGCTTAAAGCATCTCGCTGACGCTCCACCGCGCCGCTGAAGCGGCTTTCCAATTGCTTTCCGACTTTGCTGACGCAAAGTCCCGCGACCGCGCCGGCCTGCTGATGCAGGCTTCTAGGCAAACCAGGCAGCAGTGGCAATATGCCGAGTCAGCAATGGCGGTTTTCGTCATGCCCGACCTGATCGGGCATCTAACGCTGTAGGTAGGAAGAGATTGCCGGCCAAGACGTTGACCCAGTGCTTACGGGTGGACAGAACAAGCAGGGAGTCTCGCTCAACACAAAAGCATCGCGAGACTTCCTGCCTGTTCTGTCAGCGCTGATGTTACCGCAGGGCCAGCACTTCCTCCTCAGAGAGGCCGGTGCAGCTGGCTATCTGGGTGACAGGCAGACCTTCCGCCAGCATATTAGTGGCAATCTCATTGGCTTTCTTGGCCTCGCCTTCGGCGAGTCCCTCTTCGCGGGCGACCCGTTTGGCGAAAGCGTCCTCCGCGAGCTTGTCAAGATCCCTTATCATATCCTTTTCGAAAATAAGTTTCTTCTCCCTGTCGAAGCCTGCCACTTCGCAGGCCCTTATGAGCTCCCCGGCGAAGGCGGAGCGGGGTTCCTGCGCGAGGCTTCCCAATACGCCTCCCCGCTTGAAGATGTAGAAGAGCCAGTCCCTGTCGGAACGGCACTCGTCCTCCGTCTTGGTGAAGCGCTTCAACTCCGCGAAGATACAAGAAATTGTCGGAGGTGCAAGCTCCCCGGTCCTTTTTTCGGTCATCAGATATTCCGACACGAGGTTGTCGGTGTCCCAGAGGGACTCGTCCTCGTGGCGGAGATTGTAGTCGAGTATGCCGACGACGAACACCGGATGCAGCTGCGCGTACGAGTCGCCCTCCTGGAGTCTCTGGCGGAAGAGTCCGCTGCCGTAGTAGACGCACCTCTCGAAGAACGCGTCCTTGTCCCTGCGCTGCATCTCGACGATGAAGCGTCGTCCGTCGTCTGCGCGGCAGAGGATGTCCAGGGCGGTCTCCTTGCCGCCCCGGAAGTCCGGGAGCTGCTCGCGGTCGAGGTACTCCTCGATCTCGGCGATTCTTTCGCTCTCGGGGAGGAGGAGGTTGAGCATCTTTCTGAGAAGTTCGCTGTTTCTGCGGTCGGCGAAGACCGCCTTGAAGCCCGAGTCGAGCTTCAGGTCCACGTACTGCGGAAGCTTAAAGCTCAAGTTTTCCATAATCGTTGAAGTTTAATATTAAGTAATTCCTAAAAAATAACTTGGTACTTTTGCTGGTCTTTTTGTTCTAAA
>CAVGLS010000011.1:0-47228 GCA_963630225.1 bacterium
GCTGCCGCTGCGGAGCTCCGCACCACATAAAAAAGAGGATGACCCTTTTTAGTCACCCTCTCAGGTTTCCTAACCCCCGCCGACTGCCGTCTGCGACCCCCTATCTATACTTATAAAACCCTTCTCCGGCGTTGACTCCCAGCTTGCCCTCGTCTATCATAGCCTTGAGCTTCGCGGCTATGATGCCCGCGGCGGTGGTAGGGTCTTTTGCTTCAGGCTTGAGACAGACGATGTTGTAGGCAGTGGTGACTCCTACGGCATCCAGGATCTGGAACGGACCGTGCGGAGCTCCGGTCGCCAGCCTCCAGGTGAGGTCTACGGTGGCCGGGTCGGCGACCCCCGTCGCCCAGAGGTATAGACCGCTGTTGAGAAGCGGCACGAGCAGAGTGTTGAGAATATATCCCGGCTGCTCCTTCTTGAGAAGCAGAGGCACCATCCCGATCTCTTTCGCAAACTCCACCACCGCGTCGTAGTACTTCTGCTCCGTCCCCGGATGTCCCATCACCTCGGCGGTGTTGCCCCGCCAGATGTTGTTGGCGAAATGCAGGGCCAGATACTTCTCCGGACGACCGGTGTATTGGGCGAACATAGACGGCAGAAGTGTGGAGGAGTTGGTCACGATGACGGTCTTCTCCGGGAGGAGCGGCGCGGCCCTCCTGTAGAAATCGATCTTGGCCTGCGGGTCCTCCGCGAGAGTCTCGATCACGAGGTCGGCATCCTCAAGCGCCTTTGCCATATCGAGTTCCAGCACGATATTCCGGGCTGCGGCTTCACTGGCTGCGGCGGCCTTGGCGTAGTCGAAACTCTTCGGATCCGCGAGACCGTTGCACCACACGAGAGGGCTGCGGCCTTCCGGCGTGTTCATCTTGGACAGAGTGTCGGCATAGATGCCGCGGAGCCTGTCCAGCTTGGGCTGTGTCCTGCCGATGGAGGATTCGCTCCTCAGCCACACGGTTACATCAAAGCCCTTGTAGGCAGTCTGATACGCGATTTGGCTTCCCAGTACGCCTCCTCCGGCTACTACAATCTTCTTGAAACTCATAACATTGATTTTTATTGGTTATTGATGTGGGATTGATGCAAAATATATTCCGCCACAATCTGCGCCGCGTTGCCGATGATCTGCTCGCAGGGACGCTTGCGGTAGAAGTCCGGGGTGCGTTCGGACGGGACGGGGCCTTCCCTGAGGGCGGGACTGAGCCCGAGCAGTTCGCGGCATACTATGCTCCCGCCGTTGCGGCGCTTGAATTCCTCCGCAAAGCTCTGCACCAGCGCATAATTGGCGCGGCGCTCATCCTTACGGGACGGGTCGTCGGCAGGGGAGAGGAAGCCCGCCATCATCGCGGCTCCGCTGAAGCTCCCGCACACCTCGCGCATCCTTGCCATCCCGCCGCCGAATCCCGAGCCTATCGTGGCAAGCACCTTCGCTCCGATTTGGGGTTCGAGCACATCCGAGAACGCCAGAAGCACCGCCTGACAGCAGTTGTAGCCCTCGCGGAAGAGGGACATCGCCCGCTCGCGGCGCTCCTCCGGGCTGAAGTCTGACGGCAAGGCGATCATAGTCCTATGAAGCTGCGCATAAACGAAGTGACCGGAAGCTCCTTGTCGGAGACAGGGACGAAGTAGTGCAGAAACACGAGCAGCCTGTGGGCCTCGCTATACTCCGGGCAGTTCTTAGGCACCGTGGCGAGTATCGCCTCGGCGTGGCTGCGCAGCACCGCGAACTCCACGAGGTAGGCCGAGTTGAAGAGCACGTCGGCGTCTTCCTGATAGGGATAGATCCACTTGACCTCGGCCCTGCGGACGTTAGGCCAGTTGGAGATGGTCTCCCGTGCCGTGAAAGCCCCCTTGTTGAAGTCCCTGACTATTCTGCGGAGCAGACGGTTGTCGCTGGTCGGGATACAGTTGTGGTCGTCCAGCGAGATGCTGGTGATGGTGTTGATGAAGATCCTGTATTTCTCGGACTCCGGCACCTTGTCCAACAGGGCCGGGTTCAGGGCGTGCAGCCCTTCGATCAGCAGGATGGAACCCGGAGCGAGGCGCAGCTTCTTGCCGTTGTATTCGCGTATGCCGGTCACAAAATTATACTCCGGCACTTCAACCTCCTCGCCTGCAATCAGTTTGAGCACGTCTTCCTGCAGCGCGGCATGGTCCACGGTCTCGAAGTTGTCGAAGTCGTAGCTGCCGTCGGGAAGTTTAGGGGTGTCGAGACGGTTGACGAAATAGTCGTCGGTGGAGAACGAGATAGGGTGCAGTCCGCAGGCCTTGAGCTGCACGCTGAGCCTGCGGCAGAAGGTGCTCTTGCCGCTGCTGGTAGGACCTGTGATCAGCACGAGACGCACCGGATTCGGGGACTTGTGCAGGTCATCGATCTTCTCCGCGATCTGGACTATCTTCTTCTCCTGCAGGGCCTCCGCCACCTGGATGAGGTCGGACGCCTTGCCTTTGAGGCAGGCTTCGTTGACATCGCCCACATTGTCGAGCCCCATTATCCTGTTCCACCTCACTGACTCGGCGAGCACGTCGAAGGTTTTGGGCTGGCAGCGGAACGGGGCCAGCTGCTCGGGATGGTGACGGTCGGGGACTCTCATCAGGATTCCGCCCTGATACTCGTCCAGACTCCACACTTTAAGATAACCAGTGCTGGGCACCAGAGCGCCGCAGTAGTAGTCCGCCGTGCCCTCGAGGGTGTAGTAGCTGATATAGACTTCGCCGCTCGTCTCCAGAAGCTTGGCTTTGTCGCTGTAGCCCAGCTCGCGGAAGAGCCGTATGGCCTCGGAGCTCTGCACCTCGTGGCGACGGAGGGGGATGTCGCGCTCCACGAGCGACTGCATCCGCGAGCGTACCGCAGCGATGTCGGCGCCTGTCAGTGCGCTGCCGTCGGCCTTGTCGACATGTATGAAATAGCCTTTGGAGAGAGGACGGCGGATCACTGTCCTGCTGCCCGGGAAGAGGTCCTGCACCGACTTGCAGAGCAGGAAGCACATAGAGCGGCAGTAGACGTTGCGCCCCGCATAGCTGCGGTAGTCGAGAAACTCGACGTCGCGGTTGTTGAAGACGCGGAACTTGAGTCCCTGCGAGACATTGTTGACCTTGGCCGAGATGACGTCGTAGGGCCGCTCGAATTCGAAGTCGGGAATCATATCCAGCAGCGTCGTGCCTTCCTGAAACTCCTTGAAGGTGCCGGTATTCTTGCAATAAATCCGTAACATTGTGCCTGTAGGGGATGTTATGACCGCTAATTTACGAAAAAAGCAGTATCTTTACACAAATTTACACAGCATTTATGAGCCAATTACACGTTATCGACCACCCGATGATCCAGCACAAGCTGACCATTATGAGGCAAAAGGAGACAGGATCCAAGGATTTCCGCGAACTGCTTAAGGAAATATCCCTTCTTATGGGCTATGAAGTCACCCGCGACCTGCCGCTCTCCGAGGTCGAAATCGAGACCCCGATATGCAAGATGACCGCGCGCAAGGTGAGCGGACGCAAGCTTGCCGTCGTGCCCATACTCCGTGCCGGGATGGGTATGGTGGACGGCCTTCTGACCCTTGTCCCGGTGGCCAAGGTGGGGCATATAGGACTGTACCGCAACGAGGAGACACATCTCCCGGTAGTCTATTACTGCAAACTCCCGGAGGACATCGACCGGAGGCTCGTGGTCGTCACCGATCCCATGCTCGCGACCGGCGGCAGCTCCTGCGACGCTATCGCCATGCTCAAGGAGCGGGGCTGCAACAACATACGCCTGATGTGCCTCGTGGCGGCCCCGGAGGGAGTCGCCAAGGTGCAGCGGGAGCATCCCGACGTGGACATCTATGTCGCCGCAGTGGACGAGAAGCTCAACTCCAATGCCTACATAGTGCCGGGACTCGGCGATGCCGGCGACAGGATTTTCGGGACTAAATAGCTTTCAGCCGCAGCAGTTCGTCCGCACTTGCCATCACCGCCTCGCGGTGCGAGATGAAGATGACGGTGAGGCGCGATCCGGCATCTGAGATGCGTTCGCGGAGGCGGGAGAGCATCAGCGCTTCAGTCTCGGGATCAAGAGAGGAGGTGGCCTCGTCCAGCAGGAGTATTCCGCCTCCGTGCAGCAGCGCACGCGCCACTGCGACCCTCTGGCACTGGCCTTCGCTCAGACCGCTTCCCGCTTCGCCGCAGACCGTATCCAGACCGGATGGAAGATCGAAGACAAAATCGGCCGCAGCGCTGTGCAGGGCCTCCCGCATCCGGGCCTCGTCGGCGGAGGCGTCCGAGAGCAGGAGATTGTCCCTGATTGTGCCGCTCATCAGGCTGTTGCCCTGGGGGACATAGCGGAAGTTGCCTCGGGAAGCCTTGCCGGCCTCGCAGGAAGAGTGTGAGTCATAGACACTTACCGAACCAGCCTGAGGCTTCAGCAGACCGAGCATAAGATATATCAGCGTGCTCTTGCCTATGCCCGTCGGCCCGGCCACCACGGTGAGGGTGCCCGGCCTGAAGTTATGAGAGAAGTCTTTAAGCACCGGCGGATCCGAGGGAGCATAGCTGAAGTCAACCCTCTGCATGAGTATGCCGGCGGCATCGGACGCCGTCCACTCCGGACCGTCCTGCTCCTCCGGGAGAGCTTCGATCTCCAGGAGCCGCTCGATTGAAGTCAGAGCGTGGATGAATGCCGGAAGCTCCCGCGCGAGCTCGGCAACGGGCCTCTGCACCTGACCCACGAGCTGTAGGAAAGCGGTCATCATACCGAAGCTGACCGCGCCGCTCTTTATGCCGAAGACGCCCCAGAGGAAAGCGGCGGCATATCCGCCCATAAAGCCGAGCGACATAAAGCCCCTGGCCACGGCGTTGAAGTTGAGCCGTTGCACCGTCTTGTCCTTGCGGCCCTTCTGCAGCGAGCCCAGGGCGGCGAGCACGCGCGCCGTCCCCACCAGTGTGAGTGCAAGCACACGGTTCTGCAAGTTCTCCTGGATGAGCTGCTGGATGTCGCTGTCCAGGGTCCTTATCTCGGAGGTGAGGCTCCTGAGTTTGCGGAAGAACAGCCTGGATCCGACCACTGCCGCGAACATCAGTATCAGCAGCACCCAGAGCAGGCCCGGGGCCATCAGCATCAGGTAGACCGACGCCGCCACCAGCTGGCACGCCGTCACCGCAGCCGACGGGATATGCTCGCAGAGCAGCTCAGAGACGACTCTGATGTCCTCCTCCAGGCGGTTGACCGCATCGCCGCTGCTGAACTTCTCACGTCCGTTCCACTCGCCCTTCATCAGGCGGTCGAAGAGCGACTCGCGCAGGGAGTTCTGGACGCTGACTATTCCGTAGTTCTCGCAGTACGATGAAGCGACCCCGCAGATCAGCTGCGTCGCCATGATGCAGAACATCAGAGCCATCCTTCCTCCGAGCGGTGCGGAGGAGACCCCGGTGGCGATGTCGACGAGCTCTTTGCACACCCACACGAAAGACAGGGATGCGGCGATGCGCACCAGTCCCAGAAGAATGCAGAGCAGCATCCATCTCCTCGCCGGTCCGGACATCCTCCGAAGTCCCGTTATGCAGGTTTTCAGGCTCTTCACCGCTTATTCGATCAGACCGGAGTCCACCCATTTCTGCACCAGCGCCTCCGCGTCCTTGAGCGCCGTGGCCTCGTCCACGTCATACTCCTTGAGCAGCAGTCCGGTAAGTGTCTGCGCGTCGAAATCCTTGCCCAGCACATTCTTCCAGAGATAGGCTGCGGTCGAATTGAGGGAGACGATCTTGTTGAAGTCGATCCGGGCGAGCCCCTCGCCGACCACCATATAGTTGTCTCCGATCGTGCGGAGCACAAATCCTTCTTTGATTTTCATATCTTTGCGATTCTTCTGTATATTCCCAATAAATAGCGCCTTACAGGCAGCAGCGCACGCCAGACGCGGCCCTTGCCCGGAGCGATCCTGCGGCCGCCTTTCTTCTCTATCCATATCACCTTGCCGACCACGTCCCCGCGAGTGAAGCTCTCGGTCCCGCGGAGATTGCCGTCGCCCATCATCGTGAAGCGGTCGCCCTCGCAGCTAATGATGCGGTGCATCACGAACCTGCCCGGCAGCTGCACCAGCACGATGTCGCCTACCCCGATGGCGTCGGACTTCTTGAGCACCACGCTGTCGCGCCCGTCGCGGATGTAGGGGAGCATACTGTTGCCCCTGGCGCGCAGCACGACCTCGCGGCCCTCGTCCAAAAAGAGTTTCGCACTACCGAGCAGGATGTCGTTGGAGAGCTGTACAGTACTCATTGTCCGGAAGTTACAATATCGTGGCAGAGCAGTGCCGCTTCCCGGTCAGGGCGGCATTCCAAAAGGTACATGGGCACCGAGGATACCAGCTGCACGAGGGTGGCGTGTATGCCGTCGGCGGTATTCCTGATCTCGCGGAAAGCGGAGCAGGACGAATACATCGAGGCGTAGGCCTGGACAGGAGAGAGCCTCGTAATCTTGTTCTCCGGGCTCTGGCTTATCCTCACCACCGCGCCCAGAGGCACGCTCGCGGCCTTGTAGCAGGGAGTCTTGCCGCTCCATGGCGAGCCGTAGATGCGGACTTGCCCGTCCTTAATGCGGATGACGGGGTTGTCATCGTTGAGCAGCCGACTTCCCGGGATGTGCTCCCGCCAGAGTCGGCTGTGGGTGCTCTTGCCAGTGCCGCTCCTGCCGAGGAATGCGAAGCCCTTACCCTCGCATACCGTCACTGAAGAGTGGATCTCCAGCGTGCCGAGGGTGGCGGTGGAGATGGCGAACATCAGCATCAGGGCATTGTCCACGGCAAATCTGCGCGCAGTCTCACCGCCATCGAGCATAGAGAGCGAGCCGGAAGTGAAATCCTCGGACACAAGCAGCCGCGAGACGATGGGCAGGTCGCTCTCAGGTGCCATCTCCACGAGATACCCGCCGTCAAACCGGCTGATCGCGATGCGGGGGAAGTCTTTCTCCCGGACGTCGTAAACGGTCTCCGCAGCGGGGATGTCCAGACTGTCCGCAAGCTCGAGCGAGCAGACCGGCGCAGCGTCTCCGGATGTCTCGAACGGGGCATAGTTGCCTGTCTCCGCCCAGACTGGCGAGTCGTCGGAAGCCTTGAGGGCGATGAGATGGTCGGCTATGGTGTAGTACTTCTGCATACGGTCAGTCTCCTTTGGCCACGGCTCTGACGCCTGTCCTGAAATATTGCCAGAAAAACAGAAGCGAATCGAGCGGAAAGATGGAGAGATGATGGACAAAATCTCTGGAATTGATCAGCAGCGAGCCTATCTTTCTTATTATATATGGATCGCGGCTCCTGTCGCGCGTCAGGCGGTTCTTGCCGAAGTTGCCTACGCGCTCGATGTAGCCCCAGAGTTTGTCGGCCTTGCCGGCGAAGCTCCCGTCATAGAGCGGGGCCTCCTCCTCTGGCAGACCCAGATAACGCACCAGGAAGAGCACGAAAGTCTTCCATTCGCTCTCCAGACCCATAAGCCGCAGTCTCTCTTGCAGGAGCGGGAGGTCTATCTTGCCGCGGTGCGTGTGCAGCACCCTTGCCCAGTCGCATAACTGCCTGAGTCCCAAGCCTCCACAGAAGAAGTGCTGAAGCAGATGGGTGAATATGAACAGCGCATCGAAATCGATGGAGGGTATCCTCACCGGCGTGCCGCCGCAGTCCCAGCTGCGGCAGCCGCCCTCTGTAAACAGCCCCGCCTGGGCGCTGTCGAGCACATCGTTGATCTTCTTTCCGAGACTCGTACGGACCGTGCCGTGCAGCTCCAGCTCCACATCGCCGAACATCGCTCCGAAGTGCATCTTGTCCTTGCCTTCCGCCGCGACACTGTCCGCTATAGGCGTTATGATCGCTTTTGCATCTTCGTACTGCGCGGGAGAGATCACGAGGTCCACATCGCCGCTCATCCTGCCCTCGGGGCGGATATAGCACTGCGCCACGGCCTGTCCTTTGACCAGGACCGGCTGCACGCCGCCGCTCTCCAATATGGAGACGAAGCGGACGACGGCGGCGTCGATGGCGGCATTGAGCCTCTCGGTGGCCACCAGCGAGGACATCAGCTTCAGCGAGACCGCCTTCGGGACGAAGCCCGCCGGGCAGGCTGCGGCCCCGTCGGTGACGAGGCCGACCACCGTCTGCTCCATACTCAGCCGATAGACCTTTCTCCAGTCCTCCACATCCGCTTCAGAGCGGAGAAGCACCGGAGCGCCGCCCCAGAGTCCGCTGCGCAGCAGGGCAAAGAAGAGGCTTTCGGCGGAAGTCATCACTAGAAGCTGTCGTAATATTTGGCGTCGCGAGGGGAGACCTTGGACATATTGTCGAGCAGGTCCTGATTGGTACGGTACTCGTCCATCAGCTGAAGCATAAAGTTCATCGCCTCGGTAGGGTTCATGTCGGCGAGCAGCTTGCGGAGTATCCATATCCTCTGGCTCTGGTCCTTAGGGTAGAGCAGGTCGTCGCGCCTTGTGCCCGAGAGCAGCACATTGACGGCGGGGAAGATACGGCGGTTGGCAAGCGTGCGGTCGAGCTGTATCTCGGAGTTGCCGGTGCCCTTGAACTCCTCGAAGATGACGTCGTCCATCTTCGAGCCGGTCTCCGTGAGTGCAGTGGCGAGGATGGTCAGCGAACCGCCTCCCTCGATATTGCGGGCCGCACCGAAAAACCTCTTCGGCTTCTGGAGGGCGTTGGCGTCCACTCCACCGGTCAGCACCTTGCCCGATGCCGGCTGGACGGTATTGTAGGCCCTGGCGAGCCGGGTGATGGAGTCGAGCAGAATCACCACATCGTGTCCGCACTCCACGAGCCGACGCGCTTTCTCGATGACCATGTTGGCCACCTTGACATGCTTCTCGGCCGGTTCGTCAAAGGTGGAGGCGACCACCTCGGCCTTGACGGAGCGCTGCATGTCGGTCACCTCCTCGGGACGCTCGTCCACGAGCAGCACTATCTCGTACACCTCCGGGTGGTTGTCGGCGATGGCGTTGGCGATACTCTTGAGCAGCAATGTCTTACCTGCTTTCGGAGGGGAGACGATCAGCATGCGCTGGCCCTTCCCGATAGGTGAGAACATGTCCACGATGCGGCAACTCTTGTCCTTCTCGTGCCCGTTCCCGAGCAGATTGAACTTCTCGTCAGGGAAGAGAGGGGTGAGGAAGTCAAACGGCACCCTGTCGCGGATAAACTCCGTGCTGCGCCCGTTGACCGACTTCACGCTCGCGAGCGGGAAGTACTTGTCGCCCTCGCGCGGAGGCCGTATCTCTCCGGTCACGGTGTCGCCGCTCTTGAGCGCGTTCATCTTGACCTGCTGCTGGGAGACGTAGATGTCGTCCGGAGAGTTGAGATAGTTGTAGTCGGAGGAGCGGAGAAAGCCGTATCCGTCCGGCATAATCTCAAGCACTCCGGTGGCCTCGACCGTCCCTTCGTAGTAGATGGGCTTCGGCTTCTGCGGCTGCTGGTTCTGGCCGCGATCCTGTCCCTGACGGTTCTGGTTCTGACTCTGGTTCTGACCGTCCTGCTGCTGCGGGGTCTGCTGCTTCTGAGGCATGGCGCGCTCGTTGGCTTTCTCCTGCACCTTGGCCTGCACCTTCTCAAGGACTTTCTCAATGGAGCGGCTCTCGGCCACATGCTGCTGCTTAGGCTGCTCCTGCGGCTTCTGCGGACGCTGCCCCTGCTGAGGCTTCTTCTCCTCCGATGTCACGGCCGGCTGAGGCTGCGCCTCCTGCAGCTGCCCCTCCGCAGCGGAGAAGAGATTGGCTTCCGCCGCCTGCTCAGGCTGCGCCGCCTTTGGCTTGCGGCCGCGCTTTTTGGCCTGCTGTGTGCCGGGCTGCCGGTTCTGCTTGTCGGCATCGGACGGGGTGTCGGCACTCCGCTGCGCCTCGGCGGCGGGGGCGGCGGCTGTTTCGGAAGCGGCCGCGCTCTGCTTCTTCTGGCCTCTGCGGCTTCTTGCCGCGGAGGCTGCGCCTTCCTTGCGATCCTGCTTCTCCGCGCCCGCGGCGGACTCTCTCCCGTCGGCGGCCTGCTTAGGCTGCGCCTCGGCGGAGGCCTTCTGCTGCTTCGGTGGACGACCCCTGCGGACCTTAGGCTTCTCCGGAGCCGGCTTCACCGACTCTTCCTTGGCCTCGGCATCGAGTATCGCATAGGCGAGATTCTCGCTGTCCAACTTTTTTATTGATTTGACATTGTGTTCTGTCGCAATTGACTCCAACTGTTCCCGTGTCATCGCGCTCAGCTCCGAAAGTCTGTGTGGCATAGATGAATTAGTTTATGAATGTTTCCCGCACTCAGAACTGCGGGAAGGCGTTTGATGGCGCAAATATAGCAATAAAAAACTATTTATCCCAATAGCTGTCGCTTTTCTTGAAGCGCAGGATGTCGGCGAGGGCCGCCGCGTTGGCGGCTATGCGGAAGCTGTAGGACTTCCACGTGCCGAGCGGCACCCAGGACACCGCGATGTTGAAGCAGTGCAGGTCGTAGGTCGCGCTGATCTGGGTGGAGGTCACCTGCTTTGCGATGAAGTCGTAGCCGGAGGATGCATTGAGCGACATCCTCGGGGTCAGCTTGAGCGAGCCGGATAGCTGTAGGGCGGCGGTGTAGCGGTCCTTGGTGAGCAGCTGCCGGAGTGTCGCGTCGTAGGAATAGCTGCGGGAGAGGTTGAAGTTCGCGCTGAAATTGAGGCTCCACGGAGAGTTCGGGTTGGTATAGTAGAGCCAGCCGCCCGGGATGAATTCTCCCGTCACGGGATGATAATAGTTTCTTTGGTAGGCGCTGACATTGCTCTTGGCCCCGGAGCCGCCCTCGCCCTTTGAGCCGTCGTTGCCGTTGATAGTCCCCTTGCCGGAGATGGAGTAGGAGGCGGAAGCGCTCGCGCTGGTGAGCCTGGCGAGCCCCTGACCCCGGGTGAGGGCGAATGCGTTGACCTCCCTGCCTGTCTCGCCTACGGCATAAGGGTTGAGGGAGGCGGAGGCGCTGATGGACACCTTGTTGAAGAGGGTCGTGGACATAGTCATCGAGATGGGCCGCATCCCCAGCGAGTCGGCGAGGAAGTTGTAGCCCGTGTTGATGGTGAGCTGGTCTATGAGCTTGACTTTCTTGGTCCCCGTGCCGGTGGTGTCGGCGTAGTCGCGCACCTTGGCTTCAAGGTTGTTGCCTATGGTGAGGGATGCCGTGGCGGAGCGTCCCCGGCCCGGCGGGGAGTTGAGCTGCCCGGAATAGACGTTGTACTGGTATTCCTTCTCCGTCCCGGAAGCGTCGGTGTAGCGGAGGGTGCGGTAACCGTTGGCGTAGGTGCCCTTCTCCGGACTCAGCGAGAGGCTCAGCGAAGGCGAAATCACGTGCCTTATGGCCTGCAGGGTGTTCTGCTTGCCGAAGTTGAAGGTGCCGTAGATGCGGGTGCTCATAGAGGTGCCGAAGGAGTAGTTCTGCGTGATGCCGAACGATCCGAACTGCCGCCCCTGCTTCATCTCGACGGCATCGGTCTCCCCGTTGTAGACATATTCGTTCTTCCGGAAAAACCAGTTCTGGGCGTACTGCACGCTCGGCGCGACACTTATATACTTGAATAACTGGAAGTTGGGCAGACCGATGGTGAAGTTGTGCGCCATCCCGTTCTGGAACTTGTCGACCATCCCCTCCTTGCCGAACTCCGAAGCCTTGAACGAGATCTTGTTCTGGAGGGAGGTGTTGTAGCCGAACGATATCTTCTCGTAGAACCTCTCCTTGCCGGCGCGGACCTTCTTCTTGAAGGGGTAGATCGTGGTCATCGAGAAGGTGACATTAGGCAGGGTGAACGTATATGAGGAGTCGCGCGAATTCTGCGAATGCAGGAGGTTGAGGCTCAGGTTGAACTTGCCGTCCCAGTTCTTCGAGAAGGAGACGGAGGACGAAGCCTGGCTCTGGAGGGCCTGATTGATGTTGGTGGAATTATAGCGGTTGTTGGACGGGCTCTGGAAGTTGACCGAGGCGCTGAAGGTGGTGCCGGGGTGCGCCTTCGAGTCCTGGGAGTGCGTCCACTTGACGCCGAAGTTGCGGGTTTGGAAGAACTCCGACGTGCCTTTTTCGCCCGTCTGGTCGTTGGAATAGTTCATCGAGAACGAACCGTTGCACTTGTAGTTGACCTTGTAGCGGGAGTTGACGTTGACCGCCCAGGAGCCCAGAGTGTAGTAGTCGCCGGTGACCGACAGGTCGAGGTAGTCCCCGAAGACGAAGTACATGCCGAGGTCGCGCATATAGAATCCACGCGCCTGCTCCTCGCCGAAAGTCGGCATCAGCAGACCGGTCGCGCGCTGCGGACGCTTGGGGATGAAGCCGAACGGCAGCCCGATGAAGGGCAGCTTGACATCCTCCACGACCATATAGGCCGGGCCGAAGATGGTCTTCTGGCTCGGCTTGCGCACCACCTTGGCACTCGTCAGGCTCAGGTAGTAGTGCGGGTGCTCCGCATCGCAGACGGTGTATTTGCCGGAGGTGAGGTTGATGGACTCGTCCTCCATCATCTTGATGTTGCGCCCGTGCAGGGTCGCGTCCTCCTCGCTGGTGACCATATTGGTGATGCGCGCCTTGCGGGAATTGAAGTTGTAGCGCACCTCCTGCATATTGTAAGTCTTGTCGCCCTGCTTCATCACGGGCCGTCCCACCCACTCCTCGGTCTCGGGGTCGTAGCGGCCTTTGGCGTGGACGATGCCGGTCTTCATATCGTATTCCATATAGTCGGCGGTGAGCTCCATATCCTGGTACTTCACGTTGACGTCGCCGTAGTAGTAGATCTTCCGCTGCCCGTTGCTGAAATCCTCCACGATGGAGTCCTTGGCCACCGAGAAGGCCGGACGCTCAAGCGAACTCTTGCCCAGCATCGCCACCGAGTCCGCCCGGTGGAGCGAGTCCGCCCGGTGCAGGGAGTCCCGTCGGGCGAGGGTAAGGGAGTCGGGGGTCTCGACTTTCTTCTCTATCCGCACGCCGTACGCCGTACCGGAGCGGGAGCGCCGGTTCTGGGCCTGCGACACGCTGAGGCTGCAGAGCAGCGCCAGAGCGAGCGATATTATATATGCCGTCTTCCTCAAGTGAGAGAATTTTCGTATTTTTGCAATAAGTTACAAAATTAGTACAATTATTTGAAACGCACAATCTGCATTATTCTGACCGCGCTTCTTTGCTTCGCGGGGGCGGCATCCGACAAGCTCGGACTGTCCACCGTGGTCATAGATGCGGGCCACGGCGGGAAGGATGCGGGCTGCGTGAGCGCGGACGGCAAGACCTACGAGAAGACCCTCACCCTCGACATCGCGAAGATGCTCTCTGACAGGATACTCGAGGCGTTCCCGGACGTCAGGGTGGTCCTCACCCGCAGCGGGGACGAGACCGTGGGACTCAACGACCGGGCCGCCAAAGCCAACGCCGCCGGAGCGGACCTGTTTATCTCCATCCATATCAACGCATCCCCGAAGACGACCCCGAACGGCTACTCGGTCCACGTGCTGGGCCAGTCCTCCAACAAGAACCGCGACCTCTTCGCGGGCAATATGGAGGTCTGCCGCCGGGAGAATTCCGTGATCCTGCTCGAAGACGACTACCACACCAAGTACCGGGATTTCGACCCGTCCGATCCGGAGTCATACATATTTATGGTGCTGATGCAGAATTCCTACCTCGAGCAGAGCCTCCGCTTCGCGCAGGCCGTGGAGGAGCAGATGAAAGACGGCCCTTTCAAGACCGACAGGGGAGTGTCGCAGGACCCGTTCTATGTGCTCTGGAAGACGTCGATGCCGGCGGTGCTGGTGGAACTCGGATTTATCTCCAACAGTTCCGACCTCGCCGTGCTCAAGCAGAAATCCAAGCGCGAGGACATCTCGCTGCGGCTCTTCAGGGCGTTCAAGGCTTATAAGGAGGTCTATGACGGGAGCATGAGCGCTCCGTCCGCGGAGACCGCCGCACCGGCAGAGGCCCCAGCTTCTGCCGCCGGGGAGGGTGACGGCGGGGACTCGGGACAACGCTCCGTGCCGGAGGCAGCGGAGGCCGAGCTGTACGGCATCCAGATATTCGCGGTCGGACGGCAGGTGGGGGAGCGGGAGTACGACTTTCTGGGCTACACGCCGCACGTGGTCAGACAGGGCAAGCTCTACAAATACTACATATGTGTCGGGCCCGACAGGCGGAAGGCGGAGGAAAAACTCCGGACGGTGAAGAAAAAATACCCTGACGCATTCGTCGCGAGAATCCCGAAAAATTAATCGCTTGCTCCCTTGCGCGCAGTGCGGTCGCCCCTCTGAAAATCATTGGCGATAAACGATATGCGAAAGATGGCTTATTTTGAACTTTTATAAATTACTAACCATATTAAAAAACAAACAGTTAAAGATTTTCGGCGTTTATAAGTTGTTGTAAGCCAAGTGTTTGTTGTTAATCGATTGGCGAAATTGCAATCCTTTAGTTACGGCGAAAAAAAATAAAATGCAATAGCAATCAAAATTTTTTTTCAACTTTTTATCACCAATTTTGCACTGCGGTCGGGGAAGAAACCGACCGTTATTCAGCTAATCGTTTAATGGGATCTGAGGAAAGACATACCGATGTCTGGAGCCGTTGTCTGCAAGTGATAAAGCAGAACATCGAAGCTCAGCAGTTCAAGACCTGGTTCGAACCTATCCGAGCCGTGTCTCTGTCCGGCTCCACCCTCACGCTCGAGGTCCCGTCCGACTATTTCAGGGAGTATATCGAGTCGGCCTTTCTGGACCTGCTGCGCAAGACCTTGCGCCGTGAGCTCGGCAATGACGCGAAACTGATGTACACCCTGCGTCCGGTGTCCAACCAGCCGGCGATGAAGTTTCCGGGACAGACTTCCGCGACCCCGTCCAATCCTCCGGTGACGCTGGTCTCGCAGCCCACCGACAGGCCGAATCCTTTTGTCTATCCGGGGCTCCACAAGCTCAAGATAGACCCCAGACTCAATCCCGCCTACAACTTCGACAATCTTGTGGAGGGGGAATGCAACAAGATGGGGGTCACCGCCGGGCGCAACATCGCGGACTCTCCGGGCAGGACTCCGTTCAACCCGCTCTTCATCTTCGGCGGCTCCGGCCTCGGCAAGACCCATCTCGCCCAGGCCATAGGCATCGCGGTCAAGGAGAAATATCCTGACCTCGTGGTGCTTTATGTCACGGGGCACGAGTTCAAGACCCAGTATATGGTCGCCGTCAACGTGCGCAACAATGTCACCGACTTTCTCGCATATTACATGAAGATAGACGTGCTCATCGTGGACGATATCCAGGACCTGATGGGCCAGGGTTGCCAGAACGCCTTCTTCAATGTGTTCAACCACCTGCACCAGAACGGCAAGCAGCTGCTCTTCACCTCCGACAGGGCTCCGGTGGAGCTGCAGAACTTCGAGGAGCGCCTGCTCTCCCGCTTCAAGTGGGGCCTCTCCGTGCAGCTCACCCATCCGGACTATGCCACCCGCCTCCGTATGCTGGAAGCGCGCACCGAAAGGGAGGGAGTGGAGATCCCGCACACCGTGCTCGAATATCTCGCGGCCAAGGTCAAGACCAACTTCCGCGAGCTTGAGGGGACGCTCGTCTCGCTGATCGCACATTCGCTGGTGGAGAAGGACAAGTCGCTGCTGGAGCTGGCCGAGGGCAT
Organism: bacterium; assembly: GCA_963630225.1. Taxonomy (GTDB): domain Bacteria; phylum Bacteroidota; class Bacteroidia; order Bacteroidales; family UBA932; genus Cryptobacteroides. Next base: position 15,612 of record CAVGLS010000011.1, read on the forward strand.
CACGGAAAACCTCATCGGCGAAGCCAAGACCGACCTCAATATCGACAAGGTGCAGAAAAGCGTATGCGAGTATTTCAACATCACCCGCGACGAGCTGCTGTCCAAGTCCCGCAAGCGGCAGATCGTGCAGGCGCGGCAGATATCGATGTATCTGTGCCGCAGCCTCATAACCAATGTCTCCCTCTCGACCATCGGCATCGAGACAGGCGGCAAGGACCACGCCACGGTGCTGCACGCCTGCATGATGGTCAGCGACCTGATGGACACCGACAGGACTTTTAAGAAATACGTCTCCGACATCGAGGGTCTCCTCGCGCCGGCGATATAACCCCGCGAAACTATGCCGTTCAGAATAGCGCCATCGGTCCTTGCGGCGGATTTCCTCCATCTCGAGAAGGACATCCGCCTGATCAATGAATGCGGGGACATAATCCATCTCGACATAATGGACGGCACTTTCGTGCCCAACATCTCGTTCGGGTTCTCCGTGATAGACCAGCTCCGCAAGGTCGCCGCCGCGCCGATGGACGCGCACCTGATGGTGGTGCATCCGGAGAGGTGGTTCAGGAAGCTCGCGGACGACGGGGTCAGCATGTGTTCGTTCCACCTGGAGGAAGCCGGCAGGCGCACTTCTTCTCTGCTTGCCGGGATCCGCGCTCTCGGGATGAAGGCCGGACTCGCAATCAACCCGGACATCCCGGTGGAGAGGCTCTTCCCCTACATAGGCAAGGCGGATTACTTCCTGATAATGTCCGTGTTCGCCGGCTTCGGCGGACAGAAGTTCATCTATGAATCCCTCGACCGCGTGGCCGCACTCAAGGCCGAACTCGCCGCGAAGGGTTCGGACGCGCTCGTCGAGATGGACGGCGGCATCAACCTCGAGACCGTCGGTCCCGTCAGGGAGGCGGGTGTCGACATCGCCGTGGCAGGCAGTTCGGTATTCGGAGCCGACGACCCCGCGGCGGCTATCGCCGCTCTCCGTCAAGGGTAAACATATACTTCCCGAATTCCTCATCGAGACCCTTCCTGCCCGCAGCGGAGCCGAGCTGGGCGAACCGTGCCGCTATCCGCGAGCACAGCGCCTCAAGTTCCGAACGGATGTCGTAGTCGCCGCCCGTGAGCTGCTTCATCGACACCGGGTTCGGGAGTTCGGCGGGCCAGGAAGTCTCGCCCACATTGAGCCCTATCCCCACTATGCTCTTCCTTATCATATCCGCGTCCAGGACATTCTCGACGAGTATGCCACAGATTTTGCGCTCTCCAACCCAGATGTCGTTTGGCCACTTGATGCGAGGGTCGATACCCCTGCTCAGCAGATGGTCGCGCAGAGCGAGGGTCGTCATCTCGGTGATGAGCAGGAGCTCGGAGGCCCTGAGCGCGAGCGGCCCTTTGGGCGGGAAACGGAGAAGCAGACTGAAGGTAAGTCCGGAACCGGGGCGCGAAAACCAGCTGTGATTTCCCTGGCCGCGGCCTGCCGTCTGCTCCACGGCGGCTATCACTGACAAATTGTCAAGTTCCTCTATGCGCCTGCGGAGCTCCTTATTGGTGGAATCGACCGTTTCCAGCCAGATTATCCGGACATCTTCCTTGAGTGGTTTCATTTTTGTTGTATCTTTGCTCTGCAAAATTATAAACGATGGCTCAAAAACCAAACAATGGCAACAGAGGTCCAAGGATAGTCAGAATCAATCTCTCCACAATCCTCTACATAATCCTCCTCGCGGTGATCGGATGGATGCTGCTGGGCAACAGTTCCGCCCCGGCGGCGAAGATCGAGTGGGGGCAGGTGCAGGAGATGATTCTCGACGGCGACATCAAAGACATCCACTTCGTAAGAAACGACTACAAAGGCAAAGTCACGGTCCGTCCGGACAGCCTCGGGAAATATGCCTCCTTCTTCGCGGAGGGCAGGCTGCCGAAGAGGTCTCCGCAGTTCTACTTCCTCACCTCGTCCAAGTTTGACCCGGAGAGGGAGTTCGCCGCTCTCAACGCCTCCCTGCCGGAGGGGTCGAAAGTCAAGATTTATATCGAGAACGAGAGCAATTTCTGGGGAGGCATACTCGAATGGATACTTCCGATAGCCCTGCTCATCATGTTGTATGCGTGGATGTTCCGATCAATGTCCCGCCAGATGGGCGGCGGTGGCGGCACGGGCGGCGGGATGAACCCGTTCAATGTCGGCAAGGCCACAGGCAAGCTCGCCGACAAGGACAAGGTCAATGTCACGTTCAAGGATGTGGCGGGCCTGTACGGGGCGAAGGAAGAAGTGATGGAGATTGTGGATTTCCTGAAGAACCCGGGCAAATATACCGCCCTCGGCGGCAAGATACCCAAGGGCGCACTGCTCGTAGGGCCTCCGGGGACCGGAAAGACCCTGCTCGCCAAGGCCGTGGCAGGGGAGGCCAACGTGCCGTTCTTCAGCATCAGCGGCTCCGACTTCGTGGAGATGTTTGTCGGAGTGGGCGCGAGCCGCGTGAGGGATCTTTTCGCCCAGGCTAAGGAGAAGGCCCCGTGCATCGTCTTCATCGATGAGATCGATGCTGTAGGCCGCGCCAGGGGGAAGAACGTGGGATTCTCTTCCAACGACGAGCGGGAGAACACTCTCAACCAGCTCCTCACCGAGATGGACGGCTTCGGGACCAACAGCGGAGTCATAGTGCTCGCGGCGACCAACCGCGCCGACATCCTCGACAAGGCTCTTATGAGGGCCGGACGCTTCGACCGCCAGATACATGTGTCCCTTCCGGACCTCAACGAGCGCAAGGAGATCTTCATCGTGCACACCAAGAAGCTCAAGCTCTCGCCTAAGTTCGATGTGGAGGCCATAGCCAAGCATACTCCGGGATTCTCCGGGGCCGACATAGCCAACGTATGCAACGAGGCGGCGCTCACGGCGGCCCGCAAAGGGAAGAAAGACATAGACAACCAGGACTTCACCGACGCCGTCGACCGGGTAGTGGGCGGCATAGAGCGCAAGAAGACCATAATGTCGCCTCAGGAGAAGAAACTCACGGCTTACCACGAGGCCGGTCACGCTGTGGCGGGCTGGCTGCTGCCGGGCTGCGACCCAGTGTTGAAGGTCTCCATTATCCCGCGCGGACAGGCGCTGGGCCTCACCTGGAGCCTGCCTGACGAGAAGGTCATGATGTCGAAATCCGATATGATGGACGAGATGTGCTGCCTTGTGGGCGGACGCGTCGCCGAGGAGCTTGTCAACGACGGAGTGCCTTGCACCGGCGCGCTCAATGACTTCGAGCGTATGACGAAGATCGCCTACGCGATGGTCACCTACTACGGGATGAGTGACAAAGTCGGCAACCTCTCGTTCTACGAGGCCAACGGCGACGGATACTCCCTCAGCAAGCCTTATAGCGAGAAGACGGCGCAAGTGATTGACGCCGAGGCCAAGGCCATCACGGACGAGGTCACCAGGCGCACCACCAAGATCCTCAAGGACAACTGGGCGGGAGTCGAGCAGCTTGCGCAGATGCTCATAGACAAGGAGGTGATAATGTCGGACGACATCGAGAAGATCTTCGGGCCGAAGGCCGGCAAGCACGGCGAGGAGCGGCTCAAGAGCGAAACCGAAACCGAAACCGAAACCGAAACCGGAGACAATAAAAATGAAGAATCTGATAAGTAGGACGTTCACCGGCATCATTTTCCTCGTGGTGATGGTGTTCGGCACGATTTGGGACAGGACACTTTTCGGGGCCCTGTTCCTGCTTATATTGTATGTCGCCCTCCGGGAGTTCTACACGATTTCCCTCGGGCAGAGGTATGTGATCCAGCAGAAGATAGGCCTGCTCACCGCAGTGGCCTCCTTTGTGCTCGTGGCGGGGGTGAGATGCTTCGGCCTCGACCCGCACTGTCTGCCGCTGCTGCTGCTGCCGCTGCTGCTGCTGCCGCTTTCCTGCATATTCTTCCCGGAGAGGGAGGGGTTCGGAGATGTGGCGATAGTCTATGGCGGACTCTGCTACATCGCGCTTCCCATCTGCCTCTCGCCTCTGATTGTGATGGACGGGCCGGTGTTCGACGGGTGGCTGCTGCTGTCGCTCTTCATCATCATCTGGGCGTCGGACGTGGGGGCCTACTGCATAGGCACCCTGCTCGGACAGAAGCCCAATTCCCGTAAGCTTGCGCCTATGATTTCGCCGAAGAAGTCGTGGTGGGGGGTCGGCGGAGGCGTCGCCTTCAGTCTGATCGCCGCCTTCGTGCTCTTCAGGCTGGGCTGGCTGCCGTATGGCTGGTACCACTGTCTCGCGCTGGGCGCACTCGTGTGTCTCGGCGGCATCTGCGGCGACCTCTACGAGTCGGAGTGGAAGCGCAGCTGCAACGTCAAGGATTCCGGTACGGCCATCCCGGGACACGGAGGGATGCTGGACCGCTTCGACAGCAGCCTCGTGGGGATTCCGCTCGGTGTGGTATACCTCGTGCTATTCGGACTCCTATGATCGACCGCAACTCGCGCGGCACTCTTGCGCTCGTATATCTTCTGAGCGCCGCTCTGGGCTTCGTCCTCATACGCTTCGTCCGGCCGGCCTGGCTCGTCTGGCCGTCCCTTGCCCTGCTGCTCTGGTTCTGCATCTGGCAGACCTCATTCTTCCGGGTTCCCCGCAGGGAGCGGAAAGGCTCCGGCAGGCTGGTGAGTTCAGTCGCCGACGGCAGAGTGGTGATCGTGGACAGGGTCTACGAGAGAGAGTACCTGAAGTGCGAGTGCGTGCAGGTGTCGGTCTATATGAATTTCTTCGACGTGCACGCCAACTTCTGGCCGGTGGACGGGGAAGTCACTTACTATAAGTATTATCCCGGCAAGCACTTCCTCGCCTTCAAGCCCAAGGCTTCCGAAGAGAACGAGCACAGCTGCACCGGCATCACCACTCCCTCCGGGGAGAGGATATTCTTCAAGCAGATTGCAGGCGGATTCGCCCGGCGCATAGTCTGCTACTCCGCACGCGGAGGCAGCGTCAGGGCGGGGGAGCAATGCGGCATCATCAAGTTCGGCTCGCGCATAGACCTCTTCCTGCCGCTGGACGCGGAGCTGCTGGTCAAGGTCGGCGACCATCTGCGCGCCTCTGAGAGTGTCATTGCAGAATTGCGCGGAGATCCATCCGGAGCTGCTCCGCTGAAGTGAACACCAGCCCTCTGATGCCCTCGGCTTCGCCCGCAGCCACATTGGCCGGGTTGTCATCGATGAAGATGCTTTCTTCCGGCTTGAGCCGATATCGGCTCAGAAGTATGCGATAGATCTCCGGGGAGGGCTTCTTGACGTGCTCCTCACCCGACACCACAATGCCGTCCAGCAGGGAGAATATCGGGTAGCTGTCCCTTATCTGAGGAAATGTCTCGGCAGACCAGTTGGTGAGGCCGAACAGGCTGTAGCCCCTGACTTTCAACTCCTTGAGCAGATCCTCCATCTCCGGCACCTGCCCGTCCATCATCTTTATCCACTGCCCGAAATACATCCGGATCTCCTTTTCCCACTCGGGGTAGAGGGCGAGGCGCTCCGCCGTGGCTTCGGCGGTAGGACGACCGGCGTCCACCGTCTCGTTCCAGCTGTAGGGGCATATGTTATCCAGGAAATAGGCCGTCTTGTCGGGGTCGCGGAAGTACGGGTCGTAGAGATTGTGCGGATCCCAGCGCACCAGCACTCCTCCGAAGTCGAAGATTATGTTGCGTATCATTGTTTGCGGGTGGTTATGAGGATGACCCCATTGGCTCCGCGTATGCCGTAGATGGAGGCGGCGGAAGCGTCTTTGAGCACCTCGATGCTCTCGACCATATTGGGAGAGATGTGGCTCAGGTCCTTGACTTCGACCCCGTCCACCAGGATCAGCGGGTCAGTGCTGCTGTTGATGGAGTTGCGCCCTCGGATCGTGATGCTTGTGCCTCGCACTTCCACTCCCGGGACGCGCCCGCGGATGTAGTCGTAGATGTCGGAGTAACTCTCCGCGCCCTTCATATCAAGGCGCGAGATGGAGCCGGTGCTGTCTTTCTTCTTGATGTAGCCATAGCCGGTATTGAGAAGCTCCTCGCCGGGGTCGCCGCCGGAGACCGCCTCTCCCGAGGCAAGCTTCCCTGTCGTCCCGCAGGAGAGGACGAGAGAGGCCGCAGCTGCAAATATCAATATCCTTTTCATAAGATTGATGTTTTATTGTCCCAACTCCCCAAAGATAGCAAAAAAAGCTTTCCCCCGCCTTGCAATTCCCGGAAAATGCCGTATATTTGTGCTCCTCAAACGCAAGGTGCGTTGGCCGAGTGGTCAGGCGCAGGTCTGCAAAACCTGTTACAGTGGTTCGATTCCCCTACGCACCTCCATAAAGACCTGCATCCCCCCTTTATCCCTCTCAATTCCCTCCCGGCACCAGCCTGGCGGCCTTTCGGGCCTGGGCGCGGCTGATGAAGTGCTGGAGTATTGACACTATGCCCACCCAGATGTCGTAGGAGAAGAAGCCGAGGGCTATCATCGTGAGGGTAGGGATGAAGTCTATGTAGACGCCGTGGTAGTAATATATCGAGATGCCGACTATATCGCAGAGGAAGAGGCTTGCTATCTGCACCATACGGACCGCCATCTTGCCTACGACCGGGAAATGGTAGATGGCGACGAAGTTGAACGAGAGCAGCAGTGCGCACATGATCATCGCTATCTTCCAGTTCTGCCGGGGCGGGTACTCGACAAGGAACTTGTCGCCGAGGATTGACTCTATGATATATGCCTGTATTTTCGCTCCCGGCATCGTCCTGTCCACAGGAGTGAGGTGCAGGTCGTGCCCGTCGAAGAACTTGCCGATCAGCACTATCCTGCCTCTGAGCAGGGAGTCGAGCGAGTCGGGCCGGGAGAGCAACGCCTGCCCGTCTATGGTGTCGAAAGTAAGGTTGGGGTAATTGATCAGCAGCGAGTCGGACGGGCCGCCGATGTGCCCCATCAGCCTGTCGAAAGCCTCGGGACGCGCCAGGCGCACGAGCTCGGTCGCCATCCCGTATGCCAGGGTCGAGTCGGCCTGCCAGAAGAGAGGCCTGAACGAACGGACAGGGTATCTCAGGTCGCGGGACTCGAGATTAAGGATGCCGAAGTGCGAGAAAGAGCCGTCGTAGAAATAGCCCGCTTCCGGACCGCTCTGGTCCTCCTGATGCAGCTGGTCGATTATCCTTTTCGGAAGAACCATATTGTCGCAGTCCCGTATCGCCGAGATCAGGTCCGCGTCTTTTTTCTTATGTTTGCCGTAGATGATGTCGAGCCCCACGGCCGAAGGGGAGCAGGCGTCGATGGCGCGGATGACCTCGGCGATCTCCTCGCGGGAGCATTCGTCCACGCTCACGATCGTCACGTCCTTGCTGTGCCTCGGGGCGGTCATCTTGCAGATGACGGAGTTGTAGATGTCGGACATCTTGAAGTCCACTCCGGCCATCGAGGAGTTCATCGCCGGGATGGAGGTGAAATTATATATCGTCGTCTTGGAGAATAGCAGCGAGATGGCGGTGATCAACACGACCTGCACTCCCGAATTGATAAATCTTTTTACATTCATACCCTGTGTTTGATGCCCGCAAAGATACGCTTTTCCGGCGAGAATAATTTGCTGATTATGGTTATATTTGCGCTAATATAATTCAACCGAATGGAAGCTAAAACTACTTTTTCAAAGTTCATCTTGTCACTTCTTGCCATCACCGTCATCGCCGGATGCGGCACACGGGGCTGGAAGCGGACTTCTGACGGTGTGACCGTATGGCCATCGGAGCAGTCCGAAAGCGGGCCCGCCGCAGTGAGACTCCAGATCGCGGGCGAGAAGCTCATCCGCGTGAGCGCCACCGCCGGGAAGCGGTTCTCGGACAGGCGGAGTCTGGTCATCGTGCCGCAGAGCGCAAAGCCGTCATTCGCCGTCAGCTCCACCGACACTACGGTAAGCGTCAGCACTGAGAGCGTCACGGCGAGCGTGCGCCTGAGCGACGGAGCGGTCAGCTTCGCCTCCGCGGACGGCAGTCCGGTGCTTGACGGCAATACGATGGAGTTCAAGCCTATACGCGTCGAAGGCAAGGACGGCTACACGACCCGCTTCACCTTTGACTCGCCTGACGACGAGGCGTTCTACGGTCTCGGTCAGCATCAGTCGCTGGAGTTCAACCACAAGGGCGGCGACGAGGAGCTCTTCCAGTACAACACCAAGGTCTCCGTGCCGTTCGTGGTCAGCAGCCGCGGCTACGGCATCCTGGTCGACAACTACTCCCTGAGCCGCTGGGGCAATCCGGATCCGTATCAGCAACTCGGCAGCATCTTCACCCTCTATGACAAGGAGGGCAGGCAGGGGAGTCTTACCGGCACATACGCCCCCGCCGGCGGCAAAGCCCTCGTGCGCCAGGAGGATTCGCTCTACTTTGAGAACGAATGGGTGATAAAGAATCTCCCGCAGATGCCTCTCAAGGGTGCGGAAGTCACATACGAGGGCTATCTCGAAGCCCCGGAAGACGCCACCTACCGCTTCATCCTCTACTACGCCGGCTTCCAGGAGCTGGAGCTGGGCGGCGAGACGGTAGTCTCCCGGAGGTGGAGACCGGCCTGGAATCCGAATTCCTACAAGTTCAGCTTCGCGATGAAGAAGGGCGAGAAGGTACCTGTGAAACTGCGGTGGACGCCCGACGGCGACGTCTCCTATCTCGGACTCAGGGTGGCGACGGTACGGAGCAGTCAGGAGCAGGGCAGATTCTCCTTCTGGTCGGAGATGAGCCCGGAACTGGACTACTATTATATCGCGGGCGGGAGCATCGATGAAGTGATCTCCGGCTACCGCACCCTCACGGGCAAGGCGCAGGTGATGCCGCGATGGGTGATGGGCTTCTGGCAGAGCAGGGAGCGCTACAGCACCCAGGACGATCTGGTCGGCACGCTCGCCGAACTTCGCCGCAGGGACATCCCGGTGGACAACATAGTCCAGGACTGGCACTATTGGAAGAACGACCAGTGGGGGAGCCACCGGTTCGATCCGGAGCGCTATCCGGACCCGGAGAAGATGCTGGACGACGTCCACTCGATGCACGCGCGCTTTATGATCAGCGTCTGGCCTAAGTTCTATGTCAACACCGACAACTACAAGGAGCTAAAGTCCGGCGGCTATGTCTATCCGCTTGCGGAGCGGGACAGCCTCCGCGACTGGCTGGGATATGTGGAGTCGTTCTACGACGCCTATTCCGAGGGAGGCCGCAAGATGTTCTGGAGGCAGATGGATGACAATCTCTACAGCAAGTACTCCCGCAAGATTGACGCCTGGTGGATGGACGCCAGCGAGCCGAACCTTCGCGACTGCCTGCCTATGGACTACCTCAAGGCGCTCACCACCCCGACGGCCCTCGGTCCGTCGACGGAGTATCTCAACGCCTACTCCCTCGTCAACGCCGACGCCATCTACAACGGTCAGCGCGGCCTGGAGCCGGACAGGCGCGTGTTCCTGCTCACGCGGAGCGGTTTCGCCGGGCTTCAGAGGTATTCCACCGCCACCTGGAGCGGCGACATCGGCACCTGCTGGAACGATATGCACGCCCAGATGGCCGCGGGTCTCAATTTCTCCATGAGCGGGATTCCGTTCTGGGGGATGGACATAGGCGGGTTCAGCGTCATGGACAAGTTCTCCGCCGCAGCCTCGCTCTACGAGCGCACAGGCAGGGTAAGCCCGGATCTCGAGGAGTGGCGCGAGCTCCAGACCCGCTGGCATCAGTTCGGCGCGTTCGTGCCGCTCTTCCGCACCCACGGTCAGTGGCCGCGCAGGGAGCTGTGGAACATCGCCCCGGAGGGCACTCAGACATATTCGGGCATACTGTACTATATGAAGCTGCGCTACCGCCTGATGCCGTATCTGTATTCGCTGGCGGGAGCCGTGCACTTCGAGGACTATACGATTATGCGCGGGTTGCCTATGGACTTCCCGAAGGACGGCCGCGTCAACGGCATCTCCGACCAGTGGATGTTCGGCCCGGCTCTGATGCCGTGTCCGGTATATGAATACAGGGCCAGATCGCGCGAGGTGTATTTCCCGGATGGCGAGGGCTGGTATGACTTCTACTCCGGAGAGTATCTCGCCGGCGGACAGACCCGCAGCGTCAAGGCCCCTTACGAGAGGATTCCGCTCTATGTGAGGGCGGGGAGCATCATCCCGTTCGGTCCGGAGATACGCTGGTCCGACGAGAAGAGCGCGGAACTGATAGACCTCTATGTCTATGCCGGCAAGGACTGCTCGTTCACCCTATATGAAGACGAGGATGTCAACTACAACTACGAGAAGGGCGCCTTCTCGACAATCCGTTTCACCTGGGACGACGCGGCGCGCACGCTCAGGATCGGGGAGCGCAGGGGAGAATTCCCCGGGATGCTGCAGCGGCGCCGCTTCAATGTGGTGCTGGTGACTCCGGACAACCTGCGCTCCTTCACGCAGTCCTGCACCGGGGTTCCGGCAGAGTACGACGGCACGGCGATGGAGGTCAGATTATAGTCTTTCATCATTATGTAGCGAATTATTAACAAAAAGATTAAACTTGCGCCTGTAACTTACCATAATAAAGCATTCGGGTATAATAATTGATGAATTGGATTATTGTGGCTATATTTGTCACAGGAATGTAACGGTTTTTTTACTGATTTATGGAGAAGACACAGGCGACCAGGATTCAGACCTCGCTTCTGAACGGAGTTGAGAAAAAAGCACTTGTATGGCTTGCCGAGAGGCAGCCGGGCTGGATGACATCGGACAAGCTGACAGCGATAGGCTTCATCGGAGCCCTGATGATCGCCGGAGGATATGTCCTCACGAGGATAGACATCAACTTCCTCTGGCTCTCCACGGCAGGACTTCTGGTCAACTGGTACGGCGACTCGCTCGACGGCACTCTGGCGCGCGTGCGCAAGCAGCAGAGACCGATCTACGGCTACTATCTCGACCATACCGTCGACGGTATCAACGAAAGCCTGATGTTCATCGGAGCCGGGCTTTCCTGCCTGATGGAGCATCCTTCCCTTGCTCTCGGAGTGCTGGTCCTCTACCTGCTGCTCACCGTCAACGTCAGCGTCAACGCGCACCTCAAGAGCGAGTTCCGCCTCACGTATGCTAAGCTGGGACCTACTGAATTCAGGGTCATTGTGATGATAGTCAATACTCTGTTTCTCTTCATCAAGCCGCTGGGCACATTCTGCGGCGAGATGCATTTCCTCGGCATCAACACCCCGATGAAGGCGCTCGACTATGTGGCGATAGGGATGATAGCGATTCTGCTCGTGATCTATCTCGCGACCATCCTGTCCGATGCGAGGAAATACTCGAAGATGGACCCCAAGCCTGAAAGGAAGCAATAATCACGCTAGTATATCCAGACCGCCGAAGAGCCTTACGAGTTCTCCGGCGGTCTTTTCGTTGACGGCCAGGTCTTCGGCCCCCGCACCATTCTCCCGCCTGAGGCCGCCGCAGAGGTCGGCACCGAGTATGCTATGGCCCGCTGCCGTCGCGAGCAGGGCCTGCTTCAGCTCCGGCAGGGTCATCTCTCCCTGGTCCCAGTCGGTGCGCGCCCAGTCGGCGGAGAGCACGTCGAGGTCGAGGGAGATATAGACCGGCACTCCGCCTGAGGGCAGCTGCGAGAGGCCGGAGATGTCGCGGATATGATATGACCCGCGGAGCAGCGGGAGTTTACGCGCTTCCGCCACCCAGGAGCCGCAGCTCAAGAGCCCGCCGCCGAATGCCGAAGGCTGGTCGTCGGGGTGGTTGTCGAAGAGCAGCAGACGGAACGGCACCGTGATCCTCTCCAGATAGAAGAGTGAGACATAGTGGTACTCGCCGGTGCCGATCAGGTGCAGAGCCCCGAGAGGAAGCGCCGCGACGGATGCCCTCATCCTCGCGGCGCTCTGAGCGGAGCAGTAGCAACAGCTCTCCTCAATAAAGGAGAAGTCGGAGTCCACTGCAATCATCCCCGGGACAGCTTTTTAATCCCAGATGTCCGTACGGCTGCATGTCACGAGGGCGGAAAGGCCGCCCGCGCTGATGCGGAAATCACCCTCTTCGAGCCTCCACTTGAGGTCAGAGCCGACGAACGCGAGACTCCTTGCAGGGATCTCGAGGGTCACGGTGCGGGTCTCGCCCGGGGAGAGCTCGATTTTGGTGAACGCGCGAAGTCGCTTGACATCAGGCATAAGCGAGGCGACAAGGTCGCTGCTGTAGACGAGCACGCTCTCCTTGCCGGCCAGAGGCCCGCTGTTGGTGACGTCCACACTGACCTTCAGGATGTCGCCGGAGTCGAACTCGGACTTGTCGACGCGGAGGTTGGAGTAGTCGAAAGTGGTGTAGCTCAACCCGTGGCCGAACGGCCACTGCACGTCGAGCACCGCGTCGTAGTTGTATTCGCCCGCCATGGTCGCACGGCTCTCGCTGACCTTGTAGTCGTAGGTGTGGATGGAGTTGACGTGTTTCGGATATGTGAACGGCAGCTTGCCGGAGAAGTTCTTCTCACCCGCGAGGAGTTCGGCGAGCGCATCCGCGCCGTAAGGCCCGGGGAGCATGGTCCCGACCACCGCCGAGGCAAGAGGCTCTATAGAGCTGACGACCCTCGGTCTGCCTCCTGTGAGGACCAGCACCACCGGTTTGCCGGTGGCGGCGAGTCCGCGCACGAGGCGGAGCTGGTTGGCCGAGAGGGTGATGTCGGCGATATTGCCGGGGGTCTCGCAGTAGCTGTTCTCTCCGATGCAGGCCACGATCACGTCACAATTGGCCGCCGCCCTCAGAGCAGCGGAGGTGCCGTCGGCGTTCTCGGCCTCGAAGTTGCCTCCCTCCACATATTTCACGCCCTCGGCAAGCGTCACTTTTGAAGCCCCGAATTTTGCGCACATCGCCTCGTAGAAGGTGTTGAAACGATCCACATAATACGGGTCGGAACTGCCCTGCCAGGTATATGACCAGCCTCCGTCGATGGCCCTCATCGAGTTGGCGTTCGGGCCGGCGAGGAGTATCCTGCAGCCCTTTCTGAGAGGGAGGACGGATCTGTCGTTCTTGAGCAGAACCATCGACTCGACAGCCGCGTTGCGGGAAGCCTCCACGAACTCCTCGCGGCCCATCTCATAGCCCGAGACGTCCCAAGTCGGATTGTCGAAGAGTCCGAGCCGGTATTTCATCCTGAGTATGCGGCGGACGGCATCGTCGAGCCGTGCGCCGGTGATGCGCCCCTCCCGGACGAGTTCGACTATGAGGCCTGCCGTGGAGGACTCGTAGGGCTCCATAATCATATCCACGCCCGCGTTGACGGCAAGCGCCACCGCTTCCTTACGGTCGGCTGCGATATGGTCGCGCTGGTAGAGGTTGTCGATGTCGGCCCAGTCGCTGACTATCATCCCGTCCCAGTTGAGGCCCTCCTTCAGCCATCCTGTGAGCAGTTCGCGGCTGGAGTGCACCGGCACGCCGTTGACAGCTCCGGAGTTGGCCATCAGATTGAGGGCTCCCGCCTCTATGCAGGCCTTGAACGGAGGGAAAAACTTCTCCTTGAGGTCCTGAGGAGTGATATACGCCGGAGTGCGGTCCTTGCCCGTGACCGGAGCGCCGTAGCCCATATAGTGCTTGATGGACGCGGAGACGTGCTCGAGGTCCAGATGGTTCGGGTCGTCCCCCTGCATCGCCCGCGTCTCGGCGAGCGACATCACGGTCTGCAGATACGGGTCCTCGCCCCAGCTCTCCCAGAGCCTTGGCCAGGCCGAATGCCGCGCAAGGTCCATCACCGGGGAGAACACCCACGGCACCATGGCGGCGCGGGTCTCGTAGGCGATAGCCTTGCCCATCGCGGCGGCGTACTCCGGATTGAAGCTGGCGGCGATGTTGACTTCCTGCGGGAAGAGCGTGCCGTCGGTGAGGTAGGACGCGCCGTGGATCATATCCAGTCCGTAGAGGCACGGGATGCCTATCGCTTCCATCGATTTCTCCTGTATCTGACGCACTATCTCCGCCATTTCGGCACTGCTGACCGACCTTGACCCCGGGATGTTGAGGATGGACCCCACCTTGTCCCGGGCTATGATGCGGTCGAGGGCCTCCCCGTCGATGGTCTGCCCCTTGCCGGTAAGCACCTCGATGGAAATCTGGACCATCTGGCCCGCCTTCTCCTCTATGCTCATAGCGCCGAGAGTCTTCTCTACCCTGCGCTCGAGTTCCTTATCCTGCGGGATTGCCGGAGCGGCGGCGCCTCCGGACGAGCAGGCGCAGACGGTCAGGGCCGAAAGCAGCCCGAAAAGTGTGGAAATGCTTGGTATATTCATATTAAAATTGGTTTGCGGGCCTAAAGATAGGCTTTTTTCATAAAAATTTTTGTACTTTTGCTTAATATTCTTAACAATCACCAATGCTATCGGAAGCGCAGAACAACACGATTGACCCCGAAAAGGTCTACTACTCGATGGATGAACTGACCCTCGACACGGAGGAAGGCCCCAAGACTCTCAAGCTCGGTGCCTGGCTCAATGTCGACCCCGTCCGCATCCACAAGCTCATCGTGAGGGACAAACTGCTTCAGGTAGATACTCTGGAGGTGCTCAATCCGCTGGTCAGCAAGCTGCGCAGAGCCGACCCCGACTACTACAAGAAGTTCATGGGCCTGAGGCTCGTGGTCGACTACCCGGGCTACAGCACAGGGATCCTGGCCAAGATACCCTTCGAGAACGACCCCGTCGGCTTCTACAAATGGTGGAGGAAGGGCAAGCACGAAGACAAGGTCTATCTCTCGCTCGGCAATCAGGTGCGGCTCTTCCAGAAGGTGGCTATGATGGACCCTAAGATGATTCTCAAAAAAGATTTGGAAATCCTTAAATAATAACACTAACAAGATGGACGAACAGTTGAAGAAGACTTGTCTGCACGGGGAGCACGTCGCCCTCGGTGCAAAGATGAGCCCGTTTGCCGGTTATGATATGCCGATACGGTACAGGGGCATCATCGACGAGCACAATGCCGTGCGCGGAAAGGTCGGGATGTTCGACGTCTCCCATATGGGAGAAGTTTTCATCAGCGGACCGGACGCGCAGAGATTTGTCAACCACATATTCACCAACGACGTCAGCGGTCTCAAGGACGGGGGTGTCCTCTACGGGATGATGCTCTACCCGGACGGAGGCACCGTGGACGACCTGCTGGTCTACAAGGAGTTCGCCCCGCACCGCTACCTGCTCGTCGTCAATGCCGCCAACATCGCCAAGGATGTCGACTGGATGGAGAAGAATGCTGCGGGCTACGATGTGAAGGTCGACAACCAGTCCGAAAAATGGGGACAGATCGCAGTCCAGGGCCCGGAGGCCGAGAAGGCCGTCACGGAGGCGCTTGGATTTGCCGAAGCTGCGGGGCTCGGTTTCTACGAGTTCCTCGATGCGTCGAAGGACTCCCGCAGAGTCATCATCAGCCGTACCGGCTACACCGGAGAGGACGGCTTCGAGATCTATGCCGAAGCGGATCTGATTGTGGAGTTCTGGCGCAGCCTGCTCGCTGCCGGAGTAGAGCCTTGCGGCCTCGGATGCCGTGACACCCTGCGCTTCGAAGCGGGTCTGCCGCTCTACGGCGACGAGCTCAGCGCGGAGATCAGCCCGGTGATGGCCGGTCTGGGGATGTTCTGCAAGCTCGACAAGGAAGAATTCATAGGCAAGGAAGCCCTCGCCGCCCAGAAAGCCGGGGGAGTGGCAAAGAAGATAGTGGGCGTCGAGCTCGACGACAACGCCGTGCCGCGCGCCGGATATCCGGTGGAGCTTGAGGACGGCACGACGGTCGGAGTCGTCACCACGGGCTACCACTCCATCACTCTCGGCAGGAGCCTCTGCTTCGCCCTCGTGGACAGCGCCTACGCCGCTCTCGGCACCGAGCTTTACATCCTCATCCGCAAGCGCCGCTTCGCGGGCAAGGTGGTCAAGAAGAGATTTTATCAAACAAAATACAAGAAATAATGAGCAAGATTATTGACGGACTCCTCTACAGCGAGTCTCACGAATGGGTAAAGGTCGATGGCAACGTGGCTATCATCGGAGTCTCCGATTTCGCGCAGAGCGAGCTGGGTGACATCACTTATGTCGATATGCCTGATATCGACGACGAGATCGGGGCAGGCGAGGACTGCGGAGCGCTCGAGAGCGTCAAGGCATCCGGCGAGTTCGTCTCACCGGTGTCCGGCAAGGTCGTGGCCCGCAACGATGAGCTTGAGGACAAGCCTGAACTCATCAACGAAGATGCCTACAAGGCCTGGATCATCAAGGTCGAGATGTCCGATAAGTCGGAGCTCGACTCCCTTATGAATGCCGCCGCATACGCCGAGATAGCGAAGTAATCTGCCGCGCCGCTATGGGTACATTCTGTTATTTTCCCCAGACCGAGGAAGATATCCGCTTGATGCTCAAGAGGATAGGAGTTTCGTCTCTGGACGGGCTCTATTCCGACGTGCCTCAGGAATTCATCCGCAAGGCTGAATACGACCTGCCGTCCGCGATGAGCGAGCAGCAAGTGCGCGACTTCTTCGAGGGTCTCGCCTCCCGCAACTCCCGCCTCAAGGTGTTCGTGGGGCAGGGCGCGTACGACCACTACACTCCTGCGGTGATCCCTTATATCACGTCCCGCAGCGAATTCCTCACCGCATATACTCCATACCAGTGCGAGATATCGCAGGGCACGCTCCGCTATATCTTCGAGTGGCAGAGTATGGTCTGCGCCCTCACCGGACTCGACTGCTCCAACGCCTCAATGTACGACGGGCCTACCGCCGCCGCGGAGGCGATGAGGATGTGCGTCGCCTCCGCGAGGAAACGCAACTCCGTCCTCGTGTCGGCGTTTCTGCTGCCCAACGTGCTGGACACCCTCAGGACTTACGCCAAATATGCCGGGATCAACCTGGTGGTCAGCGAGCATCCGGTGGAAGACATCGCCGAGGGCGTGCTTGACCTCGCCGGCGTGATCGTGCCGTCGATCAACCGCTACGGCATCATTGAGGACCACACGGGACTTGCCGGGCTGGTACACTCCCTGGGCGGCCTGCTGGTGGAGTACTGCGACCCTTCAGCGCTCGCGGTGGTGAAGAGTCCTGCGGAGTGGGGAGCGGACATCGCGGTCGGCGACGGCCAGCCGCTCGGGATTCCTCTCTGCTTCGGCGGGCCTTACGTAGGCTTCATGGCCTGCAAGGCGGAGCTGATGCGCAAGCTTCCGGGAAGGATTGTCGGCCAGACCGAGGATGCCTCGGGCAAGCGCTGCTATGTACTTACGCTCCAGGCCCGCGAGCAGCACATCCGCCGCGAGAAGGCCACCTCCAACATCTGCTCCAACGAGTCTCTGATGGCTCTGTGGTGCACGGTCTATCTGTCCCTGATGGGGCCGGAAGGCCTGCGCAGGGTCAACGAACTCTCCTACGAGGGGGCGCACCGACTGCACGACGCCCTGCTTGCCACAGGCAAGTTCGAAGAGGTCTACGACAGGGATTTCCTCAAAGAATTCGTCCTCAAGCCGCTCTGCCCTGTGGACAAGCTGCAGAAGGCCCTGCTCGACGCGGGCTATTTCGCCGCCCTGCAGACCGAGGAGGGCTATGTGACGTTCTGCGTCACCGAGAAGCACGGCAGCGAGGAGATCGACAATTTGGTAGAAATAGTTAAAGCGCTCTGAGGATATGAAATACTACGACAAACTCATATTCGAGCTTTCCCGCCCGGGAAGAGGCGGCTACTCGCTCCCCGAGTCTTCGGTGAAGCTGCCCAAAGAGGGGAAAGTCTGGCGTCAGACGGCGCCCGCTCTCCCTGAAGTCAGCGAGCCTGACGTGGTCCGCCACTATACCAACCTGAGCCAGATGAATTTCGGTGTGGACAGCGGGTTCTATCCGCTCGGCAGCTGCACGATGAAATACAACCCGAAGATCAACGAGGAAGTGTCGGCGATGCCGGGATTCAGCGGGCTGCATCCGCTTCAGCCTTCTTCTACCGTAGAAGGAGCCCGCTCGGTCTACGAAGGCATCGAAAAGGCTCTCTGCGAGATCACGGGGATGAAGAGATTCACTTTCCTGCCTTGCGCGGGGGCGCACGGCGAGCTGACCGGCCTGATGCTGATGAGGGAGTACCACCTGAGCCGGGGCGAGACCGGACGCATCAAGGTGATTGTCCCGGACAGCGCACACGGCACCAATCCCGCCTCCGCCGCGGTCTGCGGCCTTGAGACAGTGGTGGTGAAGTCGAAGGCGGACGGTCTCGTGGACGTGGACTCGCTCAGGCCTCTGCTCGGAGACGACATCGCCGGCATAATGCTGACCAACCCTAACACGCTCGGGCTCTTCGAGAAGGACATCAAGGAAATAGCCGGGCTCGTGCACGGCTGCGGAGGTCTGCTCTACTACGACGGGGCCAATATGAACCCGCTGCTCGGCGTCGTAAGACCCGGTGATATGGGTTTCGACATAATGCATCTCAACCTCCACAAGACATTCTCCACCCCTCACGGCGGCGGAGGTCCGGGAAGCGGCCCTGTGGGTGTCTCAGAGCGGCTCGCGAAGTTTGTCGACATTCCGCGCGTGAGCGGTTTCCACGGCAACTTCGGGGTCATCCTGAGGGCTTATGCCTATATTCTGATGCTGGGCAGGGAGAACCTCCGCCTTGCGGGCAAGCTCGCCACGCTCGGTGCCAACTATGTCAAGGAATCCCTCAAAGACTGCTACAAGCTGCCGATTCCGACCGTGTGCAAGCACGAATTCGTATTCGATGGGCTGCTTGAGGACAACGGGGTGAGCACGCTCGACGTGGCGAAGCGTCTTCTGGACTACGGCTTCCACGCGCCGACCATCTATTTCCCGCTGCTCTTCCATCAGGCGATAATGATCGAGCCGACCGAGACCGAGTCGCTGGAGACCCTCGACGCATTCATCGCGGTGATGCGAAAGATAGCAGAGGAGGCGAGGACCTCACCGGAACTCCTGCATTCCGCCCCTCACAATACTCCTGTCGGACGTCCTGACGAGACCCGTGCGGCACGTCAGCCGATAGTCAAATATCAAGCATAATCAAGATGAAGAAGAGCTATAAAGGCCTTCTTGTCATCACCATTCCCTTTGTTGCAGGCTTCCTCCTCGGCATACTTGCCGGAGGAAGCCTCAACACAGAAGACCGCTCCGACACGCGGAGGCTGACTGCGGAGATCAGCAGGGAGCAGGCTGAGATCGGAGGCGATGACGAGATTGAAGCGCAGACAGTCGGGGAGATGGCCGCCGATGATGACGATGTGGACGGGACGGGAGAGGCCGCTGCCCGTGAAGTCATCTACTACGGCCCGAGACTGAAATATGCCTCCCTCTTCGCCGATCTCAACGAACGGCATCTTGAGGTGGCCAAACGCTCAGGGCTCAGGGCCGTGCCGGAGACCAGGAGCGAAGTCGACACGCTGGCGGGGCTTGTGCGCATCAGCGACAGCGGCTGCTATGTGGTGGACGAATTGAAGTATTCGATGCCTTTCCTCACCGAAGGGGCGGCGGAGGAGCTCAATGCGATAGGGGAGGCGTTCCGCGACTCCCTCAAGTCGAAGCGGCTGCTTGACTACAAGCTGGTGGTCTCGTCGCTGCTGCGCACGGAGGAGGATGTCCGAAAGCTGCGGCGCAGCGGCAACCCCAACGCCAGCGACAACTCCGCCCACTGCTATGCGACCACCTTCGACATCACCTACACCCGCTACTTCCGAGAGGACGAGTCGGAGGCGTTTATGCAGCCGTATGAGCTGACCAAGGTGCTGGGAGAGGTGCTGCGCGACCGCAAGCGGGCGGGCAAGTGCCTTGTCAAATACGAGCGCAAGGAGCACTGCTTCCACATCACCGCCTGCAGGTAGCAATCAGAGAGTGGGGTCCTGCTTTTCGGCGGGCAGTATGGCGGTGTTGGAAAGCGCGTCCCGGAGTGCGTTCCGGTAGCTTTCGCCAATAGGGATGCGTTCGCCGGCGATGATGATGTGGTTCCGTTCGATGGCCTCGATGCGGACAGTCTGCACTATATATGACCTGTGCACCCGGACGAAGCGTCCGGCGGGGAGGCTGTCTTCGAGACTCTTCAGTCTCATCAGCGAAAGGACCGGCGCGGATTCGCCGTCGAGGTGTATCCGCACATAATCCTTGAATCCCTCTATGTAGAGTATCCTTTCGAGTTCGATCTGCTGCAGCCGGTATTCGGTCTTGACGAAGATGCTCTTGGGCTGCCTGCCCTCGGAGGTCGGAGCGGCAGGGGCTTCGCACCGGGCGAAAAAGTCCCTGGCCTTGACCGCCGCAGAAAGGAAGTCATCGTATGAGACGGGCTTCAGAAGGTAGTCCAGCGCCCTCACGCGGAAACCTTCGACCGCATATTCGCTGAATGCGGTGGTGAAGATGACCCGGGTCCTGTCGGGCAGCATCCTGGAGAGTTCCATCCCGTTGAGCGACGGCATCTGGATGTCGCAGAAAAGCAGATCCACGGAGTTGCTCTGGAGAAACTCGAATGCGGCTGTCCCGCGGTTGAAGCAGCCTTTCAGCTCGAGGAAAGGAGTTTTCAGGACATAGGACTCTATCAGCCGGGCGGCAAGCGGCTCGTCATCCACTACTATGCAGGTGATTCTTTCCATCTTTTCAGAGGCTGTTTTGCGTCCTTATCCTCAAGAAGCTGCGATAGGTGCTCTGCACCCTGCCGTGTTCGAAGGAATATCCGCCCGGGTAGAGCATTTCCAGCCTGCGCACGAGATTGGAAAGGCCTATGCCGGATCCGCTCCTGTCGGAGCCGTCCTTCGGGAAGCAGCTGTTCTCCACCTTGAATTCCACAGCATCGTCCGTCTCGCTCAGCGAAATCCTGATGAATGACGCTTCGCTGTCGCTGATCCCGTGCTTGAACGCATTCTCCACAAGGGGGATGAAGAGCAGGGGGGCGATCCGGGTGTCGGACGGAGTTTCGGGCAAAGTGACGCTCAGACTGACGTCGTCCGCGAGCCTCGCGCTCATCAGTTTGATATAATCCCTGATGAAAGCGCACTCCCTGGAGAGCGGAACTGTCTGCGGCTGGCTGTCGTAGAGGACGTAGCGCAGCATCCCGCTGAGGTCGTGCACCGCCTCCTGCGCCTTGACGGGGTCTATCTGAATCAGCGAATAGATATTGTTGAGGGTGTTGAAGAGGAAGTGGGGATTGACCTGGTTCTTGAGGGTCGCCAGTTCCGCTTCCGCTCCCGCCTTCTCAATCTCCTTGCGCTGCGATTCGTTTCTGTACCATTCCTCGGTCATGCGCAGAGCGACCGCGATGCCGGCGATGCAGGCATAGACCATAGTGTTGTAGAGGATGAAGCTGACCGTATCCGCAAGCGGCCTCGGAGGGCGGTAAGGCATAGGTGGAGGCGCGACGAAAAGCACGAAGAACACTCTCACGAAAAGTATGGCGGCGGCGATGAGGATTATGTTCCAGGCGATGAAAAGACCTGTCCGGTGGGCGAGCAGATACTTTTTGACCAGAACCAGATAATTGACATAGAATACGGCCACGAACGACGCAATCACCGGCAGAAACAGTACATAGTCCGCTCCGCCGTGAAGCGGCCGCCCCGGCTGCAGGGAGAAAAACGGCATGGCGAGTATCACCACCCACACCGCAAGATGAATATACGAAACTCTGTTTTTTCTGTTTGTACTCATATCCGAAAAACCACGGTCGAATCCCGATGCGACACAAAGCAAGCCTTACAGACTCACTCAAGCTCCGCAAGCAAAAAAACAACTGAGCCTTGTGCAGGCACTTGCAGAACCTGAACTGCAAAAATAAAGAAGTTGCCGCGCTTTTGCAACAACTTCTTCACATCGTCCGCTATTCGTATCTGATGGCCTCGATAGGGTCAAGGTTGGAAGCCTTGCGGGCCGGATACCAGCCGAAGAAGATGCCGATAATCGTGCAGACCAGAAACGAGAGCACGATGCTCCACATCTGTATCACGATAGGGTAGGAGAGCAGAACCTTGACGATATATGACGCCGTCACCCCCAGCACCACTCCAAGCAGTCCGCCCGTGATGCTTATCAGCGTCGCTTCTATGAGGAACTGGGCGAGTATGTCCCGGCCCTTCGCGCCTATGCTCATCCTGAGGCCTATTTCCTTCGTGCGTTCGGTCACGGAGACATACATTATGTTCATGATGCCTATGCCTCCGACCAGCAGCGAGATCCCCGCGACTGCGGCGAGCAGGGTCGACATCATATCGCTGGTGCTGGTCATCATCGAGGAGAGCTCCTGCTGGGAGCGGATGTCGAAATCATCCTCGTCGCTTTCCTTGAGCTTGTGGTTGGAGCGCAGCACGGCGGTAATCTCTTCTATCGCCTCGTCGGTGTAGGCTTCGCTGAGGGCGGAGCAGACGATTTCCTGAAGGTAGGTGACGGCCAGAATCCTCTTCATCACGGTGGTATACGGGGTGACGATAAGGTCGTCCTGGTCCATCCCCATACTGTTGTATCCCTTGCTCTCCAGTACGCCCACGATACGGAAAGGGATTGAGCCGAAGCGGATCACCCTGCCGACGGGGTTCTCCCCGTTGGTGAAGAGTTCGTCCACGATGGTCTTCCCGACAAGGCAGACCTTCGCCGCGGTCTTGATGTCCTGGTCGGAGAAGACGTCCCCGTCCTGCACCTTGTATCCGCGGATTTCGAGATAGTCCTGATTCACTCCATAGACAGAGGTCGGCGTGTTGTTGGCCCCGTAGACGGCCTGCCCTGCGGAATTGACCGAAGGGGACACGAGCGACACATGGGGGCATCTGCTGATGATATCCTCAAAGTCCTTGACCTTGAGCGACTGCATGTCATCGGCGCTCAGCCTCACCCCTCCCATCATATCTCCGCCGGGATGAATCATTATCATATTGGACCCCATCTCGCTGATTTCTTCCTGTATGCTCTTCTTGGAACCCTGTCCGATGGCGAGCATAGTGATTACGGAACCCACGCCTATGATGATCCCCAGCATTGTGAGAAATCCCCGGAACTTGTTGTTGCCTAAGGCTTTAAGGGCTATTCTAAATAAATTTCCAAAATTCATTTCTCAATCTTTTCAAAAACAGAGCCTCTCTCTCGCTCTCTCATACTTCGTTGTCCGCAGGGAGTTTGGCGAGCGCTTCCGCCGCATCGAGGATATGTCCGTTGCGCACGTCGCCCGTCAGCTTCCCGTCGCGCAGGGTGACGGTCCGGGTGCTGTAGTTGACTATCTCGGGGTTGTGGGTCACGAAGATTATGGTCCTTCCCTCGGAATGGAGCTGCTGGAAGAGCACCAGCACCTCGAAACTCGTGCGGGTGTCGAGGTTTCCAGTCGCCTCGTCGGCGAGGATTACGGCCGGGTCGTTGACAAGGGCCCGGGCGATGGCGACCCTCTGCATCTGTCCTCCGGACATCTGGTTGCTCTTGTGTTCGAGCCTGTCGCCCAGCCCCACTGCTTTCAGCGCTTTGACGGAACGCTCGTAGCGGTCCGCTTTGGAGTACTTGGAATTGTACATCAGAGGCAGCTCGACATTCTCCACCGCGGTGGTCTTGGCGAGCAGGTTGTAGTTCTGGAACACGAAGCCTATCTTACGGTTGCGCAGCGTGGCGCGCTCGTTCTTGTCCATCGTGCGCACCGACACCCCGTCGAGCAGATATTCTCCGGAAGTCGGCGTGTCCAGGCAGCCGAGTATGTTCAGAAGGGTGGATTTGCCCGAACCGGAAGAGCCCACGATGGTGACGAACTCGCCTTCCTCTATGGTGAAGGATACCCCGCGCAGCGCGTGAACGGTCTCGCCGCCCACGACGAAGTCCCGGCGGATGTTCTCCAGTTTGATAACCTCTTTCATCGCGCTATTTCCTATTATCGTTTCTCGGGCCCGGGGCGAAAGGGCTTCTTTCGGTCGTGGCCATCTTTTCCGGCGCCGCCACGGTCAGTCCCGTCACGACTTCGTCCCCTTCTGAGACTCCGCCATCTATCCCCGTCCTGTCGCCGCTGGTGTGGCCGACGGTGACGGCCCTGGGGCTGATCGTATTGCCGTTTCTTACCCACAGCGTCCTGGTGTCGGGACCATTGGACGCGGAGCCGTCGATGCTGATGCCGATGGATGAGAGCAGCTCTGGGTCGGGGGTGAATCTCAGGGCCTTGGTCGGCACGGCAAGCACACCCTTCTCCTCCAGAGTGGTCACGGTGACATTCGCGGTAAGGCCCGGTTTGAGCTTGAGGTCCGGGTTCGGAGCCGAAATCACGACTTCGTATGTGACGACATTGGAAGTGGTGGTGGCTTCAAGGCGGACCTGCTCCACGATGCCGCTGAACTCGTCGTCAGGATAGGCGTCGACTGTGAAGATGACCTTCTGCCCCTCCCTGACCTGTCCGATATCGGCTTCGTCCACATCGGCGATCACCTGCATGTCTGTAAGGTCCTTGGCTATGGTGAAAAGGGTAGGGGTCTCAAATCCGGCGGCCACGGTCTGGCCTTCCTCGACGGCGCGGCTGATTACCACCCCGTCGATAGGGGATGTGATGGTCGCGTAGCTGAGATTGCGCTTCACCTTGGTGTAGGAGGCCTGAGCCTGGCTGTAGCTGTTCTTGGCCGTCTGGTACTGATAGTAGGCGGAGTCGTAGTCAGAGTCGCTCACGAGTTCTTTTTCGTGGAGCTGAGCGGTGCGCCTGTATTCCTTCTCCCGGTATTCGTATTCGGTCTTCGCGGCGGAGAGCTGGGCTTCTGAGGAGACCAGTTCGGCTTCGAGGTTGACCTTGTCCATCTCGGCTATGATCTGTCCCGCCTTTACGATGTCGTTGTAGTCGGCGAAGAGCTTGTCGATGATGCCTGACACCTGCGTGCCGACCTCGACCTTGGTGACAGGCTCCACCGTCCCCGTGGCGGTCACGGAATTGACGATGTCCATTCTCTCGACCCTTGCTGTCTCGAGACTTACGCCTCTCCCCTCGTCCGGACGGAACAGGAAGAATGCGGCCGCGGCCACGCACAGGACCGCAAGTGCTGTCCACAGAGATTTATTGTTCGCTTTCATATTGTGTGTTTGTTTTGTTATTCCCCTGGTAAATGTCGAGTAAGGCGTTGTTCATCAGCGCCGTATATTTGGCCTGAAGAAGCTCCGCACGGGCGTTGAGAAGATTGTTCTTGGCCGTGATCAGCTCCACGGTGTTCTTCATCCCCACGCTGAACTGCTCGGAGGTGAGATTGTAGCTCTGCTCGGCGTACTTCTCCTGTTCCTTGGCCGAAGTGTACTTGGACTGGGCCGACACTGCATTGAGATAGACGTCTTCTATTTCCTTGAGGAGAGCCTTTTGCGTGCTGAGCTGTTCCAGACGGCTGTCGTCGAGCGCGATTCTGGCCTTGTTGACGGCAGTTTTAGCCTTGCGCCCCTGGAGAATCGGGATCTGCAGGCTGAGTCCTATGCTTTCGTTGAAGTTCTTTTTGATCTGCGAGCCGAAGGAGCTGTCCAGTCCGGAGACATTGGTCGTCCCCAGGGATGCCGTCGCCATCAGAGTCGGCGAGTAGGAGGATAGGGCCTGGCGTATGCTGAGTTCAGATGCCGTCACGTTGAGGGCCGCTTTCCGGATTTCCGGCATAGAGTCGAGGGCCTTGAGATATATCTCCTCCTTGGGGGGAAGGAGTTTGAGGACTTCCGCCTCGTCCTCTGAAGGGTCTTCCAGTTCTATTTCATCGTTTACTCCGAGTTCCAGCAGCTGTTTGAGCTGCAAGCGGTAGCCGTCGAGGCTGGCCTTGGCGGAAGTGACCTGGTAGCGGTCTGAAGCATATTGGCTCTCGAGCTGCGCGACATCCACCCTGCTCAGCCGCCCGACATTCTTGAGTTCAACGGCCCTTTCGAGCTGAACCCTGGAGGATTCGGCGGTGAGTTCCCCGAGATTGACGGCTTCCGTCGCGTAGAGGCACTGCATATATGCCTGCACGAGGGAAATCACTATATCGTTGGCAGTTTCCTGTACAGAGAGGGAATCCACCGAATTCTGCACTCTGCTCTGCTTGAGAGAAGTGATGAGACTCCCTCCGCTGAAGAGCGTCACCGAGGCGTTGAGGCCGTAGTTGCCCGAATAGCTGGTGGAGCCGGAGGTGCTGTAGATGTCGGAACCGATGACGGTGCTGCTGCCGCTGTCAGTGAAGGGCCGGTTGGTAATGCCCTGGCTGACGGAGGCATTGAGGCTCGGGAAGAGGGCGGCTTTGGCCTGACGTGTGTCCTCGAAGCCGGAAAGCTGCCGGTTGCGGACCTGGCGGAGAGAGATGTTGTTTTCCAGCGCATAGTCGATGCAGTCCCGGAGAGTCCACTTCCCGGTCCGGTCCGAAGGGGTCCGGGCCGCAGACTCCGCTGCGTGCAGCAGAGTGAGCGAGCAGACAAGTGTGAGAATGATTGATTTCGCTTTCATATCCTGACTTTGAATATTCAGGCAGCGAAAATATGCCCCGCAGGGGAGCGGGGCAAACGTAATCGACGAATGAGCCGATTTCCTCGACGAAAACGGGTCAGACTATCTCCGTGACGCTGAGAGAGTCGCCGTCCACCCTGAAACGTATGTCGCGCCCGAGATATTTCAGGCCGTAGACGCGATCAGGGTCGTCGTGGTACTGCGGACGCGGGTCTTCCGCAAGAAGTTCCCGCAGGGAGAGGAGTTCATCGGGGGAGAAGACGGAGGCGGCCCCGTCCGGAATCTCCACGGAGAGCCTCTCCCAGCTGCAGGAGTCGGTAAAGCCGCATCGGACTCCGGGATGACTGTCAGAGTATTCTATATAGGGTTTGATGTCATATATGGGCGTGCCGTCGGCAAGGTCGGCGCCGGAGACTGCAATCACGCCTCCGGGAGGGTCTATGCTCTCGATGCGCACCGAACTGAGTCCCAATGGGTTGGGCCGGAAAGGGGAGCGGGAGGCGAATACCCCGACGCGCCTGTTGCCGCCAAGCCGCGGCGGACGGACCGTCAGGTGACGGGAGCCGGCGGAAGGGTTGAGACTGAAGGCCCATATCAGCCACAGGTAGTCGAAACCCTCCAGTCCATGCAGGGATTCCGGAGAATTGTATGGGGGCTCCAGCACAATCTCTCCCCGGAGCGAGGTGACGATCCCGGCCTGACGCGGCAGTCCGAACTTGCCGTCCACCGGGGAGCGGAAATATGCTATGGGGTTAATCTCCATCTCCGCTTTCCGTCGGGACGGAGGCGGTGGCTGAGGAAGCCGTCTCCACCTCTGCGATATACTTGTCGTAGAGTGCGTTGAACTCCTCCAGATATTTCTTGGCCAGCGGCTCGGAAGCGGGAGAGTTGAGCGACAGAGGGTCTATTGGCCGGCCTTTCTCCCAGATGCGGAAATCAAGATGCGGGCCGGTGGCCGTGCCGGTGGCTCCGACATATCCTATGAGCTGTCCCTGCGAGACTCTTGTCCCGACCTTTATCCCCTTCGCAAAGCGCGAAAGATGCATATAGCAGCTTTCGTATCCCTGCATATGCTTGATGCGGATGCGGTTGCCGCCGCCGCTTCCGTCCCAGCCGCACTTGGTCACGACTCCGTCCCCGATGGCGTGGACTTCCGTGCCGGTCGGGGCCGCATAGTCCACTGCCGTATGCGCCTTGACCTTGCCCGTGACAGGGTGCTTGCGGTGGTAGGAGAAACGGCTGCTGATGCGGTTGTATTTGAGAGGTGCTTTCAGGAACATTCTCTTGAGGCTTACGCCGCCCTTGTCCCAATAGGTGTTGCCCCCGCCCTCGGCTGTGCTGTAGCGTACCGCCGCCACCTGCTTGCCGTCGGCTCCGTTGAAGAGGCTGAAATGCACCGTATCTATCGACACGACTTCATTTTCGCATACCGTCTGGGAATAGATGACGCGGAAGCGGTCTCCGTCGCGGAGGGTAAAGAAATTGACGCTCCACTGATAGATGTCAGCGAGGTTCATTATGAGGTTCGGAGACGCGCCTGCGGCAATCATATCATTCCACAGGGAACTCCGTATCGTGACGTCCGCGAGACGGCGCTGATGCTCTACAGGCTTGTCTACGTTCCATATCGCGAGCGAGTCGCTGCACTGGAAGACGGTGGAGCGCACCTTGTCCTGCTCGTAGACTACATAACGGAGGATCCTGCTGCTGTCGCTGTCTTCGTAGTAGGCGTGCAGGTGGTTGCCGGCGCGCAGCTTGCGCAGATCAAAGACATTCTTCTCGCAGAGCGTGCTCAGGGTGTAGGCGTCGGCGGCGCTCAACCCGAGCCGTCGCATCAGCACGGAGAAGGTGTCTCCGCTGCGGACCACGGTCGTGTCGGCGGAGTAGCGGTCGGTGTAGAACCCGAGCGGCGGGAGGGGAGTGTTGTCCTCTTCGGAGAGCTTGTCCTGACCCTTGCGGCCACAGGATACCGCGCAGATGGCGAGGAGCGCCAGAAGAAAGTTTCTCAATCTCATCTTCTCTATTTTATAAGGCTGCCGAGAATGCTTCTCGTGAGCGTGCGCAGAGCGCTGGATGTGGCGCTGGACAGGGCTTTCTCGCCGACGCTTCTGCTTGAGCGGCTCTTCTTGCCGCTCACGGCATTGGCCGCGGCGGTGCCGGCGCTCCGCCCCACGCTGGAAAGGGCCGCGGTGGCTGCGGCGGTAAGCACTGCTCCGCCAATCTTGACGGCGGTGTCGCGGCCGGAGCGCTCCTGCTTCCTGCTCTGGACCTCCTGCTGCTCCCGGGAGGCCTTTTCGCTGTCCGCCAGCAGCACTTCAAACGCCGACTCGCGGTCTATCGTCATATCATATTTGCCCTTGAGAGGGGAGGCGTTGCGCAGATCGAGCCTCTGCCCCTCGGTGATGGTCCCTATCTGGCTGAGCGGGAAGAGTATCCTGGCTCTCTCGACCACCGACGGAGCGCCGTTCTCGTCGAGGAAGCTGACGAGGGCCTCGCCGGTGGCAAGGTTCATTATGGCTTCCTCGGTGTCGAACGAAGGGTTGCGCCTGAATGTCTCGGCTGCGGAGCGCACGGCCTTTTGGTCCTTTGGGGTATATGCTCTGAGGGCGTGCTGAATGCGGTTGCCGAGCTGGCCGAGCACGGACTCCGGAATGTCGGTAGGACTCTGGGTGATGAAATATACCCCCACTCCCTTGCTCCGGATGAGCCTTATGACCTGTTCAATCTTCGCCACAAGGGCCGGGGCCGTGTCGGTGAAGAGGGTGTGCGCCTCATCGAAGAAGAATACCATCTTCGGGAGGTCAAGGTCGCCGACTTCCGGCATCGTCTCATATATCTCGGACAGCAGCCAGAGCAGGAAGGTCGAATAGAGCTTCGGATTCTGCATCAGCCTGTCGGCCGCGAGCACGCTCATCACCCCGCGTCCGCCCTCGACCGCGAAAAGGTCTGAAATCTCGAACGAAGGCTCGGCGAAGAATTTCTCCGCCCCCTCCGCCTCCAGTGAGAGTATCGCCCTCTGGATGGCGCCGACGCTGGCGGAAGTGACGCTGCCGTACTGCTGCCGGTACTCGGCGGCGTGTTCGGAGACATAGCCGAGCATCGCGCGAAGGTCCTTGATATCGATGAGCAGCAGCCCCTTGTCGTCCGCAACCCTAAACACTATGTCAAGCACGCCGGACTGCACGTCATTGAGTCCGAGCAGCCTTGAGAGCAGCTGAGGGCCCATATCGGAGATGGTGGTGCGCATAGGATGCCCCTGCTCCCCGAAGACATCGTAGAGCCTGACCGGACAGCCCGCGAACTGCGGGCTGGAGATGCCGAATTCGGCACACCTTTTCTCGATAAATCCGTTCATCCTTCCCATCTGGCTGATGCCGGAGAGGTCGCCCTTCATATCAGCCATGAAGCAAGGCACGCCCGCCTGGCTGAAGGTCTCGGCGAGAACCTGGAGTGAAACTGTCTTGCCCGTGCCGGTCGCTCCGGCTATCAGACCGTGGCGGTTCGCCATGCGTCCGATGATGCTTATAGGCCCTCCCGGGCCGTGAGCCACATATAATCCGTTCTTGCTGTCGTACATAATGGTCAAAAATACGAAAAAGTTCTTATACTTGCACCAATTATATTGGCTCTGTCGCCTTTTAGTGATTTAAGTTTCGCAAGAGCAAAACACGGTTTTAGAGGCCCATAGGACCGAAACCTGAAGGGGGTGACTGAAAAGTCCCATATGGACTTTTCAGTCACCCCCTCGTCGTCGTGGTGCTGGCAGGAGTTGAACCGGCGACACATGGATTTTCAGTCCATTGCTCTACCACCTGAGCTACAGCACCTCGTTGCCCCAACGGGAATGCAAAGGTAGTCAAAAAATATGAACCTGCAAGCCTTGGGGACAAAGTTTATTAAAAAACTTTCAAATGGTACCCACAGCCCCGGCCAGACTCTCCAGCGCACTCCGCAGGACGCTGCGGGGGCATCCTACGTTAAGTCGCATAAAGCCCGTGCCTTCCGCTCCGAACATCGCACCGTCGTTGAGAGCGAGGTGCGCCCCGTCGACGAAGAGCTTCACGAGTCCCTGCTGGTTGAGACCTATCTTGCGGCAGTCCAGCCAGACGAGGAACGACGCCTGAGGCCGGACGGCGCGGATGACGGGCAGATTGGCGCGCAGCCAGCTGTCCACGAAGTCGATGTTCCCTTCCACATAGGAGAGCATCTCCTTACGCCATTCGCGGCCTTGGTCGGTGTAGGCGGCGCGGGTCGCCTCGGCGGAGAATATGGTAGGGTAGTCCACCTCGACGGACTCGATGTAGCCGAAAAACCGCGTGGCGAGTTCCGGGTTCTGAACGATACAGTAGGAGCTGACGACGCCGGCGATGTTGAAGGTCTTGGACGGAGCGAGGAAGCTGATGCTGCACTGTGCCGCATCCTCGCTGACGGACGCGAACGGGTGATGCCTGCGGCCACCGAGCACCATCTCGGCGTGTATCTCGTCGGAAAGCACTATGATGCCGCGGCTGCGGCAGATGAGCGCGAGCTTCCGCAGGGACTCCTCGCTGAAGCAGACACCGCAAGGGTTGTGCGGGTTGCAGAGGATGAGCATCTTGGTCCGCTCGTCAATCAGGGATTCGAGAGAGTCGAGATCCATCTCGTAGGTCTGCAGAAACCCGTCGCTGTCGTATACGGGACGGAGCGGATTGTTCACCACCTCGAAACCACAGGCCACGGTCACATTATGGAACGGATGATATACCGGAGGCTGGATGATGACCTTGTCGCCGGGATTGAGGAAGCAGCGCTCGGCAAATCCGAGGCCCTTCACTATCCCGGGGATGAAGCGGAAATGCTCCGGCGCGACCTTCCATCCGTGCAGTGAGCTCACCCAGTCCGACACTATCTCGAAATAGTCGGAGCCGGTGGTAGGGTAGCCGAGTATGGGATGGTCGAGCCTGCGCCGCAGCGCGTCGAGTATGAAGTCCGGGGTGCGGAAATCCATATCCGCTATCCAGAGGGACTTCAGGTCCTCGCGTCCGTAAGTTTCCTTAAGCGTATCAACCTTGCAGCATCGCGTGCCGCGGCGGTCAATTATTTCATCGAAATCGTACATTGCCGAAGGTATTGGTTTTCGGGAAGCAAATCTACAATATTTTTTTCGTATATTCCCGTCTTTGACAGTTAAGAAAAAGATAAAAAGGATAATCTGAGGCCACAGGCCGCTGTAATGGCGGTTTTGGCCTTTTTTG
>CAVGLS010000012.1:0-46026 GCA_963630225.1 bacterium
AGTAATTCCTAAAAAATAACTTGGTACTTTTGCTGGTCTTTTTGTTCTAAATTCATTTGTTCATCAGTCACGTACCCCGGTACGCTCCTTCTTCACAAACAAATTTATCTACAAAAATCCTTTACAAAATTTTACCAACTTATTTTTTCATCATTACTAACTGCCTGCAAACATAGCATCTTTTCCCGTATCTCGCCATTCTGAAACAGCAATTCTCATAAGAAACGGCAAAACTTCAGATAAGAAATGTAAAAATTTTATCTTATGCTGTCGGCAGGAAAGAGATTGCCGGGCAAGCCGAGGATTCCTGATGCTTACGGGTGGACAGAACAGGCAGGGAGTCCCCGCTCAACACAAAAGCATCGCGAGTCGTCCTGCCTGTCCTTTCCGTGCTGATGTTACCGCAGGGCCAGCACCTCTTCCTCGGAGAGTCCGGTGCAGTTGGCTATCTGGCTGACCGGGAGTCCTGCCGACAGCATATTAGTGGCAATCTCTTTTTGTCCTTCAGCTCTTCCTTTGGCCTCGCCTTCGCCGAAAGCATACTGGCATTTCGCGGCAATGTCACGCTCTGAAATCATATCCTCGTCGTATATCAGTTTCTTGTCCTTCGGGAAGAGAGCAATCTCGCACGCCTCCGCCAGTGCCTCGGCGTATGGCCTGTGGGCCAGCTCCCCGGGAAGCTCCTCCAGCACGCTTCCGTGCCGTATCATATAGAAGAGCGCATCCCTGTCGCTTCTGCACTCGTAGAGCGGCTTGTCGAATCTTCCCAACTCCGCAAATATACAAGAAATTGTCGGCGGAGCAAGCTCTCCCGTCCGCTTTTCAATCATCCGGTACTCGGATACGACGTGTTCGCTGCCCCACAGGGTCTCGTCAGCGTGTTCCAGCCGGAAGTTCAGTATGCCTATCAGGAACACAGGGCAGAGGCTGTCGTACAGCTCGCCGCGGCCCAGCAGCCCGTGATAAGTGCCGGCGCAGTAGTACACGCACCGCTCGAAGAACGCCGTCTGCGGCTCCTTTTGGAGTTCGACGATGAACCGCCTGTCGTCTGAGACCCCTATGAGGGGTATTTCGCTCCTACGTCGCGGTCCCTGCGGGACTTTTTAGTCTGCCCCCTTTTTTTGTGCGCAAAAAGGCGGCAGATAAAGACTAATTCACTATATTTGTGGATGCGGCCTCTGATGAGCCGCATTGTAATAATACGGGTTTTTATCATATGAAGAAGATCATCATCGCGGCCGCATTGCTATGCGCCTCTCTGGGAGCTTACGCTCAAGTCAAATCCCCTGTGGCGGACCTCGACTACAGTTTCACCACAGTCAAAGCCAACCCTATCACCTCTGTGAAGAATCAGGCTTCCAGCGGCACCTGCTGGGCTTACTCGACCATCAGTTTCTTCGAGTCCGAGGCCATCAGGCTCGGTGGCATCAAGGACACTCTCAAGTATCCCGACTTCTCCGAGTTCTTCGTGGTCTCCCACTCCTATATGGACAGGGCCGTGAAGTATGTGCGTCTGGACGGCAATCTCACCTTTGCCGCCGGGTCCGAAGCCGACGATGTGCTGGCGGTGATACGGGACTACGGCATCGTGCCGCAGGAGGCGATGACCGGGATGAACTACGGCACACCGCTCCCTAAGCAGGCCGAGCTCGACGCGGTACTGAAGGGATATATTTCAGCCGTGGCGAAAAACCCGAACAGAACCCTCACCACCG
This sequence comes from bacterium, assembly GCA_963630225.1. Classification (GTDB taxonomy): domain Bacteria; phylum Bacteroidota; class Bacteroidia; order Bacteroidales; family UBA932; genus Cryptobacteroides. The sequence continues at coordinate 1,716 of CAVGLS010000012.1, forward strand.
CGTGGAAACCGGGGTTCAAGGCCATCCTTGACACCTATCTCGGAGCGTGGCCGGAGAGATTTACCGTCGACGGCAAGGAATATACCCCGGAGAGCTACCGCGACGCTATGAAGATCGTGCCTGAGGACTATGTGACCCTCAGTTCATTCACCCACCACCCGTTCTACACCTGGTTCCCGCTCGAGGTCTGCGACAACTGGCGCTGGGACGAGGTATACAATGTCCCTATCGACGAGTTTATGTCAGTCCTCGACAAGGCCATAATGGACGGATACACCGTGGCCTGGGGCGCTGATGTGAGCCACGCCGGCTTCACCCGCAACGGGCTGGGGATCCTGGTGGATGTCAAGGCCAGCACCGCGGGCTCCGACCAGGAGCACTGGGTGGGCAAGGAGGAGGGCAAGCCCGCTCCTGTCAAGATCGTGGAGGCTGTGCCGACCCAGGAGAGCCGTCAGCTGGAGTTTGACAACAAGACCATCACCGACGACCACGGGATGCAGATTTTCGGCATCGCCAAGGACCAGGACGGCAAGAAGTATTATATGGTCAAGAATTCCTGGGGGGAGACCGGCAAGTACAAGGGCATCTGGTATGTCACCGAGGCTTTCGTCAAGAACCAGAGTATGGATTATATGATACACAAGTCCGCATTGCCTAAGGATCTCCGCAAGAAACTCGGCAGATGATGCGCATCAGGAAGTATATCCCTGATTTTGTCACCTCGATGAATATCGTCTGCGGTATCGTCGGGGTGGTATTCGCGTTCAAGGGCAGGCTTGAGCCCGCGTTCTGGATGATGATCGCCGCAGCGGTGTTCGACTTCCTGGACGGGTTCTGCGCCCGGGCGCTCGGAGCCTATTCGGATTTCGGCAAGGAGCTCGACTCGCTCTGCGACCTCGTCAGTTTCGGGGTGCTCCCGTCGGTGATGCTCTACACCCTGATGAAGACGCTCGCGTTCGGAGAGAGCGCAGTATGCTGGATTCCGCTGGCTATGACGCTCGCCTCCGCGCTCAGGCTCGCCAAGTTCAATATCGATACGACTCAGGCGGACTCGTTCAAGGGTCTGCCGGTGCCGGCTTCCGCGCTGCTTGCGGGTTCGCTCTGCTGCTATATCTGCCATGACCCGGCATCGTTCCTTGCGACCTGGGCCGCCGGGCCGGTATTCATCCCGCTGCTATCGCTCTGCCTCTGCGCGTTGATGGTCAGCAGGATACCGATGTTCTCGTTCAAGTTCCACAGGGGTGACCCGCAGACGCTCCGCAGCAAGAGGCTCGCTTTTGTCTTCATCGTGATAGCATCCGCTCTGGTCTGCATCCTGTGCGGTCTGCACTGGTCGCTCGCCGTGCTGCTGAGTCTGGTCTGCTATGTGCTGAAGAATATAGTTTACGCAATGTTCAGAATATGAAGACCGCACTCCGTCTGGCTTTAGCTTTGCTTTGCATAGGGGCAGCGCTGCTGTCCTCCTGCCGCAGGGCTGCCGTGGAGCGCAGGCCGACCATCCCTTATGTGCGCGGGATACTCGCTTCCCGTAATGGCCCCGAGATGGCTCTGCTGAAGCGTTGCGCCACACCCGGAGTCGGCGACGATATCACTCTCATAGGCCCGCCCGCCGTGTGTGACCGCTTCTCGGAGAGGTTCTCGCTCTACGACCGCAGGGACAATGTGGACGGACGCTACTGTTCTGACGGGCTTCCGGATTTCGCCGGGGAGAGTCTGGTCTGCATAGCTGACGATTCGCTCGGGGTGGTCCCGTCAGACAGCCTCGGAGTCGCGATGCTCCGCGAAAGGACGGTGCGGGAGGTGCTTTGCGCCCTTGATACTGCTCTGCACATCAGCCCGTACGACCTCGAAGGGCTCGGCTCCAAGAAGTCTTCAAAGATGATCGTGCTGGCCGGGGCCAACCTCAGCCGTTACGGTCTCTTCGATGCCGACACGCTGTTGCGGAGCAGCCTCTGCGGCATCCCTCTCCTGTCTCCGCTGGAGCTTGCGCTCGACAAAGTGATGCGCTCGCAGCGCAGGCTGCTCAATGTGGGGATACTCTACGACGGATCCGTCTCGTCCGCGGAGGTGTACAAAGCGGTTTTCTCCGCCAAGGCCGCCGAGACCGGACACGCCGGCTCTCTCTGCTTCGCGATGCCGGCGGGAGGCGGCGAAGGCCTTATGCGGTCGCTGGTGAGTTCCTACCTCGCCACGGGGCACGGCGGAGCGCTGGATGCGGTCATCGTGGATGACCTGTCGGCGGATGTCGAGGAGCTCAAGAACGAGCTCGCGGGGATGCTCTCCATAATGAACGAAAGCTCAATGACCTACGGGCGGCTGATTTCGCGGGATTTCATTGTGGTGGACTCGTTCGAGGAGACTGCGAGGACAATTTATGATATGCTCAGAAAAGACAACCTTTTCACGCACAATATAGCAAAACCTCAGGTCGTGAACTGCCGACCGGTGCCCAAACCTGAAGCGTCGGACGCTTCAATCATCCTGATACCAGGCTCTTATGTTCAAAATTAGCATCCTTCCGGAAGAGATAGAGAAAATGCCCGCAGGAGCATTCCCGGGCGAAATACATATAATAGAAAAGACGGGGCTCGAATATGCCAGAGCCATAGCCTACCTGATGAGACAGAAGATTGTCGGGTTCGATACCGAGACCCGTCCGGTCTTCTCGGCGAATATGCCGCATCACCACGTGGCGCTGCTCCAGCTCTCCGGGGGAGACAAGGCTTTCCTGTTCAGAGTTAATAAGCTGGGAATGCGACGCCTGATGTGCGCCGTGCTCTCCAGCCCGAACATCATCAAAGTCGGCGCGGCAGTCAAGGACGACGTGCGCGGACTCCAGCATTACGCCAAGTTCGAGGGGCGCAACTTCGTTGACCTCCAGCAAATAGGCTGCGAATGGGGGATACGCGACAAGAGTGTCAAGAAAATGTCCGCCATCATCCTCGGCTGCCGCATCTCCAAGACCCAGCAGCTCTCCAACTGGGAGGCGGCCGAGCTCTCGGCGGCGCAGCAGATGTATGCCGCCACCGACGCGTGGATATGCCGCGAGATGTACCTCAAACTCCTCAAGTCCGAGAAGCATCCTCTGACTCCCGAGCAGATGAACCCGTGTCCTGACCCTGTCCAAAAGAAAGATGATAAGAGTAATACTGAAAAGAGGTAGGGACGAGTCTCTGCGCCGTTTCCATCCGTGGGTGTTCAGCGGAGCCGTAGCCACCGTGCAGGGCAGTCCCGCAGAAGGGGATGTGGTGGCCGTATATAGCGCTGAAGGACAGTATCTTGCTGCCGGTCACTACCAGATAGGCTCGATTGCCGTGAGGATACTGTCGTTCGACGAAGACCCTGCCGCGCCGGATTTCTGGAAGAATTCCATAGCCAAGGCGGTCGGAATGCGCCGGGTTGTGGGACTGGACTGCTTCGACGCCCGGGACACCGACTGCTTCCGCCTCGTCCACGGGGAGGGTGACGGCCTTCCGGGACTGATAATCGACTGGTATGCCGGAGTCTGCGTGCTGCAGGCGCATTCGGTCGGGATGTTCCGCGCCAAGTCGCAGATTTGCGCCGCACTTCAAGAGGTGCTGGGGGACTCGCTCAAGGCCGTCTATGACAAGAGTTCCGCCACGGCCCCGTTCAAGGCCGGACTTGAGCTCGTGGACGGATATCTCTACCGCAGGGACGGTTTCGAAGCATCCGAGGCCGCGGTCCGCGAAAACGGCAGGGAGTTCATAGTCAACTGGGAGGAGGGGCAGAAGACCGGCTTCTTCCTCGACCAGAGGGACAACCGCGCCCTCGTGGGCAGATATGCGGCCGGCAGGCGCGTGCTCAATCTTTTCTGCTACACGGGCGGGTTCAGCGTCTATGCCCTGACGGGCGGCGCGAAGAGTGTGGATTCGGTGGACTCTTCCTCCAAGGCGATCGCCCTTGCCGACAGAAATCTTGCCCTGAACGGCTGCGACAGCTCCCTCTGGCACAACCGCTGCACCGACGCCATCGACTTCCTCGGAAGCTGCGAAGAGGGGAAGTATGATATGATCATAGTCGATCCTCCTGCATTCGCAAAGCACCGGGATGCGCTTCGCAATGCTCTCAGGGCTTATCAGAGACTCAACGCCGCAGCCATCGCAAAGGTCGCTCCCGGAGGGCTGGTCTTCACTTTCAGCTGCTCGCAGGTAGTCGATAAGATAAGCTTCGCCAACACCGTCTTCTCCGCAGCCGCCCAGACGGGGCGCCGCGTGCGGATCATTGACCGTTTCTGTCAGGGCGCAGACCATCCGGTCAGCATATACCATCCGGAAGGGGAATACCTCAAGGGGCTGCTCCTGTATGTGGAGTAGCGGTCTTTATCTGTTTCTCTGTGAGGCGGCGATCAGCTCCAGCAGCCGGTCGATGGCTTCGCGGTCGGGGACGTGCCTGAGCACGGGCTCGCCCTTTCTGTATATGGAGACTCTGCCTCCGCCCTCTCCGACATAGCCCCAGTCGGCGTCGGCCATCTCGCCGGGCCCGTTGACTATGCAGCCCATCACCGCAATCACCATCCCCTTGAGGTGGGACGTGCGCGCCTTGACCTCCTCAAAGGTCTTCTGGAGGTCGTACATAGTGCGCCCGCAACCGGGACAGGCTATATACTCCGGCTTGTAGAAGCGTCGCCGCGCCGCCTGCATTATCTCGTCCTTGAGATACTCCGACAGTTCCGCGCTGTCCGGGATGGAGTCGATCTCCCTGCGGAGCAGTCTCGGGCCCCATTGCACTGCGGCCCGCAGCATCTCGTCTCCGCCCTCGCCGCTCGCGAGGAAGCGGGCCACCGGGAGTTCCGCTTCCGGCGGTTCGGTGAGGGACACGCGGACCGTGTCGCCTATGCCCTCCTGAAGCAGGGAGGCGATCCCGACGCAGGACTTGATCCGCCCGCTGTCGCCGTTGCCGGCTTCCGTAACTCCCAGATGCAGAGGGAAGACGGTGCCGGAGCGCTGCATCATCGCCACCAGCTCGCGGTAGGCTTCGGTCATCACTATGGTGTTGCTGGCCTTGAGCGAGACCACGACATTGTAGAACTTCGCCTCGGTGCACATTGCCACCCATTCCATTGCGGCCTGTGCCATCGCGTGCGGGGTGTTGCCGTAGAGTGAGGTGATGTAGGTGCCCAGCGAACCGTGGTTGAGTCCGATCCTGATTGCGGTGCCGTTAGCTCGGCAGACTTCGATGAGCCGGGCGAATTCGGAGCGTGCCCGGTCGTGGTCGGGGTGGAAGTTGCCCGGGTTGATACGGACCTTCTCCACCGCTTCAGCCGCGGCGATGGCGGTCTGAGAGGAGAAATGGATGTCCGCGACAAGGGGGACGGAGCAGCCTGCATCCCGCAGGCGTCTCTTGATGTCCTTGAGGTGTGGGATGTCCTGCATCCCCGGCACGGTGATGCGTATCATCTGTGCGCCCGCCGCAGCCAGCGAGAGGCACTGCGAGACCGTCGCCTCCACGTCGGAGGTGTGAGTGTTGCACATCGTCTGCACCACTATGGGGCTGCCGCCCCCGATGACGAGTCCGTCACCTACTTTTACCGGAACCGTCCTGAGCCTTTCCATATACTGTCTCGTATGCTTCCCGTTTGATTTCCTTGCGTGTCTTGCCGTTGCGCTTCGACAGCTGGAAGTGCAGCCCGACGCTGGCTATTATGTCCATAGGGTATGCGTAGCGGTAATAATAACTGCTGTTGTAGTCCGGTTCGTAGAGATTGGACCACGACCAGCGCAGCAGGCAGTTGAAGTGTATCTCCACCGGGTCGAACATCAGCGCGAACCCCACACCCCCCTGGAAGCCGTAGTCAAGCTGTTTCTCGTATGTGCGGAACTTGTCGGTCCACTCCGGGTTGAGATTGGGTCCCGAGCGGGTGATGCTGCGCCTGTATCCTCCATAGACTCCCGCGTTGGCCATTATCTTGCCCGGGTCGAAGTCGACGTGTATCTGCATCATAGCGGGGATTTCCACCACCTGCATCGAACACCGGGTGGCCCCGTCCACATCGGCGGACGCCCCCGTCTCCTTGTCGGCGCGGAAAGTGTAGCCCTCGTTGCCCATAGCCGCCCCGAGCACGAGCGCGAAGTACGGCAGATTGTCGAAGAGTTTGCTGAACTTCGTGTAAGTGATTGAGATATAGTTGGGCGCGAAGACATATCCCCGGTTGTGCTTGCTGGGGCTGAAGTAGGTGTTGGAGAATGTCACGCCGTAGTTTACCCCGATGAGGGAGTAGTCGTTGATGAGCCGCTTCTTCACCACGACGGCGCTGTCCGGAGCGAACGGCTGGTCGTTCTGAATGCCGTCGCTTTGGGCGGACGCGGAGGCGGCTGCCGCGAGCAGGCAGAGGAGGAGGATTCCGGGTCTTGTCGCTTTCATCTTCATCTGAACAATTCGCTGAGATTGATGGTCTGGCTGAGCTCGGCGCCGGAAGGGATGTCGAGAAACTTGTTGCCGTCCGGTGCGTAGAACCTGACCTTCTCCGGCTGCCTGTGGTCGAGCACCGAGCCGGAGTCCACGATGGAGTTGCGGTTGCTGTCTTCTGTGATGCGGATGCAGTATCTGCCCTCGTTGAGATAAGGGAATACCAGCGTCCTGTCAGAGTCGATTATATAGGATCGCAGCACCTTGTTCCGCTTCTCGTTGAGCAGGTCCACGATATATTTGCCGTCCACTCCGCTCATCACTGCCTCCAACGTGCTGAGCCTGTCGTCGGAAGGGAGCTTGCATTTGACTTCCAGACTGTCCGACCAGAAGCCGTTGATGTCGCGGAACGCGCGGTAAGGCAGTTTGACGATGTATTCGTAGCCCGGCAGGAGTTTGTCCTTCTGCCGTATGATGTAGCGGCGCAGGTTGAGACTGTCCCGTTCGACGGTGAACTCCATCTTCTGCTCGGTCTGCCTCGGGGTGATGGCGGTAAACTTGACGGAGTCGAAGCTCTCGCGGATGATCGGGTTGCGGAATTCCAGCTCAAATCCGTTCTGCTCCACCGTCTTCGGGTCTGCCTTGAGAGTAAGCACGCAGGTGGTGTCCTCCTGTTTGATGGCTTTGCGCGAGCGCTTCGAATAGGTGCGCTTTTCGTTCGGCATCGCGAGTCTGACCTGTTCGGTCTCCGCCTTGAGCACTCCCAGGGAGTCGGTCTTGAGGTATGTGACCCCTATCTTCATCGTGTCCGGTGCGGCTCGGCGGCTGTTGATCCAGAGCTCCAGACTGTCCCGCTCGATATTGAACTGGCTGATTATCTGGGACTGACGGTAGTCGTTGATGGTGATGGAGTCGATGACGGCATCGTGTGCCATAAAGGTGAGGTAGGCCGAGCGCTCGGCGGTGCGCACCTTGTTGACCATATACTGTTTGGAAGGCTTCTCCCGGAAAAGGTTGAGTTCATATTCGCTGCGCCTCGCCAGACAGGCCACGGTATCCTTCATATCGTAGCGGAGGATTTCTCTGACGCTGTCGTTGGCGGTCAGCACTGGCTTTATCAGCGAGTCGACAAATCCCACAAGCTCCGTCTCGGGGTTGAAGATGTTGTCGTTGTCCTTGTCGGTGATGGCGTAGAGCCTGTAGGTCGTGTCCTTGATGAACGGCAGCACGAAGAACCCCCAGTCGTCGGTCCTGGCGGCGGCGTAGGGGCGGCTGCGGTAGATGGCCGAGTCCGCGAGGTCGGTGTGCAGCAGCACGGTGGCTCCCTTGACGGGGGAGAGCGTGTTGCAGTCCTGCACGGTGCCGGTAATCATCATCGAGTCTATCTTCTCCCCGGTGGAGAAGACATAGGTGTAGCCCGCGAACATATTGCCCTCGTTGGCGTCGGCGATGGCATCGGTGAAGCTGATGGTGTAGGTGGTGTTCGGCTCAAGCGGCTCTTCTGCGCTCACTATGAGATTCTTGCCTTTGAGTCGGGACTTGAGCGGCTTCTGCTGCGGCGGGGAGAGGAAGATGTTGCGGTTCTGCTTGACGGTGACATATTCGTTGAAGCGGAACACGAACTTCGCCCCTTCGAGAGGCACGCCGACAGCGCCCGGGAGAGGACGGATGTCCACGATGTACGGGGGTATGGTGTCCTTGTCCCCGCCGGTGGGGGACTGGGTGGTGTTGGCGCAGGAATGCGTGCACATCATCGGGACGAAGACGGCGAGCAGAGCGAGGAGGAGCGGAAGAAATCTTTTCATCGCGTCAAATGTCCGTTCTGACGACATCCCGGATGCCGTCGATTTTCTTGAGCCCCTCGACCATATTCTCCAGTATCTTCTTGTCTTTCACCAGCAGCTCGATATTGCCTGTGAAGAGCCCGCCGTCCACGTTGAGCTGCAGCTTGCGCATATTGATGCCCAGTGTCTTGGAGATGAATCCGGAGATGTCGTTGAGCAGACCTATGCGGTCCAGCCCCTTGAGAGAGATGCGGATAGGGTATTCCTGCTCGTTGGATGTCCACTGCGGGGCGACCAGCCTGTTGCCGTAGCGGCTGGCGAGCCTCTGGGCCTCCTCGCAGGACTTCTTGTGCACGATTATCGTACCGTCACCGGTCAGGAAGCCGATGACCGGGTCGCCCGGGATCGGGTTGCAGCATTCGGCCATCTTGTACTTGACATTGTCGCCGTTGCCCTTGATGACCAGTTTCTTTTTCCTTCTGGAGTCGCCGGACGAGAGCCGCTCTTCGTCGATGACGGCCTTGAACTGCTCGGGCCCCAGAATGCCGAGCCCCACCCTGAACCACAGCTCCTCCGCGTCGCGTATCTGGTTGAAATCGAGGAAATCCTTCAGCAGCGCGTGGGTGTTCTTGAGCCCCATCAGGCGTATGCGCTCCTCGTAGAGCTTCTTGCCCTCGGCGGCGACGGCTTCCTTGTCGGAACGGAAATACTCGATCACCTTGCTGCGGGCGGAGCGGGTCTGCAGGAACTGCAGCCACTCTTTCTTCGGTGCGGCGTTGGCGGCGGTGATGATTTCCACCTGGTCTCCGGACTTGAGCGTCTGGGACAGCGGGACCAGCTTCATATTGACCTTGGCCGCGATTGCGGAGTTGCCTATGTGGGTGTGGATCATATATGCGAAGTCGAGCGCGGTCGCGCCGTTGAGTATCGACTTCTGCTCGCCCTTGGGGGTGAAGACCACAATCACTGAGCTGACCAGATCCTTGTGGATGATGTCGAGCAGCTCCAGTGCGCTCACATCGTCACTCAGCAGGATATCCTGCACCTGCTTGAGCCACTTGTCCATCTCGGAGTCGTTCTCGGAGATATAGCCGTCCTTCTTGTAGGCCCAGTGGGCCGCGATGCCCTTTTCGGCGATGTCGTCCATCCTCCGGGAGCGTATCTGCACCTCCACCCAGAAACCCGCGTGGCTCATCAGGGTGCAGTGCAGGGCCTCGTAGCCGTTGTTTTTCGGCTGGGAGATCCAGTCGCGGCGGCGGCTCACGTTCTCGCGGTAGAGGTTGGTGATGGCGGAGAATATGAGATATGCCTGGTCACGCTCGCTCCGGGGGCCGTCGAGCTTGGGGGTGAATACGATCCTGACGGCGTACAGGTCGAATATCTGATCGAAGCCGACGTGTTTGTTGTGCATCTTGTACCATATGGAATACGGAGTCTTGATGCGCTGCCTGACACTGAAATTGTAGCCGGCGTCTTTGAGAGCCTTCTCTATCGGGGCGATGAATTCGTCTATGTCTTTCTGGCGGGCGGCGGCGTTGCTGTTGATCTTCTCGGTGATGTCCCGGTAGTCTTCGGGCTCCTTATATTTCAGCCAGATGTTCTCCATCTCCGACTTGACGGCATAGAGGCCCAGCCTGTGGGCGAGCGGGATGAAGATGAACATCGTCTCCGAGAGAATCTTGTCCCTCTTGTGTTCGGGCATATACTCGATGGTGCGGCAGTTGTGCAGCCGGTCGGCCAGCTTGATCAGTACGACGCGCACATCGTCGTTGAGAGTCAGCAGGATGCGCTTGAAATTCTCCGCCTGGAGGCTTTCCGTGCTGATGGCCTCTCCCTTGCGGTCCTCGTTGTCGAGCACGGTCTTGATCTTGGTCAGCCCGTCCACGAGCGAGGCTATCTTGTCCCCGAAAAGGTTGCGTATGTCCTCCACCGAGTAGCTCGTATCCTCCACCACGTCGTGCAGCAGAGCGGCGCAGATGGACTTGCATCCCAGACCGATCTCGGACACCACTATCTTCGCCACCTCGATGGGATGGATGATGTACGGCTCTCCGGAGCGGCGTCGCACGTTCTTGTGGGCCTGATTGGCGAACTCGAACGCCTTCTGCACCGTCGCCACCTGCTCCTCGTTGCGGCAGCGCGTGCGCGCCACATCCATCAGGGAAGCATATTCCTTGTCAATCAGCCTGTAGTCGTCCTTTGTGAATTCAGAAAAACTCATTCCTTATATTATTATTGTCTCCATCCCTGTCAGAACAGGCTGGGCTCTTCCACCGTCCGTGCCGTGCCGCTCCTCGCCGACGGAGGCAGCATGGCGAAGAATTCCTCCTCCGACTTTATCTCTATCCCCAGCTCCGCGCATTTCTTGAGCTTCTCCGGCCCGGGCTTGGCGCCGGCGAGCAGGAAGGAGGTGCTCCTGCTGACGGACGAGGCCGCCTTGCCGCCGTGCTCGGCTATCATCTCCTTGATGCGGTCGCGGCTTAGGCTGAAGTTGCCGGACACCACGACGGTCATCCCCTGCAGGCTGTCGGAGAGCGCCGCATTCCGCTGCTCCCCGCCGAAGCTGAGACCTGCCTTGCGAAGCCGGTCTATCTCCTTGGTGTGCAACGGATTGCGAAGAAAGTCATAGACGCTTCCAGCAATCACGTCCCCGACATCCTCCACCTCAAGCAGCTGCTCTTTGCCGGCCGCCGTGAGAGAGTCGATGTCCCCGAAGTGGCGGGCGAGATTTCTCGCGGTGCTCTCGCCGACATAGCGTATGCCGAGGGCGAAGAGGACTCGGCCGAAAGGCACTTTCTTCGACGCTTCGACGCTGTCGACGAAGTTCTGCGCGGACTTCTCCTGCCACCCCTCAAGGGAGACGAGCTGGAGCTTGCTTATGTCGTAGAGGTCCGCAGGGCATAGCGCCAGGCGGCTGTCGTAGAACTGCTCTATCGTGGCTTCGCCTGCGAGTATGTCCATAGCCTTGCGGGAGACGAAGTGCAGCAGGCGCCCCTTGATCTGCATCGGGCAGCCGTCCGAGTTGGGGCAGAACCACTTGGCTTCGTCCTCCGCCCTCACGAGAGGAGTCCCGCAGTCGGGACAGAACTTGGGAAACTGCGGCACAGGGGCGCCCTTCAGCCTCTTCGAGAGGTCTATCCCGGTGATTTTCGGGATGATTTCGCCGCCTTTCTCGACCAGCACCCAGTCGCCAGTGCGAATGTCCATCTGAAGCATCTGCTCGGCATTGTTGAGAGTCGCACGTTTCACGACGGTGCCCCCGAGCTGCACCGGATCGAGGTTCGCCACCGGAGTGACGGCGCCGGTGCGTCCGACCTGATAGTCGATGCTCAGCAGCCTGGTGCTGGCCTGCTCGGCCTTGAACTTGAACGCCACCGCCCAGCGCGGAGACTTGGCAGTGGCCCCCAGCGCACGCTGGCTGGCGAGCTCGTTGATTTTTATGACTATCCCGTCTGTAGCGTAGGGGAGATATTTGCGCTCCTTGTCCCAGTAGTGGATATACTCCTCTATCTCACTGATGTTGTGGCAGATGCGCCGCTTGTCCGAGATTGGGAGCCCCCAGGAGGCTGCGGCGTCGAGAGCCTCCGAGTGCGAGGCGAAGCTCACGGATTCCGCCGGGATATGGTACAGCGTGCACCACAGTCCCCTGTGCGCGACCAGCTCCGGGTCGATCAGTTTGAGCGAACCGGCGGCGGCGTTGCGCGGATTGGCAAAAGGCGCCTCCTCGTTCTCCGCCCGTTCTTCATTGAGGCGCTCGAAAGCCCTGTACGGCATCAGCACCTCGCCGCGAATTTCGAACTCTTCAGGGTAGTTCCCGTGCAGACGGCGGGGTATATTGGAGATTCTGAGCGCATTGGCGGTGATGTCATCGCCCTTGACCCCGTCGCCTCTGGTGAGCGCGCGGTAGAGTTCGCCGTGCCTGTAGGTGAGGCAAATGGCCGTGCCGTCGAATTTAAGCTCGCAGCTGTAGCTGAACTCTCTCCCTCCGAGTGCTTTCTCGGCCCTCTGCACGAACTCCTCAATCTCGCCGATGGAGTAGGTGTTGCCGAGCGAGAGCATCGGGTATCGGTGCGGTCTCTGGACGAAGCCTCCGTGCTGTCCGGCATCGGGGCTGCCAAGGTCCGGCGTCCCGAGGTCGGAGCCGACCCGGCGGGTAGGGGAGTCGGGGCTGTCGAATTCGGGCCATTCGGCTTCCAGAGCCTCCAGTTCGTGCATCATTGTGTCGAAATCGAAGTCGCTCATCGTAGGGGCGTTGTCGACATAATAGCGACGGCTGTTCTCTCTCAGAATCCCTCTGAGCTCCTCGATTCTATGTGCTGCGGCGCTTCTGTCCATAATAAACCACAAATTTAGTCAATCTTTTGGATAATTCCTCGCCCCGTGGCATCCGCTGTCGGACCTGATAAAAAAGCACGGCAAAACACAATCTTCCCTTTGGGAATTTGGCGGATAATCAGTAAATTTGCGAGATTTAAGAAAAAGAAGCTTGTGCGGGAAGGGAAAGTTTTGCAAGTACCTGCACAATGCTTATTTTTCAACAAATTTTATTACTTGCGAAACTTGAGTTATTAGTATTTTGAGTTTAGTATCAATATGAAAGATTCAATTGTTATTCTTTGCGGCGGCGGCCCTGCTCCGGGTATGAACACGGTCGTTTGTTCTGTCGCCAAGACATTTTTAAGCAACGGTTACAGGGTAATTGGCCTTCACGGCGGCTACAGCGGCCTCTTCTCCAAGACCCCGCGCATCGAGGAAATCGACTTCCTCAAGGCGGACTACTACTTCAAGCGCGGCGGCTCCCATCTGCAGATGAGCCGTTTCAAGCCTACCGATGAGGATTTCGAGAAGAACTTCAACCTCGACCTCTTCAAGGACAACAATATCAAGCTGCTCGTGACCGTGGGCGGCGACGACACCGCTTCCACGGCCAACCGCATCGCCCTCTTCCTCGAAAGAAAGAAATATCCTATCCGCAACATACACGTCCCTAAGACGATAGACAACGATCTCCCTCTGCCGGACAACGCTCCGACCTTCGGCTTCAACTCCGCCAAGAACGAGGGGGCTCATATCGCTTCCACCGTCTATGAGGACGCGCGCACCTCAGGCAACTGGCTGCTGATCTCGGCTATGGGACGCTCCGCAGGACACCTTGCGCTCGGCATCGGCGAAGCCACCCACTGCCCGATGACCATCATCCCGGAGATGTTCAACAAGACCGAGATCACCATCGACAAGATCATCCGGCTGTCCCTCTCCTCCATCATCAGGCGCAAGGTTCTCGGCCTTGACTACGGCACAATCGTGGTCGCCGAGGGTGTGTTCCACGACTTGTCGGAGGAGGACATCAAGTCTGCCGGCGTGCATATGACCTACGACGAGCACGGACATCCGGAGCTCGGCAAGATCTCGAAGTCGGTGCTTTTCGACGAGATGCTCGAGAAGGCGATGAAGCAGACCCGCCTCAAGGTGAAGACCCGTCCGGTCGAGATCGGCTATGACGTGCGCTGCCAGGACCCTGTGGCGTTTGATCTCACCTATTGTACCGAACTTGCGATGGGAGTGTATGAGCTCTACGCCAAGGGCGAGACGGGCTGTATGGTTTACGTGGATAACCGCGGAGAGGCCAGGCCTCTCTACCTGCACAGTCTGCAGAACGCCGAGGGCAAGATCCCGCCGCGCCGCGTGGATATCAATTGCGGCACCGCGAGAAACTACTTCGAGCACATCTGCCACTTCCTCGCTCCGACGGACTACGAGGCCGCCAAGGCATATGTGGACAATCCGGAGTACTACGATTTCAAGAAAATACTCGACTGGGAGTAGGGCCCGGAGGCCTCAGAGGCCGGTCGAGGGTAATCTGCAAATTTTTGCTTAATTATAAGTCCTTGATTTATAGAGGATACGAAAATTATTAAAAATTTTTCAAAAAAGATTTGCAGATTAAATTTTTTGTAGTACCTTTGCATTCGGGTTGAGTAAGTGACCGTTCTGGCCCGTCAGCCTATTGGTTATTAGTTTTAGTGTTATTAATTATGTGGTTAGTATGAGTTGTTGCCGGGACGGTCACAACTCATTTCTTTTTTTTCGTGTCTGTGACGCACCCCCTGCGCTATCGGAGGAAACTCTCCAGCACCTGGGCCACTCTGTGTACCGGGAGCCCCATTACGTTGTAGAACGAGCCCCTGATAGAAGAAATCCCCACATATCCTATCCACTCCTGCACGCCATAGGCCCCCGCCTTGTCGTAGGGCTTGTACTTGTCGATGTAATAGGCTATCTGCGAGTCGCTCAGGGGCAGGAACTCGACTTCGGTGGAGTCGGTGAAACTCTCTTCGCGACGCTTGTCCCTGACCGTCACGGCGGTCACGACCTCGTGGCAGCGGGCGGAGAGTGTCCGGAGCATCTGCTCGGCTTCCTGTCTGGAGTGCGGCTTGCCCAGCACCTTGCCGTCGACTATCACCACCGTGTCGGCAGTGATGAGCACTTCGTCCTCCTCCAGAGGCCGGTGGAAGCCGTGCGACTTGCCTATGCTCATATCCATCGGCACCCTGTGCGGCTCCACATCAGGCTCCTTGCTCTCGCTGAAGAGGTTTTCCTTGTCCACCGTAAACTCCACATCCAGTCCGGCGAGGAGTTCTTTCCTGCGGGGAGAGCCGCTCCCGAGTATGATGCGCTTCATCTCAATAGAGCTGGTCGAACTTGTCCTCGTCGAACTTCCACTTGTCCTGAGCCTTGAGTATCATCTCGATGCCTTCGCGCAGGCAGCCGTGTCCGCCGGGGCGCACCGTGACGAAATCCGCAGCCTCGCGGGCTTCCGGGGCGGCATCGGCCGGAGCGAAGCCGGCGCCGCAGGCCCTCAGGACCTGGGTGTCGGGGATGTCGTCGCCGAAATATGCGACCTCCTCGGGCTTCAGTCCGTTGTCGCTGCAGAAGCGCTCGAATACCTTGAGCTTGCCGCGCACGCCGAGGTGCAGATTCTTCTCGTCAGCCCCCATATGGCGGCAGCGGCTCTGCAGTGCGGAGGTCTCACCGCCCGAGATTATGCCTATCGTAAATCCCTTGGCCGCCGCGACTCTCGACGCGAACGAATCCTTTGCGTCCACTATTCTCACCAGGTCTTCCGGCCTCGGCCCCATAGGGATGATGCATCCGTCGGTGAGCACGCCATCGATGTCATAGACGATGGCGCGGATAAGCTTAAGATTTGGTGCCATTTGGGTTGAAGTCCGCTATGTTGAAAGTGTCTCCCTGCGACCTGCGCGTCTCGGTCCCGATAGGTCCGAACTGCGCCTCATACTTGCCTATATTGTCGAGCAGCGCGTTGAGCAGCCTTTTGCAATGCTCCGGAGCCATCACTATGCGGCTCTGCACATCAGGCTTCGGAAGACCGGGCAGTATGGTGGCGAAGTCGAGGATGAACTCGCTTCTGGAGTGGGTTATGATCGCGAGATTGGAGTAGAGCCCCCTGGCGACTTCCGGTTTCAACTCGATGTTGATCTGCTTTTCATCGTTATCCATAATCAAAACAATTTCCTGAGCGGCAAAGTTAGTAAAAAAATGCCTATCTTTGTCAGATATGGAAATCGAAGCGAAATACAACCCCTCCTCGGTGGAGGACAAATGGTACGCATACTGGATACGGCACAGATTTTTCCATTCGGAGCCGGACGACCGTGAGTCTTATACTGTGGTGATTCCGCCGCCGAACGTGACCGGGATACTGCATATGGGCCATGTGCTCAACAATACGATCAACGATGTCCTGGTGCGCAAGGCGCGGATGGACGGCAAGAATGCCTGCTGGGTGCCCGGGACGGACCACGCCAGCATAGCCACCGAGTCCAAGGTGGTCGCGCGGCTCAGGGAGAAGGGCCTCTCGAAGGAGGATATCGGGCGCGAGGAGTTCCTCAAATATGCCTGGGAATGGAAGGAGGAGCACGGGGGGATAATCCTCCGGCAGCTCCGCAAGCTCGGGGCATCCTGTGACTGGGACCGTACCCGCTTCACGATGGAACCCGCCCTCTCTCAGGCCGTCATCGCGACATTCTGCCACTTCTATAAGAAGGGTATGATTTACCGCGGAGTACGGATAGTGAACTGGGACCCTGTGGCCCTTACCGCCATCAGCGACGACGAGGTCATCCACCGCGACACGAAGAGCCATTTCTATCACCTAAGATATTATATCTCCGACGGCGAGGGGCATCCGACCGACAAATATCTCGTGATTGCCACCACCCGTCCGGAGACGATTATGGCGGATGCGGCGATCTGCATCAACCCCGCCGACGGGAGACATCGCTCCCTCAAGGGTAAGAAGGTCCTCATCCCGCTCATCAACAGGGAGATACCGGTCATCGAGGACAGCTACGTGGAGATGGATTTCGGGACGGGGTGCCTGAAGGTGACACCGGCCCACGACGCCCACGACTACGAGATAGGACTGCGCCACAATCTGCCGGCACTCGACATCATTGACGAGCACGGACGTCTCAACGAGAAGGCCGGGATACTCGTGGGCGAGGACCGCTTCGAGGCTAGGAAGAAGATAGTTGAGATGCTGCGCGAGGCGGGCAATCTCGAAAAAGTGGAGGAATACACCTCGCCGGTGGGCTACTCCGAGCGCACCGATGCGGTCATCGAGCCTAAACTCTCCGCGCAGTGGTTCCTCAAGATGGACTCCCTCGCCGCAATGGCGCTCGACAGCGTGGAGTCCGGCAAGATTCAGTTCATACCGGACAAATACCGCAACACCTACCGCCACTGGATGGAGAATGTGCGGGACTGGTGCATCTCCCGCCAGCTATGGTGGGGGCAGCGAATACCGGCATATTATCTGCCTGACGGACAGGTGGTTGTGGAGGAGTCCGCAGAGAAGGCGCTCGAGGCTGCGCGGAAGATTGACCCGTCGCTGTCCGCCGCTGACCTCCGGCAGGACGAGGATGTGCTGGATACCTGGTTTTCCAGCTGGCTCTGGCCTATATCGGTGTTCGATCCCGAGCTGCCGGGACATCCCGACCACAGACCGAACCGGGACCTGAGCTACTACTATCCGACCAGCGACCTTGTCACCGGGCCGGATATCATATTCTTCTGGGTGGCAAGGATGATTATGGCGGGCGATGAGTTCATGAAGGACATACCGTTCAGAAATGTCTATTTCACCGGCATAGTGCGCGACAAGCTGGGCCGCAAGATGAGCAAGACTCTCGGCAACAGCCCGAACCCTCTGGACCTCATTGAGAAATATGGCGCGGACGCGGTCCGTCTCGGGATGCTGCTCTGCTCTTCCGCAGGCAACGACATTCTCTATGACGAGTCCCAGGTCGAGCAGGGGCGCAACTTCTGCGGCAAAATCTGGAATGCCTGGAGGCTTGTGAGCGGATGGCGCGTGGACGGTCAGGCCCCTCAGAGCGAGGAGGCCGGAGCGGCGGTCAAGTGGTTTGACAACCTGCTCTCCCGCACCATAGAGACGGTCGAGGACCACTATCGCAAGTTCCGTATCAGCGATGCCCTTATGGCCCTCTACAAACTCTTCAGGGACGACTACTGCAGCTGGTATCTGGAGCTTGTGAAACCCGCCTATGGCGCTGCCGTTGACGGGATTACCTATAGCGCAACGCTCACTTTCCTTGAGAAGCTCCTCAAGCTGCTGCACCCGGCGATGCCGTTCATCACCGAAGAGCTGTGGCAGGCTATGGAGGAGCGCGAAGACGGCGACACCATAATGTATCAGCGTACACCGGCGGCCGGACCTTACGATGCGGAGTTCCTTGCGGACTTCGACCTGGTCAGGGACGCGGTCGTGTCCATACGAGGCATCCGCGCGCAGAAGCAGCTGTCGCCGAAGCAGAGCCTTGAAGTCTATGCGGACGGCCCTCTCTCCCGGGAGCTCGTGCCTGTCTTGATGAAGGCCGCCAATGTCTCTTCGGTCTCTTCCGGCAAGGCAGCCGGGGCGGCGGTATCGTTCATCAGCGGAACCGTGGGATTCAGCGTACCTCTGGCTGGACTGATAGACGCGGACGACGAGCGAGCGAAACTCACTTCCGAACTGGAGCATCAACGCAAGTTCCTCGCCTCGGTGCGGGCCAAGCTCGCCAATGAGAAATTCACCGCGCACGCGCCCCGGGCCGTGATTGAAGTGGAGCGGAAGAAGGAGGCCGACAGCCTCGCCCGCATCGAAGCCCTTGAAGCATCATTAAATTCGCTTAATTAATACGCTTATGACAGTTTATCCTCTAGTTATCGGCTTCTGGAACATAATCGTCATCGCCCTCATCGTGCTTCTGCTCTTCGGAGGCAAGAAGGTGCCCGAGCTTATGAAGGGGCTCGGCAAGGGGGTCAGGAGCTTCAAGGAAGGTCTCAACGAGACCGATGACGATGATGCCAAGAAGCTGGACAGCGGTTCTTCAAAGCCCGAATAGCCGGTGGCGGAAGGCGGGGAAATGTCCTTCTGGGATCATCTTGAAGAGCTGAGGGGCAGCATCATCCGCTCAGCTCTCTATCTCTGTGCGTTCTCCTGCCTCGGCCTCTGTTTCAAACACCTTCTCTTCGAGGGGATAATACTCGCTCCCACCCGTCCGGACTTCTGCGTCTACCGCCTGCTGGGATGGGATTTCGGGGTGAGGCTGATCAATATCGAGCTAAGCGCACAGTTCTTCGTGCATCTGCAAGCCTCCTTCGCGGCGGGGCTGATACTCTCTTTCCCACTTATAGTGTGGGAGATATGGAAGTTTATCGCTCCGGCGCTCTATGAGCGCGAGAAGCAGGCCCTGCGATCGGCGTTCCTGCTCTCCGGGCTGCTCTTCTATATCGGGGCCGCAGTGGGCTACTTTCTGATACTTCCGCTCTGTCTCCAGTTCTTCGTTAATTACAGCGTCTCGGAGACCGTGGTCAATTCTATCAGCCTCACTTCCTATATGTCCGTGTTCACCTCGCTCGTTCTGCTGGACGGGGTGGTGTTCGAGTTCCCGACCGCGGTGCTCGTGCTCTCGCGGCTCGGTCTTGTGGACCGTCGGACGCTCCGCAACGGCAGGAAGTACGCCCTTGTCGTGATACTGGTTTTCGCAGCTCTCATCACTCCGGCTGACCCGGTGTCGATGTTCGTGCTGGCCGTTCCTCTATATTTGCTTTACGAATTCTCAATCCTTCTATGCTCATCTCGCAAACGCCCCGCTCCTATAGAATAGATTGCCTCAATTGGCCTGATATTTATCCGTATAGACCTGAAGTCACTCTTGAGATCCGTCACTCCTGCACTGAGCTCCATCTGGACTACCGTGTCAGGGAGGATTCCGTGGTCGCCGCCTGTGCAGAGGACGGGGGGCCGGTGTGGAAGGATTCCTGCGTCGAGTTTTTCTTCGCTCCTGAGGATGACGGGCTATATTACAATATTGAGTGC
Source organism: bacterium (assembly GCA_963630225.1). Lineage (GTDB taxonomy): Bacteria > Bacteroidota > Bacteroidia > Bacteroidales > UBA932 > Cryptobacteroides. The sequence continues at coordinate 21,270 of CAVGLS010000012.1, forward strand.
AGCTGCATAGGCAGGCTGTATTTCTACTGCGGCAGGGACAGGCACACTCGGGAGTCGATGCCGGAAGAGGCATATCGAGGAATACGCAGGCGGGGGAGTCTCGGCGCGGCCCCGTTCGGGCTGAGGACTGGTCCGGTGGAATGGGACATCAGTCTCGATATCCCGGTTTCCAGCTTCATCCGTCACGACATCAAGGATTTCAGGGGACTTGCAGCGCGCGGCAATTTCTACAAGTGCGGGGATGCTTTGCCGACCAGACATTATCTCAGCCTTTTCCCGATAGGGACGGAGAAGCCGGATTTTCACCGCCCGGAGTTTTTTGACAGGATAGTTTTCGAATAATGGTATTTGAGTTTCGCAAATGCGAAACACGGTTTTATTTTTTTTACTTGCAAAACTTAAGTAATGGTATCGATAGAGGACGTGACGGTGTCGTACGGCGGCTTCGTGCTGCTGGACAAGATCAATTTCCATATCAGCGAGACCGACAAGATCGGGCTCGTGGGGAAGAACGGCGCCGGCAAATCGACCATACTCAAGATGATATGCGGGCTTCAGAGTCCGACTTCGGGTCGAGTTGACCGCCCGAAGGAGCTCACCGTCGGCTATCTCCCGCAGATAATGGAGCATCACAGGGGGCTTTCGGTGCTGGACGAGGCGATGACGGCATTCGACGACGTCTCCCGCATCGAAAGTGAGATAGAGGAGGTCACGCGGCAGATAGAGACCCGAACCGACTATGAGTCCGACTCTTACTCGGCGCTGATAGAGCATCTGGGCAATCTCAACGACAGGCTCGAACTCAGCCACTCCGAGCCGCCGGAGGTGCAGGCCCGCAGGACTCTGCTCGGTCTGGGATTTCGCGACGAGGAACTGGACCGCAATACGGAGACATTCTCACAGGGCTGGAATATGCGCATCGAGCTGGCAAAGATCCTGCTGCGCAAACCTCAGCTGCTGCTGCTCGACGAGCCGACCAACCATCTGGACATCGAGTCGATCGAGTGGCTTGAGGACTATCTCAAGTCTGTCCGCTGCTCCCTGCTTCTGGTCAGCCACGACAGGCGCTTCCTCGACAATGTGACCAACCGCACCGTGGAGCTGATGCTAGGACATGTCAACGACTACAAAGTCCCGTACAGCCGCTATCTGGAGCTTCGCGCCGAGCGTCTGCAGCAGCAGGCGGCGGCCTACGAGAACCAGCAGAAGATGATACAGAAGACGCAGGAGTTCATCCAGGCGTTCCGTTATAAGCCGACCAAGTCAAACCAGGTGCAGTCGCGCATCAAGGCGCTGGAAAAGCTGGACAGGATAGAGATAGACGAGACCGACAATGTGCACCTTACGGTCAAGTTCCCGTCTGCGCCGCGTTCCGGGGACATTGTCTTCAAGGGGACGGACCTCACTGTGGGCTATCCGCAGAAAGTCGTGTTCCGGAATGCGGATATCGAGGTCCGGCGCGGGGAAAAGGTGGCGTTCATAGGCCGCAACGGAGAGGGCAAGACCACTATGATGAGGGTGATGACGGGGGAGCTCGACCCGTTCGAGGGAGAAGCCAGACTCGGGTACAATGTGGAAATCGGGTATTTCGCACAGAACCAGGAAGATGTGCTTGACCGTAACGAGACGGTCTTCTCCACTCTCGACCGTATAGCGGTAGGGGATATCCGCTCCAGGCTGCGCGACCTGCTGGCACAGTTTCTCTTCCGCGGCGAAGATATAGACAAGAAGGTGTCGGTGCTCTCCGGAGGCGAGAGAGCCAGACTTGGAATGGCGCGTCTGATGCTCCAGAGCCACAATCTGCTCCTGCTCGACGAGCCGACCAACCATATGGACGTCAAGTCCAAGGATATTCTCAAACAGGCGCTGGCAGCATTTGACGGCACTCTGATAGTCGTCTCGCACGACAGGGATTTTCTGGACGGGCTGGTGGACAAGATGTATGAATTCCGCGACGGCAAAGTCACCGAGCATCTGGGTTCGGTGAGCGAGTTCCTCGAGAAGCGTAAAATCGAGAACCTGCAGGAGCTTGAGCGCAAATGCGCCCCGGTGCAGCCGGTCTCACGGCCCCGTCAGAGGGAAACGTTCGAGCAGAGCCGGCAGATGACCCGGGAGGAGAGAAAGCGAAAGAACCGCATATCCGCCCTGGAGCGTGAAATCTCTTCGCTCGAGGGGAAGATGAAAGAGATCGAACAGCATCTCGGCTCCCCAAAGGAGAGTGATGATATTATGGAACTTACCCGCAGCTATCTGGAGCTCAGGCGAGAGCTTGACTACAAGACGGAAGAGTGGGGGCAACTTATAGATTAGATTATGAGAGTTTTGAATTTGCACCGGGTGCTGCTGCCCGTAGTGATGGCTCTGTCCGCATCTTGGGCGGCGGCGCAGACGACCCGCCTGGAAGTGTCTCCGGGGCCTTTTATCGGGGTCTCCGTGTCCGGAGATTTCGAGTTGAGCCTGACTTCGGGCGATACCTATGCCCTCACGATGGATGTCAGCGGAGAGTTCGCCGAATTCGTCACCTCCGAAGTTGTGGACAGCGTGCTCGTGATCAGGGTGAACGACAGACAGGAACTGAGCGACCTCTGGAAGTCTTTCCGCGGCAAGAACGCACCTGTTCCGGTGTTCCGTGCGAGCGTGAGCTCTCCTGCGGTGCTGAAGTCGGTATCCATCTCCGGCAACTGCCATCTCAAGGCTCTTGACGCGGTCTGCGACAGTGCCGGCGTACGGTTCAATGTCAAGGACAACGCCTCCGTCGGGACAGTCAGCGTGAGCGCGTCGCGAGCGGAGCTCGATCTGAGCAGGAAAAGCAGCGGAGAATTCCGTCTTGAGTGCGATACCGTCAGGGTTTCGGCCGGGGGGAGCACCGACTATACTCTGCGCTGCAAGGCTGCCTCGCAGGTGGAGATGGACCTCTCTTCCAACGCCTCTCTGGTGTTTGCCGGGGAGAGCGAACATATCTCCGTCTCCGCCAGGGGCACATCCAGAGCGATACTCAACGGCAGCGCCCCTTACGCGGTCTATAACCTGTCCGGTTCCGCCAATGTCAATGCGCTCAATATCAAAGTGAAGGAGGCAAACATCAAGATGAGCGGCATCTGCTCCCTGATGCAGGGTGCCAGCGATTGGATATTCTTGAATCTCAGTAACGGCGCGACTCTCACCTATAGCGGTGCACCGCAGATACACATAGGGAACATAAAGAATTCCAGCGTGCAGCGCTACGAAGCCGGCAGGAGATGAGGACAGTATTCGATGCACACTGTGACGCACCGTCGCAGATGCTGCGACTGAGGGATTTCGGACTCGACAACGCCCGAGGCCAGGTGGATTTTCCGAAGATGCTTCGCGGCGGTGTGGGCGCGTCTTTCTTTGCCGCCTATGTGCCAGCATCGCTCTCCGGCAAGGCCGCCACGGAATATGCCTGCAGACTTCTGGACGCGGCCGACTCGCAGCTCACCGCCAATCCCGACAAGGCCGCGAAGGCGACTTCCGCAAGCGCCGTCCGGAATATAGTACGCAGCGGCAGGGTTGCCGTGATGCTCGGTGTAGAGAACGCCACCGCGCTCGACGGCGGAGATCCCGTCGGGCTGCTCAAGTCGTTCTACAGGAGGGGAGTCCGCTATATTACCCTCACCCACAGCGCCGACAATCAATATGCCGACAGCTGCACCGGCAAGGGACGCTGGGGAGGACTCAGCCCGCAGGGCGGGCAGCTGGTCCGGGAGATGAACGGCATCGGGATGATGATCGACCTGGCTCACTCCTCGGACAGCACGATGAGGGACGTATTGCAACTCACCTCCGCTCCGGTGGCCTATACCCACGGCTGCTGCAGGTCTCTTGCCTCGCACAGGCGCAATATCACGGACGAACTGATGAAGGGCGTGGCGGAGACCGGCGGGGTAGTGTGTATGAGCATCTATCCCTGCTTCCTGGACGATGCTTTTATGCGGATTCTTGAGGAGTCGGGACTCGGAGAGAAGTCCTATATCGAGGATGAATTCATACGCGACCCTTCAGACCCGGAGAAGCGTGAAGCCTGGTATGAGCTGAGCGATGCACTCGCCGCGCTGCCGCGTCCCGGGGTCGCGAGGGTAGTGGACCATATAGAACACGCCGTTGCGGTTGCAGGACCGGATCATGTCGGAATAGGGACCGACTACGACGGGATCGAAGTCACCGCCGAGGGGCTTGAAGATATTTCAAGATTCGGTCTCGTGCTGGACGAAATGAGGCGTCGAGGATTCAGTCGGTCTGACATTTCGAAGATTGCAGGGGGTAATCTGCTGAGAGTGCTCCGGGAGGTCAGGAAAGCGGCAAAAATTTAGCTATAAATTCCGATTATGGGTTACAAATATTAGCGAACATCTTTGTTATAATATCAAACTTTAATGTTATAAGTATTATAAATCATAGTGTTGCGTCTTTACTTATGTAACCCTCTAAAGTTTCCAAAGCAATACGCGCAAAACGGCGGATATTGCCTTTCCGGCCCAGATTGCAGCGGTAGATCCGGGTAGTCGTACCGTGCGGACCGCTCACTCCTATCCATACCGTACCCTCCGGATAGTGTTCGTCGCCGCCCTCGGCAAGTCCTGTGGTGGCTACGGAATATGTGCTGCCGCTGAGTCTGCGGACCCCCTCCGCCATAGCCGCCGCGACCTCGCTACTGACCACCCCCTTGCTCTCTATGACGGCGGAGGGGACGGCAAGAACCTGCTCCTTTATGCTGATTGCGTATGAGGTGACGGAGCCGAGGTAGTACTCCGACGAGCCGGAGACTGTCGTGAGCATATGCGAGATGTACCCGCCAGTGCAGGACTCCGCCGCACTGAGTGTCCTGCCGCTTCCTTTCAGGAGTGCGGCGATCCTATTTTGAACCGGTGCTTGCATTATTCTTCAGCAGATATTTAAGGGTCTTCCGGACGATGCCCGGACCTTCTCTGAGCAGGCCTGTACGCAGCTCCACAAGCGAGGCCCCGCAGCGGAGAGCCTCTGCTGCCTGCTCCGGAGTGTCGATGTGGCAGTTCGCTATGATGGGCAGCCGCCCGGAGCAGTATTCGTGCATATGCCTGACCTGTGCGTTGGAGCGGAGTTCGATGCCGTCTATGCCGTTCATAAGGCAGAAATCGGCAATCGTGTCAAGCTCGTCCTCGTTAAGATAGTCGGGGAGCTTTATGACTATAGGTTTGTATTCCTGCTCCGCGAGCCTCGTTTCGAGCAGGGGATTGAGCTCTTCCGTGCTGGGGTCTTGGCTGAGGTCAATGACGAAAAAGTCGCAGAAATCGTATGCGAGAGTGAATGAGGTGAGGTAGTCCTTCGATATGCAGATGGCCAGGATATCGTCCTGAGGGTCGATTTGCAGGTGTCGGATGGCCCTGCGTGCCCCGTCCGCGTCCATCGGACCGATTTCGACGAAGCTGAAGCCAAGGTTGTTGAGGTCGTTGTAGAGCTCTCCGCGTATGTCCAGGCCGGCTCCGAGCCCGAGGGGATTGTAGAAACTGAGGCCGAAGACCTCCCTCTGGAGTCCTTCGGGGCGGTTGTCGTGGATCCAGCGGTTGATTGTCCGGGCGAGGGGGATCTTACCGATGAGCTCAAAATACCTCAGACCGACCATCGAGGCACGTTCAAGATCCATCTTGCGTACGAACGGTTTAACCAATATGTCATATAAGCTCATACGCGGCAAAAATAGTCATTATTTCAGTCTTTGAGATATTCCTGGAAGGTATTGTCATCAAAAAAAACGACTATCTTAGATATATTGCGCTTGTTATCAATAGGTTTTATATCATTAGCTGAAGTGTCCGCTTTAGCTTGGATGGCATATATGTCTGACTGTGCCTTATCCGTCCGCACAGCGTAAGTCAGGGCGGGCCGTGTCTCCGCACTATGTGATGACCCCCGTTCGGCAGAGTCTCCTTCGTCCTCGAATATCGAGGTGGAAGGCTTCCCGCCGCCGTACATACGGCCCTTGCCTGTGATGAGCCATTCCAGATTGAGGGCAGGGTAGGCCTTGGACATATTGAGCAGGAAATCGAAGCCGGGTCGGTTGCGCCCTGAAAGTATGTGGGAGACGCTTGCTCTGGCCACCCCGATGCTGTCGGCAAACTGTGACTGGCTGATGTTTTCAGCCTTCAAGAACTGTTCTAGACGCCTGTTCATTTTGTGACAATTAGTTTCACAAAAGTACACAAGATTTTTCAGGATTCCAAGTTTTACACTTGTTAACAAAAGGGGATTGTTGATAAAATGTTAATAAATCCCTTTAAATCTATAGTATAGGTAAATTTAATTTATACATTGAATATAATGCGATTAAGTGAAGATATAATGTAATTTTTCGCCCAGATGACGGGGAACGGGCGACAGTACGAACAATACAACTTGACCGCTAAAGAAGATAATATAATATAAAGTATTGGGTATAAGGCGAGTGAACCAATATTATAAACCGCTATAAGCGTTACTTATTTTACAAAAATACAATAAGTCACAATCCTTGTGTTAACAGAGCACAATTAACAAAAAGCCTAAATTAATTTACAAAAGTAAATCAAAGCAAGCTCGATTATATTTGCTAAATTTGCGTCCGATATGATACCGGAGATTAGAATAGAGGATTTCAATTACGGTCTGCCTGACGAGAGGATAGCCAAGTATCCGCTGGCGGAAAGGGACGCTTCGAAGCTCCTCATCTATAATGGTGGCGATATCCGTGAAAGATCATTCAAGGACATCGCCGAGGAGATACCCTCGGATGCGATAATGGTGTTCAATGACACCAAGGTCGTGCCTGCGAGGCTTGTTTTCAGGCGCGAATCAGGAGCCCGCATAGAGGTTTTCTGCCTTGAGCCGCACAGCCCGGCGGAATATAATGTCAATTTTGCCTCTACGGAGGCCTGCAGCTGGAAGTGCGTCATAGGCAATGCGAAGCGATGGAAGGATGATATCCTGAGCCTTGACGTGCGGACGGGGGAACTCGCCGAGGTTGACCTCAGGGCCCGCCTGGAGTCCAGAGACGGTCAGACCGGGGTTGTTTCTTTCAGCTGGAAAGGCGGCATCCCGTTCTCCAGGGTGCTGGAGCTCTGTGGGCAGATCCCTATCCCGCCATATCTCAAAAGAGCTACGGAAAGCATTGACACAGAGCGCTATCAGACACTCTATGCCCGCATTCGCGGCTCCGTGGCCGCCCCTACGGCAGGGCTTCATTTCACTGCTGCCGTGCTCGACAGGCTCGCGCAAAAGGGAGTTGAGATGGAGAAAGTCTGCCTCCACGTCGGCGCGGGCACATTCCTGCCTGTCAAGAGTTCGCTGATTTCCGGGCATTCTATGCATCGGGAGCCGTTCTCCGTAAGTCTGGCGTTCCTCAAGAACCTGAGGTATTCCGGCAAGAAGGTGGTTGCTGTGGGCACCACTTCAGTCCGTACGCTCGAGTCTCTCTACTATGTCGGCGTCTCCTGCATCGAGAAAGGCGCTCCGGACGATGTCGGTCAGTGGGATCCCTATGTGAGGGAGTATCCGTACACTTTGCGCGATGCTTTAGATGCCATTATCAACTATTTAGAGGATAGTTCTTTGGATGAGCTTAAGATCGGGACAAGGATTATTATCGTACCGGGTTTCAGATTCAGGGTCACGGATATGATGGTCACCAATTTCCATCAGCCTCAGAGTACCTTGCTTCTTCTGATTTCCGCTTTTGTGGGTGGCGACTGGCGGCGCATCTATGATTATGCGCTCGGGCACAGTTTCCGCTTCCTCAGTTATGGGGACAGTTCTCTGCTTCACCGTGCTCAATATGATGGACGCCAATAAATTCGACAGCATAAGACCGTATTCCGACGCGGAGGCGGTACGCGCGCTGCGCCGTCTGTCGTTCAGCCCGCTGATGCCGGTGGCCTCGAAGTTTCTCTTCCCGGACGAGCCGTTCTACCGTATGTCCAGAATGTTCCGCAAGGTGACATCGGTCGAGGATTTCCAGCAAAATGTGGTTTCCAGGGCTGTGGAGGGGGTTCTCAAGCGTACTTCAAGCGGTTTCAGCTGCGACGGACTGGAAAACCTCAAGCCGGGCAAGACCTTCCTTGCAGTTTCCAACCACCGCGACATTTCCCTCGATGCCGCGTTGACCCAGTGGGCTCTGTACAGCCGTGGAATGCCTCTTATGGAGGTCTGCATAGGCAGCAATCTGATGGATGACAACCGGACTGCGTCGGCTCTGCTGCGCTCGGTGCGTATGGTGAGGGTAATCCGCGGGTTGCCGGCGAGGGAGATGTACGGGGCATCTAAACTGCTCTCCGAGTATATCCGCGATGCGGTTTCGTCTTCGCGCAGCTCGGTTTGGATCGCCCAGAAGGAGGGCAGGGCTAAAAATGGTCTTGACAAGACGGCTCACGGACTGGTCAAGATGCTGGATATGAGCGGGATGAAAGGTTTCTACGACAATTTCTCCGAACTGAATATCACGCCGATGAGCATATCGTACGAGTATGAGCCCTGCGATATCCTCAAGGCAAGGGAACTGCTGGTCGCCTCCGGGGGTAAGTATGTCAAGAAGCGCGGCGAGGATACCCGCAGCATTCTGGGCGGCATACGCCAATGGAAGGGCGGGATCCATCTTTCCGTCTGCCGTCCGCTGTCGGAGAATGAGCTTCGGATGGCCTCTGTCCGCGAGAGAGTCGAGCGCTATCAGGCGGTGCGGCAGCTGATCGACGGGCGCATTCTGGACGCCTATAAGCTCTGGAATACCAATTATATCGGCTACGATCTGATGACCGGCGGCGAGAAATACGCGAGTCTCTATGCCGACTCGGAGCGGGAGGCGTTTATCGAGTATGCCGAGGCAAGGCTCGACACGGTCGAGCCTTGCCTTGACAGGGAAGAGCTCCGAAAGATCTTCTATCAGATATACGGCAACCCGGTCCTTGCCCGCGAACAGCTACAACTTAACATAATATAAATTGTATAACAATAGTTACACAATTAATTATTATGTGTAAGTTACTGCACGGGTTAAACAATAAATATTAAACTCGTGCAGCTACTTTAACCACAAAGGGACTGCGTTTTCAAAGAACTACCTGCAAAAATAGCATTTTTTTGGTATCGAACAAAAAAAATGCTTTAGAGTACGACAAAACACGCGCACACGCGAAAACGCGCGCGCACGCGCTTTGCCGTGGAACTTTAAAGGCGGATGCCGCCTCTTGACACTTCGACATAACTTTTTCGCCGAAGTCTGTCCTTTCTGTGTTTTTTAGACATAGTTACTACTTTTTAATTTCACGAATAAACTTAATAATTGCTCGGTATATCAAATAAAAGACACCGAACACACAGAGAAGCATTAAAACACTTGCCATACTAATCGGTTAAAGATGTTTGTAAATCTGTCACACGGCGCTTAAAAGCACCTTTTACAAAGTTAAAACCTTTTTCGGCAAGACTGCCTATTTGTACAGACAAATTTCCACACTCTTGAGTAATTAAAGACCATTGACTTTGGTCAGGAGAAAAGCCCGTATTTTGAATAAAGGCATTTTTCCAATCCTGTTCAAAAGTCTTCGACTTAATACTTACAGTCTGTGCATCAGTTTCACGAGTTTGAGCCAACATAAGAGCCTCACGATAGGCAAACATACCTTGTTCAAGCAATTCGGTAGCAATCTTCTGCTTTGTCAGTTCTGTTGTGGCTTCAATGCCTAAAGCTTCCAATTGGTATTTTTTCGACCTTATCTGACTTTCTGAAATACCTTGAGTCAGTGAAGCAACTTGAGTTTTATTCAACTCAATGCGAGAACCGCTTTCGGAAATATCCTGCAAAACTTTATCAGTAAGAGCCAAGCTATATTTAATATCTACTTCACCTTTTCGTAACTGCTGCTCATACTGTTGAGGAGAATAACGGTTGATAATATTCTGTCCTTCCGTCTCTGCATTGTTCTTGTTAGCTTGAGACTCAAGTAACTTCAACTGCGCAAGGCTCATCATCGTCTGTATACCTTTATCAATACCGCCTGCAATCATAGAGCCTGCACCTTGCGTTAATGGAGCCTGCGGAACTTGAGGGTTAGCAACCTCGGATTGAAGTGCGCCACTTGTACCGTTCTGATACATAAGAGCGGGATTTAAACCTGCTTCTTCCATTAGTTTCCGTTGATTGGAATAGGAGTTATATTCATTCTGTTCCTGAATCAACTGCCTTTGCTGCTCAAACTGCTGCTGATACAAGGCTTTTTGCGTCTCGTACTGCTTTTCAATCTGCTTGTTCGCAGAAATAGCTCCTACAATAGAAGCACCAAGGGAGGAAGCACCGCCAATAATTCCGTCTCCGGTTATAGAACTTATTAAACCCATAACTTTTCATTTTTTGGTTTCGAAAATCAACTAAATAACACCCCTTTCGAGGTGTCATTTAGCAATAATAGTCAAGTACTATGCGCCTGCGCTTTCGCTTGGTTGATTTTCAGACACTTGCGGAGTGGCAACAGTGGCGGAAGCGGCAGCCATTTTTTGGGCTTCTGCGGCCTGCTTTTCGGCAGCTTCCTTACCTATGGCGTATTGGTGTTCTAACTGCTGAAGCCGCTCCATAGCGGCAATTTTGTCGGGTATGATAGGGGAAGCATCGTCAAACGATACATTATTTCCATTATCGTCCGAATCATATTCCAAGTTAGAGACCTCCGGCGGAATCATCGAATTATTAACGCAATCAAGAATATCCACGGCCTGATTAGGTACGAAATCCGTTTCTTGGTCGAGAACTTCAAACTGAATGCCGTTTATAACTTCAAATCTTTTCATAACTCAGTAAATTAAAGGGTTGGAATTGAGAACTTAGGGAACGGACGAATTGCGCGGACATTGTTACGGAGCTGAACCCAACACTGATTAACAGATGCTGTTGATGCATCGGAATCACGAAGTACAAAGCAATCCGCTCGCGGTGTACACTCAAGGAACGAGCTATTTAGAGTGGGCCACAATTTTTCATTAAACGAGAAGAAACGGGCAAAGGTATATGTGGCAAGACCGCTATCATCTAAGGCGAAATCTCCGTGAACCTCATCGTAATTCATTTTAAACTCAGAATACCGCTGTTGATAGCCAAAACCGAAATCAGAAGAACCGAGAGCGGTACACATCAACTCAGACCGATAAACTAACTGGTCACCAATACCCGAAAATTCAGGAAAACCGAAATCGAAGCGCGAACCAGCCGTATTAGTAAACACCGATGTATCAGACGGGTCAGAAACATAGCCGGCAAGGCCTGCACGCAACATCCTTTTGCATCCGTCAGTATAAACAGGCTTCGGGAAGACACTGAACAAACCGAGAATTATGCCATACTCTTTAAAAGACCTACGGAAACAAAGTTTTGTACCTACTGCGGACATCTGACCACCTTGAGCGCCAAGGGTGTTACGCTTTGTGGCGGAAGCTCCGTCATCGGCTACGCCCGAAGTCTGATTAATGGCCATAACTTGAACGGGAGCAGTAACGGAACCAAGAAACTCAGGTCTCTGAATTGTAGCATCTGTAGGCATACAACCGAAATGGGCAAGAATGAACTCATTATAACGGCCACCGCCTATATTAGTGCGTTCAAGGAACTTCTGAAGAGAGTTAGCGACACGAAACTGAGCAACGGAAAACCACGCGGAAACTCTATCAGTATCAGTAATATTTCCCGTGACATTAACGGAAGCTCCTGCAGAACCATACTGAGGATTTGGGGTAGCAGTGGTAAAATAGTCTTTGCGCCAACGACGCTTACCAATCCCATAATTAATAAGTGACACGCTACTTGAACCCATATAAAGGGCAGTAGAATGATACTTTGACTCCTCGAATAAGCCATAAGTAAAAAAGGAGTCAACAAACTCATCACGGTAATACTCGTTCCATATCAATGTATATGCACGGAAAGGCAGCGCAGAGAAAGTAATATTTTGAAAAGTGTTAGTCCAAGTATTATTATTTGCGTACTGCTTACGAACGGCACGACTATAACCAAGGCAACCGAGAAAATCGACAAGCCGAGCGTTAATAAGATTCTGACCGGGGGTTGAATCCGACGGAATATTAACATAAGGAACAGTACTCGGAACAGCCAAACCACCATCTTGCGGAACTCCCGTAATAAAGGATTTCCAACTGCTCCAAACAAGGCGGTAAGGGACAAAAAAACACTCTACTTTAGCATAGATATCCGCAAATACGGGGTTTACCATAGGTGCAAAACGGACCTGAAAAGTCGGGGAATACTCCACGCGGTCAGAGGGTACAACGGGCATCACAAACGCAGGTATAAGTTCACCCATGTCGCAAGTGAAATAATTGTTATACGAGAGGTCAAAAGCCGACATCTTCGGCTTTTGGACGGGTACATGTGAAAAAATAGACATCTAGAAAATAGATTTTGACATAAACTTTTTAAACAAAAACATATCAGTTCCGTCAGACTGATTATAAGCAATAATATCAGCTTCACGCGCCTGACTCAACTGAAACGAAGAGGAAACGACAATCATACGACCGTCCAAACGAACTTTACTACCAAATCGGAAACGCCAATCTTTAACAGTCTTCAATTCCTTTAATCTTTTATACTCTAGGTTCTGCAAATTGGTGTATAGCTTATTTGTGAAATACCTAGGCAATCCATATTTGAAGCCGTTAGAAAAATAGTAATGATGTCCGAAAATATCGGAGGTGTGAAACTTTTGAACTTCGGGATTATCGCAATAACATTTACCTAAACCGTGAGAAACAAGCCTGAAAGTCCGTTCAACGGGAGCGGACAACTCGTAACGCAATACGGCAGGTTTAGAACAATACTTACTTACATAGCGGTAAGAGCCTGCACAGCGGATAACCTCAATCTTGGTAAAACCTAAAGACCAGCACTTATTGACTAAAGGGATATCCTTTTTAGACAAACCGAATATTACTCCGTGGTAATGCGGTCTTAAAGTCTTCGGGCCATACTCCGAGCAAATAAAATACTTAACTCTAAAGTCTGAACCATAGCAAGAACATAACGATTTGCGTAATCGCTTCATAAACTTCTGTACATCTTCACGACAGACAGAGTTATAAACTTTACCATTATCATCAGTAGTTCGAGGTACAAACTCATCACTATAAGTCAGAGTCAGAAACAAACAAGAACGCCAAGATTTGGCTTCCTCATTAATGCGAATATACCAATCATTTTGGATTTTCTTGGCACATTGAGCACATTTGCCACAAGGGACCTGAACGCAACGACCTGCGTTAATGCCGTTCTTGTATCGGATAGTAATGGGACTAGTGCATATAAGGCTAATGTATTTTAACGGTTGTACTATCTACACTAGGTGACAGTGATGTTGTGTAATTTTGAGGAGAGGTCACCGTGATACTCATTGAAGTGTTAGCATCTGCATTGTTATGAACATATGCACGCGTAGTAACTCCACAAGCGGAAATAATTGCAGTGCCACTCAACGCGGCAAGCAAGGCAATGCAAATATCTCTTAGGATACGGATAACTGTTGAAATATCTTCTTTACTTATCTTCATCTTTACTATACCTGAAAGTTATTGAATCATATTTGTCACAATTACGAGAGAGGAAAGACCTTGAAAACTTCTTACAAGCTTCGAAAATGTAAACATCGTCAAGATACTCCAACCGTTCAAGGACATACTTAAGAGCGATGACAGACGCGGTAATAATACCTTTATCCTCGCTACAAATATCACCGCGGCAACCACCGCGGAAAGGTTTATCAGGCGTTATCGTTCTGACTTTCATCTTTCTTACTGTATTTAGCTTCATACTCGGATTTGGTGATGACATCATACATCAGGCCTTTGGCCTGCAAGTCGGCAACCCAAGAAGAAAAATTTACTGCGTTAGTAAGATAGTCAGCGAAAGCCTTAACTACACTGATAGGCATTTTCAAAATCTCAACAGACATATCAGATAATTTCTTATCGTACTTGTCCATTTCTTCTTTAGAGATTTTGCGACCACTCGCGGGAGCGGTAGAGGGTTTTTCTTTATCTTCCATAAAAAAACAACAAAGGTGTGCAGCAACTTAACATAACATTAAATTGTGTAACAAATCCTGAGTTGCTTACTTTTTGATGAACTTCACCGGGAAAAGGTATGTGACATCCACGGCTTCCCCTTTGTGGTAGCCCGGAGTCCAGTCCGGAGAGCTGCTTGTGGCGCGGAGAACTTCTGCGTTGATTTCCTCGTTGACTCCGCGCACAATCGTCACATCCTTGACCTTGCCGGTGCTGGAAATGGTCATCTGCACATAGACGGTGCCGGTGACGCCTTCCTTCACTGACTTTTCCGGGAATTTAATGTTTTCCAATAACCACTTCATAAATTCGTTGGCGTTTCCGCCGTTGAATGTAGGTTTTACATCAATCTCGGTATAATTGACCTTCTTGATGGTGCTGTCTTTCTGTATTTCAGCGGATTCAGCCATTACAGGCTTCACGTTCGGCTCTGCGGCGGAGGCGGAACTCTGGCCGCAGAGAATCATAGCTCCCGAGAGCAGCGGGATGCACAGCAGGTAACACAGTTTGTACCAGCCGTTTGACTTTTCTTTTTGCAACATGGCGAGTCTGTTTTTGAGTTTGGTGTGATTGAAGCCGCTGGCCATCAGGAAGAGTTTCTCCCCTACGGCTTTCTTCACGAGAAGTAATTGATATTGAGTTACATTAATGCCTCTGTCGATAAGCGCCTTGTCTGCCTCGTATTCTTGCATATTCTTCAGCTGCCCCCACATCATCCATACTAAAGGATTGAACCATTGGAAGATAAGTATAAGGCTGAAAGCGGCGACATCTATCGAGTGATGGAATCGGGCGTGCATCAGCTCGTGAGTGTAGACGGCCGGATTGTCCTCCAAGTCGCTACGGCTGATGAAGATGTGCCTCATCCAGCAGAATGAGACCGCTTGGGAGTCGCTGATATGTACCAGGCAGCCGTCCCTCCTGACGGGCTTCACCTTGCTCAGGACTGACGCGAGTTTTGCGTAAGATATGGCGACGGCAGTGGCGCACGCCACCAGCCCGAGCGCATAGGCTCCGAGCAGCAGGCCCGCGGTGGAGATGCCGCTCCCCTGCCCTTGAGCGAGCGCAATCGGCTCCAGCTCAGCATAAATCGCTGCATTGATTCTTTCCGCAAGCTGTGCCCCCTCGGAGGGAAACTCCGGCCTGAGCAGCGGCAGCAGCAGGCAGGCGGCGGTGCCGACAGCGAGCGCGACCCTGTTTAAGCGGAAAAAGTCCGTGTTCTTCATCAGCAGCAGGAAGAATGCGTAGAAGAGCGCGAGATAGAGCCCGCATCTGATTATATAGAGCAGAGCGTTCATACTTTGCTTCCTTGTTCAATCGTTGCGATGAGCTTCTTGAGTTCGTCCAGCCCCATCCGTTCTTCCTCCACGAACTGCGAGACAAGTCTGACATAGGAGTTGCCGTAGTATCTGGACACCATCTCCCCCACCTCGATGCCCCGGTATTCCCGTTCCGTGATGGACGCGCTGTACTGGAACGCGTTGGCCATAGGTTTGCGGGACACGAATCCCTTCTCTTCAAGAAAATGCACCTGTGTCGCCACCGTGTTGTAGTTGGGCTTCGGTTCTTGCATCCGTGCCACGATGTCGCGTATGAACATCGGTCCGTATTCCCAGATGATGCCCATCACTTCCTCTTCTTTTGCGGTAAGTCTCTGTTTCATACCGCAAATATAGCAATAATAAGTTAAACTCCTAATTTTTTTAGTGGATTAACGAAAAAAAATATGTGCTTTATAGAGGCTGAGGGATTCTGATAATTATTTGTGATATTTGCACCCGATTGATATCTTTGAGTTTCGCAAATGCGAAACACGGTTTTAGAGGCCCATAGGGCCGAAAGTAAGTCCCTTTCCCGAGGAAAGGGATTTAGGGAAAGGGTAACATAACAATAATAAGCGAAGCTTGTGCGGGAGGGGAAAGTTTTGCAAGTACCTGCACAATGCTTGTTTTACAACAATATTTTTTACTTGCGAAACTTGAGTGATATCAATGTGGAACGGATATGACGGATTACGAAAAGATGACAGCCGGAGAGGTCTACAACGCCAATGCTCCGGAACTGGTGGACAAACGGGACAGGACGGCCGAGCTTTGCCGGGAATACAATAATATAAGACCATCGGCATACGGCGAGCGCTATGCCAAGCTGCGCGAAATACTCGGAGCCTGCGGCCCGGACAGTATTGTCGTACAGCCGTTCTACTGCGATTACGGCAGGCAGATAAGGCTCGGGGCCAATTTCTTCGCAAATTTCGGACTCACGGTGCTGGACGAGGCGGAAGTGAGCATAGGAGACAACTGTTTCATCGGGCCGAATGTCAGCATCTACACCGCCTGCCATAGCACAGACCCCGCCGAGCGCAACAGCGGGCGCGAATGGGCGAGGCCGGTGAAGATCGGAAACGATTGCTGGATAGGAGGAAGCGTGACCATACTGCCCGGAGTGAACATAGGGGAAGGCAGCACGATAGGCGCAGGCAGCGTGGTCACCCGCGACATCCCGCCGCACTCCGTCGCCGTCGGCAACCCGGCCAGGGTGATAAAGACACGGGGCTCCGGGCAGTGATACTTCCGAAAAGTATGACTATCTTTGCCTGATATGGCGAAACGGAACAGAGAAGAGCAGATCCTGGATAATCTGACGATTGAGAGCATTGCGGCAGAGGGCAAGTGCATCGCCCATACCCCGGAGGGGATCGTGGTGTTTGTGGAATATGCCGTGCCCGGCGATGTGGTCAACGCGCGGGTGCTGCGCAAGAAGAAAAACTTTATCGATGCAAAAATCACTGAGATAGTCCGCCCGTCGGAATGCCGTCAGAGTCCGTTCTGCGAGCACTTCGGAGTGTGCGGGGGCTGCCGCTGGCAGCTGATCCCCTATCAGATGCAGCTTGACTCCAAGCGACGTCAGGTGGAGGACCAGTTCCGTCGTATCGGGCATCTGGAGTTTCCGGAGGTCTCCCCTACCATCGGCTCCGACAAGACTGAATTCTACCGCAACAAGTTGGAATTCACCGCCTCCGACAGGAGATGGATATTGCCCGAGGAGGATCCGGAGGGGCTGCCGGACGACTGCAGGCAGGGGCTCGGCTTCCATGTCGGGAAGTTCTTCGACAAGGTGCTGGACATACGGAGGTGCTACCTGCAGCCCGAGCCGTCCAATGCCATCCGTCTCTATATCAAGCAGTACGCCATCAGCCACGGGATTCCGTTCTACAACATCAGGGAAAACACGGGGATATTCCGCAATATGTTCGTCCGCACCACGGATGACGGTGCCGTAATGCTGATAGTCTGCTTCGCTCAGGATTTCCCCGGACGGGAAGCGATGCTGGACGCGGTCGCCGGGGCCTTCCCCGGGATCACATCGTTGTACTATGTCATCAACAGCAAACTCAACGACAGCATAGGCGACCGGGAATGCATACTCTACCGCGGTGACGAGGCCATATACGAGACGATGGAGGGACTTCGCTTCCGCATCGGCCCGAAGTCGTTCTACCAGACCAACAATGCCCAGGCCTTGAGGCTTTATTCGATTGCGCGGGACTTCGCTTCCCTGAGCGGGAAAGAGACGGTCTATGACCTCTACACCGGCACAGGCACGATCGCCCAGTTCGTCAGCCGCAGCGCCGCCAGGGTGATAGGCATAGAATATGTGCCGGAGGCCATTGAAGACGCGAAGGTCAACGCCCGCGCCAACGGCATCGGCAACTGCGAGTTCTTCGCCGGCGATATGAAGGACATCCTCACCGGCGACTTCATCGCCGAGCACGGCAGGCCGGACGTGGTCATCGCCGATCCGCCGCGTGCCGGGATGCACCCGGATGTGGTGCGGACCATCCTCGACGCTGCTCCGGAAAGAATCGTATATGTCAGCTGCAACCCCGCTTCGCAGGCGCGGGACCTCGAACTCCTCTGCGGCAAATATCGTATCACCGCGGTGCAGCCGGTGGATATGTTCCCGCATACGACTCATATCGAGAATGTGTGCCGTCTGGAGCTCAACACTCCGGACACGACTTCGTAAATGGTTTATTATATGGTAATTTGAGTTTCGCATTTGCGAAACACGGTTTTAGAGGCCCATAGGGCCGAAAGCAAGTGAGGGTGACTAAAAAGTCCCGCAGGGACCGCGACGTAGGAGCGAAATACCCCTCATAGGGGTCGCAGACGGCAGTCTGCGGGGGTTAAGAAACCTGAAAGGGGCTGACTAAAAAGTCCCATATAGACTTTTTAGTCGGCCTCTTTAGGGAAAGGGTAACATAATGACAAGCGAAGCTTGTGTGCGGGAGGAAAAAGTTTTGCAAGTACCTGCACAATGCTTATTTTTTCAACAAACTTTATTACTTGCGAAACTTGAGTATGGTAATTGATATTCTTCTCGTACTGGTCGGGCTCGCGCTGGTGGTATTCGGCGCGGACGCTCTGGTGGACGGGGCTTCCGCAGTGGCGCGCAAGGCCGGCATCAGCGAATTCGTAATCGGACTCACCATAGTCGGCTTCGGCACAAGTTGCCCGGAACTGGTGGTCAGCCTGACCGGAGCGATCCAGGGCAACGCCGACATCGCGGTAGGCAACGTGGTCGGCTCCAACATCTTCAATGTGCTGTTGATCCTTGGTCTTACTGCGGCGATTGTGCCGGTGGCGGTGACCAGGGAGAACACGGGGAGGGACATCCCGATAACGCTGCTCGTGACCCTGATATTCGTCGGCACAGCACTTGCCGGAGGCGGGGTCAATGCGCTTGAAGGCATAATCTATCTTATTATTTTCGCGGCTTACCTCTACTACTGCTTCAAATTCGACTCCGGCAACGACAGTTCCGGAGAGGCGGAGCAGAAGGTCAGAAGTGTCGGGGTCGCCATACTTCTTGTCATCCTCGGCCTTGGCGGACTGATCTTCGGCGGACAGCTCTTCGTCAACCACGCCACTTCCATCGCCCGCAGCGTCGGCATCTCCGACAAGGTGATAGCGCTCACCCTGCTCGCCGGCGGCACTTCCCTGCCCGAGCTGGCGACCAGCATTGTCGCGGCGACCAGGCACAAGGCCCAGCTCGCGCTCGGCAATATTTTAGGCTCCAACATATTCAATATTCTGCTCATACTCGGCTGCTCGTCCCTTATCACCCCTCTCTCCACGGCTTCGATGACCGTGTTCGACTACGGTGCGCTGGTGCTGAGCGCCGCGATGCTGCTGCTCTGGTCCTTCGTGGGCGGGAAAAACAGGATTGACCGCTGGGAGGGCATCGTGATGCTGCTGACCTATGCGGCTTATATGGTTGTGCTTTTCCTGAATTGAGATGAGCAGACGCCTCTTCCTCTTTGCCGCCTACACGGAGTCGGGCGATGTCGGGGATGCGCTTCTGTATTACCTGCGTTCCCTTGCGGCTCTCGGGGACATCGTATTCTGCGACGATGCGCCCCTCAACCCCGGAGAGGAGGAGCTCGTGAGGCCGTTTGTCCTGCACTGCGAAGCTGTCAGGCACGGCGAGTATGATTTCGGCTCCTACAAGCGGGACTATGTCTGGGCGCGGGAACACCTGGATATGTCCGCTTACGACTACCTCTATCTGGTCAACGACTCCGTCTTCGGTCCGCTCTTTGAGCTTGCACCGCTGCTGGAGAGACTTGAGACGGGTACGACGGGGGCGTTCGGGCTCGTCTATAAGCCGGGGGGCCGCACTCCCCACCTGCAGTCCTGGTTTGTGGGGGTGGAACGCGCAGTCTTCCGGAGCGGATATTTCGGCGAGTTTCTGCTCGGAGTCGGCCCTGCCAAAGACAAGGGAGATGTCTGCCGACTCTATGAGACAGGCCTTAGCCGCCTTCTGATCTCGCACGGAGTGCAGATAGGCTATGCCATATCCGCCCCGCACAAGGACATCTACAACAAGCCTCTGCGTCTTGTGCGGAAGGGCCTTCCCTTCGTCAAGAAGTCGGCATTCACAAGGCACAACGGGAGCCTTGGCCGGGAAATAGGCCGCATCCTTAAGGACGCAGACCCTGAAGCGGCCGGCGCTATTCTGTCAGAAGCCTCCGCTCTCTGGGGAGAGGAGTTCACTGACAGGCTCGCCGCTATGGGCTGGCTTCAGTCCAAGCGACTGTATCTCAAATATTTGATAGGCAAGCTCAGAAGCTGAGTGCAATGGAGAGGCAGAGCGAATAGTATTCCGCAACATTGCTCCGGATATTCTCCGGCAGCACATATCCCTCCCCCTCCGGGTTGTCGATGGCTGGCCGGTCGTATATGGCCCGGACGCTCAGAAGCAGGTCGAGGCTGCTGTATGGCATGAGGCAGATGCGGTAGCCCCAGCCGACGTCCCCCATCACTGCCGCAGTCCAGTCGAACTCGGAGGGCTTTGTCTTGAATCCCGCCCCTGCATCTATAAATGTGAAGAACCCTTCGTCGTACTGGCCTTTAGGAGCGAAACTCAGCCTCAACAGCGCCGGGTATGCTCTGCAGTCTTCGGAAATCCCCGCGTAACCGAACTGGACCGAGCTGCGGACTCTCTCGCTGATGTCGTAGCCGATGCAGGCCATCACGCTGCCGCTTGAGATGGCGCTCAGGGAGGAGAAACTCTCGTTGATGCGCGAGCCCTCTTGGCTTATGATATTGATATGGCGGAACTTATAGATATTCTGGCAGTATCCCCATTCCAGTCCGAAACTGACTCTTCCGCGGAAGGGTTCCTGCCCTCCGCAGGCGAGTGCCGGCAGAAGCAGGGCGAGGAGGCTTATGGCGATGGACTTCTTCATAGGGTCAGAAACGGTAGTAGATGCACAGCTGTGGGTACAGGCTGTAGTAGATGCCGCGCTTGTAGAGCGACAGAAGCACGGTCCCCTCGCCGTTGTCGCGCCTGATGTGCATCCCCGGGTCGATGCGGAAGCCGACGTCGATGCTGATGCGGTGGTTGAGGTAGTCTGTGAGGAGACCGATGTTGCCGGACAACGCCGCCACGACCCCCATACTCTTGTCTGGACTCCCCTCTGAGGAGAAAAAATGGCGCTCGTAGTCGTGGACATAGCCGGCGAGGAAGCCCGGCCCTCCGTGGAGAGTGACCGAACAGAAAGCGTAGTCGAAGGAGAATATGACATAGTCCCTCGAATAGCTCAGCGCCGCCCCGACATCCTTTGTCCTGCCTGAATACACGCCGAACATATCTGCATATATGTTAATGATGCTGAAGCAGTTGTCTGACGAGGAACTCAACAGTGCACCGACCCCCAGACCTTTTGGGGAATGGAATGTCCCGAGGTAGTGCTCCCGCGCGGGCGAGACGCCGCTGAAGACGAGCATCGCGGCGAGCAGCAGGGATATATATCGTAGCCCGGTCATCGTGAGTGCTAAGTTAGGCATTTATTTGCTTATTTACACGCAGTGCGGTATCTTTGTCGTACATCATTTGACAAATGGACTGCAAGCTGGAACTGGAAATAGTGCTCTTCGGGCATCTGCTCAATCCGCTCTGGAAATCCCGCGCCGAGCGCAGGCGCATACGGGGAGAAGCGACCTTGAGAGCCGTCAACAGGCATCTTGACAACTATATCGATTATATCAGGACCCTGAAACCCGGGGACGGGCAGGCTCCGGGCGGGCCGGATCGGATATTCAGCATCTGGTTTCAGGGAGAGGATACCGCTCCGGAACTCGTCAAGGCGTGCTGGAGGAGTGTCAGGGCCAACTGTCCCCAGGAGCTGGTGGTGCTGGACTCCGCAAATATCTTCAAATGGATAGACGTGCCCGAACATATTGTGGAGATGTGGCGCGGGGGCAGGATGCGTCCCGCCCACTTTTCAGATATCTGCCGACTCGCTATGCTTGCAAAGTATGGAGGTCTCTGGCTCGATGCCACCGACTATATCCCGGCGCCTCTTCCGGAGTGGCTCTGGAAGAGCGATTTCTTCATATATATGAGCGGCAGCAAGCTTCAGGGCTGGTATTCCTGTGTGCAGAACTGCTTCATCCGCGCCAAGGCCGGCAATTTCCTTGTAGACGCCTGGCTCCGTCTTATCTATGAGTATTGGGCGCGGGAGGACAGGCCGCTCGACTACTTCATCCACCAGCTGCTCTTCAAGAAGCTGGTGGAAAACAACGTCTATGCCGCTGAACTCTTCAGCACAATGCCGAAGATTGACCAGGACCCTACCCACTGCCTCTGGTTCGGTTCCGGAGCAGAGGCATATAGCAAGGCGGACTGGGATGCCAAAGCCTCAGCCGCGATGTTCCAGAAGACAGAGTATAAATCCGCCCTCGCGCAGTCGCCGCCTCCCGGCAGCAACGCCTGGCATCTGATAAAAAGTTACCCGAATGTGTGAAATATCAATAATCGTCCCGGTCTATAAAGTCGAAAAGTACCTGCGCCGCTGCCTTGACAGCCTTGCGGGACAGACATTCTCGGGTTGGGAGGCGGTGTGCGTCAATGACGGCAGTCCTGACGGCTGCCGGGCGATCATAGAAGAATACGCGGCGCGGGACTCCCGTTTCCGGCTCGTGGACAAAGAGAACGGAGGTCTGTCAGATGCCCGCAATGTCGGGCTGGAAAACGCGTCCGGGGAGTTCGTCGTATATCTCGACTCCGACGATTTCATACATCCGCAGACACTTGAGCTCGCTCTTGCGCTCGCCCGCAGGGACGGCACGGACATAGTCTCGTGGTATAAAGACCCCAATTACCGCAACCTCACTTTCATCCGGCACAAGCTGGGATTGGACACGATAGACTACAGACCCTGCGGTTTCCGCCGCCGCTACAGCCTCGAGAGGGTCAGGAGCTGCACGACGGACGATATCCTCTCGCACGCTACCGAACTCTCGCATCCCAAGGGGCTGAAATGGCCCCTCAAACACTTCTATGTCTGGCGTCACCTGATCCGGAGGGAGCTGCTGGACGGGATTGAGTTCATCAGGGGCATCACTTTCGAGGATTTCCCGTGGTGGAGCGAGGTGCTGCTGAAAAACCCTTCAGTCACCATAACTTATCTGCCGTTCTATTACTATTATCCGAATTTCAATTCGATTGACCTCGGCACGTCCCGGCTCAAGAAGATACGCAACTGGTGTGTCGGGCTTGAGCGGTCCTCAGCCCTCTACAGGGAGAGGGCCGACGCGAGGCAGGCCGCCCTCTGGTCGCGCAACTGCAAGTGGCCGGTGATCAACAGTCATATCGCCAGGAGGCTGCACCTTTTCGACCCGGATGATCCCGCCTGCGCTGAGATTGTCGGCGCGCTTCGGAGAATGTGGGCTGACGGGGTGTTTGCCGATGCACGGGCCGCCGGAGAAATCCGCAGCCGCGACAAGATATCCCGTTTTGTCGCAAAGTGAAAAAAAAACCGTATCTTCGCGCTACAGTATATTAAAACCTTGACCGACAATGTCAGTAGAAATTAAAGAAGTCACCACCCGCAGGCAGCTGCGGGAGTTTGTCAATTATCCGGAAAACCTATATAGAGACAACCCCTATTATGTGCCGCCGCTCGTCTTCGATCAGATGGACACGCTCGACCAGAAGAAGGGCGCGGCCCAGGAGTTCTGCAAGTCCAAGCTCTATCTCGCCTACAAAGACGGAAAGCCGGCAGGCAGGGTGGCGGCTATAGTAAACGAACTGGCCAACGAGCAGTGGGACCATAAAGAGGTCCGCTTCGGCTGGTACGACTTCATCGACGACCGCGAGGTTTCCCGGGCTCTGATGGACAAGGTGGAGGAGTTCGGACGGCAATACGGTATGGAGTCTGTGGTGGGGCCGCTCGGGTTCACCGACTTCGACCCGGAGGGGCTGCTGGTGGAAGGCTACGACCAGATGAGCACGATGGCGCTCATATACAACTACCCTTATTATGTCGACCACATCGAGTCGATGGGCTTCGGGAAGGATGCCGACTGGATTGAGTACAAGGTCTATCTCCCGGAAGTGTTTCCCGAAAGGGTCGGGCGTATGGCCAACATTGTCAAGACGAGGGCCAACGTGCACCTCAAGCAGCTGAACCGTAAGATCGTGCACAAGGAGGATTACGGGCACAAGATACTCAAGCTGATCAACGAGTGCTACAAGGACCTCTACAACTTCACCGTCCTCCCTGACAAGATGGCGGACAAGTATCTGGGCTTCTATCTGGACATCCTCGACCTGAGGTTCGTCAGCATCGTGGAGAACGAAAAGGACGAGATTGTGGCATTCGGCATCACCATGCCGTCCATAGCCAAGGCACTCCAGAAGAGCCGCGGCAAGCTCTTCCCGTTCGGATGGTGGTATCTGATGCGGTCCCTGTTCATAAAGCGCGAGGAAGGCGTGGAGATGCTGCTGGTCGGTGTGCGTCCGGACTACAGGAACACCGGGGTCAACACTCTCGTGCAGGCGGACGTGTTCAGGAAATATACGGAAGCCGGCATGAAATGGGCCGAGACCAACGCCATCCTGGAGACCAACATCAAGAACCAAGGGCAGTTCAAGGAGTTTGAGCACGACTGCAAGAAGAGACGCAGGTCTTATATTAAAAAGCTTGAATATTAAGCAATAAAACAATAGTGTCAGAATCGATAACAAAAGTGTTGCCTCCCCTCCCGGAGAGAATGAGACCCAAAAATCTGTCGGAATATGTCGGACAGAGACACCTCGTCGGGGAAGGCTGCATACTGAAAAGGATGATCGATTCCGGCAGCTTGAGTTCATTTATTCT
>CAVGLS010000013.1:0-44961 GCA_963630225.1 bacterium
TGCTGATTGTGCCGGGCTTCGGAGTGGAGTGTGATATGGAGGCCCTTCGCCAGATAAGTGCTGCGATGCCGTCGTACCGAGGAAGGATAGTGCGATGCGAGTGCCCTGATCTTGTTCGGCACGGAGGGGCGCTGAACTGCTGCAGCTGGACTGTAATGGAGTGAGTATGGGAAAGTTGACGATTGACTATAGCCTGCCGTATTGCGACGGGGCTTATATGCTGAAGGCTCTGCCGCAGCCCGAGCCACAGAGGGAGCCTGAGAATGAAATGGATGCGCTCTATATCAAGGCGATGCGTGATTTGAGTGAAGGAAGGATTGAGGAAGGTCTTAATGGTCTGAAGGCGGCGTATGGGATGGGAGATCTGGAGACTGGCATAGTGCTGGCTTATGGCTACGGACAGGGATGGTTCGTGGAGAAGGATTACAAGCAGGAGTTGAGAATCACGCGGGAGATAGCCAGGAAGAATCATCCCAAGGCAATGCGAAATTACGCCTTTATGCTACGCTACGGAGCCGGGGTGAGGAAAGATGTGTACCGAGCTCTGTTCTGGCTGCGTGCGGCAGCTGACCGGGGCGATGCGGTGGCTATGGCGGGTGTGGCCCAGATGCTCGCGTTCGGCGATGAGATCGAGCACCAAAAGTTAATCGAAAAAAATGTCACCCAGTGACATAGTTTTCGATTAGTTCGGTCTCTTTCGACACGTATTGTGGGGCACAAGACCATCGCAAAGAACCATGGCCACAGCCGGACAACCACCATCGGTTACCGGAAGGCCCACAATGGCTCAATGCCAAAAACTGCCCGAATCTGTAAATAAAAAACAGGACGAGTCCGGAATGGTGAAAATACTTCGTAAAATCTGTGTGGAATACTTTCAAAAGCAGTTCTTAATTCCTAAATTTGGGGCGCGAAAACTGGCAATAATATTATCAGATAAAAACACTAATGTCAAACAGCAAATTTTCCGTAAAGTATTGTGTGCTTCTGCCTATAGTGCTGATCGTCACAATCTTTCTCTGGGCCGTCCCTGTCAGCTTCTTCGGCATTGACGGACTTACAGTAGTCCAGCAGCGTATGATTGCGATCTTCGTCTTCGCCGCGCTTATGTGGATGTTCGAGATCATCCCCAACTGGACCACCTCCCTCATCCTTATCGTGGTGATGCTGCTGACCGTCTCCAACAAGGGCATCAACTTCTTCTGCGACCCGAAGTACGGCGCCCTCGTGGACTACAAGAGCATTATGGCCTCGTTCGCAGACCCTGTGGTGATGCTCTTTATGGGCGGATTCGTGCTCGCCATCGTGGCCTCCAAGTACGGTATGGACGCGACCATCGCCAAGTTCCTGCTCGGCCTCTTCGGCAAGAAGCCTAAGGCTGTGCTGCTCGGCTTCCTCATCGTGATCAGCGTGTTCTCAATGTTTATGAGCAACACCGCCACCGCCGCGATGATGCTCGCATTCCTCGCCCCGGTGCTCAAGTCCCTCCCCGAGGGCGAAACCGGCAAGGTAGGCCTCGCGCTGTCGATCCCTATCGCCGCCAACCTCGGAGGCATAGGCACCCCTATCGGCACCCCTCCTAACGCTATCGCGCTCGGCGCCCTCGAGAACGCCGGCTACAACATCAGCTTCGTCTCCTGGATGGTGCGTATGGTGCCGTATGTGCTCGTGATGATCCTGCTCGCCTGGTTCCTGCTTCAGCTGTTCTTCCCGTTCAAGTCCGACAAGATCGAGCTCAAGATCGAGGCCAAGGAGCGCAAGAAGGACTGGAGGACCTATGTGGCCTGGATCACCTTCTTCCTGACCATCATCCTGTGGGTCACGGAGTCAGCCACCGGCATCAACTCCAACATCGTCGCCCTCATCCCTCTCGCGGTCTACACCTGCACCGGAGTATTCTCCAAGGAGGAGATCAAGGAGATCAACTGGAGCGTGCTCTGGCTCGTGGCCGGAGGTTTCGCCCTCGGCACCGGACTCAACAAGACGGGGCTCGCCGCGACCCTGATCAACGCGATCCCGTTCAGCACGATGGATGTCGTGCTCGTGATGATGGTCGCGGGCTTCATCTGCTACTTCCTCTCCAACTTCATCAGCAACTCCGCGACCGCGGCCCTGCTCGTGCCTATACTCGTGGTGGTCGGCACCGCCATGGCTGACCCTTCAGCGGCCAACAACGCGCAGTTTATGGACCTCGGAGGGATGAAAGCGATGATATCGTTCATCGCGATGTGCGCCTCTCTGGCGATGCTCTTCCCTATATCCACTCCGCCGAACGCAATCGCGGCTTCCACCGGTCTCGTGCAGACCAAGGATATGGCGAAGGTGGGCATCATCATCGGTGTGGTAGGATTTATCCTCGGATACTTCCTCATTACCGTCATATTCCCGTTCCCTTTAGCGTAACGATATGAACATCAAGAGGGTACTTTCCGTATCACTGATTTCTCTGGGTGCCGCCTCCGCCTTTGCGCAGGGCGGCGCTCAGCTGAAATGGTACGGCTTCGTCAGGAACTACTACGCCTACGACTCCCGCGAATGCGTCGCCGGGACGGAGGACTTCTTTACATATGTCCCGAAGGATGAGAAAATTGTGGACGGGACGGACCTCAACGAGGTCAGCTCGTTCCGCTTCGCGGCCCTGACTTCCAGACTCGGGGTCGACATCTCGGGCTACGAGGTCGAGGGCTGGAAGCTGGGGGCCCGGATCGAGACGGACTTCTACGCCGGCTTGTCCGGCGTCAGCGGCACTGCGCAGCTGCGTATGAGGCAGGCATATCTGACTATGGCCCGCGGGGGGCTCGCCCTCAAGATGGGCCAGGCCTGGCATCCTATGGCGGCCGATATGCCGGATGTGATTTCGCTCAACGCGGGGTCTCCGTTTAATCCGTTCAGCCGTACCCCTATGGTGCTCGCTGACTACACTCTCGCCGAGGGGCTCACCCTCACCGGGGCCGCCCTCTGGCAGATGCAGTACAACTCAGCCGGCCCGGAGGGGCAGTCGGCCAGCTACATCAAATACGGCTGCACCCCCGAGCTCTATCTGGGACTGGCCTACCGCGACGGGGGCTTCACCGTCAAGGGAGGAGCCGATCTGCTCTCCATCAAGCCGCGCAGATATGACGAGTCGCTTACCCGCAAGGTCAGCGACCGCATCACCACGGTCAGCCCGTATCTCTATGTGCAGTATTCCGGGGACGATCTTATGATCCGCGCCAAAACCGTCTATGCCGAGGCGGGCGAACATATGAACCTCAACGGAGGCTACGCCGTCACCGCCGTCCGCGACGACGGCAGCCGGGAATACGCCCCGACCCGCAACTCGTCATCCTGGATCAGCATCCGCTACGGCAGACGGGTGCAGGGCGTGCTCTTCGCCGGATATGTTCAGAATTTCGGTACTTCCAAGGACATCGTGGACAATTCGATGCTCTATTTCAGCAAGAACAGCTTCTCCAATCTCAACTCTCTCTGGAGACTCACCCCGACCCTCATCTACAACCTCGGCAAACTGCAGTTCGCCGTCGAATATGAGCTTACGGGAGCGAAATACGGCGAGTTCGGCGCGGACGACCACAAGGCCCTCGCCACGCAGAACCTGCACTCCGTCACCAATCACCGCATCCAGGCGATGGTGAAGTACAGCTTCTGACCCCCTCACGGCGCGGCGATGGAGCAGCGGGAGAGCCTCCCGCAGTCCTCCTCGCTCAATATCCCCGCGAGTCTTATCACCTCCACCGACAGAGCGTCGGCGGGGGTGTTCTGTCTGAGCAGCACTATGGCCCTGGCCTGCTTCCACCCGCCTATGTAGGGGTGCAGGCGCAAGCTGTCCGCCGGTAGCTGCCACAGGCGGTAAGGCTCGGGTGCAGAGCAGGTTATCAGGTCCTTGAGAGCATTGTACCGCTCCTCGTCGAAACGGTAGATGTCCATCAGCTGCTCCGGGTAGGAGTAGCCTCCGAGCCGGCTGCGGTATTCCACCATTTTGGCGGCGAAATACGGCCCTATCCCCGGCAGTGCGTCGAACGCGGCGGAGTCGGCCCGGTTGATGTCGGTGAGCGGGATGTCGATATATGGCTCAAGGCGGCGGAACACGGAGTCCGAGACGACGAACGACCCCGCGAAGTCGCTCTTGCGCCGGAAGCGGCCCCCTTTGCGCCGGTAGTTGTCGATGGACAGGGCCTGCTTCTCGCTGAAGCCGAGGCGCACGAGGTCTTCGACGCTGACTTCGTTGGGGTCGAAGCGGAACGACTCGACACGCCTGGACGCCTCCCGGACGGCTCGCACCGGAGCGCTGTGGGGAGCGTTGCGGCGCAGGGTGTCACGGCGCGGCGTCCCCCCGCCCGGCCCGGAAACTCCGCCCGTGCCGCCACCTTTGAACCTCCGCCCGGCAGACGCGGAGCCGCCGGACTCCCGGCCCGCCTTGCCGCCCGCATATATTTCCATCCCCCCGCCCGGCCCGGAAACTCCGCCCGGCCCGGAACCTCCGCCCTCCGGGATGCGCTCCACTATATATACGGTGTCCGGAGCGTCGCGGTTGGCCTCGATGCGCAGGATTGCGCTGCGGTGCACGAACACCGCAATCTGGTAGCCTATGATCAGGAATACGAGCGATACCGCTCCGATCTTGAATGTCGCGCTAATCCGCGTCTCCCGCTTCTTCTCCACGGCCCGTCCCCTCCATCCTGTATTTGTTGCGGTGTTCGCGGCGGCCCTCCTCCGGGAGCCCCGCCACGCTGATGACTATCTCGCCTTTCGGCTCCTGCCCGCGGAAATGCGCCGCGGCCTCTTCGAGCGAGCCTCTGAAGTGCTCCTCGTGCAGCTTGGAGATCTCCCGCGACACGCAGCAGGCCCGCTGCGCCCCGAAGACCTCCGCAAACTGCTCCAGCGTCCTGGTCAGACGCCGGGGTGATTCGTAGAATATCATAGTTCTTGTCTCTTTGGTAAGTCCGTCGAGTCTGGAGGTCCGGCCCTTCTTCTGCGGCAGGAAGCCCTCGAAGCAGAAGCGGTCGCAGGGCAGTCCGGAGGAGACTATGGCCGGGATGCAGGCAGTGGCCCCCGGGAGGGTGCTGACCTCTATCCCCTCTTCGGCGCAGGTCCTCGCGAGCAGGAAGCCCGGATCGGAGATGCCCGGAGTGCCGGCGTCGCTGACAAGGGCCACGCTCTCCCCGCTCAGGATGCGCTCCTTGACCATCTCCGCCGTCTTGTGTTCGTTGAACTTGTGGTGGGAGAGCAGCTTCCCCCTGATCCCGAAGTGCGCGAGCAGGATGCCGCTGGTGCGGGTGTCCTCCGCCAGGATGACATCCGCTTCTTTCAGCACCCTGATGGCCCTGAGGGTCATATCCTCAAGGTTCCCGACGGGTGTCGGCACTATGTACAATCTGCCCTTCTCCACGCTGCCGATACAGCAATTATTCTTATCTTTGCATCTGCACCTACAAATCTAATCAATGTTTTCTGAAAATCACAAGAAATCGGGCTGTATCGAGGTCGTATGCGGCTCGATGTTCTCCGGCAAGACCGAAGAGCTGATCCGCCGCCTGCGCCGCGCCCAGTTCGCCAACCAGAGCATAGCCATATTCAAACCCGCGATAGACAGGCGCTACTCCGACGTGGAGGTCGTCTCGCACGACTTCCACAAGATCACCTCCACCCCGATCGACAGTGCGGAGCGTATGCTGGAGGTGGGGGATGAAGTGCAGGTGGTGGGCGTCGACGAGGCGCAGTTCTTCGACGAAAGCCTCGTGGATGTCTGCCAGAGGCTTGCCGATCGTGGAGTCAGGGTCATCGTGGCCGGACTGGACACGGACTATATGGGAGTGCCTTTCGGCCCTATCCCCAAGCTGATGGCGGTGGCCGAGGATGTGCAGAAAGTGCACGCCATCTGCGTGAAATGCGGCAATCTCGCCAACCATTCGCACCGTCTGAGCAAGAGCCGCGACCTCGTGCTGCTCGGCGAGAAGGACGTCTATGAGCCGCTCTGCCGCAGCTGCTACAACGAAGCCCTCGCCGCCGAGAAAGCCGGGAAGTGATGTCCTCCTCCCCGGGGATATATGCCCGAAACTGCTCCGTCCGCCGCATCGACAGGCGGACGGCGGCTGACTTCATCAATGCCCACCACCGTCTGGGCGACACCGGAAGCCGCTACCGCTACGGACTCTTTGTGGAGAGGAGCACCGGGGCGGGGGAGTTCGTCTGCCCTCCGGGCACTCTGGTGGCGGTGGCGGAGTTTTCCAACGCACGCCGCTGGCTCAAGGGTGGCAGGAAGATAAGTTCTTATGAATGGATACGTTATGCTTCCCTCTCCGGAGTGAGGGTAGTGGGCGGGATGAGCAAGCTCCTGCAGGCGTTTATCGATGAAGTCGGGCCTGACGATGTGATGAGCTATGCCGATGCGTCTCAGGGAGACGGGGGCGAAGCCTACCGCAAGCTCGGATTTGAGCAGGAAGGCACGGTGGAGGGGGAGGGTTTCCGGAATCTCAAGTTCCGCCTCAAGCTGACCCGCTGGTGACCGTCTCCGCAAGCGGGCGTATCCGCTCGTATTCGTAGCCTCTGGAGAGCGCGAAGCGCAGCAGCTTCAGCTTGCCCTGCGGGTCGTCCGACAGCGACTTCCATTTGCTCCGGAGCAGCTTCTCCAGCTTCTCGTCGGCCTTGTCGCGGTCGGCATCCCGCAGCGCGGACTCCACTATCTCTGACGGTATATTCTTGAGACTCAGGGCTCTGCGTATCTTGATAGGCCCCCAGCCGCCGAGCGTCGACTTCTCGGAGACGAAGGCGGCGCAGTAGCGCGTCTCGTCGATGAAGCCGTCCTCCACGAGCGAGGTGAGCAGCTCTTCCGCAGCGTCGGAGTCCCCGTCCAGCCTCTCCAGGGCCTTGCGGCGCATATCCCCGATGCAGTACTCCCTCCGGGCGCAGAGGGCCTGGAGAGCGGAGAGGACTTTGCGGGATCTCTCGTCCATCCCGTCAGAAATCAAATCCTATCGAGGCGTACACCCCCCAGCGGTAGGCCTTGGACCAGTGGCCCTGCAGCTTCACAGGCCCTCCTATGAAGTTGTAGCCCAGTTCCAGGCCGAAGGCCGCGCAGTCCGGGTCGAAGCCGGTGATGAAGGTGTCGATCGCGCTGCTGCTCTCCAGTGCGCCGGCCAGAGCCGAGACATAGAACTTCTTGTACGGGTTGCAGCGCAGCTCCAGCACGGCGCTCGCGAGGTAGTCGCTCGCGAGGATCGTGTTGTTGATGCCGAAGAACGGCACCTGCTGCTCGACATACCTGCCCGGAAAATCTCCCCCCACGACGTTGATGTGCATTATCGACCAGTGCTTGATGTTTATCCCGTATTCATCGGTGTAGTTGCCGTTGTTGATGATGTTGCGGAAATGCAGGTCCGGGATGAGCGCCAGCCTCTCTCCCAGAGGGAAGACTTTCTTGTAGTCCAGCCCGAACGAGAGTACGGGAGCGTATGCAGGCACCCCTGTCTGAATGAAATCGTAATTGATTGAGAACGAGACACTGGAGCCTTTGGACGGATAGTAGTGGTCGTCGAAGCTGTACCAGCTCCCCTGCGCGAATGCGCCGACGTAGTCGCCCTTGAGGGCCCTCTGGCCGGCAATCGCCTCGATGAGCGCGCCGAGGTAGGAGTTGCGCCGGAAGCTGTAGTATTCGTTCTTCAGTCCCAGCTTGAAGTTGGCTCTGGACCAGTTCACGTTGGTCAGGTAAAAGGTCTCCCTGTGACCCCACAGCGGGGCCTCCACCATTACCCCCTCCCCGCCGCTCTGGGAGGTGAGGCTGCCCTTGTAGCGCAGGATCGTCCCGTCAAGATTGATGGTCGGCAGGCCCGGGAGGTTGTAGGAATAGTGGATGCCGGCCTTGAGATTCTGCCCGAGCTTCGCCGTGAAGTTGAACTTCGAGCCGGTCAGCCTGTTGGTGTTGAGGCCGAGGTTGAAGAGCATCGAGGCCCACTCGACCGTGTCCATCCTGAAGCCGAAACCGATGGTGTGGGTCGGGGCGGTGACGCAGTCGAAGACCAGGGCGAACGGGGCTTCGCCGCCCAGCATCGAATAGGTGATCGATGCGAACGCGCCCGTGGCCTGGAGCCGGCACATGGCGTCATCGATGTCGGCCTTGTCAACCACGGAGCCTGCGCGGAACGGGAGCATACGGACGAGGAGCCTGGATTCGTCGTCCGTGACCCCCCGGAACTCGATGGACTTGATCTGCACGCCCGTCTCCGCAAGGTTGACGGCCCTGGGGCCGTCCTTCTTCGGCGCGGCCTTGCCCAACCTGCGCCTTATCGCGAGCAGCTCGTCCCGCTTCAGCTCCGCGGCCCGGTAGCCCCTGACAATCATCGTGTCCACCGCCGCCTGGTTGAAACTCAACATATTGAACTCGGAGATGACGGGCTTGATGAGCACGTCGGGGATGTTCACGTTTTTGTCGAACGCATCCTTGCCGAGCATGTTGATGAACTGGGAGGCTATGTCGCCGATATTGTTGATCTCGTCGTAGCCGGCCTTGAGGTCGGAGAGCTCTATCCCTATTATGATGTCCGCCCCCATCGCCTTGGCGATGTCAGCCGGGAAGTTGTTGCGCGTGCCTCCGTCCACCAGTATCATCCCGCCGGTGCGCACCGGGTTGAAGAGTCCCGGGATGGACATCGTGGAGCGCATTGCGGTCTTGAGCTGCCCCGCGCCCCAGTTCTTGGCCTTGTTGGACACGAGGTCGGTGGCCACGCACACATAAGGGGTCGGCAGGTCGCGGAATGCGAGGCTGTCGTGGTAGCCCACCGTCAGGCTGGAGAGCAGGTTGTTGACGTTGAAGCCGTTGGCGTAGCCGGACGGCAGCGAACTCACCAGCGACCCGTGCTGCTTCGCGTGCTTCTCTTCCAGCACCTCCTCGGCGTTGTGGAACGGGACTGTCAGCACATACTTGGCATTGTTCATCTTGGTCGCGTACGGGATGTAGCTCTGCGGGATGGCGTCGGAGAGTATCGTCGACCAGTCCTGGGTGGTGAAGAGCTCGCTGAGGTCTTCGCTGCGGTAGCCTACGGCGTAGAGCCCGCCGAGCAGTCCGCCGATACTGGTGCCCAGCACCATATCCACCGGCATATCCATCTCTTCCAGATACTTGAGCACGCCGACCTGGGCCGCGCCCTTGGCCCCGCCTCCGGAGAGGACGAGCGCCACCGTAGGGCGCCGCTCATCGCGCCGTATGCGGGTCATCTTGGCCCGCACCTGCTTGATGAACACGGCGTCCCCCTGAGGGTCCACGCTGTCCATTGCCAGCCCGTTGGGATAGCTCTGACCGGCGGCTGGCAGAGTCGCCGAGAGCGTCAGCGCCGCTACGAGCGCTGCCCGGCAAGCAGGCCGCAGGCCGCGAAGATGTCTTCTCCTCTTGATGTGCGTATCGTGCATAATATTCCGTTGTTGTTGAGTCTGTCCCTGAATTCCTCCATCCTCCTGTCCGGACTGCTTGCGTAGGGGAAGTCCGGGATTTTGTGGAAGCGTATGAGGTTGACGCGGCACTCCAGACCGCGCAGCAGGCGTATCAGAGCGTCCGCGTGGCGCTTGTCGTCGTTGAACCCGTCGAACATCGTGTATTCGAAGCTGACTCTCCTCTGCCCGCTGAAGTCGTAGCCCCGCAGCAGCTCGACTGTGTCTGCTATCGGCCAGACCTTCTCCGCCGGCATCATCTCCAGCCGCTCGTCGTGGAAGGGGTTGTGCAGGCTGACCGCGAGGTGGCATCGCTGCTCGTCGAGATATCTCTTGAGCGCCGGCATCACGCCCACCGTGCTGACCGTGATGCGCTTGGGACTCCATCCGAAGCCCCAGTCGGCGGTGAGCGCCTCAATCGCCGCGCAGAGCGGCCCGTAGTTGTCCAGCGGCTCCCCCATCCCCATAAACACCGCGTTGGTCAGACCCTCCGACTCGTCTATGCCTATGAACTGGCTGAGGATGTCGGCCCTGTCGAGGTTGCCGTGGAAGCCCTGCCTCCCCGTCATGCAGAAGCCGCAACCCATCTTGCAGCCTGCCTGGGAGCTGACGCAGAGGGTCTTGCGCTCGCCGTCCGGGATCATCACCGCTTCGACGGCCCGCTTCCCGGGCTGGCAGCTGACGGGGAAGAGATACTTCACCGTCCCGTCGGTCGAGCACATCCTGCCCTCGGGGGCGGCGACCCCGAGCTCGAAGCGCTCCGCAAGAGCCTCCCGGGAAGCCTTGGAGATATTGACCATCGCGTCCCATCCGCGCACGCGCTTGGAGTACAGCCAGTCCGCGAGCTGCCTGCCCACGAACGGCTTGAGGGAGCAGCTCTGCGCCGCTTCCTTGAGCTCCCCGAGGCTCATTCCCAACAGTTTCTCTTTCATATCCTTGTCGCTTCTTCCGGCGGCTGCGGCCCATTTGCCCGGGCCGGGACGGAGTGATGTCACAAAAATACATATAAATATTTACAAGTTGATACCGGAATTATTCCTATATTTGTCGTTACGGCGGAAGTGCCGCCGGGACTATAGAAAAACTTGTTTAAAACTGATTTTTATGGCTAAAGAAGTTGAAGTTCAGGGACAGGAAGTGAATGCCGCGAAGCTCAAGGCGCTGCAGGCCACTATCGACAAGATCGAAAAGGATTACGGCAAGGGGACGATAATGACCCTCGGAGACCAGCCCAAGTGGGACGTGCAGGTCATCCCGACGGGCTCCATCGCGCTCGACCACGCGCTGGGCATCGGAGGCTATCCGCGGGGGCGCATCGTGGAGATATACGGGCCGGAGTCCAGCGGCAAGACCACGCTGGCCATCCACGCGATAGCCGAGGCGCAGAAGGCCGGCGGCATCGCGGCGATGATCGACGCGGAGCACGCTTTCGACCGCAGCTACGCCCAGGCTCTCGGAGTCAATCTCGAGACTCTGCTCATCTCGCAGCCCGACAACGGCGAGCAGGCGCTTGAGATTGCCGACAACCTCATCCGCAGCGGCGCGATCGACATCATAGTCATCGACTCCGTGGCCGCGCTGACCCCGAAGGCCGAGATCGAGGGCGAGATGGGCGACAACAAGGTCGGACTTCAGGCGAGGCTGATGAGCCAGGCCCTCCGCAAGCTCACCGCCAACATAGCGAAGACCAACACCTGCTGCATCTTCATCAACCAGCTCCGCGAGAAGATCGGCGTGATGTTCGGCAACCCGGAGACCACCACCGGCGGCAACGCGCTGAAGTTCTACGCTTCGGTGCGCATCGACGTGCGCCGCACCACCCAGCTCAAGGACGGCGACGAGGCCCTCGGCAACCGCACAAGGGTCAAGGTCGTGAAGAACAAGATGGCCCCTCCTTTCAAGAAGGCGGAGTTCGACATCGTCTACGGCGAGGGCATCTCGCGCGTGGCGGAGATAGTGGACCTGGCGGTCAATTTCGACATCATCCACAAGAGCGGCAGCTGGTTCAGCTACAAGGACGGGAAACTCGCCCAGGGACTTGCCGCCGTCAAGCAGCTGCTCAAGGACAACCCGGAGCTCTGCGAGGAGATTGAGGCAGGGGTGCGCGAGGCGTTGAACAGCGTCAAGGACTGATATGGGCAAGATTATACTCACCGGCGACCGCCCGACGGGGCGGCTGCATATCGGACACTACGTGGGGTCGCTCCGCCGCAGGGTCGAGCTCCAGGACAGCGGGCTCTACGACAGGATATTCATCATGATTGCCGATGCGCAGGCCCTGACCGACAATGCCGACAACCCCGAGAAGGTCCGTCAGAACATCGTCGAGGTGGCGCTCGACTATCTCTCCGCCGGGCTCGACCCGCAGAAGTCGACCATCTTCATCCAGAGCCAGGTGAGCGAGCTCACCGAGCTGACGTTCTTCTTTATGAACCTCGTCACCGTGCAGCGTCTCCGCCGCAACCCGACGGTGAAGCAGGAGATACAGCTGCGCGGGTTCTCGGACAGCGATGACGGGGGCGACTCCAAGGCGGGCACGCCGGTCGGTTTCTTCTGCTATCCTATCAGCCAGGCCGCCGACATCACCGCCTTCAAGGCGACCACCGTGCCGGCCGGAGAGGACCAGGAGCCGATGGTCGAGCAGACCCGCGAAATCGTGCGCAAGTTCAACTCCGTCTATGCGCCAGTGCTCGTGGAGCCGGAGATACTGCTCCCGGAGAGCAGCGCCTGCCGCCGCCTGCCGGGCACCGACGGAGGAGCCAAGATGAGCAAGTCGCTCGGCAACTGCATCTATCTCGCCGACGAGCCGGAAGTGGTGCGCAAGAAGATTATGGGGATGTACACCGACCCGCAGCACCTCAAGGTCAGCGACCCCGGCCATATCGAGGGCAATACGGTATTCACCTATCTCGACGCTTTCTGCCGTCCGGAACACTTCCCGGAGTTCCTCCCGGAGTACGGGAGTCTCGACGAACTCAAGGACCACTACCGCAGGGGAGGCTTGGGCGACGTCAAGATCAAGAAGTTCCTCGATGCGGTGCTGCAGTCGCAGCTGGAGCCCATCAGGACCCGTCGCCGCGAGCTGGAGAAGGACATCCCGGCAGTCTATGAAGTGCTGCGCAAAGGCTCCGCGCTCGCCCGCGAAGCTGCGGCGCAGACTCTCTCCGAGGTGAAGAGGGCGATGCGGATAGACTACTTCGACGCGGACGCGCTCGGGGCCCTCACACGCGGGCAGTCCGGTAAATAAGGGCTCTGAGCCCTGCAGGACAGGGAGTCAGACTCTGCGCACTTTGATGATGTTTCTGATGTTCGACACCTGGGAGATGACCTTGTCCAACTCCGAGGTGGACGGAGTGAGCAGACGTACGCTTATCTCGTAGGTGCCGGAGCGGCGGTTCTCCTTGACGTTGAACGAGCGCATCGACACCTTGAACCTGCCGATCACGTCCATGATCTCGCTGAGCACGGGATGCTCCAGCCCTGCGGTGACGGCGAGGGTGCAGAGGAAGTCGCCCGCCGTGCTGCTGTCCTGCCATATCACCTTCTGTATGCGGTAAGGATATCTCTCGATGAGCCGTGCCGCGTTGGGGCAGGATATGCGGTGTATCTTGATGCCCTCGGTCCTCGTGACGAAGCCGAACACGTCGTCCCCGAACACCGGGTTGCAGCAGCGGGACAGCTTATAGTCCAGCCCGCGCACGTTCTTGGCGTTGATGACGAGGATGTCGTCGGAGGAGCTGCGGGTGTAGCCGGTCTTGGGCTCGCTGTCCTTCTCCTCCGCCGCCGGAGCGGCCTTCTCGGCCGCCTTCTGCTGTATGTAGGACTTGATCTCGTTGAGGTCCACCTCCTCCCGGGAGATGTCGGCGAGGAAAGTCAGCACGGAAGAGTATTTCCGCGCCTTCATAAACTCGTTCAGCATATCGTCCGGGAACTCCATCTTCCAGTTCCTGAGCCTGCGCTCCAGGATCTCCTTCCCCTCCGCGGCGGCCCTGCGCTCGTCGGCGTCCAGTTCCTGACGGATCTTGCTCCTCGCCTTGGAGGTCACCACCCAGCCCAGCCAGTCGCGGTTGGGGCGCTGGTTGCGGCCCGTCATAATCTCCACGACGTCGCCCGTCTTGAGTTTCTCCCTGATCTGCACGGGCTTGCCGTTGACCTTGCCTCCGGTGCAGCGGCAGCCTATGTTGGAGTGGATGTTGAACGCGAAGTCCAGCACCGACGAGCCGGCGGCGAGTATCCTCAGCTCGCCTGACGGGGTGAACACGAATATGTCCTTGCCCGGAGGGGTCGGGAGCTCGTCCGGGCTGGCCTCGTAGGGATGTGCCAGCGAATCCCTTACCGACTGCATCCAGCGGTCCAGCAAGGCTTCGTGGCGTATGCCCTTGTAGGCCCAGTGCGCGGCGTTGCCGCTCTCGGCCTCGATGTCCATCCGCTTCGTGCGGATCTGCACTTCCAGCGACTTGCCGAGCTTGTTCTTGACCGTGATGTGCAGGGACTCGTAGCCGTTGGGGCGCGGGGTTGTGAGCCAGTCGCGCAGGCGCTTGATGTCGGGCTCGTATTCCTCGGTCACGTAGGAGTAAACCTCCCAGCAGAGGTCCTTCTCCAGCTTCGGGTCGTCCTCGCAGTCGATGATGAAGCGTATCGCGAATATGTCATAGACCCCCTCGAACGGCACTTTCTGCGCCTGCATCTTGCGGTAGATGGAATAAGCGCTCTTGGTCCGCGCCTTGAGCTTGTAGCGTATGCCCGCGTCGGAGAGCTTCTTCTCCAGAGGGCGGATGAACTGCTGGGTCAGCTGCTCGCGGTCTTTCTCAGTGGCCTTGAGCTTGTTGGTGATGGCCCGGTACTGCTCCGGCTCGGAGTAGCGGAAGTAGATGTCGCCCAGCTCGTTGTTGATGTTGTACAGTCCCAGCTGGTGCGCGAGCGGCATATAGAGCATCAGAGTCTCCAGCAGCTTCTGCTCGCGGGACGCCTTGGGGAATATGTGCAGCGAGCGCATCACCTCCAGCCTGTCGGCGATCTTCAGCACCACCACCCTCGGGTCGGTGGAGTACTGCACTATGAGCTTCTTGTAGTTCTCCGCCTCCAGCCGGGTGTCCTTGGGCTTGATGGTCGAAATCTTGTTGAGCCCTTCGGTGAGGGTGCGGACGTCATTGGGGAAGCCGCTGATATCTATGTCCCTGTGTATCCTGGTGGCTTCGTGCAGATAGACTGCGGCGACGCATTCCATCGGCAGTCCGATCTCGTCCGCGACTATCCTCGCGACATTGTCGGGATGTTGCATAAACGGTGAGCCGTCGTAGCGGGTCTCGTCCTTGAGGGCATCGAGCGCGACCGAGCGCGCTTTTTCAACAAGTGCATCCATACCCGGCAAATATACCAAATATATGCCTTACTTGTGCTGCCCTGCGGCACGGCTTCTGTTGACGAAGGCCACTCCGGTGAATATCAGGATGATAGCTATGACTTTCTGCCAGTTGAGGCTGTCCATCCCTATGGCGATGCTGAAGACCGTGGCGATCATCGGCTGGAGGTAGGTGTACATGCTCACCAGTGTCGGGCGTATGCGCTTCTGCCCCACGGGGATGAGGAAATATGCGATGAAAGTCGCGAATACGACAAGGAAGGCTATCTCCCTGACCACCGGGGCGCTGATGGCGGAGTAGTCGGTGGTGAGCAGGCCCCTGCCGGCAAACGGGAGCGAGTATATCAGCGAGAAGAGGAACATCCACTTCATAAAAGTGACCACGCGGTAGCGGGAGATGAGCGGGCGGAAGATGCCGAGGTACGCGCCGAAGCTCAGTCCGTTGGCGAGCATCAGCACGATGCCGAGCGGCTGTGTCCGTCCCGCCCCGCCTGCGGCGTGTACGGAGTTGAATATCAGCAGCAGCACGCCCGCGAGGCTGAGCGCCACGCCGCCGGCTTTCTTGAGTGTGATCGGCTCCTTGAGGAAGATGGCGGCGAAGCACATCGTGAATATCGGGGGCAGCGCGCCGAGCACCGAGAGGTCGATCGAACTTGTCATCGTGGTGGCTACCAGGAAGGTGAACTGCGGCGTGAAGAGGCCGAGGGCGGAAGCCAGGGCGATGCGCGGCATATCGCCGAGCGCCACCTTTTCCTTGGGAAGGAAGAGCGAAATCAGCCAGAACAGCGCCGAAGCGCCTATGGCCCTGATCGTGAAAAGCACCGCCGGGGAGATGGCGTGCGAGTTGGCGATGTCCTTGCAGAAGATGATATTGAAGCCGAAAATGGTATATGCTCCCGCAACGGCGAGATGCCCGACGAGCTTTTCCTTATCTATCATTGTACTACCGACTGTTTGCATTCTGCGGCGGGGTGCAGCTTCGCTGCCGTCCCGCTTTTCGGGCGGCAAAGATAAGCCGTTTTTTGCGTATTACGCGCTTTTTTCTTTTTTTTGTACCTTATTCTCATCTGTGCCATGAAATTCAGCCTGCAGTCGGAATACAGCCCGTCGGGCGATCAGCCGGAGGCGATAGAGCAGCTCTGCTCTGCGCTGGAGTCCGGCGTGAACGACGTCACCCTGCTCGGCGTGACGGGGTCGGGCAAGACTTTCACGATGGCCAACGTCATCTCCCGCCTGCAGCGCCCCGCGCTGATACTCAGCCACAACAAGACTCTCGCGGCGCAGCTCTACGGCGAGTTCAAGGCTTTCTTCCCCGACAACGCCGTGGAGTACTTCGTCTCCTATTACGACTACTACCAGCCGGAAGCCTATATCCCGTCGAGCGACACCTACATCGAGAAGGACCTCAGCATCAATGACCGCATAGAGAAGCTGCGCCTCAGCGCCGCAAGCGCCCTGATGTCGGGCAGGAGGGACGTGATAGTGATCTCCTCCGTCTCCTGCCTCTACGGCATAGGCAACCCGGAGGATTTCCACTCCCAGACCGTCACCGTCCGGCGTGGCGAGACCCGCAGTCTCACCGGCCTGCTCTACCGTCTGGTCGAGGGCCTCTACAACCGCACCGAAGCCGAGTTCAAGCGCGGCTCGTTCAGGGTGAGGGGCGACACGGTGGACGTGTTTCTCAGCGGCGCGGACGAGGCGGTGAGGATAGAGTTCTTCGGCGACGAGATCGACTCCCTGAGCCTGATCGATCCGGTCACGGGGGCGCATATCGAGGACATAGACGAGATCAGCATCTATCCGGCCAATAACTTCGTGACCACCAAGGAGCGCAGCGCGGCGGCGGTCTCGCACATCCAGGACGACCTCGTGCGGCAGATGCAGGCCTTTACGGACGCGGGCCGCGAACTCGAAGCCAAGCGCCTTCAGCAGAGGGTGGAATACGACCTGGAGATGATCAAGGAGATGGGTTACTGCCCTGGCATTGAGAACTATTCCCGCTACTTCGACGGACGGCGCGAGGGGCAGAGGCCCTTCT
Organism: bacterium; assembly: GCA_963630225.1. Classification (GTDB taxonomy): domain Bacteria; phylum Bacteroidota; class Bacteroidia; order Bacteroidales; family UBA932; genus Cryptobacteroides. The sequence continues at coordinate 16,821 of CAVGLS010000013.1, forward strand.
GCCTCATCGACTACTTCCCCAGGGACTTCGTCACCTTCGTCGACGAGAGCCACGTCACCCTGCCGCAGGTGCGGGCGATGTACGGAGGAGACCATTCGCGCAAATCAGTGCTCATCGACTACGGCTTCCGTCTCCCGGCGGCGGCTGACAACCGTCCGCTCAAGTTTGAGGAATTCGAGGCCATCACGGGCCAGAAGGTCTATGTGAGCGCCACTCCTGCGGACTATGAGCTGGAGAAGTCCGGCGGCCTCGTGGTGGAGCAGGTGGTGAGGCCCACCGGCCTGCTGGACCCGCCGATCGAGGTCCGTCCCACCAAGAACCAGGTCGACGACCTCGTGGAGGAGATACGCACCCGCTCCGGGTGCGACGAGCGCACCCTCGTCACCACCCTCACCAAGAGGATGGCCGAGGAGCTGGACGCATACCTCCGCCGCATCGGGGTCAGGGTGCGCTACATCCACTCCGACGTGGACACCGCGGAGCGGGTGGAGATCATCGAGGACTTCAAGACGGGGCTCTTCGACGTGTTGGTGGGGGTGAACCTGCTGCGCGAGGGGCTGGACATCCCGTCCGTCTCGCTCGTGGCGATACTCGACGCGGACAAGGAGGGTTTCCTGCGCACCGGGAGGGCGCTGACGCAGACCGCGGGACGCGCCGCCCGCAATGTCAACGGGCTCGTGATAATGTATGCCGACACCATCACCCCGTCGATGGAGGAGACCATACGCGAGACCAACCGCCGCCGGCGCAAACAGATAGAATACAACGAACTGCACCATATCACCCCGAAGCAGGTCCAGGTCCGGCTCAACGTGCTCGCCAAGAGCCTCTCCGGAGGCACGACGGGCAGGGTCAGCGCCGCCAACTCCTACGATGCTCCTGTCTATGTGCCGAATCCCTCCGACCTCGGCAAGGGGCGGATATCCGTGGGGTTCGGCCACGCGGCGCTGCGCGAGGACGGCTCGGCGTACGCCGAGGGGCATATCAGGGCCGATCTCGCCGCCGTGCTTCAGGATCCGGTGATACGCTCGATGTCCCGCGGGCAGGTTGAGAAGCTGGTGGAGGAGGACAGGCGCAGGATGAAGAAGTCCGCCGCCGAGCTGGACTTCGCCCACGCGGCCCGCTACCGCGACGAGATGTGGGCTTTGCAGGAATACCTTAAAGTCTGGAAAGATCAATGAGAAGAACAGGCATACTTCTGTTTATCCTGTCCGTGACGGCGGGGCTCGCGCTGCTCTGCGCCGTCTTCCCGGACGGGGAGGTCAAGGCCGGGCCGCTCGCGCTCCGCTTCCCTTCCGTGAGGGAGGTGCTCGCCGGGGCGGAGCCCGAGCCGGAAAGGCTCTCCCCGGAGGAGCTGCTCGGACAGCGCCGCCGCGCGGTGCGGGAAGCCGAGGCCGACCGCTTCGAGGAGTTCTTCTCCTCCGACCCGGCGCGGTTCTATCTCCCGGGGGGCGACACCCGTTTCTTCGACTCCCTCTTCGCCGCGCTGGACTCCGCGCGCGTCGCACCGGTCCGCATTGTGCATTACGGCGACTCGCAGATTGAGGAGGACAGGATCACCTCCACCATACGCAGCGCCCTCCAGGGCCGTTTCGGCGGAGGAGGGCAGGGGATGCTGCCGCTCCGCAGATACTTCACCCCCGCCATGGCCGTCTCCGGAGATGTCGAGGGAGAGCGTATCATGGTCTATGCCGACAGACCCGAGGGACTCCGGCGCTTCGGCCCCTACGGGGACTTCGTCCGGCTCGACACTGCCTCCAGGTTCACATTCTCTCCGGCCAGGAGCCGCGGCAGGGGGCAGCTGCTCTTCAACCGGCTCACGGTCCTCGCCGGCGGCATCGAGGGGGAGCTGCGCGTCAGCTGCGGGGGAGTGACACGGAGTCTCGACTCATCCGGACCGCTCGCCCGGGCCGTGTTTGAGCTTCCCGACAGCAGCGCGCGCGCGAGCGTCAGCATCTCCGGGAAGGGCGACATCTATGGAGTGCTGCTCGACGAAGATACGGGCGTGAGTATGGACAATGTGGCGATGCGGAGCTGCTCAGGGCTGGTGTTCACCTTGATGGACCCCGGGCAGCTGCGCTCGTTCTATGAGTCCGGGAACGTGCGGCTCATCCTGCTCCAGTACGGGGGCAACACCGTGCCGTATCTCTCCAAGGACAAGGCGATCTCGAACTATGCCTCCTCGGTGCGCAGGCAGATCGGACATCTGCGCAAGCTCGCCCCGGAAGCCTGCCTGATATTCATCGGCCCGTCGGATATGTCCACCACCGTCAAGGGGAAGAGGCAGACCTATCCTCACCTCCCGGCACTCGTGGACTCCCTGCGCAGCGCCGCCAACGGGGCGGGGGCCGCCTATTGGGACATCTACGGCGCTATGGGCGGGAGCGGCTCGATGATCGACTGGGTCGGCGCCGACCCGCCGCTTGCAGGCTCGGACTATGTCCACTTCACGCCGCGCGGCTCCGTACGGGTCGGGGAAATGTTCAACGACAGTTTTCTGCTCTATTATGACTACTATCTCTGGAGGAAAAGGAATAATCTTTAGCGCACTGCTGCCCGGCGACCTTTTCTTCGATGCTCCGATGTCGGACAAAAACTCGTCCCGGTAGATGGATCTGTCCCTCATACAGCTGTTTCTGAGGAGGCTCTTCTCGTTTGACCCGCACTCCCCGCTGCTCTTCACCCAGTTCTACTTCTGGGCGTTCTTCGCCATAGTCTATGCCGTCTTCGCCCTGATCGGCAACAGGCGGCTGCTGCGCAACAGCTTCCTTTTCTTCGTCAGCCTGCTCTTCTACTACAAGACCAGCGGTCTGTCGGTGCTTATCCTGATCTTCGTCACCTGCTCGGATTTTCTCATCGCCCGGCGGATCGCCTCCGCATCGGGCCGGGGGAGGAGACGGGCCTGGCTCGCGCTCGGCGTCTGCATCGATCTGCTGCTGCTCTGCTACTTCAAGTACACCTACTTTTTTGCCGATTTCCTGCATACCGTAGCGGGCGTCGAGATCAAGGTTGTCGACATCTTCGGCGAGCTCGGCAACGCCCTCGCGGGCCGGGAGCTATTCCGGGTGGACAGCATAGTGCTGCCTGTCGGCATCTCGTTCTACATATTCCAGGTCATCAGCTACACGGTCGACGTCTACCGCGGGGACGTCAAGCCGGTCGGGAACATCCTCGACTTCGGCTTCTATGTCAGTTTCTTCCCGCAGCTCGTGGCGGGTCCGATAGTGAGGGCGAGCGAGTTTGTCCCGCAGCTGTACAGACGGTTCTTCCTCGGTCGGAGACAGTTCGGAGTGGCGGTATTCTGGATACTCAACGGCCTTGCGAAAAAGATAATCCTCAGCGACTACATAGCCGTCAACTTCATCGACAGGGTGTTCGAAAACCCGCTGCTCTTCACCGGCTTCGAAAACCTCGCCGCACTCTTCGGATACTCGCTCCAGGTCTATGCCGACTTCTCCGGCTACACCGACATCGCGATTGGAGTCGCGATGCTGATGGGATTCTATCTTCCGCAGAACTTCAACTCCCCCTACAAGGCCTCCAATCCGCAGGATTTCTGGCGCAGGTGGCATATGTCGCTCAGCCGCTGGCTCAAGTCCTATCTCTACATCCCGCTCGGAGGCAACCGCAACGCGAGCTTCGGCACATATTTCTGGATTGTCCTCTTCGCCGTGATCGCGGTCATCCTCTCCGGGCAGTGGTATGTGTCGCTGGTGTTCCTCTGCATCGCCGGGGTGCTCGGCCTGGTGGCGTGGCTGCGGCCCGCGCGCCGCAAGAAGATACTCGCCAACATCAACCGCTTCATCACTATGCTGCTCGGAGGAATGTGGCACGGGGCGTCGTGGAACTTCATCATCTGGGGCGGGCTCAACGGCATCGGGCTCATCGCCTATCAGTTCTGGAAGGATATGTCCTGGCCGCTCAGGATGCTCTGCGTCACCGTGTTGACTCTCGTCCCCGTGGCGCTCGGACTCCTCGCTCCGGCCCCGGTCTGGACTCTGCTCTCCGTATGGGCGGCTGCGGTCTGGGCGGGCACCGCCGTGAGGTTTGTCTATAGCATCTGCGGCGGGCGGGGATGCCGGAGGCTCGGTTATCTCTGGGGCGTGGCGCAGACCTTCGTCTTCATCACCTTCACCCGGCTCTTCTTCCGCAGCGGCAGCAACCTCGACCCCGCCTCGGCCAACGAGGTGGCGTGGCGCACGGCCCGCGATATGGTGCATCAGATAGGCTCTCCGTGGAAGTGGGAGCTGATCCCGCAGATCTGCGGCGAGTACTGGCGGGTCTTCGCGCTCGTGCTGGCCGGGATGCTCATCCACTGGCTGCCGTCCCGCTGGAAGCGCTGGTACCGGCTCAATTTCGCCCTGCTGCCGCTGCCCGTGATGGCGCTCGCGGTGGTCGCGGTCGTATTTGTCGTCTACCAGTTCATCACCGCCGACCTCCAGGCCTTCATCTATTTCCAGTTCTGATCGCAGCTCTCCAGGAGGGGGGCGTCTTTTCAGCTGCACTTTTCCCGACGGGGGAGGGACGAAAAACGTGAAAAATAGGTAATTTTGCGCTCCGATATTGTGAAATGAATATGGACAACAATCTGCATCTTGCATCAATCTGCGTGAGAGGGGGCTACAAGCCCGGGAACGGCGAGCCGGTAGAAGTGCCGATCGTCCAGAGCACGACATTCAAGTATGACAATTCCGAGGAGATGGCGCTCCTCTTCGACCTCAAGAAGGAGGGGTATTTCTATACACGCCTCCAGAATCCGACCAACGACGCCGTGGCGGGGAAGATCGCCGAACTCGAAGGGGGAGTGGGGGCGATGCTGACAAGCAGCGGCCAGGCGGCCAACTTCTACGCCGTGTTCAACATCTGCGGCGCGGGCGACCACATCATCGCCTCCAACGAAATCTATGGCGGCACCTACAACCTCTTCGGCGTGACTCTCAAGAAGTTGGGTATCGAATGTACTTTCGTGAACCCCGACGCCGGCGAGGAGGAGCTTCAGAAAGCGTTCCGCCCCAATACCAGGCTCGTCTTCGGCGAGACCATCAGCAACCCCGGCTGCGCAGTACTGGACATGGAGAAGTTTGCCCGCATCGCGCACCGCAACGGAGTGCCGCTCATCGTGGACAACACCTTCGCGACTCCGGTCAACTGCCGCCCGTTCGAGTGGGGGGCTGACATAGTGACGCACAGCACCACCAAGTATATGGACGGCACGGCGACCCAGGTCGGCGGAGCGGTGGTGGACAGCGGCAACTTCGACTGGAAGGCAAATGCCGACAAGTTTCCGGGGCTATGCACCCCGGATGAGAGCTACCACGGCCTCGTCTATGTCGAGGCGTTCGGCAAGCTGGGCTATATGACCAAGCTCGTCTCGCAGCTGATGCGCGACCTCGGCTCAATCCCCGCGCCGATGAACGCTTTCCTGCTCAATGTCGGCCTGCAGACCCTGCATCTGCGTATGGAGAGGCACTGCGGCAACGCGCAGCGGGTGGCGGAGTTTCTGCGGGACGACCCCCGCGTGGCCTGGGTGCACTACAGCGGGCTTGAGGGCGACAGGTACCACGCCCTCGCGGAGAAGTATCTGCCCGGCGGCTCCTGCGGGGTGATGGCGTTCGGTCTGAAGGGCGGGCGCGAGACGGCGATAAGGTTTATGGATTCGCTGCAGATGATCAACATCGCGACCCACGTGGCCGATGCGCGGAGCTGCGTGCTTCACCCGGCCAGCCACACCCACCGCCAGCTCTCGGACGAGCAGCTCCTCGATGCCGGCATAGCCCCGGACCTCATCCGCCTCTCAGTCGGCATCGAGGATGTCCGTGACATACTCGACGACCTCCGCCAGGCGCTTGACAGGATCTAGTCGTCCCACGCCGACGCGGTCACCGCGCGTCCGGTGCGCCAGCTCTCCACCGACTGTGAGACATTGATGATGAAGTCGCCCATATTCTCGAGGTTCTCGATGAGCCCGAGATAGAGCACGCTCTCGAAGTAGGCGTTGCCGTTGCCCTCGACCTGGCGCAGCTCAAGGTCGCGGAGCTCGTCGCGGCGGCTGTTGATGTCGATTTCGGCGGAGAGGGCGTTGTCGATGTTGGTGATGGTTGCGGCGTTCTCGAGATTGTAGATCATCGCGTCGTAGGCCCTGGACACCAGCTCGATCATCCCATAGACGCTGTTCTTGTGGTCTTCGGAGAGCTTCTGCCCTCTGGAGATGGCTCTGCCCAGCTGCCGGCTGATGGCCTCGCCGCTGTCGCCGAGCGACTCAAGCTCGCCCACTATCCTGTAGGTGGACTTGATCCGGAGCTCGGAACTCTCGCTCAGCCCCTCGCGGTTGATCTTGTTGAGGAAGCTCACCACCTCATATTCGATGCGGTCGGAGATTTCCTCATATTTGACGAGCTTCTCCCTCCACGGCTCGAACGACGGCTCCGCATCCGAGGCCGCCACCGCTTCCCTGACATATCCGAGGCCCTTGCGCATGATCCTGCCGAAGTGGCAGACCTCTTTCTCGGCCTCGGTGAGGGCGAGTTCCGGAGTGGAGATGAGTCCGGCGTTGATATATACCAGCCTGTCGACCGGGTCGGAGCTCGGCTTCTCCTTGATGACTGCGCATACCAACTTCTCTATCAGCGGGATGAACCATATCAGGATGCCGGTGTTGATGAAGTTGAATACGGTATGCAGCATTGAGATGCTGTAGAGCGGGGTCTCGTCGCTGCCGCCCATCCCGAGCGCGTTGATCAGCAGCTCAATCAGTCCGGTGAAATACGGGAACAGGGCCACGGCCCAGATGACTCCGAACACGTTGAAGAACGTGTGCGCCAGAGCCGCACGCCTGGCGTTGACATTGCCGACCGCAGCGGCGATATTGGCGGTGATGGTGGTGCCGATATTCTCGCCCAGAACCATTGCCGCCGCCATATCGAACTCTATCCATCCCATATTGAGGAGGATGAGGGTCAGCGCGACTGTGGCGCTGGAAGACTGCAGGACGAGGGTCAGCACCGTGCCGACCGCCACGAAGAGCAGCACGGACAGGATGCCGTGGCCGGACCAGGAACTGATGAACGAGAGAACCTGCGGCGAAGACTCGAGGTCGGGCACGGAGTTCTTCATAAACGAGAGCCCGAGGAAGAGCAGGCTGAATCCGACCACGATCTCCCCGATGTCGCGCCATCTGCCCTTCTTGGAGATGCTCAGCAGAAACCCGACCGCCATAAGCGGCACGGCGAGGATGGCGATGTCCGCCTTGAAGCCGAAGAGCGAGATGATCCAGGCGGTGAGGGTGGTGCCGATGTTGGCTCCCATTATGACCCCGATGGCCTGGGTCAGAGTGAGAATGCCGGCGTTGACGAAGCTGACCACCATCACGGTGGTGGCGCTGGAGGACTGGATCACCGCCGTCACCCCGAGCCCGGTGGCTACTCCCTTGAGCGGGTTGGAAGTGATTGAGGAGACAAATCTGCGCAGGCCGTCTCCTGCGGCTTTCTGGAGTCCGGAGCTCATCAGGTTCATTCCGTAGAGGAACATCCCGAGGGCTCCGATGAGGGTTATCAAACCGAGTATCATTGTGCTGACTGATTATCCGGCTGCAAAAGTGAGAATAATCCCGTAGATTTAACACATGGGAAACCGGATGTAACAATTATTTAACAATCGCCGTCCCATTATTTGGCGGGAAATGATAACTTTGCGGGGAGCGAACAGTGCAGAAGAATATGGCCGAAATACTTATCATCGAAGACGAGGCGGACATCCGCGAGATCCTGACGTTCAATCTGGAAAGCGCCGGATACAGGGTGCTTGCGGCGGACTCTGCGGAGCGGGGGCTGAAGCTCCTCTCCTCAAGGACGGACCTCATCCTGCTCGACGTGATGCTTCCGGGGATGTCCGGCTTCCAGATGGCGCACAGGCTGCGTCAGGACGGGGGCAACCGCATCCCCATCATCTTCCTCACGGCGCGCGGCACCGAGAACGACATACTGACGGGATTCTCCGCCGGCGCCGATGACTACATCCCCAAGCCGTTCTCCGTCAATGAGGTGCTCGCCCGCGTGAAGGCCGTGCTGCGGCGCAGCGGCCCGGACGGAGCAAAGCCGGAGGTGATGGATTTCGGCGGTCTGCACATCGACCTTTCCTCCGGGACGGTGGAGCTGGACGGGGAGGCTCTCCGGCTCTCCAGAAAGGAGTTCGACCTGCTGTCCCTGCTCGCAAGGCACCCGGACACCTATTTCTCCCGCGCCGCGCTTATCTCCGATCTCTGGAAAGACGCCCCGTATGTGCTTGACAGGACGGTGGACGTGCATATCGCCCGCATCCGGGGCAAGCTCGGCAAGTACCACGACATCATCCGCAACAAGACGGGCTTCGGATATTATCTCGACTCGCACTGTGACCTACCGGAATAAGCTCATATTCACCGTCTCGGCGGTTTTCGTCGTCTTCGCGCTGATTACCGTCAACCTCGGTCTGGTGAGCGAGGACAGCTACCGTCGCGCGATCATCAAGTCCCGTCTGGAGAGCTATGCCGATATGGTGGCGAAGTCCGACTCTGTCTCCGAAGTGATGCGCTATCTTCCGGAGGACTTGAGGGTTACGGTGATGGACAGGGACGGGATGGTGCTGCTGGACTCTTCGCAGCCCGTGCCCGGGATGGAGAGTCACCTCCGGCGTCCGGAAGTCAGGGACTGCCTGAAGAACGGGACGGGCGCCTCCATCAGGAAGTCCGACACCTCCAACCGTAAGTATTACTACTTCGCCAAGTCCTACGACGGTCGGATCGTCCGCGTGGCGCAGCTCTTCGAGGTCAATCTCAATAAGTTTTTCAGAACGGACTGGATGCTGATACTCAGCATATTCTTCCTGCTGGTGCTGGCTCTGGTCACCTTGATATTCCTCTCCGACCGCTACGAGCGCAAGGAGTCCGAGCGCTCCGAGCAGGAGACCCGCAGGCTGAAGCACGAGATGACGGGCAACATTTCCCACGAGCTGAAGACCCCGGTCGCGAGCATCCAGGCCTACCTTGAGACGATAGTCAATCACCCGGAGCTCGGCGAGGACAAGCGCCGGCTCTTCATCGAGCGCTCCTATCTGCAGTCGCTGCGCCTCTCCGATATGATCAAGGACATCTCCCTGATCACCAAGCTGGAGGAAGTGCCGGACCAGTTCAAGATCACCCCGGTCAACATCAGGACGGTGCTGCTGGAGGTCGCGGACGAGATGGCGCAGCCGCTTGAGAGTCATCGGATCACACTTGACAATCAGCTGCCTCCGGTCTGCATCCGCGCCAACTGTCAGCTGATCTATGCCATCTTCCGCAATCTGGTGGAGAACACCCTGAAGTATGCGGGCGACGGCACGCGCATCAGCGCAAGCTGCACCGTTGCGGAGGGGGAATACCGCTTCGACTACCACGACAACGGAGTCGGGGTCACGGACGGGCAGCTCGACAGGATATTCGAGCGCTTCTTCCGACTCGACGCCGACCGTGCGAAGGATGTTGGCGGCTCGGGCCTGGGCCTCTCGATAGTCCGCAACGCAGTCCTCTTCCACCGCGGCTCCATCCGCGCCTACAGCGTCGAAGGCGGCGGGCTCGGCTTCCGCTTCACTCTCCGGGATCTGAAATAGGGAGGTGACTAAAAAGTCCCGCAGGGACCGCGACGTATTTCTCTTTACGCTATCTGAGGTCTGCCGGGGCGTTCGCGCCTCTCGGACCCGTCCAGGTGGCGCACTTCCATCTTGCCCTCCTGCAGCTCCTTCCAGGCCTCGCGGTTGCGGTAGATGTCTATGGCGGTGAAGATGGCGGCCCTCATTGAGCGGGCGTCGGCTTCGTCCCTGCCGGCCATCTCGTAGGCGGTGCCGTGGTCAGGGGAGGTGCGGATGACCGGAAGCCCGGCGGTGAAGTTGACCCCGTCCTCAAACGAGAGCGCCTTGAACGGCGACAGTCCCTGGTCGTGGTACATCGCGAGGGTTGCGTCGAAGTTTTCGTAGTGGCTCAGACCGAAGTATCCGTCAGGGGAGAACGGGCCGAAGGCGAGTATGCCCTCCTCGGTGGCCCTGCGTATGGCCGGGATGATGATGTCCTGCTCCTCGGTGCCGAGCAGCCCTCCGTCGCCGCTGTGGGGGTTGAGGCTGAGCACCCCGATGCGCGGCTGGTCGATGACGAAGTCCTGCTTGAGCGACTCGTTGATCAGGCGCAGCTTGCCGAGTATCTTCTCCTCCGTGATCTGCGCGGGCACATCCTTGAGCGGAATGTGGCCGGTCACGACGGCGAGCCTGAGGCGGTGGCTGACCATAAACATCGCCACGTCCTTGACTCCGAAAGCATCCTGGATATATTCCGTGTGGCCCGGGAAGCCGAAGCCCTCGTTGGACATCGCCTTCTTGTTGATCGGGCCGGTGACCAATACGTCTATCTTGCCCTCCCTGAGCTCGCGGACGGCGGTCTCCAGCGAGAGGATGGCTCCTCTGGCGGACTCGGCGGTGGCCTGGCCCGGCTCTGCGAACGTGCTGTCCGGCAGGCAGTTGACAATATTGATGCGCTTCGGGTGAGCCTCCACGGCGCTGCTGATGGCGTTGGTGTCCATCTGCTCGACCTCCGGGATGGACTTGCGGTAGAAGCCGAAGAGCTTGGACGAGCCGTAGATCACCGGAGTGAACTGCTCGAGTATTCTCGGGTCGGCGAGCGCCTTGATGATGACTTCGTATCCGATGCCGTTGGAATCACCCTGGGTGATGCCTACTATGATTTTGTCGTTCTGCATATATGTTCTTTGTGATTGATTGCTTTACATCCCGGGGAGCCCGTCCCGCAGTCCGGCGAGATACCCCTCGTCCTCCGGCAGGGCGGGCAGCGAATACGCCTCCACCGCCAGACGGTCGCAGCGCTCGTTCTCCGGGTGGCCGGCGTGCCCCTTGATCCAGAAGAACTTCAGGGAGAAGCGGGAGGCGAGAGCGTCGAACTGTGCCCAGAGGTCCAGGTTCTTCTTGCGCTTCCAGCCCCTGGTGACGGTGCCTACCACATAGGTGGAGTCGCTGTACACCAGCACCTCCGCCCCATCCCAGCGTATCGCCTCGAGCCCCCGTATGACGGCGAGCAGCTCCATCCGGTTGTTGGTGGTCAGAGCGTAGCCGCCGGAGAGCTCGCGGCAGCGGGAGCCGCACTTCAGCACCGCCCCGTAGCCTCCCGGCCCGGGATTGCCGCTCGCGGCCCCGTCGGTATATAGATATATGGGAGGTTTTGTTGGCATTTCGTGCAAATTTAACTATTTTTGTGCGATAAACGATGAAAAATCACAATATGGGCAACAAGCGTTCAATCATAGTCACGGGCGGAGCCGGCTTCATAGGCAGCCACGTGGTGAGGCTGCTGGTCAACAAGTACCCGGAATACAGGATAGTCAACGTGGACAAGCTGACCTATGCCGGCAATCTCGAGAACCTCAAGGACATAGAGGGAGCGGAGAACTACCGCTTCGTGCGTGCGGACATCTGCGACTTCGACGCCATGCTCACCCTGATGCGGGAGGAGAAGACCGACGGGGTGATCCATCTCGCTGCGGAGAGCCACGTGGACCGTTCGATCAAGGACCCGTTCACCTTCGCCAGGACCAATGTCCTGGGCACCTTGAGCCTGCTTCAGGCGGCGCGTCTCTACTGGGAGAGCCTGCCGGAGAAGTACGAGGGCAAGAGGTTCTACCACATCTCCACCGACGAAGTCTACGGTGCGCTTGAGATGAACCGTCCGGACGGCTGTCCGGGAAGCGGAGAATGCGGGGGCGGGCCTTTCGGCGACGAATTCTTCACCGAAGATGTGAAATATCAGCCGCACAGCCCGTACAGCGCCAGCAAGGCGTCGAGCGACCACTTCGTGAGGGCTTTCCACGACACCTACGGGATGCCCACCATCGTCACCAACTGCTCCAACAACTACGGCCCGTATCAGTTCCCGGAGAAGCTTATTCCGCTCTTTATTAACAACATACGCCACCGCCGTCCGCTTCCGGTCTATGGCAGGGGGCAGAATGTGCGCGACTGGCTCTACGTGGAGGACCACGCGAGGGCGATAGACCTCATCTTCCACAAGGGCACGACAGCCGACACCTACAATATCGGCGGCTTCAACGAGTGGAAGAACATCGACATCGTGAAGACCCTCATCAGGGTGACGGACAGGGTTCTGGGCCGTCCGGAGGGGGCTGACGAGGATTTGATAACATATGTCACCGACCGCGCCGGGCACGACCTCCGCTACGCCATCGACTCCACCAAGCTCAAGCGCGAGCTGGGCTGGGAGCCCTCGCTCCAGTTCGAGGAGGGCATAGAGCGCACCGTGCGCTGGTATCTCGACAACCAGGAATGGATGGACAGGGTGACGAGCGGCGAATACGAGAAGTACTACGAGCAGATGTACAAGGGCAGATAGATGAGAGGTTTCCTGAAACTGATTCTGACTGCCCTTATCCTGAGCTGCACCGCCGGACCGGTCGCGGCGCAGCTGGCGCTTGAGCGCCCGGACAGCCTCAACGCCCGCCTGGACCGCAAACTCAGGAAAGGCCCGGACACCGAGTTCAGGGCGACCCAGCTCATCGCTCCGGCGGTTCTCTTCACCTCCGGGGTGATGGTCCACTGCTTCGCCCACGACAGCTTCGACAACTACATGCGCGAGCGGACCCAGGGCTGGCGTGGCTCCGCACCCAAAGCGATCATCGACAACTACATTCAATATGTCCCCTTCGTGTTTGCAGTGGGACTCGGCGCCCTTGGGGTGGACGCCGAGCACGAACTGAAGGACAGGGCGATAGTGTGCGGCATCTCCGCGCTCAGTCTCATAGCGATCACACGGGGGATGAAGGCGGCGATCAATTCGCCGCGTCCCGACGGGTCCGACAGCAATTCCTTCCCTTCCGGACACACGGCCACGGCATTCACCGGGGCGGAGTTCGTCCGTATGGAGTACGGCTGGGGCTGGGGGGTCTGCGCGTATGCACTGGCCACGGGAGTCGGAATGCTCCGGATGAACAACGACAAGCACTGGTTCAGCGACGTGCTTGCCGGAGCCGGAGTGGGAATACTGAGCGCACACGTGGGCGAGTGGCTGCTCGTGCCTGCCAAACGGCTCTTCCGTATGGACGTGTCGCTGCTTCCGGAACTCGACCCGGCGAGCGGTTCAGCGGGTTTTAATTTAGCGTTAAAATTCTGATTACCAATAACTTATGATTACCCCCCCCCTATCATCACCAAATGTTTGACAGATTTAAATACAGGTTTCTTGACAAAAGGTTCATCTTCACGATGGACCTCTGCCTGTCGCTGATCGTATCCATAGCGGTCGCCATCATAGCGTTCTTCTGCCATGTGGATGCAGTCGAATCCCGCCCGTTCAACACCGTCTGGGGGCTGTCTTCTCTTTTCGCCTCCGCTCTGATGTTCTATCTTTTCAAGACCTACACGATCATCATCCGCCACTTCTCGTTCAGGGACACCTCCCTCTTCGGCTTCGCCATGACCGGCAAGGTGGTGATAATGGGCGTCGTGCTGGCCGTCACGGGGACTTTCGGTTCCAGCGTGCTGCTGATGCTGGTGGCCGATGCGCTGCTCTCGCTGGTGGTGCTGTGTATGGTGCGCCTGCTTATGATCGTGGTCTATGAGAGCTACAAATCCCGCCTGCGTGAGGCCCGGAAGCGCCTCAGGGTGCTGATCTACGGCACGAGCGACAAGTCAGCGGCCACTGTGACGAGGCTTCGCGACTCGACCCACTACGACATCGTGGGTTTCCTGACCCCTGACGGCAGCCTGCTCGACACGAAGTTCTGCGACAAGCCGATCTATATACTCGGGGATGAGCTTTCGTTCGCGAAAGTTTCCGAGGAGCTCTCGCTGGGCGGCGTGATATTCGCGACCGACGCCGACGTGCATCTCGAGCAGGGCAATCTTGTGGGCCTCTGCACCAAGTTAGGGCTGAAGATGCTCATCGTGCCCACCATCGACCGGCTGGACGCGGAAGGGAGCGAGGGCAGGCTCAGTGTGCGCGAGGTCAAGATCGAGGACCTGCTCGGCAGGGAGGAGATAAAGCTCTCGCTCGACGCCATCAAGGCCCAGTTCAAGGACAAGGTGGTGATGGTGACCGGGGCCGCCGGCTCCATAGGTTCGGAACTCTGCCGCCAGCTCGCCGGCTTCGGTGTCAGCAGGCTGGTGCTCTACGACAACGCCGAAACCCCGATGCATAACCTCCGTCTCGAACTCGACCGGACATTCCCCGGGCTGGACTATGTGCCGGTCATCGGCGATGTGCGGCTGGAGCGCAGGCTCGACTTCGCGTTCAGGACATACAGACCTCAGGTAGTCTTCCACGCTGCCGCCTACAAGCACGTGCCGCTGATGGAGGAGAACCCTTGCGAGGCGGTGCTGGTCAATGTGGCGGGTACCCGCAATGTGGCTGACAAGTGTGTGGAATACGGTGTCGGGAAGATGGTGATGATCTCCACCGACAAGGCGGTCAACCCGACCAACATAATGGGCTGCACCAAGCGTCTGGCGGAAATATATGTGCAGAGCCTCGGACTCGCCATCGAGCAGGGCAGGACCACGGGCAAGACCGAATTCGTCACCACCCGCTTCGGCAACGTGCTGGGCTCCAACGGCTCGGTGATACCGCGCTTCCGCGAGCAGATCGCCGCCGGAGGGCCGGTGACCGTGACCGACAAGAATATCACCCGCTTCTTTATGACCATCCCGGAGGCGTGCAGTCTCGTGATGGAGGCGGCCACCCTCAAGACCGAAAACCGCATCTGCGTCTTCGATATGGGCCATCCGGTCAAGATAGACTCTCTCGCGAGGCGTATGATAGAGCTCTCCGGGCTTGTGCCGGACAAGGACATACAGATTGTCTATACGGGCCTCCGTCCGGGCGAGAAGCTCTACGAGGAGGTGCTCTCCAATGTGGAGAACACGGAGCCTACCGTACACGACAAGATACGCATCGCCAAGGTGCGTCAGTACGACTGGCAGGAAGCTCTCAAGGTCGTGGACGAGCTGGAGAAGCTCAGCCGTGCGGTGGAAATCCCGGATATGGTCAGGCTGATGAAGCGGACCGTGCCGGAGTATATCTCCAATAATTCAAGATTTCAGGAATACGACAGGAAATGAAAGTGCTGGTGACCGGCGCCGCCGGGTTTATAGGTTTTCACTTGACGCGGCGGCTTCTGGGGCGGGGCGACAGCGTGGTGGGGATAGACAATCTCAATGACTACTACCCCGTGGCTCTGAAGCGGGCGAGGCTCGCCGAGATAGGCGACAACCCGCGGTTCCGGTTTGTCGGGATGGACATCGCCGACAGGCACTCTCTGCCTGCGCTCTTCGCGGAGGAGAAGTTCGACGCGGCGGTCAATCTGGCCGCCCAGGCGGGGGTGCGCTACTCGATCGAGAACCCCTGGGCCTATGTGGACAGCAATCTGGTCGGATTCGTCAATGTGCTCGAGTGCTGCAGGCACTATCCCGTGGGGCATCTCGTCTATGCCAGCTCCAGCAGCGTCTACGGCGGCAACGACAAGACCCCCTTCAGCGAGGAGGACAAGGTGGACAGCCCGGTGAGCCTCTACGCCGCCACCAAGAAGTCCAACGAGCTTATGGCATCCTGCTACTGCGGTCTGTACGGCATCAGGGCCACCGGGCTGAGGTTTTTTACCGTCTACGGGCCGTGGGGGCGGCCGGACATGTCCCCTATGCTCTTCGCCTCCGCCATCAGCGAAGGGCGTCCGATCAAGGTCTTCAACAACGGCGACATGATGCGCGACTTCACCTATGTGGACGACATAGTCGAGGGGGTGGTGAGGGTGCTGGACAGAGCCCCGCAGAAGCACGAGGTCTATAATATCGGCTGCAGCAATCCGGTCAGGCTGATGGACTTCATCGGCGAGATGGAGAGCGCCCTCGGACGCCCCGCAGAGAAGATTATGCTGCCTATGCAGCCGGGAGACGTGTATCAGACCTACGCAGACACAAGCAAGCTGGAGCGCGACTTCGGCTACAGGCCGGGAGTCACCCTCCACGAGGGGATTGCCAGGTTCATAGAGTGGTATAAATCAGACAAGAACCCTTTAAGATGAATTTAGACAAGATTCTACAGTTATTCGTAGTCAAGGAGAAGAGGTTTTTTCCGCTTTTCGAGCAGTCGGCGGAGAACATCAGGAAGGCTGCCGACCTGCTGCTTCAGCAGACCAAGGAGGACGACGCCGACAAGCGCAGGGTCTTCGCGCACCGCATCAAGGAATGCGAGACCCTCGGCGACAGGATCACCGACAAGATCATCGACGAGCTGCTCGAAGCGGTGGTGACCCCGTTCGACAGGGACGACATCCACCAGCTCGCCGAGGATATGGACACCTTCCTCGACTGCATCAGGGACTGCTCCAAGAAGATAGCCATCTACCAGCCCAAAGACCCGAGCCGCAAGGTCATCGAAATCGCGGAATATGTGCTCCGCGACGCTGACATCCTGCTCCGGATCACCGGGCTCTTCGAGCGGATGAGGGACAAGGTCAAGGAGCTCGACGCGCTCTGCGACAGCATCAAGGAGAACGAGCACATAGTGGACGACATCTACGAGTCCTATATGAGCAATCTCTTCGAGTTTGAGAAGGACCCGATCGAGCTGGTCAAGAAGAAGAACATCATTCAGGCGATAGAAGACACCTCCGATGTGGCCAAGGGGCTGGCCAGCACGATCAGGAGCATAGTCGTCAAGATGGGATAGCGGATGATGGCGATAGTACTGCTCACCGCGTTCATCGCGCTCGCGTTCAGCTTCACCAACGGAATGAACGATGCGGCCAACTGCATCGCTTCCGCGGTGGCCACCAAGGCCCTCTCGCCCAAGGTCGCCGTGGCCTGGTCGGCGTTCTGGATCATCTCGGCCCTGTTTTTCTTCGACCTCACCGTGGCTTCCACTATGGGAAGCGGCATAGTGAGCGAAAGCTGCATAGACGTCTACGTCATTCTTGCCGCCCTGCTGGGCTCCGTGTTCTGGGTATTCGCCTGCACCCGTCTCGGGCTTCCGATTTCGGCGTCGCACGCCCTGATCGGCGGGCTGATCGGACCGGTATGGTTTGTCTACGGGGCCGGCTACCTGGTGGCTGACGGCATCATCAAGACTCTGGCATTCATAGTGATAGCGCCGCTTATCGGGATGATCATGGGCTTCGCGCTCAACTGCTTCTTCCTCTTCATCTGCCGCCGCTTCAGGGCGCGTAAGGTAGACAAGGTGTTCAGGGTCCTTCAAGTCATCTCCTGCGCGGAGTTTTCTTTGGGTTTCGGGGCCAATGACGGACAGAAGACCATGGGGATCATCGCGGTGCTGCTGTCTTCGGCTTTCGCCGCCGACCCGCAGAACGGGCTGCTCCGCTTCCTCTACGGCGACGCCTGGCAGGCCGCCGTCGCGTCCGGCCACACCGGCTTCTTCGTGCCGCTCTGGCTGGAGCTGCTCTGCTACGCTCTCATCGCTCTCGGCACTGTCACCGGCGGCTGGAGAGTGATCCGCACGCTCGGCGACGGTCTGAGCAAGCTCACCCCGATGCAGGGATTCTGCGCCGAGGGCTCCGGGGCTGCGACCCTGATCATGACGGCGCTCTTCGGCATACCGGTCAGCACCACCCACACCATCACCGGCTCCATCATCGGTACCGGTCTCACCCGGGGAGTGAAGAGAGTCAAGTGGATGACCGCCAAGAATATAGTCTGGGCCTGGGTGCTCACCATCCCGGCCGTCGTGGTGGTCTCCGGACTGATCTACCTAGCGATGGTGAACTGGTTTGGAGCCCCCGTCAAAGTACTCTAGGACCGCTCTGAAGACGGAAACCCTGTCGCTGTCCTCCAGCAGCGTCTCGAGCGGCACGGCCATCGCCGCCACCTTGCCGCCCCGTACCGCTGCGTATGTCGCCGCTCCGTACGACGAGCGCGGGTAGCGCAGCCAGACGCCGCCTGACCGCCCTGCCGGGTAGATGCCGTCGGGAGACTCCACGCAATAGATATCCGGATTGGGCTCGCACGAGTGGCGCATCCCTCCCGCAACACCGCTCCTGCTGCCCGCAGGGGTGCTGAGCCTGTAGCCCAGAGAGGCGGGCGCAAATGCTCTGGCCGTGCTGTCGGAGGCTATGTTCGCGCCGGAGATGAAGAGCGCCCCGCCGTCTTCGAGAAACAGGGTGAGCGCATCGCGCAGCGCCTCCGGGAATACGGGGTGTCTGTCTCCGCCCTGCTTGCCGCAGATGAGGTCCACGATGCGTCTGCCGCCGCCGGAGTCGCGGCAGAATGCGCTGCGGGAGGCCGAGCAGAACGGGTATCCCAGCTCCATCAGAGCCCTGCCGTGGATGTAGGGGTAGTCGAAGGTGTTGCCGGCTATGACTTCGCCCGCACGCTCGTCGAGGCTCGCTCCGAAGCCCGGGTAGTCGTTGTCCACAAATCCGGCGCTGCGGCTGAACTCGTAGCTCTCCCCGATATGGCTGATGTCCCGGATGTAAGGGACCCCTCCGTCTTTGCGCACATCGAAGCCCGCGTACTCCTTCCCGTCGATGGATGCCGGCGCTGAAACGCGGTAGAAATTGTTGACTATCAATACTGTGTCTTTGACTCCCGCACCGTCGGGCACGCCGGCGGAGAGTATCTCGGACGGGAAGCTGCGGCCTCCGTCGTTGAACGCCTCCACCTTGAAGCTGTAGATGTGGCCCCGCTCCAGAGGGAGCTCGATGCTGGTGGAGAGCGTCTCCGTCCCGGAGTCGAAGGCTCCGCCGTCCCTGCGGGTGTAGACTATATAGCCCCGGCTCGCGGCGGTGGGCTCTTTAGGATCGGCGGTCGGACTCCATTCCAGGCGGACTTTCCCGTCCGGAAGCAGCTCTGCGGAGAAAGCCTGCACCGGCAGCGGCTGCACGGCATAAGGACAGCCGTAGTATTCGCTGAGGGTCTTGAGTATGCCCTTATAGACGGCCCTGCCGACCGTGAAGCGGAACGCGGGGTCGAGACCGTATTTCATATCGGCGAAGTTCTGGTGGCTGAGCAGCTCCAGTATCATCGCCGGGACTCCCGCCGTGCGGCACTCGCTGTAGCTCTTGTCCCAGAGGCCTCTGCGCGTCCACTCCGGGTCGAAGTCGCTGCGTATGTCGTCCACGATCTGGCTCTGCACGTAGTCGCAGAGCAGGCGGCTGACGATGCGGTCGCGTCCGTCGGACAACTCGCGCTCGCCCTCGTTGCGCAGGGTGTAGATGGCCAGCGTGCCTATCGTCGTGTCGGCCTGCGCGGTCCCGGCGTCGGTGTGGAAGGCCAGCGCGAGGTCGAAGGGGATGTCTTTGTGCTCGTGCATCATAGTGGTCCAGCGCCCCCGGGCGGCGTAGTCGTTGGTGTAGTCGCCTTCCCAGTTGCGGGTGACTGTCGTGTCGGCCCCCGCCCACTGCATCCAGTAGTGCGCCCCCTCCGCGGAGCTCGCCATCCCGGAGGTCGTCCCGCCGCGCTCGAGCTTGCCCACGCCCCCGCCTATCTTTACCGCATCAGCGGTGACGCAGAGCCCCTCGCCGCCTCTGTTGTCCAGAGTCACATAGCTGTCGGCCTCCGGCGCGAACTCGAAGGTGCCGAGATATATCCAGGTGCCTCCGCCGCGTCTCTGGTTGACGCTGAACGAAGTCTGTCCTCCCAGATGGTGCACGGTGTAGTGGGCCGCGGTGCTGCTGTTGTCCAGAGTCCGGTACGACACATAGACCGCATATTCGCCCCTCTCCTCGACAGGGGCGGTCCAGCGGACGCTCGCATCCCCCCTCGGGGAGCAGTCAGCCTTGCGGGCGGTGCCTGCCGTGAAGGGATTGTCGGAGAAGGTATAGCTGCGCTTGAAGTCGGCGAAGCCCTCGCCCGCGTCCTTCCAGGCGCCTTTCTCCTTATATGTGCCGCTCCTGCGCAGCTCTCCTGTCCTCTCTCCCGGGAACGCCGGGTCGTTGTCTATGACATATTCGCGGCGCTGGATGTCCCTCTCCCGCGGGGTCATCACATAGGCCCCGGAGTTCTCCAGCATCGGCATCAGGAACGGCAGGACGAAGCTCTGGGTGAACATATCCTCCACCGTGCCGTGCAGGGGAGCGCGCTGCCAGGACCAGGCCCCGCGGTCCTCGTCGTAATATCTGCCGTGGCTCTGCCAGAGCGCTATGACTCTGCCGTCCAGCCCCTTGGGGTATTTCCGCGCCCCGACTCTCCGGACGAAGCCCGGGTCGGACGTGCGCGGGTCGGCGATGCTGCGCGAGTAGCCGGACGGACGCCCGTCGGAGCCGAGATGCGGCAGGGTGAGGTCGGAGAGGCGGTAGCGGTTGGTGTAGACCTCGCCGAGGGAGTAGCCCCCGGCAACGGAGCGCATCTCGCCCCGCAGCTCGCGGTAGAACCATTCGAGGTCCTCCTCGTGCCAGGGATAGTAGGAGAGTTCGGGGGAGAAGTAGAGGTCCAGCTTCTTGCCCCTGACCTTGACCCGGTTCATCTTGAGCCGCTCGTCCACTCCGGTGTGGGAGAGGAGTCTGACTCTGAGGGTGTCGCAGACGGGCGCGAAGTCCTTTGCACGGGGGATTCCGCCGTAGGCCGCGGCGAGGCTCGTCAGGCAGCAGATGGAGAGCAGTGCGAGCCGGCGCTTCATCTTCCGGCCCTCCCTGACGTTCCGGACTTTCTTGACATCAGGAGGTTGATGAAGAAGGTCAGCACTGTGGCTATGCCTATCGCGAGGCAGTCGGCTTCGAAGTCCCGGATGTCCTCGCTGCGGTAGGGGAGAGTGCCCTGGATGATCTCGGTGAGCCCGGCGAAGATGCAGGCGAACGAGCAGACGCAGAGCAGCGACACGACGGCCTTGCCGGCGGTCTTGGGCTTGCCGCCGAAGGCGAAGAAGCCTATGATGGGGGCGGGGAAGAACATACAGAAGTGCACCACCTTGTCCGTCGGGATGCCGAAGATGGTCTTCTGGATGTCTGGGAGGTCGTTGAAATGTCCGAAGCAGAGGAATGCGACCCCCGCCAGATAGATGACGAGCAGAATGCGGAATATGTCAGAGAGTCTGCATTTCATAGAGCTTCCTGTAATATCCGTCCAGCTCGATGAGCTCGTCGTGACGGCCTCTCTCGACGATGCGGCCCTCGTTCATCACGATGATCTCGTCAGCCTTGCGCACCGTGCTGAGCCTGTGGGCGATGGAGATGGTGGTGCGCCTGCTCATCAGGTAGTCCAGCGCGTCCTGCACCATCCTCTCGGACTCGGTGTCGAGCGAAGCCGTGGCCTCGTCCAGAATGAGTATCGGAGGGTTTTTGAGTATGGCTCTCGCGATGCTGAGGCGCTGCCTCTGGCCTCCGGAGAGCATCACGCCCCGGTCGCCGATGCAGGTGTTGTAGCCCTCCGGCTTCTCGATGATGAACTCGTGGGCGTTGGCAATCTTCGCCGCCGCCACGACCTGCTCCATCGAGGCATTCTCGACCCCGAAGGCTATGTTGTTGAATATCGTGTCGTTGAATAGGATGGGGTCCTGGTTGACATTGCCTATCAGGGCTCTCAGGTCGTGGGTGCTGACTTCCCTGATATCCACTCCGTCTATCAGGATGCTGCCCTCCGTCGGGTCGTAAAACCGCGGGATGAGGTCCACGAGCGTGGATTTGCCGGCTCCGCTCGCGCCTACGATGGCTATATTCCTGCCCTTCGGGATGCTGAGGCTGACGTCGTGCAGCACTTCGCGCCCGCTCTCGTAGCTGAAGCTGACGTCGCGCAGCTCGATGCTCTTCTCGAACGAGCTGAGCCGCTTCGGGTCGGAGGGCTCTGCGATATTGTCCTCCGCGTCGAGGATGACATCGATCCTCTCCATCGACGCGAGGCCCTTCGGTATGCCGTAGGCCGCTCTGGAGAGGTCCTTGATAGGCTGTATGACGCTGTAGAGTATGGCCATATAAGCCATGAAGCTCGGGGCGTCGATGACGGAGTGCTCGCCGAGTATCAGGGTGCCGCCGAACCAGAGGACGATGGCGATCATCACCGAGCCGAGCAGTTCGCTCACCGGGTGGGCGCTGGACTGGCGTATGGCGACCCGGTTGTTTTTGTTGCGCATCGCCTCCGTGACGGCGTTGAAGCGCTCGGACATCTTCTTCTCCGCGAGGAACGCCTTGATGATCCTCAGCCCCCCGAGCGTCTCCTCCACCTGGCTCATCGTGTCGCTCCAGTAGCGCTGCGCCTCGATGGACTGCGCCTTGAGCTTGCGCGCGATGGCGCTCATCACCCCTATCATCGCCGGGGCGAATACTATCGTGAAGAGCGTGAGCTCCCAGGACATCCTGAACAGCACGCCGAGGTATATCAGGATGAGTATCGGGTTTTTGATCAGCATTTCGATCGTGCCGGTGATGGAGTTCTCCACCTCCTGCACGTCGCCGCTGATGCGGGCCATTATGTCGCCCTTGCGCTCCTGGCTGAAGAATCCGAGCGGCAGGGAGAGTATCTTGTCGTAGATCTCCATCCTCATATCCTTGACCACTCCGGTGCGGATCGGCACCATCACCGCGGCGGCCCCGAAGTAGCAGGAAGTCTTTAGGACCACTATGCCGCAGAATATCAGGCAGAGCATCAGCAGGATGCGGCTGGGACCGTAGACGGCGATGAACTGCGAGACGTAGTAGTAGGCGTTGTTGGTGATCTCGTTGAACGGCATCCCGCGGTGCCAGGGGATGAATTCGTAGCTGTGCTCCCCGACGTTGAAGAGTATCTGGAGTATCGGGATCAGAAGGGAGAACGAGAATACGTTGAACACCGCCGAGAGGATGTTCAGCACGACCGAGCCTGCGACATATTGCTTATATGGTGCGACATAGCGCTTGAGTATTTGCCAGAATTCCTTCATCGGGAGGCAAAGTTAACAATATTATCCGATTTCAAACAGGGGGGATGCGGTCATCCTGGGCAGCACCGCCAGACGGACGGCGGGGTCGAGCACCCGTCGGGAGCAGTCGAACGCCAGGGAGGCGGTGTTGTTGTGCTCGCTGCGGTGGCAGAGGAAGACATTGCGGAGACCCTCGTGGGCGAACTCCCGTATGGCTTCGGCGCATTCCCCGTTGGAGAGGTGTCCATATCCGCCGCGCACCCTCTCCTGAAGCTCCTCGGGATAGGGGCCGTGGAGCAGCATCTCCGGGTCGTAGTTGGACTCGATCACCACGCAGTCCGCCTGCCGGGCGAGGTCGAGGGCGGTCTTGGTCATCCTCCCGATGTCGGTCATAATCACAAACTTGAACTCGTCGAGCAGGATCGCGTAGCCTACGGTCTGGGTCGCGTCGTGCGGGACTTCGAAGTAACGGGCGCGGATGCGGCCCGGGACTATCTCGTTCCAGCCCCCGGCCAGAGTGCGCTTGAGCGGAGCGAGGTGTTCGCCCGTGATGACCCTGCGCTGAAGCGCGGGGAGCAGCTCCCGCGTCGCCCAGACCGGCTTGCCGAGGTGCTTGCAGAAGGAGCCCAGCGAGCGTATGTGGTCCATATGGTCGTGGGTGATGAGTATCGCGTCGATATTGTCGTAGCTGAGCGAGTCCTTGGAGAATTCC
The DNA here is from genome assembly GCA_963630225.1 of bacterium. Classification (GTDB taxonomy): domain Bacteria; phylum Bacteroidota; class Bacteroidia; order Bacteroidales; family UBA932; genus Cryptobacteroides. Next base: position 40,394 of record CAVGLS010000013.1, read on the forward strand.
TTCCCGAGTCGGCGCGGGCTGACTCCGGCGTCGACAAGCACCCCGCATTCGCAGAGGGCGTCGTCAAACAATCCTATGAAGTAGCAGTTGCCGCAGCTTCCGGACGAGAGCGACTTGAACTTAATCTTCTTCATCCTTGCAGTATTTGGAGATGACGCTGTAGGAGTCCGCGACCCCCAGCTCGCCCGCCCTCGACAGGTCGATGCAGCCTTTCTCCTTGTCTTTCAGATATATGAGCACGAGCCCGCGGTTGAAGTAGGCGTCGCCCATATAGGGGTAGAGCTTGACTGCCATATCGTAGTTCTCGATCGCGCTGACAAACTGCGACGAGAGACACTGCAGGTTGCCGAGATTGAAGTACAGATACGGGATGTCCGGGAGTATCGCGAGGGCCTCGCGTATGTCGGCGATGGCCTCCGAGTAGTCGTAGTTGCGCTCCACCTTGGTGCTGACCCTGGCGCGGGCGGCTCCTTCGGTGTCCATCGAGAGGGTCTGCACATTGCCTTCGAGCGAGGCTATGAAGTCGGTCATCTCGGCCTTGAGCACACCCCTGTTCATCAGGTAGAACGCCTTGTAGTAGCGGGCGTACTTGTCTCTCGAGGTCCCGTCCTCCGCCGTGGCCACGGCCTTGTCGAACCACTGCAGGGCGGAGTTGAACTGCCTGTTCTGCAGCTCCTGGAGACCCTTGACGAAACACTCTTCGGCGGTGGAGCTGAAGACATAGGTCGTCGGCCCGGAGGTGGTGACGTTGCCTATCGACATAGGCAGCGGCGAAGCGTCCACGAACCTGTCTATCAGGGCGTTTTCGTATTTTTTCGCCACGAGGGTCGAGCCCCGCTCCTCCTTCTCGGCGGTGAGCCCGAAGCGGTATAGCGGCCTGAGGCGGATGTCTATGTCGCGGTGTTGCAGGAGCTCGTTGTCGAAGTCCTTCTTGGCGAAGTCGGCGTCGAGCGCTATGAGCGAACTGTATTTGCGGGTGGTGTCGGCGAACGACGCTCCCTCTCCGCTCTTGGCGCGGTATTCTCTGACTTTCTCCTGGGCCGTCCTGTAGTCGGCCTTGGACTCGCGGGTGCGGCCCAGCATATTCTCCACATAGGAGCGGTTGAGGTAGGCCTTGGCGAAGTCGGGGTAGAGCTCGATGGCCTTGTTGTAGTCCTCCAGGGCGTCCATCCAGCGGCCCATCTCGACGAAGATCGACGCCCTGTTGAAGTGGGCGAGCACATTGCCGGGGTTGATGCCGATCACCCTGTCCATATCTTCGAGCGCCTCCCCGAACGCGCCCACCTGGGCGTAGATGAGACTGCGGTTGTAGAGGGTCAGGGCGTTGCCGGGCTCGTGGCGCAGCACGGTGTTGAGGTCGGACATCGCCCCGTTGTAGTCTTTCTGCTCGTAGCGGATGAGGGCCCGGTTGAAGTAGGCGAAGGTGCTGGTGGAGTCGAGGTCTATAGCCTTGTCGAGGTCTCCCAGGGCCTCGGAATACTGCCCGCGCTGCGAATACAGCCTCGCCCGCCGGATGTAGCCCTCCGGGTCGAAGCGGTCCAGCCTGATGGCCCTGTTGTAGTCGGAGAGGGCCTTGAGGGTGTCGGCGAGGAAGAGGTAGGAAGCGCCCCTGTTGAGGTAGGCCGCAGGGTCGCGGGGCTCCTTTTTAATATATGTGTCGAAGTCCTTGACGGCGTCTTCGAACTTCTGCGCGAGAAATGACGTCACCCCCCGCGAGAAGTAGATGCCGCTCTGCCCGGGGCGCAGCCTGAGGGCGGTGTCGAAGTCCCGGTAGGCCGCCTCGTAGTCGCCGAAGCGGCTGCGGGTGATGCCGCGGTAGTGGTAGCCGTTGGTGAATACGGGGTTGAGCCTCACGGCGGTGTTGAAGTCGGCGTCGGCTCCGCGGAGGTCTCCGAGGTTGTATTTGGCTATCCCCCTGAAGAAGAAGCCCCAGTACTGGGTGGTGTCGAGCCGGGTGAGGATGTTGAAGTTCTCTATCGCCTGGGCGTACTTGCCGTCAGAGAGCGCCTGCCGCCCTCTCCACATAAAGACGTCTTTGTCGTATTGGGCGAGTGCGGAAGTTGCGCAGAAGAGCAGCAGAATTGTCGGCAGAAAGAACTTTTTCATTAATTTTGCAAATATAATCAATAATCGCACCCGAATTGAGGCGGAGCTTTAAATTTGTCTTCCTTCTGGCCCTGCTCTCCGTCTGCGGTCCGCCCCTGCGGGCGGACGAGCCGCAGCTGAGGGACGAGCTGGAGTATCTGACCGGTCCCGCCGCTGCGGGGCGCGGTTTCGGCTCCGCAGGCTCGCAGGGAGTCGCGTTCTACCTGCTCAGGCAGATGCGCAACGCCGGGCTGCGCACGACGGTGCAGACTTTCGAGTCGGGCGGCAAGAGCGGACGCAACGTGATCGGGGTGACGCCGGGCTGGTTTCGGAAGTACATAGTGGTAGGGGCGTATTTCGACGGTCTCGGGACGCTCGACGGCGAGATATACCCCGGCGCCGACTCCAACGCGTCCGGAGTGGCGGCGCTGCTCTCTCTGTCGAGGAGTCTCCCGGAGCTCTGCACGGGGGATACCGGACTGATATTCGTGGCGTTCGACGGACACAACTCCAGCCTCTCCGGCTCGCGGGCGTTTCTCGCCAAATACCGTTTCGAGTACCCGCTCTGCCAGATGGTCAACCTCGACATCCTCGGCTCCTCGCTCGTCCCGGTCCGCAAGGACCGCCCCGACTACCTGATCGCCCTCGGCGCTTCGGCGCACCGCTTCACTCTCGACCGCGCCAACCGCGAGACCGGACTCGACATCAGCTACGACTACTATGGCAGCCAGGCGTTTACTGATCTCTTCTACCGCAAGATAAGCGACCAGAGGTGGTTTTTGGAGGCGGGCATCCCCAGTGTGATGTTCACCTCCGGCATCACGCTCAACACCAACAAGACCGGCGACACCCTCTCCGGGCTCGATCTGCCCCTGCTCTCCAGACGGGTCAGCCTCATCGGACGGTGGCTCGCGTCGATGCTGTGAGAGGCTGTCCGGCGGCGTCCGGTTTGTCGGGATTATTTTGTAAATTTGCGGTGCTTTCGGCAATTAAACTCAAACAGATATGGTTAAAGTCAATATCGAGGGTTGCAGCTCCTTTGTCAAGTCTGCAGATTATCAGGATTATGTACAGAAGGCTCTCGCCGCCTACGACACTCTTCAAGCGGAAGACGGCGCGGGCAGTGACTTCCTCGGCTGGAAGACTCTCCCGCTGGACATCCCGGAGTCGCTGATAGCGGACTGCGAGGCCATCCGCGACGACTGGAAGGCGAGGGGAGTCGATCTTGTCGTGGTCATCGGCATCGGGGGCTCGTATTTGGGCGCGCGCTGCGCGATAGAGGCGCTCTCCCACGGCTTCGTCCGCAAGGAGGGCGTGCCTCAGATCGTGTTTGCCGGCAATAACCTCTCCGAGGAGTATCTTGCCGAACTGATGGACCTTGTGGGCGTGAGGAATGCCGCCTGCGTGGTCATCTCCAAGTCCGGCACCACCACCGAGCCGGCGGTCGCGTTCCGCATCGTCAAGGCGCATATCGAGAAGACCTACGGGCGCATCGAGGCCGCGGGGCGCATCGTCGCCATCACCGACGCTGTCAAGGGGGCGCTCAAGACGCTCGCGACCCAGGAGGGCTATAAGACCTTCGTCGTGCCTGACAATGTCGGCGGACGCTACTCCGTGCTGACTCCTGTGGGCATCCTGCCTATCGTGCTCGCCGGCTTCGACATCCGTGCGATGCTTAAGGGAGCGGCGGCGGAGAGGGAGGAGCTGCTCAGGAAGTCGGAGGACAACCCTGCCGTGCAGTATGCCGCTATGCGCAATCTGCTCTACACCGTCCTCGGTAAGAAGGTGGAGATCCTCGTGACCTTCAACCCCAAGCTCCAGTATCTGGGAGAGTGGTGGAAGCAGCTCTACGGCGAGTCCGAGGGCAAGGACCTCAAGGGCATCTTCCCTGCATCCATCGTCTGCACCACCGACCTGCACTCTATGGGGCAGTTCATCCAGGAGGGCGACAGGGTGATGTTCGAGACCACTGTCTGCGTGGAGCACTCCAACCGCGAGATCGTGATCGGGAGCGACCCGCAAAATCTCGACCAGCTCAACTACCTTGCGGGCCGGAGGGTCGAGCACTGCAACGCGATGGCCCGGCTCGGCACCAAGCTCGCCCACATCGACGGCGGCGTGCCTCAGATGGAAGTCAGCATAGAGCGCATCAATGAGGAGAATCTCGGCGCCATCTTCTACTTCTTCGAGTTCGCCTGCGGAGTGAGCGCATATCTGCTCGGTATCAATCCTTTCAACCAGCCCGGAGTGGAGGCCTACAAGAAGAATATGTTCGCGCTTCTCCGCAAGCCCGGCTACGAGGCCCAGACCGAGGCTATCCTGAAGAGGATATAGTATTGCGGGGCTGCGGTCTCGGCGGTTTCGGAGGTTTCTGCGGATGGCGGGCCGCGGTCTCGGCGGACGGCGGGGGTTAAGGCAACGAAAGGGATGACTAAAAAGGGTCATCCTCTTTTTTATGTGGTGCGGAGCTCCGCAGCGGCAGC
>CAVGLS010000014.1:0-41739 GCA_963630225.1 bacterium
ACATTTCGGGGAGTACGAGCTATCTCCCAGTTTGATTGGCCTTTCACTCCTACCCACGGCTCATCCGAGCACTTTTCAACGTAAACCGGTCCGGCCCTCCAGCGCCTGTTACGGCGCCTTCAGCCTGGCCATGGGTAGATCACTAGGTTTCGCGTCTGCTCGCGCCGACTGAACGCCCTGTTCAGACTCGCTCTCGCTGCGGCTCCGTCCCTCAAGGACTTAACCTCGCCGGCGCGACGCAACTCGTAGGCTCATTATGCAAAAGGCACGCCGTCGCCCTCTCGGGCTCCGACCGCTTGTAAACGAACGGTTTCAGGTTCTCTTTCACTCCCCTGTTCGGGGTGCTTCCCACCTTTCCCTCACGGTACTGGTCCACTATCGGTCTTCCGGTAATATTTAGCCTTGCGGCATGGTCGCCGCAGATTCAGACAGGGTTCCACGTGCCCCGCCCTACTCAGGTGGCGCTCCCGGCTCTGGAACATTGCCCGTACGGGCCTTTCACCCTCTGCGGGCCGCCTTTCCAGGCGGTTCCGGTTCCTTTCCAAAGCCTCTATGAACGCTCCTACAACCCCGACCGCGCCTTGACGCCGCCGGTTTGGGCTCTTTCCCTTTCGCTCGCCACTACTCAGGAAATCGATTGCTTTCTTTCTCTTCCTGCGGGTACTAAGATGTTTCAGTTCCCCGCGTTCGCCGCGCTCGCGCGCTGTACGGCCTTCAACCGTACGGGTTCCCCCATTCGGACACCTCCGGATCAAGTCCTGTTTGCAGATCCCCGGAGCTTTTCGCAGCTTACCACGTCCTTCCTCGCTTCCGGAAGCCTAGGCATCCCCCGTTCGCTCTTCTTATCTTTCTCTCTGTGAATCCTCGCGCAGACGCTCCCTCACGGGGGCCCGCGCTCGACTCTTGCCTATTCTTCTATTGAAATTGTAGTCCCTTACTCGGACCCGAAAAAACTTCGAATCACTTGTATTTACAGACTATATCTTTTCTTTCTTTACCTCGTTTCTCTCTCAGTATTGTCAATGAACTTCGTTTGTCCCCCGAAAGGGATTGCAAAGGTAGCCTTTATTTTTGAAACCGCAAATTTTTTTTGAAATTTTTTCATAACCCCTCCCTGAGGCCGTTTATATGCGGAGAATCGCGTGTTTTTCGGGAATTCCTTGCTAACTTTACGGGAAAGAAACAATCATCGCTATGGAAGATATTAAAGATAGATTTCTCCGCTATGTGGCTGTGGACACGCAGTCCGACGAGGAGAGCGCGAGCCAGCCTTCGGCAGAGAAAGAACTGAAGCTGCTCGGTATGCTCCGGGACGAGCTTCGGGCGCTCGGAGTCAAGGCGGAACTGGACGAGTGGGGCTACGTGATGGCCTCCATCCCGTCCAATGTCGGGCATAAGACGCCCGCCGTCGGATTTATCGCGCATGTGGACACTTCGCCCGATGCGCCGGGAGCGGACATCAGGCCGCAGATCGTCGAGGACTACGACGGAGGCGACATCCCTCTCCGGGGCGTGCCCGGTATGAGCCTCAAGACCAAGGACTTCCCTGAGCTTCTCGCACATAGGGGAGAGACGCTCATCACCACCGACGGCACCACCCTGCTCGGGGCCGACGACAAGGCGGGAGTGGCCGAGATAATGGACGCGGTGCAATATATAATGGAGCATCCGGAGGTCAAGCACGGCGACATCCGTATAGGCTTCACCCCGGACGAGGAGATCGGGCGCGGAGTGGTGAAGTTCGATGTCGCGAAATTCGGCGCGGACTACGCCTACACGATGGACGGCGGCGAGGTCGGAGAGCTGGAGTTCGAGAACTTCAACGCGGCTTCAGCTTCGGTCCACATCCAGGGGCGCAACGTGCATCCGGGCTACGCCAAGGGCAAGATGCTCAACTCCATCCTGATAGCCGGCGAGTTCAACGCCCTGCTGCCGGCGGACCAGAGACCGGAATACACCCAGGACTATGAGGGCTTCTTCCACCTCATCGGATGCAAGGGCAGCGTGGAGGAGACGAACCTCAGCTATATCATCAGAGACCACGACCGCGCGAAGTTCGAGCACAAGAAGCAGCTGATCTGCGACTGCGCCGACTTCATCAACCGGCGCTACGGAGAGGGCACGGCGGAGGTCAAGCTCAAGGACCAGTACTACAATATGCGCGAACAGGTCGAGCCGCACTACCATGTGGTGGAGAAGGCCGTGAAGGCGATGGAGATGGCGGGCATCAAGCCGCGCATCCAGCCGATCCGCGGCGGCACGGACGGAGCCAATCTGTCGTTCAGAGGCCTCCCGTGCCCGAACATATTCGCAGGAGGCCTCAACTTCCACGGACGCTACGAGTGGGTGAGCCTGGACAGCATGAAGAAGGCCACGCAGGTCATCCTCAACATCATCGCTCTCTACGCAGAGTGACGAGTATCATATAAAGGCATATCGCAACAAGCGGCACGACGGCAATCATCTCCGCGCCGGAAGCGCCGCCCGCGAGAGGCTGGTTCCAGGCATGGAGATACCAGTCCACCTTGGCGAATTTCAGCACGGCTGAGACTACTCCCATCAGCGCACCGCCCGCGATAAATCCGCTGGCGATGAGGGTACCTTTCTCCTGACGGGCCGCGTTGACGGCCTTGTCCTTGCTGCGGGAGCTTACGAACCAGGATATGGCGCCGCCCAGCAGCAGAGGCAGATTGAGGTCGATGGGGATGAACATACCGAGGCAGAATGCCAGAGCCGGCACCTTGAATACGGTAAGCAGGACGGCAATCGCGGCACCTATCCCGTAGAGCAGCCACGGGGCGTTGCCGCCGTTCATCATAGGCTGGATCACGGCTGCCATAGCATTGGCCTGAGGGGCGACGAGCGCACCCTCGCCGGTAAATCCGTAAGTCTTGTTGAGAATAAGCATCACGCCGCCCACGGTAGCCGCAGCCACCAGCACCCCGACGAATTTCCAGGTCTCCTGCTTGCGCGGGGTCGTGCCGATCCAGTAGCCTATCTTGAAGTCGGTGATAAGCCCTCCGGCGGTTGAGAGCGCGGTGCAGACCACACCTCCGATGGTCATCGCCGCCACCATTCCCGCATTGCCCTTGAGACCTACCAGGACGAGGACGAGTGCCGTGATTATCAAGGTCATAATGGTCATTCCGCTGACCGGGTTAGTGCCCACGATGGCGATGGCGTTGGCGGCGACGGTGGTGAAGAGGAACGAGATGACGGCGACAATCACGAGGCCGATGACGGCCTGCCAGACATTGTTGACGACTCCGCCGAGGGCGAAGAATGCAAACACCGCAAGCAGGGTGAGGGCGATGCCCCAGACCACAGTCTTCATCGGGAGGTCCTCCTGCGTGCGCTCGGTCGCCCTGGCCGCAGAGTCTCCCTTGCGGCGGAACTCTCCGGCGGCAAGGCCGACGGCGCTCTTGATCACGCCGGCGCTCTTGATGATGCCTATGATGCCGGCGGTTGCAATGCCTCCGATGCCGATATGGCGGGCGTATTCCTTGAATATCTGCTCCGCCGACATCTCGGACACGGTCATATTGATGCCGGTGCCCATCAAATCGATGATGTCAGCTCCCCAGATGAGGTTCATCAGAGGGATGATCACCAGCCATACGAGGAACGAGCCGCAGCAGATGATGAAAGCATACTTGAGCCCGACTATGTAGCCGAGGCCGAGCACGGCTGCTCCGGTGTTGAGCTTCAGGACGAGCTTGGCCTTGTCGGCCACTACCTGCCCCCAGTGCATCACGGTGGTGCTGAGAGTCTCGGCCCAAGTGCCGAAGGTGGACACGGCGAAGTCATAGAGACCGCCCACGAGGCCCGCCGCGAGCAGAGTCCTTGCGCTCTTGCCGCCGCTCTCGCCGCTGACGAGCACCTGAGCGGTGGCGGTGGCTTCAGGGAAAGGATATTTGCCGTGCATCTCGCGCACGAAGTACTTGCGGAACGGTATCAGGAAGAGGATGCCGAGGAAGCCTCCGAGCGCGGAGCTCAGGAACATCTGGAAGAAATTGACGTCGAGCCCGAGGATGTAGATGGCCGGAAGGGTGAAGACCGCACCCGCCACCACCACGCCGGAGCAGGCTCCGATGCTCTGGATGATGACATTCTGGCCCAGTCCGCCCTTCTTGCCGAGCGCGCCGGTCATACCCACCGCGATGATGGCGATCGGGATGGCCGCCTCGAAGACCTGTCCGACCTTGAGCCCCAGAAACGCCGCCGCAGCCGAGAAGAGGACGGTCATCAGCAGACCGAGGGTTACGGAATACGGGGTTACTTCAAGAGGCTTTTCATTCGGACCCAGAAGGGGTTTGTACGCTTCCCCCGGCTTCAACTCCCGATGAGCGTTCTCGGGCAGAGTCAGATTGCTGTTTTCTTTCATCACTTTCTTTCTGTTTTTGGTAATACTCTATATATTTCTGGAGCAACGCGTTGTCCTTGGCTTCCTGCCTGGCCGCGCGGGCTGCACGGCGCTCTTCCCTACGACGGCGGCGCTCTTCCTGCTTCTGCGCCTTGGCGGCGGCGCGGGCCGCATCGCGCGCGTCGAGCTCCGCCCATCGTGCATCTCGGCGGGCGCGGCGCAGGGCTCTGCGGAGCTCGGACTTGCTCATATACTGCTCTTCCTGGAGGGTGGAGACGCTGTCCCTTACCGCCAGGCTGTCCCCCGCCACGGCAAGAGTATCCTTGAGGGACGCTGCGAGCGTGTCACGCCCGGCAAGGCTGTCCCGGACTGACAGACTGTCTCCGGTCTCGGACAGTCTCCCGGGAGCGGCCAGGGTGTCTGCTGGTTCTCCCGGAGGAGCTTCGCGGCGGAGCTTGGCCTCGGCAAGGATTCTGTGGATCTCCTCCATATAGCCGGGGAAGTAGATGTCGGTGTACTTGAAGCGGGCTTGCGGGCGGCTCTCCAGCTCGGCCCGCCCGGAAGGACGCAGCTCCAGAGCGGTGATGTCCGTCCTGCCGACCGGACGCAACTCCGGCTTCCAGAAGAAGCCCTTGAGAGTCCTGTCCCGCTCGGGCATCTGGACTATAGGGTAGGCATCGTTCTTGGGGTTATCGAAATAATACACCCGCTCCACCTCCCCGCTCTTGAGAGTGGCGGAGAGCATCTTGGACTCGACCTTGTTGACGGTGGCGAAAACCTCGTCCTCCTGCAGGTAGAATATGGCCGTGACCCCGCCCAGAGCGTCGAAGCGGCGCAGCTGGGTGTCAGAGTCGAAGTAGGCCATCACTTCGGAACCCTTGATCTGGTCAAACAGGAGGCTGTCCTCCTGCACGGCTATGAACGCGTTGGACATCAGGCTCGCCCGGTCGGGGCCCGCGCTCCTCACGAGCACAAAGAGGCTGTCGGCGCTGTATTGCCGACGGCCCTCGTTCCAGACCAGAGGCTCCTTGTAGAACCGGGCTATGGAGTCCAACTCGCTGAACCACATCGAGTCGCAGCGCACCTGGATGTCCTGGCGGAAGATCTTGACATTGCCTATCCCCCTCAGAAATCCCACCCTTGAGGTGTCGGGCGGGGGGAGAGCTGCCAGGCTGTCCGCTGCGGTTGCGAGACTGTCTGCCGGAGAGACTACGCTGTCCGTCTGGATGGCAAGACTGTCGAGCGCCGATGTCAACGCAGTGCTGTCAACACGGGCAAGAGCAGTGCTGTCCGGAAGCGCAGCCGCTAAAGCGCCGTCAGGGCGTGCCAGCGCCTGCGTGCTGTCCGACGGAGCTTTTGCAGGTGCGGGCGGCGAGGCTCTGTCCGGAGCTGCTCCGGCTGAGGCCTTTGCAGAGTCGGATTTGACGGGAGCGGAGAGAGAGTCGCCGGGCTTGCCGGATGCCGCCTTGGGCGTCTGTCTGCCGCCCTGCTTTTTCTGGGCGGCGGCCTCCCTGTCCTTGGCCGCCTGCTCCGCCGCCCTGCGGCGGAACTCGCTCACCGGGTCGCCGGTGATTGACTTCAGCCGGGCCTCTGCGGCGGCAATCTCCGCCTGTGCGATGTCGCAGCGCCTCTCGGTATGATAGATGAGGGTGTCCGCCCCGAAATAAGTCGTGTCTATCTTCTCCCCGCTCTTCTGCCAGACAGCCACTGCGGCATTGTCATGCAAGGTCGCCATCGAGAGCGTGTCGCGGTAGAAGAGATAGTCGGACAGCGCGGCGGAGCTGCGTGTGGTGTCCTGGACCTGCACATTGCCGAGCATCAGCACATCGTTGCTGGCACGGTAGTAGTAGAGCGTGTCGCTCCAGCTCTCCTGGTCGCGGGTGAGGGCCCGCACGTTATTCTCGAAGAAAAAGAGGTTGTCCGCCCGCCTATACCAGCCGCCGCCCGCCGACAGCAGATTTTCATCCTTGCGGAAATCTATCGGGGAGATGAAGATGGCTCTGTTCCTGTCGGACTGGTAGTCAAGCGAATCGGTGCGCACGAAGACCGAGTCGGTGTACATATTGACATTGCCGACGAACTTGAAGAGACTGAGGTCGTTGAAGTAGCGGCCCTCGTCGCTCTCGATGACCTGGCCGTCGGAACTCCGCATCGAGGCCCCGTTGCGGAAGACGGCCACACTGTCTTTGGTGTTGTAGTCCAGGATTTTGGTGCGGAGGGTGTTGTCCTGCTTGTCGCGCAGCTGGACCAGAGTCCCCCGGAACTGCGCAAGGTCCTCATCTATGATATAGTCAAGCACCTCGCTCGTCAGCTCCGTGTCCCCCTGGATCATCCGCACGTGCCCCATACAGTTGATGATGTTGGTGTTCTGGCGCCACAGCGCACTGTCGCAGATAAGATAGGTGCCGTTGTGCAGAAAGGTGGCGTCGATGGTGCGGCGCACGTAATCGTCCCCCATTTCGAGCTGCTCGATGTAGCTGGCGCTCATCAGGCGCAACAGCGAATCTCTCTGCTCGCCCTGTCCCTGGGCGCACAGAGAGAAAGCGGCGGAGAGCAGCAGGCAGAGGGCCGCAATCAGTCTTCCTTTCTGATTTTGCCGGCCCATCCCTTGCGGCTGAAGTCACAGTCCCCGAACATAGGGTCGATGACTATGTAGGTGACATCTATCTTGTCGTCGACAAACTTGTCCACGGCAGCGACCTGCCGCTTGTTTTTCACCATTGCGAGGAGCTCGGTGTAGTCGGACTCGAAGTTGGCGGTGTGTGCGGGCACGATCCTGTCGAGACGGACAATCTTGTAGACAAGGTTGCCGCTGCGGCCCTCGTTGTCCAAAGAGGCGATAGGCTCTGACACTTCGCCCGGCTTGAGGTCCTTGACGGCTTCGTAGTCTTGAGGTTTGAGCTGGTCCACCTCGAAATAGGCGGAGCCGGTGTTCGGGTCGGCCATCTGGCCGCCGTTGGTGCGGGTGGCGGGGTCCTCGGAGTAGAAGCGGGCGGCAAGTTCGAAGGTGATGGCGCTGTCCACGACTATGGCGGTGCGGAGGCTGTCGAGGCGCTTGAACGCCTTCTCCTGGTCTTCGGATGTGTATTGAGGCTTGATGAGGATATGTCTTGCGTTGAACATATCTCCCTTCTTCTCAAGCACTTCGATGATATGGTAGCCGTCCGGGGTCTCCACGATCTGAGAGATCACGCCCGGCTTGAGCGACATGGCCGCATCGGAGAACGCCGGCCAGAATATGGACTTGGACATCAGCCCCAGCTCGCCTCCCTTGCGGGCGCTGCCCGGATCCTCGGAATAGAGCCGTGCGAGGGTCGAGAACTTCTCGCCGTTGATGATGCGCTCGCGGATGGAGAGCAGCCTCTCCTTGACCGCCATCGCGGCGGCTTCGCGGTCAGGATAGATGCATATCTGGCTCATCTGGTATTTGTCCGGGATCTGCGGCAGAGAGGATATGTCCGCGGTGTCGAGATACTGCTTGACGTCATACGGGGTCAGCTCCGGGACATCGCCTGCGATCTGCTGCTGCTCCTGCTGGGTAAGGCTCTGCTCCTCAATCTGCTGCATCCACTCCTGGCGCAGGCGGTAGAGCGGCTTGTTGAAGTATTTCTCCACTTCCTCGTCGCCCCCGAGAGCGGTGCGGACCTGATCCATACGCTGATTGAGCTCGGCGGCGACCATCTCGTTGTTGACGCTCAGGGAGTCGATGCGGGACTGCATCAGGAAGAGCTTGGACTCCATCATGCTCTCGAGCAGCTCGCAGCGGATGTTTTTGTCGGAGGCGTAGCCCTGGGCGCGGAGTATCTGCACCTGAGACTCCAGATCGGAAAGGGTGATGAGCTCGTTGCCCACCACCGCCACGGACTTGTCGACCACACCGTTGTATTTCTGCGCGGAGGCGGCCACGCAGACGGAAAGGAGAAGCACGACGGCTATCGTTTTCAAACTCGGTTTCATCTGTTAATAAATTACAACTTGTTTGCTTTCGAGCGCTGTCTCAAGCAAGTCCCGTTCCAAACCTTTCACGAGTTGATGCTTGCGTGCGCTCAAAATGATGTCGCGGATCTGCGGTGAGCAGAATTCGAGCGGTGCGACCCCGTCGCGGCGGATGTCGCAGACATAGGCGGCAAGCAGGTCGCCGCGGCCCTCCGGCTCAATCATTATCATATTGCCCTTGAGTGCGGCGAGCATCGCGGGATAGTCCACCCCGAACTCGACCGCAAGGTCTCTGGCGTCCATCCAGACATCGGAATTGTCGAAGTAGCGCAGCGCGGTGGACACGGTGAGGGAGTCCTCCGGGCTGAACTCGTCGTGGTCCTCGGAAGACAGATAGCGCAATATGTCGGACTTGTTGGGCGAGTCCTTCATCAGATCCGCAAATCGCACCTTGAGGATCGGTCTCTGGAGGATGAAGTCGGACTTGTGGGCCTGGTAGTAGGCGGAGAGCTGGTCGTCGGTGACGAGGGTGTCGAGACGGTCGCTGATGTAGCGCTGCTCGTAGCGGTACTTCACCAGCGAGAGCCTGTAGGCCTCCAGCTCGGCGGAGACGTCTATCTCGGACTTGGAGAGCTGGTCCTCCGCCACCTTGAGGTAGAGGCGGTCCGTAGCCCAGGAGTTGATGTAGCGCGAAGCGAGCTTGGCGCTGTCCTCGGGGCTCGACGACTGCGGGATGAAGCGGAGCAGCTCCGACTTGTAGAGCTTGTCCTTGCCGACCTTTGCCACCACCTCGTCATCGTGCACGATGGATGAGATTGCGGTGCAGGAACACAGCAACGGGAGGAGCAAAAGTGGTATTAAATTCCGCATATCCACAAATGTAAGCATAATCCGTCAATTCTCAGCCGCCAGCGCCTCGATAATGCGGTCGACAGGAGGGGTTATCACCCAGGACGAGCCTACGGAGTTGTTGGTGAGCAGCGAGAACACTATCGTCCGGGCGGGGTCGCCGTCGGAGGAGAGGATATAGCCGCTGTAGCAGAGTATGCCGTTCATCGAGCCGCTCTTCATCCTGATGCGCCCGCGCATCTGCCCGTCGGCGGAGGGGAACTTGAACTCCAGCGTCCCCTTGCCTCCCGGGTACGGGAGCGAGGCAATATATGCCTCACCGACGGAGCTGGCAGCCATCTTGGCGAGAAAATCCACGAAGAATGCAGCCGAGACGTAATTTTTGCGCGAGAGGCCGCTGCCGTCGAAGAGGCGGCATCCGGAGGCAGGGTTGAGCCCCATCGCGGCGAGGGCGTCTTCCGCCGCGGCGATGCAGTCGCCACTCTGCGTGGAGCGGCCCTTCCGGACGGCGAGCGCCTTGAGCAGGGTTTCGGCGAAGAAGTTGTCGCTCTCGCAATTGGTGTCGCGCACTATGGCGGAAAGCCTCGGAGAGTATGTGCTCCCGATTATGCTCAGCTCCCCGGCTTCCTTGGCCCTGACGCCCGCGTCGAGCACTCCGGGAGCGGTCCGCACATAGCCGGACGGGCTGACGTCGGCGTAGCCGTCCTTTACCTTCACCCCTTTGTCCTGCAGGAAGTTATAGAAATAATACGCGCAGGTGAACGGGGCGAAGCGGTTGGAACACTCGAGGGTGTAGCCCTTGCGATCGGACGGGAAACTGCCCGCAAACTCCCCGACGGGAGCGAGGTGCGTGTTGATGTAATAGACGGTGTTCCGCGTCCGCGCCTTGCCGGTAAGCGCGTGGTTGGAATAGCTCATCCACGGGGTGTCGGGGTAGCGCGGGCTGATGTCCGGGGCGGAACCCTCGACCCCCGGAGTGACGAGGAAGTTCTGTGCGTTCTCGAAGAAATTGAGCCCGACGGGGCCTGCGCCGTAGTTGGTGCCGAGGTCGTCGTAGGTCCAGCCCATCCCCTCCGGGGTCACGGTGTCGAAATATCTCGGGTCGGCGATTATGCGTCCTTCGATCGAGCCGATGCCGGCCTTGACAAGCAGTCTGTGCCAGTCGGCGAAAGTCGCGGCCAAGGGTTCGGCGCAGTCGGACTTGGAGCCCGTGGTCGGGTCGCCGCCGCCGATGATGTAGAGGTCGCCGTGCAGCACTCCGTCCCTGACGGAGCCGCTGTAGCCGAGTCTCGTCTCAAAGCGGAAGTCCGCACCCAAAGCGCTGAGAGCCAGCCCAGTGGTGATAAGTTTGATATTGGAGGCCGGGACGAGACGCACGCGGGGATTGTAGCTCGCGAGGGTGTCTCCGTCCATCGTGACCGCAAACACTCCCACCACCGCCGAGGCGAGCGGAGGACGGGCGCAGATCTCCTCCACGGTCTGCTGCGTGGTGGTCTGCGGGATAGCAGCAGTCGCGCTCCAGCCGAAGAGCAGGAGCGCGACCGATATGACGTTTATTGCGCGGAGGCTCATTTCGCGACGGATTCCTTTACCGCAGCGCTGAGCTTTTCGTAAAGAGCGTCCGTCCTGGTGAGGATTTCCTTGCGGAGAGCCGTGAAGTGGGCCTTGTGCGTGCCCTCGACCTTCGCGTTGACCTTGTCGCGGAGTTCGTTGTACAGGTCCACCGCCTCTTCCATCAGGGACTGTGCTTCGCCGCAGGCCTTGTCGTTGACGGCGGCCACCACGGTGCAATCCTCGATAAAAGCTCCAAGCACATATTCAATGTCTTTCTTGATACCTCTTAAGTTCATAATCTCGTGTGTTTACAATTAACGCGCAAAGATAGCAATTTTTATTAATGATACCACACCGCACCGAGGCCGCCGGAGTGCCCCAGTATGCGGCGCACGGCAATCGGAGTCCTGCCGTAGCTGTCCGGGAGACCGTCGCGCAGGGAGTTGATGCGCACGAGCTGGGAGGAATGCAGGATCCGTCCGTCGCCGATGTACATGGCGACGTGGGTGACGGAGGCCGGAGCGCCGTCCGGGCCGAGCCTCCCGAAGAACACGAGGTCGCCGGGACGCATCCTGCTGAAGTCAAACGGGATCCCGACCCCGCAGCGTATCTGCTCCCGGGCGTTGCGCGGGAGGACGATACCGTTCATCATATAGACGAACTTGGTGAAGCCGCTGCAGTCGAAGTGCTTTATGGTGTTGCCGCCCCACATATACGGAGTGCCGAGCAGTGTTTTCGCGAAGCGGACGAGGCTCTCCTCCGTGGCGCTGCGGGACGCTTCCCATTCGGAGAGCGGCATTATGTCGCTCTCGGGGACCCAGGCCTTGCGCCCGTCTGCCAGCAGCACCTCGGTCCATCCGGCCCTGCCGCCGGACGAAGCCCTCACTATGTCGCCCATAATGAAGTCGCAGATACGCTCCGCATCAGAGGCCGGGGCGGCGTATAGGCGGGTGTGCTCCGCCGTGCAGATCATCTTCGGAGCGGCGATGTAGGCGTCTTTCTGCGCCTCATCCATCCGCACAAGGGCCAGGGCGTTGGTCCAGCAGCCTTTGTAGTCCGGGGCGTCGACCCTGAGCCAGTAGCGGTCCGAGGCGTTCACCTTCAGCACCGTACCCATCAGGCACTGGCTCTCGAGCGGGGATTCGTAGTCCGGTTTCAGCCGCAGGAAGCAGGAGGAAGTGTTGACCACCGCCCATTCTCCCCCGGTCCCGGCCTGCCCGCTTTGAGCCTCCGCCGTGCCGGCAAGGCACAGCAGCAGCGAGGCGAACAGTAAAGCAATTCTTTTCATTGAGAGCAAACTCATGTTTCGCAAGTAATGAAAGGGGCCGGCTAAACAGTGTTTTGTTTTAGCCGGCCCCCTTAAGTGTCTCTGTGCGATGTAGCGGGAGTGGGGCATGATCCCACGACCTCCGGATTATGAATCCGACGCTCTGACCAGCTGAGCTACCCCGCCTCATAACCCCCGAAGGGGTAGTTGAGATAGAAGGATTCGAACCCTCACTGACAGAGCCAGAATCTGTAGTGCTACCATTACACCATATCTCAATAAGCAGTCCCACACCGCCACCGGCGGTTTTGGGACTGCAAATGTACAATAGTTTTGCTTAATTGCAAAATATTTTTGCCTTTATGTCATAATCCCAAGAATCATAGACGCTTTGGGATTAGTGGCCGCAACTAAATCAAGTGAAAGGCTACGGTGAGGCCGGCCATCACGATGCTGACCATGCTCATCAGCTTGATGAGGATGTTGAGGGACGGGCCGGAGGTGTCCTTGAACGGGTCGCCTACGGTGTCTCCGACCACCGTGGCGTGGTGGGAGTCAGAATTCTTGCCGCCGAAGTTGCCCTCCTCGACAAACTTCTTGGCGTTGTCCCAGGCGCCGCCGGAGTTGGCCATAAAGATGGCGAGCACGAAACCGGAGCCGAGTCCGCCGATGAGCAGACCCATCACGCCGGCCACGCCGAGCAGCATACCCGTCAGCACCGGCACCACGATCGCCACGAGCGACGGCACGAGCATCTCCTTCTGCGCGGCGCGGGTGGATATCTCCACGCAGCGGTCGTATTCCGGGGTCGCCTCTCCGGTGAGGATGCCCTTGATCTCGCGGAACTGGCGGCGCACCTCGCTCACCATCTTGCCGGCGGCGCGGCCTACCGCATTCATCGTCAGACCGCAGAAGAGGAACGCCATCATCGCCCCGATAAACACCCCGGCAATCACGGCAGGGTTCATAATATCAACCTTGTAATAGGCCAGGATGTCGAGGATGCTCGCGTCGGACGCGTTCTCGATCAGGCGACCGCCGACTCCGACGACGGCCTCCCCGACACGCACGAGCGCAATCTTGATCTCCTCGATATAGGAAGCGAGAAGCGCGAGTCCGGTGAGCGCGGCTGAACCGATGGCAAATCCCTTGCCGGTGGCGGCGGTAGTGTTGCCGAGGGCGTCGAGCACGTCGGTGCGCTCCCTCACCTCCGGGTCGAGCTCGCTCATCTGCGCGTTGCCGCCCGCGTTGTCCGCGATAGGGCCATAGGCGTCAGTGGCGAGGGTGATGCCGAGAGTCGAGAGCATCCCGACCGCAGCGATGGCGATTCCGTAGAGGCCGAGCGAGAGATTGGTGGCGCTGACCATATTCTGCACGTCGAAGCCGATGGCGCAGAGGTAGGCAAGGATGATGGCCACGGCGATGGTCACCACCGGGATGGCGGTTGAGAGCATCCCGAGGCCCACTCCGCTGATGATGACGGTGGCGGGGCCGGTCTGCGCAGACTCTGCAAGCTGCTGGGTCGGCTTATAGGAGTGGGAGGTGTAGTATTCGGTGGATTTGCCTATGACGACTCCGGCCAGAAGGCCGCTCACCACAGAGAACGAGAGCCCGAGCCAGTTGTCGAGACCCACGAGGTACATGATCCCGAAAGTCGCGACGGCGCTGAGCACGGCGGCGAGATTGGTGCCTAAGCTCATAGACTTGAGCAGCTCCCGCATCCCGGCGCCCTCGCGGGTGCGCACGGTGAAGATGGCAATCACGGAGAGCGCCACTCCGACTGCGGCGATGAGCATAGGCGCGAGTATGGCCTTCATCTGGTACTCCGGACCGGCGGCGAAGAATGCCGACGCGCCGAGAGCCATCGTGGAGAGTATGGAGCCGCAGTAGGACTCGTAGAGGTCTGCGCCCATACCGGCCACATCTCCCACATTGTCCCCGACATTGTCGGCGATGGTGGCAGGGTTGCGAGGGTCGTCCTCCGGCAGTTCGGTCTCGACCTTGCCCACGAGGTCGGCCCCCACGTCGGCGGCCTTGGTGTAGATGCCGCCGCCCACCCTCGCGAAGAGGGCCTGGGTGGAAGCTCCCATACCGAAGGTGAGCATAGTGGTTGTAATGACTATAAGTTTCTGCGACATAGACACTTCCTGCACGCAGGCGTTGAGTATCACGAACCACAGCGCTATGTCGAGAAGCCCGAGGCCGACTACCGTGAGTCCCATCACCGCACCGGAGCGGAACGCGAGCTTGAGCCCGGCGTTAAGCGAACGCCTGGCGGCGTTGGCGGTGCGCCCGGAGGCGTAGGTGGCGGTCTTCATGCCGATGAATCCGGCGAGCCCGGAGAAGAAGCCTCCGGTCAGGAAAGCGAAAGGAACCCAGGAGTTCTGCACGCCGAAGCCGTAGGCAAGCACGGCGAAGAATACGGCCAGAATGACGAATACGATCGTCACGACCTTGTACTGCTGTTTGAGATAAGCCATAGCCCCTTCGCGGACATACTGGGCAATCTGTCTCATAGTAGGGGTGCCTTCATCTTCGCGGCGCATCTGGCGGAAGAAATAGTAGGCGAATGCGAGTGCTAGCACTGCTGCCGCAGGCACTGCGTAGAACAGAAAATTCATATCTGATAGTTTTGGTTATTGGTCTGCAATTATAGTCAATAGTTGAATAACAAAAAAGGGGGAAGCCCGAACTTCCCCCTTAATTTTATTCAGCCTTAGGCTGCTCTTCCTGCTGAACCTCCTGCGGAGGCGCGTCCACAGGCGCTTCGGCCTTCTTGGCGCGGCTTCTGCGGGTGGTCTTCTTCTCCGCCTTGGCGGTGGAAGCGAGAGCTGCCTCGTTGAAGTCAACGAGCTCAATGAGAGCCATCTCAGCAGCGTCTCCCTGACGGAATCCGACGTGCAGCACGCGGGTGTATCCGCCCGGACGCTCGGCAATCTTCGGAGCCACATTGCGGAAAAGCTCCGTAACGGCCTCCTTGGACTTGAGGTAGCTGAAGACGACACGGCGGTTGTGAGTCGTGTCCTCCTTGGACTTGGTGATCAGCGGCTCCACATAGCTCTTGAGGGCCTTGGCCTTCGCCACCGTGGTGGTGATCCTCTTCTCAAGGATGAGAGAGACCGCCATATTGGAGAGAAGCGCCTTGCGGTGTCCGCTCTTGCGTCCAAGATGATTTATAGCTTTATTGTGTCTCATCTTTCGATATTCTTTTTCTTTGGTTCGATATTATACTTTGTGACATCCATTCCGAACGACAGCTTCATCTTCTCAACCAGCAGGTCGATCTCATTGAGGGACTTGCGCCCGAAATTGCGGAACTTCATCAGCTCGGCGCGGGAGTAGGACACGAGGTCGGCGAAAGTGTCGATGTCAGCCGCCTTGAGGCAGTTGAACGCACGGACGGACAAGCCCACGTCGGAGAGCTTCGTGAGCAGGAGATGCCTCATGCGGAGAGACTCCTCGTCCAGCTCCTTGGTGTCCGGCTCCACCGTGTTCTCCAGCGACATCTTCTTCTCGTCGGTGAAGAGCTTGAAGTGATAGATGAGGATGTTGGCCGCTTCGTGAAGCGCAGCGTTAGGGGAGATGGACCCGTCAGTCACGATCTCGAGGTTGAGCTTCTCGTAGTCGGTCTTCTGCTCCACGCGGTAGTTCTCCACGCTCCAGTTGACCTTGCGGATAGGAGTGTAGATCGCGTCGACCGCGATGGTCCCGATCGGCGCATTCTCGTCCCTGAGCTCCTCTGAAGGCACGAAGCCGCGACCCTTGGTGATGGTGAGCGCGATTTCGAGCTTGACCGAAGGCTCAAGAGAGCAGATGTGAAGTTCCGGATTCAACACCATAAAGGAAGACAATCCCTTTGAGATATCTTCTGCCGTAAACTCCTTCTTGCCGCTGATGACGATGTTTGCCGTCTCAGTGTCGACCGCGTCGACCATACGGCGGAAGCGTACCTGCTTGAGGTTGAGGATGATGTCCTGCATTCCCTCGATGACGCCCGGGATGGTCGCGAACTCCTGCTCTACGCCGGAGATCCTGATCTGACTGATAGCAAAACCTTCCAAAGAGGCAAGCAGGATGCGACGAAGAGCATTGCCGATGGTCTGACCGTATCCCGGCTCAAGAGGGCGGAATTCGAAACGTCCGACGGTATCGGTGCTTTCGAGCAAGATGACCCTGTCAGGTTTCTGAAATGCTAAGATTGCCATATTTGTCTGGTGTTAAATTTTACTTGGAGTAGAGGTCGACGATGAGCTGCTCGTTGATGTTCTCAGGGATTTCGGCCCTGGTAGGAACGTTGAGGTACTTGCCCGTGAGCGTCTTGACGTCGAAGTCCAGCCAGGAGTACTTCGTAGTGGAAGCGACGCTGTTCTGGATGACCTCAAGGCTCTTCGATCTCTCCCTGACAGCAACGACATCGCCCGGCTTCACCTGAGCGGAAGGGATGCTGGACACGACCCCGTTGAGGGTGATGTGGTGATGGGACACGAGCTGGCGCGCGGCCGCACGTGTAGGCGCGATGCCGAGGCGGTAAACGATGTTGTCGAGACGGCTCTCGAGGAGGAAGAGGAGGTTCTCGCCCTTCTGTCCGGAGAGGCGGCAGGCCTTGTCGTAGGTGTTGTGGAACTGACGCTCCAGCACTCCGTACATATACTTGACCTTCTGCTTCTCCTTGAGCTGCCTGGAGTAGTCCTTGGCCTTCTTGCGCTTAGCGGCAAGTCCGTGCTGTCCCGGAGGGTAGTTTCTCTTCTCGAAATATTTGTCTGAACCGAATATCGGCTCGCCGAACTTACGGGCGATTTTGGTGCTTGGACCTGTATATCTTGCCATATCAGTCTTACCTTAAAAATTAAACTTTACGACGGCCTTTCGGTCTGCATCCATTGTGAGGCATCGGGGTCACGTCGACGATCTCCGTCACCACGATACCGGCGTTGTTGATGGTACGGATGGCGGACTCACGGCCTGCACCCGGACCCTTGACATAGCACTTGACCCTGCGGAGACCTGCGTCGAACGCGGTCTTGGCAGCGTCCTCGGCAGCCATCTGGGCTGCGTAAGGGGTGTTCTTCTTGGAGCCTCTGAAACCGCACTTGCCCGCTGAGCCCCAGCTGATCACCTGGCCCTGAGCGTTGGTGAGAGACACGATAACATTGTTGAAGGTTGATGAAATATGAGCCTCGCCATAAGCTTCAACCTTGACAACTCTCTTGGATGTTGTAGTTTTCTTTGCCATAATTCATCAATGATTACTTGGTCGCCTTCTTCTTGTTGGCAACGGTCTTCTTGCGACCCTTGCGGGTACGGGCGTTGTTCTTGGTGCTCTGGCCGCGAACCGGAAGTCCGAGACGATGACGGATCCCGCGGTAGCAACCGATATCCATAAGACGCTTGATGTCCATCTGGACGGAAGAACGGAGCTCGCCCTCGATCTTGTATTCCTCATTGATCTCCGCACGGATCTTGGCGATCTGCTCGTCGTTCCAGTCACCGACTTTGATCATAGGATCGATGCCGCACTTCTCAAGGATCTTCTTGGCTGAAGGGCGGCCGATTCCGAAGATATAGGTCAGCCCTATCTCTCCCTGTTTGTTGTTCGGTAAATCAACACCGGCTATTCTTGCCATAATTATACTTACTTAATTGTTTACTGATTATTATCCCTGGCGCATCTTGAACTTCGGGTTCTTCTTGCAGATGACGTAGAGGCGACCCTTGCGCCTTACGATCTTGCAGTCTTCGCTGCGCTTCTTGATGGATGTCTTGACTTTCATATCTGTGAGTTTTTATTTGTATCTGAAAGATATTCTGCCTTTGGTCAAATCGTACGGTGATATTTCTACCCTAACCTTGTCGCCAAGAAGAATATGGATAAAGTTCATACGCATCTTGCCCGAAATGTTGCAGAGCAGGACGTGACCGTTCTCAAGCTCGACCTTGAACATCGCGTTGGGAAGGGTCTCGATAACCTTTCCATCTTGTTCTATTGCTACCTGTTTTGACATAAAAATAACACTTTAAAATTTAATCCCGCCATCTTTCTCGATAAAATCGAAGGTTGAAAGCTGCTCGGCACGGCCTTTCCGGACAACAACCGTAAGCTCGTAATGCGCCGCATTCTTGTGGTCGGAGGTCTTGACTGACCAGCCGTTGCGGGCGAGATACACCCCCCTGCCCCCGGCGTTGATCATCGGCTCGATGCAGATGACCATCCCGTCGACGAGGTGGGTTCCGTGCCCGCGCCGGCCGTAGTTCGGCACTCCGGGCTCTTCGTGCATGCTCCTCCCTATACCGTGGCCCTCAAGCTCACGCACCACAGAGAATCCGTACGATTCGGCATACGATTGTACCGCGTATCCGATATCACCGGTCCGCGCACCTGCCACAGCCGCTTCTATGCCTTTGTAGAGCGAAGCCTTCGTCACGTCCAGGAGCCTGCGGGTCTCCGCGTCCACCTCCCCTACCGGGAAAGTGTACGCCGAGTCGCCGTTATAGCCCTTGTAGAGCGTGCCGATGTCCGCCGACACGATGTCGCCCTCCTTGAGGACATAGTCCGACGGGAACCCGTGGACCACCACATCGTTGACTGAGGCACAGATGGCTGCAGGGAAGCCTTCGAAACCGAGGAAGCTGGGGATTGCCCCGTTGTCGCGGATGAAAGTCTCGGCCACCCTGTTCAACTCTGCAGTTGTCACACCCGGGGCTACCGCTTTACCGACTTCCGCCAACGTCTTCGAGACGATGATGGCATTCTCGCGCAACAGCTCAATCTCTTCTTCTGTCTTAGGCTTGATCACAACCTTTCACTTTTTATTCAAAGAACTACATTCCTGAGCGCCCGCTGAGCCGTCCGGTCTTCATCAGACCGTCGTAGTGGCGCATCAGCAGATAACTTTCCACCTGTTGCAGGGTATCGAGGACAACGCCGACGAGAATCAGGAGCGAGGTGCCGCCGTAGAAGCTCGCGAAGGAGTTGTTGATACCGAAGATGATCGCAATGGCCGGAAGAATGGAGATGATGCCGAGGAAGAAAGAGCCCGGCAGGGTGACTCTCGACATAATGGTGTCGAGGTACTCCACGGTCTTCTTGCCCGGTTTCACTCCCGGAATGAATCCTCCGTCCCTCTTCATGCTCTCCGCCATCATAGTCGGGTTGACGGTGACGGCCGTGTAGAAGAACGTGAAGACGACGATGAGGATGAAGAATATGAAGTTGTACCAGAACCCGGTGTAGTCACCGAGAGTGGCAGCAAGTCCACGTGTCGAATCCCAGCGGGAGAAGATGAGCGGGAAGAGCATCAGTGCCTGGGCGAAGATGATCGGCATCACGCCGGCAGCGTTGATCTTGAGCGGAATGTACTGACGCACACCGCCGTACTGACGGTTGCCGACAACCCTCTTGGCATACTGGACAGGCACCCTGCGGACCGCCTGCACAAGCGCGATGGCCGCAACGATGACGAAGAACCAGATGATGAGCTCGACGATGAGCAGCAGAAGTCCGCCGTTGTTGACGGAGAGCTTGGCGCTGAACTCGGCGAAGAGAGCGTAAGGCAGACGGGCCACGATACCTATCATAATGATGAGGGAGATACCGTTGCCGATGCCGCGGTCAGTGATACGCTCGCCGAGCCACATGACGAACATCGAGCCCGCCATCAGGATGATGGTGGAGACGAGGTTGAACATGAAGTTGCTCCAGCCGAGCTGGTTGACGGCCACGAACGCAGCGGCAGGTATCTGGCTGTGGACGGCGGCCATATAAGCCGGACCCTGAATGCAGATGATCACGATGGTCAGCCAGCGGGTCATCTGATTCATCTTCTTGCGGCCGCTCTCGCCCTCCATCTGCAGTTTGCGGAAGTAAGGGACGAAGACTCCGAGAAGCTGGATCACGATGGATGCCGAAATGTACGGCATCACACCCAGTGCAAAAATGGAGGCGTTGCCGAAAGCGCCGCCGGAGAACATATTCAGGAGACCTACCAGACCGTCCTGAGTCTTGCTCTGGAGACCGGCAAGCATCGACGCGTCGATACCCGGCAGCACCACGAAGCATCCCAATCTGTAGACCAGTATCAGGATGAACGTGTAGGCGAGTCTCTTGCGGAGCTCCTCTATCTTGAATATGTTCTTTATGGTTTCGACGAACTTCATAAAGCTATTCGTTTACGACAGCCTTGCCGCCGGCCGCTTCGATTTTTGCGATTGCAGACTTGGAGAAGGCGTCGGCCTTGACCGTGACAGCGGTCTTGACTTCGCCGTTTCCGAGGACCTTGACGAGGCAGTTCTTGCCGGCGAGCCCGGCAGCCTTGATCTCCTCCACCCCGAACTCGGTGAGGCCGGACTGTGCTGCGAGAGCCTCGATGGCATCGAGGTTGACGGCCTTGTACTCAACCCTTGTAGGGTTTTTGAAGCCGAACTTAGGCAGACGCCTCTGGATAGGCATCTGACCGCCTTCGAATCCGATCTTGTGCTCGTAGCCTGCGCGGGCCTGCGCACCCTTGGTACCGCGGGTGGAGGTGCCGCCCTTGCCGGAGCCCTGTCCGCGGCCTAATCTTTTGCTTGTATGGGTAGAACCAACAGCAGGTTTCAAATTGTTGAGTTTCATTTTTCCGTCCTCCTTCTTAGTCTATCACTTCAACTTTGCAGAGATGGGCGATCTTGGCCACCTGACCTGCGGTCACCGGCGTCTTCTCCACCTCCACGGTCTGATGCATGCGGCGGATGCCGAGACAGCGAAGGTTGTCCTTCTGGCGCTTGGTCTCTCCGTTGCTGCTTACAGTCTGGGTAATCTTGTATTTTGCCATAATCCTGTCTCCTTTAACCGTTGAAAACCTTAGTCATAGGCACGCCGCGAAGACCGGCCACCGTATAGGCGTCCCTCATCTGGGTGAGGGCCGCAACCGTGGCCTTCACGAGGTTGTGAGGGTTGGAAGATCCCTTGGACTTGGCGAGGACGTTCTGCACGCCCGCCGACTCGAAGACGGCACGCATCGCGCCGCCGGCCTTCACGCCGGTACCCGGAGCCGCAGGCTTCATAAACACGCGGGATCCGCCGAACTTGGCTTCCTGCTCGTGAGGGATGGTGGTGTTGATGACCGGAATCTTCACGAGATTCTTCTTCGCGTCCTCAACGCCCTTTGCGATGGCGGCTGTCACCTCGTTCGCCTTGCCGAGACCATAACCTACCACACCGTTCTCGTCACCCACCACCACAATCGCGGCGAAGCGGAAGTGACGACCGCCCTTGGTCACCTTGGTGACCCTGCGGATGGCGACCAGTCTGTCCTTGAGCTCAAGGTCAGAAGTCTTTACTCTTTTAACATTCGTATTTGCCATAGTCTCTTCTGTTAGAATACGAGGCCGCCTTCACGGGCAGCGTCCGCCAAACTCTTGACTCTTCCGTGGAAAAGGTAGCCGCCGCGGTCAAAGCAGATGGCGGTTATACCCTTTGCGAGAGCGCGCTCGGCGATTGCCTTGCCGACAATCGCTGCGGCTTCAACTCCGGTCTTGCCTTTGCACTGTGCGGCAAGATCCTTGTCGTTGGATGCGGCTGCGCAGAGAGTCTTGCCCTGCTCGTCATCGACAACCTGTACGTAAATCTGCTTATTGCTGCGGAACACGACCATACGGGGACGCTCGGCGGTGCCGTTGACGTGCTTGCGTATGCGGTAGTGTATCCTTCTTCTTCTTTCAATTCTATTGAGTGCCATAATTCAATCCTCCTTTTATTTTGCGGCCGCTGTCTTGCCCGCCTTGCGACGAAGCTGCTCACCGACGAACTTGATACCTTTACCCTTGTAAGGCTCCGGCTTGCGGAATGAACGGATCTTGGCTGCCACCTGGCCGACCAGCTGCTTGTCGCAGCTCTTGAGTACGAGCACAGGATTCTCGCCCTTGCGGACGTCAGGGACTTCGGCGATGACCTCGGAAGGGAGCATCAGCTGAATCTCGTGGGAGTAGCCGAGGGAGAAGGAGAGGATCTGTCCGTTGAGCGCGACACGATATCCTACGCCGACCAGCTCCTGCTTGATAGTGAACTGCTCGCTCACGCCGACCACCATATTGTGCGCAAGGGCACGGTAGAGACCGTGCATCGAGCGGTGACGCGGCTGGTCTGTCGGACGGGCGAACTTGATCTGATTGTCCTCAATGGTGACGGTGATGTCAGGGTCTACCTTCTGGCTCATCTCACCGTGAGGTCCTTTAACCTTCAGCACGTTGCCGGGGAGGAGCTCGGCGCTCACCCCGGTCGGAAGGCTTACAGGCAATTTACCAATTCGTGACATTATCTGAATGTGTTGTTAAATTAATATACGAAGCAAATAACTTCCCCGCCTACGCCAAGCTCCTTGGCTTCCTTGTCGGTGATCACGCCCTTGGAGGTGGAGAGCACAGCGATGCCGAGTCCGTTGAGGACGCGAGGCATATTCTCCACGTCGGCATACTGGCGCAGACCCGGAGTGGAGACGCGCTCGATCTTGCGGATGGCCGCGGCCTTGGTCTGAGGGTGATACTTGAGGGCGATCTTTATGGTGTTGTACGGGGTCCCCTCCACTACCTTGTAGCTGAGGATGTAGCCCTTCTCACAGAGAATCTGGGTGATGGCGACCTTCATCTTGGAAGACGGGATCTCCACTACCTTCTTGCCTGCACTGTATGCATTGCGAATTCTGGTGAGATAATCTGCAATTGGATCAGTCATATCTTTTCTGTTCTTTAATTACTACCAACTTGCCTTCTTGACTCCCGGGATGAGACCGTTGCTGGCCATCTCGCGGAACTGGATGCGGCTGATGCCGAACGCCCTCATATATCCCTTCGGACGACCGGTGAGGGAGCAGCGGTTGTGAAGACGGACAGGAGAAGCGTTCTTCGGAAGCTTGTCAAGGGCGGCCCAGTCTCCGGCCTCCTTGAGAGCCTTCCTCTTCTCGGCGTACTTGGCGACAAGTCTGGCGCGCTTGACCTCGCGGGCTTTCATTGATTCCTTTGCCATAGTATATTATTTGTTATGTTTCTTGAAAGGCAGCCCGAATGCGGCGAGCAGCGCGTGGCACTCCTCGTCGGTCTTGGCCGTGGTTACGAAAGTGATCTCGAGTCCGTGGATGCGCGGATTCTTGTCGATGTCGATCTCAGGGAAGATGACCTGCTCCTTGAGTCCGAGGGTGTAGTTGCCGCGTCCGTCCATATTCTCGGCGATGCCGTTGAAGTCGCGGATGCGCGGGAGAGCCACTCTGATGAGCTTCTCGAGGAACTCGTACATCTTCACGTCGCGGAGAGTCACCTTGGTTCCGATAGGCATGCCCTTACGGAGCTTGAAGTTGGAGACGTCCTTGCGGGAAGTGGTGATAAGGGCCTTCTGACCGGTGATGAGAGAGAGCTCCTCTGCTGCCTCCTCGACGATCTTCTTGTCCTGGGTGCCGGCGCCGACGCCCTCGTTGATGGTAATCTTCACCAGGCGCGGAACCTGCATTACGGTGGTGTAGGAGAACTGCTTCTTGAGCTTTTCTACAATCTCCTCCCTGTAGGCCTTCTTAAGGGCAGGCACATAGTCTGCAGGCAGAGCCTGAACCTGTACCGGTGCGTTTTTCTTTGCCATAATTATTTGATCTCCTCCCCAGATTTTTTAGCGTAACGGATTTTCTTGTCTCCATCCATCCTGTAGCCCACGCGGGTAGGAGTGTTGCTCTTCGGATCGATGAGGTTGAGGTTGGAAACATGGATGCCGGCCTCCTTGCGTACGATGCCGCCCTGAGGCTGCTTGCTGTTAGGCTTGGTGTGCTTGCTGACCATATTGATACCCTCAACGATGGCGCGGTCCTTTGAAGGATCCACGGAGAGGACCTTGCCGGTCTTCCCCTTGTCGTTACCGGCATTCACATACACGGTGTCGCCTTTCTTGATATGTAACTTCTTCATAATGCTTGTTGATTAAAGGACCTCCGGAGCCAGTGAAACGATTTTCATGAAGTTCGCGCGAAGCTCCCTGGCAACAGGGCCGAAGATACGGGTGCCGCGGAGTTCCCCCGCGTTGTTGAGAAGGACACAGGCGTTGTCGTCGAAGCGGATATATGAACCGTCCGCGCGGCGGATCTCCTTCTTAGTGCGCACGACTACAGCTCTCGAAACCGTACCCTTTTTGGCGTCGCCGCCGGGAATGGCACTCTTGATTGCAACGACGATCGTGTCACCGACAGTCGCATAACGATGGTGGGTACCGCCAAGCACGCGGATGCAGAGGACTTCCTTTGCACCGCTGTTGTCGGCCACCTGTAAACGTGTTTCCTGCTGTATCATATGTTATTTTGCTTTTTCTACGATTTCTACTAATCTCCAGTTCTTTGTCTTGCTCAGCGGACGGGTCTCCATAATGCGGACGGTGTCGCCGATGCCGCACTCGTTCTTGTCGTCCTGCGCAACGAACTTCGTGGTCTTCTTGACGAACTTGCCGTAGAGAGGATGCTTCTCCCTGATCTTGACGGCAACGATAATGGTCTTGTCCATCTTGTCGCTGACCACTACTCCTATTCTTTCCTTACGAAGATTTCTTTCCATAAGATTGTTCTGATTTAGTTCTTTTTTTCTTTTTCAGCAAGGATAGTGATCATAAGAGCTATATCCCTCCTGGTCTTACCGATCTTGGAAGTGTCCTCCAATGGAGAAATCGCGTGATTTATCTTCATTGTGGCGAGATTGCTCTTCTCAACCTCAATACGGTCGCGCAGGTCTGCTACAGACATTTCGCGTGCTTCTGATGCTTTCATTTCTCTTTCTCCGATAAATTATTCAACGTAATCCCTGCGCACGACGAACTTGGTGGCGATAGGGAGCTTGTTGGCGCCGAGACGCATAGCTTCCTTGGCAACGGCGAGAGACACGCCCTCGGCCTCAAAAATGATACGGCCCGGAGTGATAGGGGCGACAAACGCGTACGGGTCACCCTTACCCTTACCCATACGGGTATCAAGAGGCTTCTTGGTGATCGGCTTCACAGGGAACACCCTGATCCAGATCTGACCCTCACGGTTCATACAACGCGAAATAGCCTGACGGGCAGCCTCGATCTGCTGCGCCGTGAGCCAACAATTCTCAAGGGTCTTGATGCCGAAAGAGCCGAAAGCGAGCTGATTGCCTCTCTGGGCATTGCCCTTCATACGGTTTTTCTGTTCCCTTCTAAATTTTGTTCTCTTAGGTTGTAACATCTCAGTATTACTTTAAAAATATATTATTCAATTACTAAACCCTTGAAAACCAACCATCTACGCGGAAAGAGGCCGATTTTTGGGACTGCAAATTTAGTAAAAATTCCTGAAACTCCATAGGTTTTCGCAATTATTTTCGATTATTTTTGACGCGCAATCAGTATGCTCAAGTCGCGACAATTCAGCGCCTTGCAAAAGTGGAGAAAAAGTTTTTCCGCACGTTTTCGACACCGGCTCCCCCCGCCTCTCCGAAGCATTATCGGGGCAAGATTTTTGTTCTATCTTTGCACCCGTAATGAAGATGCGCACCGCTCTCATATCGGCTCTGCTGCTGCTCGCGTCCGGCGCTCTGTGCGGGGCGCAGACCGTCCGCCGCATCACCGGCACTCCTATGTACTACACGGTGGAGGAGAACGGCGACACGGTATTCCACGACACGCTCGAGCCCGTCTGGATATTCCCGCGCGGCAAGAAGATGAACTCCGCCGACTGGCGGCGCTACTACCGTCTGGTGCAGAACTTCAACAAGGTATATCCCTACGCGCTTGTGGGGCGCAAGATGATGGCCCAGGTGGACAGCACTCTGGCCGTCGACGTGAGCCGCCGGGCGGAGCGCAACCGCTACATCAACGATGTGGAGAGGGAGCTGTTTGCCATCTTCGAGAAGGACCTCCGGGGGATGACGGTGAGCCAGGGGCTGCTGATGATGAAGCTCGTGGACAGGGAGTGCGGGATGAGCGCCTACAGCATCATCCGCACCTACGAAAACAGTTTCGCGGCCAACTTCTGGCAGCTCGTGGCGAAACTCTTCTCGCAGGACCTCAAGGCGCGCTACGACCCCAAGGGGGCGGACAGGCGCACCGAGGAGCTGTGCCGGATCTGGGACTCCGGACAGTGGGACAGTTTCTACTATTCGATATTTATGGAGTATCCCCCGCGCTCCACGATCAAGACCGAGACCCTGAGCAGCTCGGTGAAGAAGCGCGGATAGTTCAGCGCGGATGCACTTCGAGGCAACCGCCGTCGAAGCGGGCATATGGCCGCCCTCCGTCCATCCAGTCCTTCAGCACGATGAGCCGTGCCCCCGTCGGGAGGGTCAGGTCCACGGAGTCGTGGAAGTGCCCGAAGACGAAGTAGTCCACCGGAGTCTCACGGGACCGGGAGAGCGCAAACTTGTAGAGAGGCTCATCCTCTCCGCGGAAATGGTAGGGCTTGTGTGTGCGCCGGTTGGAGTTGGACCACCCGAGCCCGATCCGGAATGCAATCCAGGGGTGCAGGGTGCTGAAGAGCCGTTGCAGAGGGCGGTTGTGGAAGACCTTGAGCATAAACGAGTAGCTCCGCCTGGCTCCACCGAGCGTGTCGCCGTGACCGATGCAGAAGCGCTTGCCCTCCAGGGTGAGGGAGCAAGGCTGGTCGAAGCGGTGCATCCCGAGACTCTCGAAATAGGAGTAGCACCAGATGTCGTGGTTGCCCGGGCAGAAGCTCACCTCGACCCCGTCGTCCATCAGGCCAAGGAGCGCCGCCACCACCCTCACCCCGCAGCGCGGGACCACGTCGCGGTACTCGTACCAGAAGTCCCAGATGTCGCCGAGCAGATACAGGGCGCGGGTCCTGTCGCGCGGTATCTCCTTGAGGAAGCTGACGAAACGCGCCTCCCGCTCCGCCGGGTCGTTGAGTTCCAGCCCGAGGTGGACGTCGGAGACGAAATATATGTCCTTTCTCTCCGCCATCTATGCGAATATGAATATCAGAACGGCGGCGGCCACGCAATAGAGGGCGAACCAGGAGAGCTTGGCGCGGCTCACGAGCGCGACCATCACCCTGCAGGCGAAAAGCCCGGAGAGGAAGGCCGCGACGAAGCCTACGAGAAGCGGCACCGCGCCCACTGCGGAAGCCGCAGCCGCACCGCCCCCGAGCATTTCGAAGATCGAAAGCAGCTGCTCGCCGACAATAGGTATCAGCACCATAAGGAACGAGAACTGGGCCATCTGCTCCCGCCTCACGCCGCAGACGAGTCCGGTGGCGATGGTGGTGCCGGAGCGCGAGAGCCCCGGAGCCACGGCGCAGGCCTGGGCGAGCCCGACGACAAGAGCCTGCCACCAGGAGATGCCGTTGCGGTGGCTGTTGCTTATCTTGACTTTCCTTGTGAATATGTCGGAAAAACACAGCAGCACGGCAGTCACGAGCAGAAACACCCCTACCGTCCGCAGGCCGTCGCCGAAGAGCGCCTCGACCTTGTCCTTGAAGCAGAACCCCACCACGGCGACAGGGATCATGGACACGCATATCTTGAGGAAATAGTCGGTCTCGTCGTTATATCTGAACTCCAGCACGCCTCTGAGAATCTTCCGGATGGCGGCCCAGAACACGACTATGGTGCTGAGCACCGTCGCGAAATGCACCGTCACGGTGAAGTCGAGAAAGCCCTCGGCATCCACCCCGAGCAGGGCCTTGGAGATCATCAGATGCCCGCTGCTGCTGACCGGCAGAAACTCCGTCAGCCCCTGCACCACCCCCATCACCAGCGCTTCCCACCATTCCATAGCCTACTTCCTCCCCTTGTTGCACCCGCCCGCTATGGCCACGGCCACCACGACTATCCCCGCAAGTATCACGAGCGGAGCGGCCACCAGACGGCGGAAATCGAACATTGCATAGTTGAAGACCGCGGGGTCCTCCGTCCCGCCGCCGATCATCAGA
Source organism: bacterium (assembly GCA_963630225.1). Classification (GTDB taxonomy): domain Bacteria; phylum Bacteroidota; class Bacteroidia; order Bacteroidales; family UBA932; genus Cryptobacteroides. The sequence continues at coordinate 27,872 of CAVGLS010000014.1, forward strand.
ATGTAGCCGGCGGCCATCACGACAACCCCTGCGATGAGGAGTCTGAGCCCCTTGGGGGTAATTGCCATCTTATCGTTGTCCATATCAATAGTATAATTCATCCTTGTCCGCCCCGACCAGCCTGCCGACGACGAAATATGTGCTTACGGTGCAGAGCAGAATCCCGCAGGCGAACACCGTCCCCGCCGCAACCAGCAGAGTGTCGCGCCCGAATATCGAGAAAAACTCCGGGAACGAACGCCGCATCGCGTAGAGGATGCCCCAGAGCGCAGCCGAGGCGACAGTCGAGGCGATGAGCCCCTGCAGGAGAGCCGCCCGCAGGAACGGGGCGCGTATAAACTGCCGCGTAGCCCCGACGAGCTTCATCGTGTGGATGGTGAAGCGGCGTGCGAAGACGCTCAAGCGCACCATATTATTGATGAGCACGAACGAGATGAAGAGCAGCAGTGCGATCAGCACGCCGAACACCAGCGAAATACGGGTCAGGTTGGAGTCGAGGGCCTCTATCAGGCTGTCCCGGCAGTCCACCTCGTCCACGAGCGGCGAGGACCCGAGCGCCGAGGTGACTACGCTCAGGCTGTCCGGCACGACATACTCGGCCTTGAGGGTGACATCTGCCGAAATCGGCACCGGAGAGGTCTCGAAGACACTCAGGAAGTCCTCCCCGAGCATCTTTTTCAGCTCCTCCGCCCCCTCCTCCCTGGAGACGACGCGCACCCCGCGCACATAAGGCAGCAGGCGGACGGAAGAGGCATAGGAGTCGGCCTGCTTCTGAGTGACGTCGGGGTTGAAAAGCACGGAGACCTTCATATTCTCCTTGAGGTAGCGCGATACGCTCCCGGCGTTGACCGCGAGCAGGGACGCAACCCCTATCAGCAGCAGCACGAGGCTGATGCTGATGACGCTCGACAGGTAGGCGTTCGCCAGGCGCCGCCGCATTATCTTCCGTTCTTTCGCCGACTTCATTTCAATCCCCAAAGATAAGAAGCCGTTTGAAATTCCGCAAAAACTCCGCCCCAAATCCCTCATAAAACGTATGTCCGATCATTTCACAAGAGCGCCCAAGATTTTTCGCCGTATCGAAAAAATATATTATCTTTGTAATTATGAGTGCTTTCAAGCAGAAGATACTTTTCGTCAATTCCGAGATTTACCCGTATCTCCCGGAATCCGACATCGCCAACATAGGCAGATACCTGCCGCAGGGAGTGCAGGAGCGCAAGAGGGAGATCCGCTCGTTTATGCCGCGCTACGGCTGCATCAACGAAAGGAAAAACCAGCTCCACGAGGTCATCAGGCTCTCCGGGATGAACATCATCATCGGAGACATCGACAGGCCGCTCATCATCAAGGTTGCATCCATCTCATCAGCGAGGATACAGGTGTATTTTATTGACAATGAGGACTATTTTCGCCGCAAGCAGACATACTGCGACGCCGACGGGAAGTTCTTCGCCGACAACGACGAACGTGCGATCTTCTTTGCGCGCGGCGTGCTTGAGACCGTCAAGAAGCTCCGCTGGGCCCCGGACGTCATACACTGTCAGGGCTGGATCTCCCATCTTGTCCCGGTCTATCTCAAGAAAGCCTACAGGGACGACCCCATCTTCTCCTCGAGCAAGATCGTCCTCTCCCTCTACGACGACACTCCGGAATGCGGTTTTGACCCTGCATTCGCCAGAAAAGCCTGCATCGGAGGAGTCGGTCCCGAGGACCTCGCTCCGCTCAAGGAGGCCAATGGCATAAATCTTGCTCGAACCGCCGCACAGTACTCCGACGGCATCATCCTCGGCGCCAAGGACGTCAAGCAGGAGATCCGCTCCTGGTGCGGAGAGCTCGGCCTGCCCGTGCTCCCGTATGACGAGGCCTCGCTCAAGGACGGAAGCTATGTGGACGAGTACTGCAGATTTTATGATGAGCTTTAAGATGAAGACGGCACATATCTTCGCGGGGGTTGCGGCGGCGCTCTGCTGCCTCTCCTGCATCGAAAGCAGCAACGAAGTCGGAGGCAATCTCGTCCCGATCGGCCAGACATATAAGTTCTACACAGTCGACATCCCCGTCCCGGAGGTCTATGTGCGGATGGCGGACAGCCTCTCCGGATTCAGCAGCACCCGCATCACCATCGGCGCGGTGAGGGACAAGGACTACGGACTGACCACCAGAAGCAGCGCGGTGGCTCTGATCCCGCTCGTGGACGGGACTATGGACTTCGGCAAAGACCCGAAGTTCAAGAGTTTCCGCTTTGCGGCGGCCAAGGATACGATCTCCGTGCCCGACGCGGGGCAGACAAGCATCCTGCAGGCGGTCAAGGTATATGAGCTCAGCCGGGCCATCAACATCGGGAAGGACTACGACTGCAACAAGCCGTTCCCGCACGGAGAGAGGACCATCACCAAGGGCACACCGGTATTCAACGGCACGGACTCGCTGAGCTTCAGCTTCACCGAGGAGTTCGGGAGCAGATACCTCACCATGACCGACGACGACCTCAAGAGCATCGACACCTACCTCGCCAAGTTCCCGGGCATATATATAGAGACGGTCGCTCCGCAGGCCGAAGGAGGGCGGATCGACATGTTCAAGCTCCAGCTCGGATACGACAGCGACTACGGCTACATCACGGGCAACTATGCCCAGCTCAACTTCTCCGCCGAGTACGACGGGGAGCGCAAGGATACTTCCCTGTTTTTCTACTATGGCGCGGACAAGTTCTACGACCTCGACTCCCTCTTCACCAACAGCTCCTCCGGCAGCTTCCCGCAGTATGCGCTCAATCTCACCTCGCAGGAGACCCACGACCGTGTCGGCTATGCGACGGACGAGATCCGCATCGAGGGCGGCGGAGGGCTCAAGCCGGTGATATCCGCGGCGATGCTCAAGAGACTGGCGGAGGAGGCCATCGCCTCCAAGGGCGGAGACCCGAAGCTGACCGTCATCAACAAGGCTTCCCTGATATTCCCGTTCGAAGCTCCGGCCCGGATAGAGGACCTCGACGACTGGCCCGATGTGCTCTCCCCGACCTGCCGGATCCAGCAGGACACCATCACCAGGTTTATGGGGCTGACCGACTCCGGCTCAAGCTACGAGGACCAGGGAGACATCAACCGCAGCGTTCTGGAATACTCTCCGGACATCTCGTTCCATCTGCAGGAGCTCCTCAAGATTGACGCCGACGACCCTTCCGACAGCAAGGCCAAGAGCCTCAAGGCGGGCGACTACGACATCTGGCTGCTGATCATGGCCGACGAGGTGGTGGCCACCACGACTTCCGGCTCTTCCGACCTTAGCGAGATGTACCAGTATCTCGCCTACCAGAGCTACTACAACAGTATGTACGGCGGCTACGGCAGCTACGGCGGATATTCCAACTACTACTCCAATTACTACAATTATGCGATGATGGCGGCATACGCCAGCCAGTCGTCGACCAGCTACAGCGTCTCCACCCAGCTGGACAAGGACCGATTCTACAAGGCGGCGCTCAACGGACCTTCGGCCTCAGGCGGAAGAGTCCCTCACCTGGAGCTGACATTCGCGATACCTAACGAGTAGCGGCAGAGAGAGGGGGACACGAGTTTGCAAAACTCAGAAAAAAAAAGGAGCGGCTTCGTACGGCCACTCCTTTAAATTTAGTCAGAAGAAATCTCTTATTTCGCGAGCTTCTCGGCGACTTTGTCACACGCGTCCTTGACGGTTGCGATGGTGCTTGTTTCCTCATCAGGAATCTTGATGCCGAACACCTTCTCGAATTCCATAAGGAGCTCGACAGTGTCAAGGGAGTCCGCCCCAAGATCGTTAGTAAAATTAGCGGTCTCAGTGACCTCTGAAGGCTCTACGCCAAGCTTGTCAACGATTATCGCCTTGACTTTCTCTACAATTTCAGGATAATCCATAATGATAGATATTAAGTTTTATTAGTACATCCCCACGTCAAAGGGTCTGCAAATTAACGGATAATTTTTTTAAAATCCAAATCCGGCCTTCCTGAGGCATAAGAGGTTTCTGCAACTCCGCAGACTGCCGCAGGCATCCTATTCCGGCAAGGACGAATCCTGAGTCGGGCCGGCAGGCTGTGCCGGACGGCGGCGAGGGGTCACGAGCACAGGCTTCCCTGACTCGTCGTGGGTCGGCATACCGTAGCGGTCGGAGAGCATGCTCTTGCCGCGCAGCGAGTCTATAGGCATATTGAGCGGACGCACATCCTCCGGCAGCGGCTTCCCCGAGAAGGTCTGGAAATATCCTACGCAGGCGTCCCTCCACCATTCGGCGTCGTTTTTCTGGATTTCGAGCTTCCCGACCACCTCGTCATAGATGGACTTGCTCACATACGGCTTCAGACTCGCCCAGGTCTTCCGGTACGCCTCCACCCCGCTGATGCCACGGTCATAGTGCAGGCAGAGCTCATCCCAGAGGCTTCTCCCGCTGCTCATCCTGTAGTCCCAGTCAAGGTGGTGAAACCACAGCAGCAGGTTTTCCGGGCAGGTCTCCGTAGAGTTGAACTCCGAGGCGAGCGGTTCGTTGTACTGGTCCACGTTGTCCGTCCCCTCCCTCGTGCGGTCAAATCCTATACCGTCCTTGCCCGCCTTGTGGTAGAATGTCGGCGACCAGTCGCGGCGTATGCTCCTCTCCCACGGTCCCGGCCCGTAGTGCGAACCGGCGAAGATATGGTGCAGCCCGAGAGGCATCGTGTAGTCGACGGTAGTCTCGCGGGAGGTCATCAGGATATCCTTGACCGGATCCAGAAACTTCTTCTCGAACGCCCTCGCGCTCATCCCTTCCGGGCAGTTGAAAGTCTGGCGCATCCACTCGTCGGCAATCCTCTCCGCGCCAAGCTCGGGATCCCACGCGAGCCGGCCGAAGGCATACCAGTTGGACTGCGCGAAGATGTAGCCGCAGAAATTGGCATCCTGTCCGGTATTGGCGACTCCGGCAACACCCTTGATCATCTTGGCCACGGTAGAGCCCTCTCCGTCGCGGTAGGTGTCGCTGTCGAGACACTCCTCGTAGGTCGTGCCGTGATAGACGAGATGGTTGGAGAATCCGAGATACTCCTGCGTGATCTGGAACTCGAGCATCATCGGGGTCTGCTTGAGCCGTCCGAAAAGCGGACTGAACGGCTCGCGGGGCTGGAAGTCGATAGGACCGTTCTTGATCTGCACGATCACATTGTCCGCAAACTTGCCGTCCAGCGGAGCGAACTCCTCCAGCGCCTGGTTGGCCCTGTCCTCGCTGCTCGGATTGTAGACGAACGCCCTCCACATCACGATGCCGCCGTAAGGCCTGAGGGCCTCGGCCAGCATATTGGCCCCATCGGCGTGTGTGCGGCCGTAGTCCTGCGGACCCGCCTGCCCCTCCGAGTTGGCCTTGACCAGGAAGCCGCCGAAGTCCGGGATGGCGGCGTAGATTTCAGCCGCTTTGTCTCTCCACCACTTGCGCACCTTTGGGTTGAGCGGGTCGCCCGATTTCAGACCGTCCAGACTGATAGGGCTTGTCCACTTGATCGAGAGATAGGTGCTGATGCCGTACTCGCGGAGTATGTCCGCGATCTTCGCCACGCGGGCGATATGCTCCGCATCGAGGATGAGCGGGTTGGAGTTGACGTTGTTGAGCACCGCGCCGTTGAGCCCGACGGAGGAGCAGAGTTCGCCGTAGCGGCGGATCCGCCCGACCGGGATCTCCGGCGAGGTCCATTCCCACATAGAGAGTCCCGCGTAGCCTCTCTCCACGGTGTCGTCGAGGTTGTCCCAGTGGTCGAGGATGCGGTACTCGTAGTACGGCTTTTCCCTGAGGTCCATCCCCGCTCCGGCCTCTCCGAGCAGCTCTGCGCGTCGCAGCGCGTGCACTCCGTAGCGGACGGCGGCATCGGACCCGCCCTCAATGAAGCGCTTGCCGTCCCTGTCGTAGATGTGGTATTCCTCTCTCTCGAGGTCGCCGTTGACCCCGGTCTGCACCGAGGCGAGCACGGACCCGTAGCTCCGTCCGTTGGCGAGCCAGAGTTCGGTGCCGTCCTGTGCGCTCGGGACCGGAGCGCTGCACGCCGCCGCAGCCAAAGCAAGCACCGCGGCGCAATAAAAATGATGTAAAATCTTCATATATAATGTGTTATTTGATCAGTTCCGATGACAGGGCTCCGAGGTAACTCGGTTCGAGCCCCCCGAAATCCACGAGGATCTTTTCCAGCACGACACCCGCATCGACAAAACGGAAGCGGAGTTTGTGCCTGCCAGGCTCGCCGAAGTCGAGCTCGGCACTGCTGCGGATGATGCTGCCCGCCTGCCAAGGTCCGAGTTCCCCTCTGTAGTGGCCGTTGTAGTTGACCGTGACTTCCTCACCTCCGTCCACGCTCACCGCGTAGCTTAAGCCCTTGCCCGCATTGAAGTTCAGCGTCGGCGCGAGCAGGATCTGCAGAGTTGCACGACCGGCGGTCGCGGTGAGCACTTCAAACTCGAGATACGCGTTGTCCGGGGTTTGTATCGCCGGCAGGGTGGTCGCCCCGCACATCGTTTTGCCGAGATCCGGGATGATGCTCACGCCTTGCGAAGCGCTGTAGTTTCCGGCCTCGATGGATAGGTGGCCGTCAGTCTCCTTGTGGCAGAGATACGGCGCCTCCCCGGATTTGCGGACGGCGGGCATAACCTGTCTCCGTGGCTGCTGCCAGGAGGTGTATCCGATATGCGTCTGGTCCATCATATGGTTCCACTTGCCTCCGGCTATCCCGTGGTTATAATGCGCAGTGAGCAGCGAATCGCGCACATACAAGTCCTCGACCCTCGCCGCCCAGCGATTGATCTCCTGAGGAGTGGTGGCGGCGGCATTTTTAGCTGCGCTGTAATATAGTTCATATATGTTCTGCATTGCCTGCACCGGGAAGAGCACCAGTTCCTCATAGGCGTCGCGCTGGCTGTAGCGGAGTTTTTGCAGCACACGTAAGGCTCTTACTTCCAGCTCGTTCCACTCGCGAAGCACCACATCCCACTCGCCGGAGTCAAGGCTGTAGGTGCCGGCATTGAGCAGTTCCGGAGTCACCCTGCGGGCGTACTTGGAGTAGAGCTTTATGATTTGAGCTATCTCGTCGGATTGCGCCTCGCCGAACTGGTCGCGGGCGAACTTGCGCGTGTGCCCGAAGATGTTGTCCGGGTTGTACGCCTCCGGATTCCATGCCATATCAAGGAAGAACTGGATAGGGTACTCCATCGGCTTCAGGTCGCCCACATTGACCACCCAGAGATTGCGCACGCCGTACTCCCAGCAGAGGTTCATCTGCTCCCATATACGCTCGACCTGATTGCAGTTGAGCCACTTGTAGTTTCTCGGTCCGCCCACATAGTCGAAGTGGTAGTACATCCCATAACCCCCTCTGCGAGGCTTCTCGTCAGGAGACGGGAGCTTGCGCACATTGCCCCAGTTGTCATCGCACAGCAGCAGGGTCACGTCGTCCGGGACTCTCATCCCCTTGTCGTAGTAGTCCTGCACCTCCTTATATAGAGCCCAGACCTGCGGGGTTTCGGAGGCAGGCTTGCCCGTGGCCTTGCTGATGAGCCTGCGTTGAGCCGCGACTATCTTTTCGAGCAGGGCTATGTTGGTGCCCTCCTCCATCGCCATATCACCGTCGCCGCGCATCCCGATGGTCACTATGTCCTCCGTGTCCTTCATCCTCTCCAGTCCCTTGAGCCAGAAGTCCTCAAGGACTTTGCGGTTCTTGGTGAAATCCCAGCTGCCGTTGCCGTAGCGGTGCCACTCCTTCTGAGCCCTCGCGCAAGGCTCGTGGTGCGAAGTGCCCATAATAATGCCCATAGTGTCGGCATAATACATATTGAGCGGATCATCGTCGTAGAATGCCGCGTCCCACATCGCCGGCCACATAAAGTTGCCCTTGAGCCTGAGCAGCAGTTCAAAGACCCTCTTGTAGAACTCGCCGGTGTAGCCGTGGGTGTTGTCATTGACCCAGCCGGTCAGCGCCGGAGCCTCATCGTTGAGGAAGATACCGCGATACCGGACCCCCGGTTCGCCTTCGGTATAGGAGCCGTTCCTTATATATATGCGGCTGTGCCTTTCAGCAGGCACGTCGGCCCACCAATACCACGGCGACACTCCGATGGAAGCGGAGAGGGCGTAGATGCCGTAGGTAGTGCCGCGCTTGTCGCTGCCGGCGATGACGACGGACCCGCCATCCGTTTTGAGGATATACTTCTCCCTCGCACAGTTCAGGCCTGCCACCTCGTCTGCGCTGAGATATTGCTCGATGAAACCGCCTCTGCCGACCGTGCCGATGATGATGGACGGCCCGTTGACCCTGTCGGATATCGGCGCCCGGCGTCCGGTGACCCGCCGGAAGTCCTCAGCAAGGTTTTCAGCGGCCCATTTAACCCCCGTCCACTCGCCCTTTATGTCGGTCACTATGCCCGCCACGAAGTCTCCGTCGGCGATAACGGTCCGTCCGGGGCCCGGCTCGAACACCGCGTAGTCGGCGGAATTGCCCGCCGCCGCAGCGCAGATGAGCGCCGCCGCAGCCGTGATCATCAGTTTTGAATGCTTCATATTCTCGAATCGTCCTATGGTTATTCTCAAAGCATAAAGATAAGCATTTCCCCATACCCTTCGGCTGCGCAGATGCGGAATTTTACAGGATTTATAATAAATGTCACGCCGCCTGACGCCGTAAGCTGATAATGTTTGTATATTTGCCATATCTGAAAAGGTAACCATTTTAATAACCAACTAACAACCAGGTAACTTATGAACAAAAAGGTTTTGATTAATGCTGTCGGCGCCGTTATGGCGCTGGCTGCATCTGTCCTTTTCCCGACCAGTGCCGTCGCCCAGAACCGCACGATAAGCGGTACCGTGGTCGACAGGGAAGGCCTTTCAGTAATCGGTGCGGCGGTGGTTGTCGTGGGCCAGACCTCGACGGGCACACTCACGGACAACGATGGCAAATTCACGCTGAGCGTCCCTGCGGATGCGCAGATTGAGATTTCCTGCATCGGCTATGTGTCGCAAAAAGTGACCGTGAGCGGCAGGTCCGACTTCTACATCGTACTGGCCGAAGACTCGCAACTCCTTGAAGAGACGGTGGTCATCGGTTACGGTACCGCACGCAAGTCCAACATCACCGGTTCGGTCGCTTCCGTCGGAGGCGAAACACTGCGCGCCGTGCCTGCAACCGATGTGTCCGCCGCACTTCAGGGACGCGTCGCAGGAGTGGAGATGATACAGACCAGCTCCAAGCCAGGCTCTTCAATGCAGATCCGCATCCGCGGCCAAAGGTCTCTTTCGGCATCCAACGACCCTCTCATCGTGCTTGACGGCATCCCGTTTATGGGCAGCCTCACCGATATCGCCACGGGCGACATCAAGAGTATGGACATCCTCAAGGACGCGGCCTCTACCGCCATCTACGGCTCCCGAGGCGGCAACGGCGTCATCCTCATCACCACCTACAAAGGGGTTGAGGGGCAGGACGCAAGGGTGTCGTTCAACGCCTACACCGCCGTCAAGAAAGCTGTCAAGTATCCTATGATGCAGGGCCAGAAGTATATCCAGATGCGTAAGATGGCCGGCATCTACACCAACTCCCTCGATGAAGACGACGCCGTGAACACCGATTGGCAGGACCTCTTCTACCGCACCGGCTTCACCCGCAACTATGACCTCAGCGTCACCGGAGGCACCAGAACGGGGAGCTACCGCTTCGGTACCTCCTACTATAAGGACCAGGCCGTGATACCAACCCAGGCCTACAGCCGTATCTCCATCACCGGCAGCGTCGACCAGAAGATAGGCAAATGGTTCAAGTTCGGGTTCTCCACCAACACCAACCACAACACCAACGACGGCAATCAGGTGAATATGTACTCCGTCCTTTCCAAGTCTCCGCTCGTAAACCCTTACAACGCCGACGGAAGCCTCAAGACGAGGATCAATATGCCGTCCGACAACGACCAGTACCTCCTCACCCGCGATGTGGTGGAGAAACTGCACGATGCCGGCACCTATGTGAGCGAGTCGCGCTCTTTCGCCAGCTACAATACCGGCTATATCGATGTGAGCTGTCCTTGGGTCGAGGGTCTTTCCTACAAGCTCAGCGGCGGCCTCAATTACCGTAATACCAAGGGAGGTTCGTTCACGGGGGTCGGTGTCGACGGTTCGGCCACTTCCACCAACAGCGCCTCGTGGTCATATTACGAAACGCTCAACTGGACTGTCGAGAACCTCCTTACCTATGACCGCACTTTCGCGGAGAAGCACCACGTCAATGTCGTGGGTCTCTTCTCTGCCGAGCAGACCACATATCAGGGACAGTACCTGTCGGGCAAAAACATCCCTAATGAACTCTTCCAGTACTACAACATCGGGGCCTGCCTCGCGAGCGACATAACGGTCGGCACCGGCAGCTATCAGCAGTACGGTCTCATCTCCTATATGGCCCGCGCGATGTATTCCTACGACGACCGCTATATGCTCTCGGCGGCAATCCGCTCCGATGCTTCCTCGCGGCTTGCGGCAGGCCACAAAACCCACACCTATCCTGCCGTTTCCGCAGGTTGGAATCTCCACAAGGAGAGCTTTATGGAGCCTGTCCGCGGTTGGCTCGACGAACTCAAGTTCCGTGTCGGCTACGGCGAAACCTCCAACCAGTCCATCTCTCCATACGCCACCCTCGGTTCTCTCACGACCCTGTCCTATAACTTCGGAGACGAGAGATACGCCACCGGATACTATGTATCCACCCTGCCTAACGACGAGCTCGGATGGGAGTATTCGACCACCTGGAACTACGGCCTCGATTACTCCTTCTTCAAGGGCCGTCTACGCGGAACGCTGGAGTATTATTCGGTCAAGACCAACGATATACTCCTCTCCCTCGGACTCCCGTCCACCGCAGGTGTAGGCTCATATACCGCCAATATCGGCTCCACCTCCAACAAGGGTCTCGAGTTCACCGCCAACGGCACCATCATCGACAAGGACGACTGGACTCTCACGGCCGGGCTCAACTTCTACGCCAACAGAAACAAGCTCGTCAGCCTCGCGGACGGACAGACGGAAGATACCGGCAACTGCTGGTTCGTGGGCTATCCGATCAACTGCCTCTACGACTACGAGTACGACGGCATCTGGAATGAAGGTGACCCTTATATGGACATCCTCGAGCCTAGTACCGTCAGCGCCACCACCGGCTATAAAGACGCTCTCGGCTCCATCAGGGTGAAGTATCACGGCGAGTACAACGAGAACGGCGAGCCGGTCCGCGCCCTCTCTTCCGATGACCGTGTGCCAATCTCCACCGACCCGAAGTTCGCCGGCGGATTCAACACCACCCTCAGGTGGAAGAATCTCGACCTCTCCGTGATCGGAGCTTTCCAGTGCGGCGGCATTCTCCTTTCCTCCCTGCACAGCGGCAGCTCATATCTCAATATGATCACCGGCCGCCGAGGGCAGATTGATGTCGATTACTGGACTCCGGAGAACACTTCCGCCCGTTACCCGAGACCGGGCTCCCTGCTCAGCGGAGACAACCCGAAGTACTCTTCAGTGCTCGCACAGTACAACGGCAGCTTCTTCAAGATCCGCACAATCACTCTGGGATACAACATCCACAGGATTGCGGCTCTCAAACAAAGCGGCATCTCCAACCTCAGAGTCTATATGACTCTCCAGAACCCGGGACTCGTGCTCTTCTCCGATTTCTTCAACGAGACCGGACTCGACCCGGAGCCTAACGCCAATTCCGGTTCCACCGCCACCGGTCGTCCGGGCCCGGACCGCCTGTCTTATGTGGGCTTCAACACCCCTAACACACGCAACTTCCTGCTCGGTGTCAATCTGTCATTCTAATAACCGTTACCATTATGAGAAAGATTCAGAACATTATACTTTGTCTTGCCGGGATCGCTTCATTCGCAACTTCCTGCCAGTCGATACTCGACGAGCATCCCAAGACAATCTACACTCCGGACTACTTCACCACGCAGGCCGGAGTCGAGGGCGGTCTGACTGCGCTCTATGCGCGTCTCCGTTATCAGAACGGCAACGCCTACTGCTACAATATCCTGACCACAGGCACCGATGAGGCCACTTATGCTCAGTCTGCCGACGGTAACTTCAAGGTTGCGGACATGTCCGGCGCCGGGATCCTTACTCCGGACAACAGCAACTCCGGCAACTACTGGACATTCACCTATATCAATACCGCCAACGGCATCATCACCAATGCGGAAGCGGTAGGGCTGGACGCCTCGCTCATCGCCGAGGCGCGATTCTTCAGGGCGTTCGAGTATTTCAATATGGTCCGGATATTCGGGGGCGTGCCTCTCGACCTTGGCTCGGGCGAACTTGCGTTCAACACTTCTCCGGTCCGCACCTCCGTGCGCAACACCGTGCCGGAAGTCTACACCAAGTGCATCTTCCCCGACTTGAAGGAAGCCGTCGTCAGCCTCCCGGACAATCCTCGCCTGACCGGCGCTGTGACCAAGACCGCCGCACGCATAGTCCTCTCCAAGGCGTACCTCACCTACGGATGGTGGCTTCAGAATCCCAAGAACATCCCTACCTATCCCGAGTGCGCCCGCAAGGACCCCGACGGGCACGATGCGGCCTGGTATTACCAGCAGGCCTATGACATCGCTCTCGACGCCATCAACAATCCCGGTCCTTTCGGGCTGGAGGATTACTACTACAAGGTGTTCCTCGGCTCCAACGACCGCAATAAGGAGCAGGTGCTCTATGCCGACCACACCGAGAATTCCGAGCAGTATAACGGCGCCAGCCTCAGCTACGGCTCCGGCGGCGGGATGGACAACTTCGCGAGCTGGATGCTCCAGTGGAACTATCCTAATATGACCGCCGTCAACAATGCGGGGGCAAAGATCAATCCGGTACTGCGTACCGACAACCAGTTCCTTGGCCGCCCTTGGACCCGAATGGCGCCTACACACGAGGCTCTCGCGACCTTCACCGATAAGGATAAGGATTCGCGCTTCGACGGCACGTTCACCTACATCTACCGCACCAATTGGGCGCAGGGAGGCAACGCAAGCGAGTGGGTCGAGGGACCTAACGGCAACCATATCGGGATGGGCGAGCCTTTCCTGACATTCCTCTTCGAGGAGGACGCCACTGTCGACTACGGCGTAGATGCGGGTCAGGTGACAGTGGGGAAATCCGCCAACTACGACTCCTATGTCATCAACCCGAGCGGCGTCAGCCGTATGGCTTACCCGGGGATATGGAAGCTCGGCCCATACCGTACCAATACCACCGGCACGGGACAGCCGAACGCGGGATCAACGCGTCCGTATGTGATTCTCAAGTTCTCCGAACTCTACCTCATCGCTGCAGAAGCCGCGGTACAGGGCGCTACCGGCAGCAAGACCGCGCGCGAGCTCATCAATGTGCTTCGCGAGCGTGCGGGCAAGTGGGAGTACAAGAACAATGAGGGCGTGAAGTACGTGGCTGATTTCAGCACCGAACTCACTGCAGAGACCCCGTCCGTCATCACCATCGACTACCTCTTGGACGAAAGGATGAGGGAGAACTACGGCGAGGGGTTCCGCTGGTATGACCTCGTGCGTACCCAGACCTGGAAAGAGCGTGCAGGCAAATATACGATTGCCGGCGCAGGCAAGTCCGACCACACTCCGGTCGTGACCACCCGCACCATCGAGGATTATCACTACCTGCGTCCGATCCCGCAAAGCCAGATCAATGCGATGAAGGTGGACGACGCCACCAGGAAAGCCTACCAGAACCCGGGATATACCGCTGAGTAAGTCCTTGCAGCCTGCGGGGGTTAAGGCAACGAAGGGGATGACTAAAAAGGGTCATCCTCTTTTTTATGTGGTGCGGAGCTCCGCAGCGGCAGC
>CAVGLS010000015.1:0-41672 GCA_963630225.1 bacterium
AGCAAAGCTTTTTGCCGGATCCGGTCTGTCTGGCCCTTTGACGCGCCCGCCGATGACCGAGCGGATGCCGCTGCGGTCGAACTGGTTGTAAATCGAGAAAAGTCCCCCGAAAGGATTGATGTTGTCAGATTTTAGTTTTTTCTTTGCAGAAAAATTCAGAGATATGAAAAAGTTTACATTTGCATTGGTGCTTGCAGCGCTTGTGCTTCTTGGCGGCTGCAAAAAAGAGGGTTCTGGGAACGGTGACAAGTCCATATGCCCTATTGACCCTACGGATTGGGCTACAGTTGTCAGGGCCTATCCTTTCCTTGCTGAATTTCCTGTGTTTGACGGAGAGGTGGAGAACACAAAGTATGTCGAATTCCATGGAATGGAGACGGTTACTTTCTTTGACTATAAATGTGAGGAGTCCGTGGCTACGACCTACTATGCCAAGTTTGAGCCGGCAGGGTTCACCAAGAGCGCTGGTGAGGGCTCGCAAATTTATCGCAAGACAGTGGGAGACAAGGATTATGCTTTCTCAGGCAGCTATGACGGCGGCAGTTTCGCGCTGAATTTTTCTGTTGACACCGACAAGTGAGAAATCTGAGGTGGCTTGTCTTTTTTGAAGAAATCTAATTTTCCAACGCAATGAAAATCAGTCGTATCGTATGCTTCATTTCGGCGGCGGTTCTGCTCGCCGGCATCTCCGCCAATGCGCAGACTATCGTTGACAAGAATGCCGTGCAGCCCAATGACGATGACGTGAGAGTCCGGGTCTGGCTGAACAAGGGAGAACAGAGAGTCCTCGACGGCTATATGCGTTCCGCTCTCGTCAATCGTCCCGACCACATCGAGTTCAGCGCGACGCCTGACGGGGAGAGAACGCGATATATCAACGAGGATGTCGATTCCCTGATGCTCGAAGGCACGGACAAATATGTGAAACGGCTTGTGAAGGTCTATGGCGCCTTCGGCGGAAAGCCGCAGGTCCAGTGGGTGAGGGAGGAATACCGTGGCAGCGGCATTGACCTCTATTCCCTTTTCACCGTCGAATCCGAGAGGGCGGGAAGGTCGGTCACGATTGTGCGTCCGCTGCGCAGCTGGTATCTGAGCATTGCGGGAGACATGGCCATATTGGTCGGTACGGACACACGCGGGAGCATTTTCGACCGGACGGAGCCGTCGATGTCCACCTCGATGCTGAACACATATTTCGGAAAGATTTACAATTATCCGGATTTCGCGGCTAGGATAAAGGCCGGAGAGTTCAAGACATTTATGGATGTCATCTATGCCTGGGAGGCATCCTACGGCAGGACGTCGCTCCGGAACGCTGGCAAGCTGAATGCGGAGCAGATTGGCGTGCAGGACGGCATCGCGTCTTCGGATGCGAAGAAGAATGTGAACTGGAAGCGCACGAAATCGGAAATAGTTTTCCCGAAATACACGAGGACAATTCAGGTCGGAGCCTCACCTGTCGTCGCTCCGTGGTCGAGGGTGATGAAGCACGCGACCGATGACGCGGCGAAGTCCTCTTTCCGGACGGTTGTGCCTCCGGTGATGCTCTATTCAGACATCTGCTTCCTCGATTTCGGCCGCTTCGGAAGCCTCGGATGGACGGTAGGAGGGGAGTATTCCCGCTACGGATACAACTGGATGCTGGACAACGGCTACGGCGACAAGCAGCAGGACACCTTCTGCAACCGCTTTGACATTGCCGCCGGCCTCAGCTATCACCTCACCCTCTGCCGCCGGCTCGAACTCTATGCCCGAGCGATGGTGGATGCCGGTCTCATCGGCGAGCACACCACCGACCACGAGAGCGGCGAGAAGGCCAGCTCGACATTCAACAAGATGGACACGAAGATGACGTTCGTCGCCACCGCCGGCCTCCGCTGGTACTTCTGCAACAAGGCCGGCATCTGGGTCGAGGGCGGTCACGACACCGGATATGTCTCTGCCGGACTGTCGTTCAAGTTTTGAATGGGTTTTGACATTAAGAAATTACAGCCGGATTTTTCCCGGCTGTAATTTTTTCTCTCCGATGGTCAATAAGAGAAATCCACCGGCACGACGATTTCCGACCTGGCGTGGGCCTATCAGGATTTGTATCCGTCTGCGCCGCTCAGACATCCGCGATTTTAATACCTGACTCGGATTACCCGAGCACCACGTCGAGCACCATCATCAGCACGAAACCTATGGCAAAGCCGACAGTGCCGATGTTCGAGTGCTGACCCTCGGAGGCCTCAGGGATGAGTTCCTCAACGACGACATACATCATCGCCCCGGCGGCGAAGGCGAGGAAATACGGCAGTATCGGGGTCATCAGAGAAGCGAGAAGCACTACCGCCACCGCCCCTATCGGCTCGACCACCCCGCTCAACGCTCCGATAAGGAACGATTTGCGCCGGGAATTCCCGGCCGAGCGCATAGGCATCGAGATTATGGCCCCTTCGGGGATGTTCTGTATGGCGATACCGATCGCCGTAGCCATTGCGGCGGCAGGTGCTATGCTTATGCCGTCGCTCAACGCCCCCGCTACGACGACACCCACCGCCATGCCCTCGGGGATATTGTGGATGGTGACCGCGAGGGCAAGCATCGCCGTCCTGGATATGCCGGACTTCAGCCCCTCTGGCTTCTCGTCACCGATGTGGAGGTGCGGCGTAAGGAAGTCTATCGCAAGCAGGAAACACACGCCGAGGAGGAAGCCTACGGCAGCAGGAACGACCGAACTTGCGCCCTCCCCGGAGGACATCTCCATGCCGGGGATAAGCAGCGACCAGACGGCGGCGGCGACCATCACGCCGGAGGCGAAGCCGAGAAGCGCTTTCTGGAAAAGCGGGGGCATATCCCTTTTCAGAAAGAACACGAATGCCGAGCCGATGAGCGTACCGACGAAAGGTATAAGCAGCGTAATCAGGATCGATGTGCCCATAATGTTCGGCATCAGCTCAAGGATCTCGTGTCCGTGTGTCATATTGCGCTTTTCTATGATGATTTGCAAAATTAGCGTTTTTCCGGGACATTGTGGCCTTCCCGGACCCGGGGGCAACTTTTGTTACCGGTTGACCCCTTTTTTGTGCGGGATTGTGCACTTCCGTATCTTGATTCTTGTAATCTATTCTATTCCAAATTAACAAACTCAATTGAATCATAGAGCGTTAAGATATAATCCTTTCGAACTCTGAAGCCACTACCGTGATCGTGCGGCATGCCATATTTGTCTCCGGACTGGTAGCTACCTATTCGGATATCATACTGAACCCGACCTTCTTCAAGGATATTAAGGAAACGCTCAAAAGATGGATTCGTGTATATAATTGCATTAGTGAACCGAAATTCTTCTATACCATCCTTAAATCGTCTTTCGGCACTTACAGAGAAAAGACTATTCAATTTTTTGAAAAGTTTCTCCCTTAATTTCTCATACGTGTAGCCGGCTGTATCATCAATTAGTAGTCCAGTGTTTAGGTCATATACCCCTATTTTAAGCACTTCTGCTTTCCTATCGTTTATAAGTTGAAAAGCGTATTTACCAATGTACGAATTTTTTCTATCCGCAAACATTGATGTATGCAATTTCTTTAAGGAATTATTATTCGGATAGAACTCACCAAATCTGTCTTTCAGATAACGATTTGCCTGTTTCGGAAAGGTCGGGGCCAAAGTGAATAAAGTAATAGGGGAATTTGCTTCATCACGATGCGCTTTAATCTCGAATTCTTCAAAATCTGGACTCTCACTATTGTTTTCTTCTACGCCAGCTAAATCCTCAAAAGTCTTCCCGATTCCCGTATTGTTGCTGCGGTGGCTTTGAACCCATCCTCTGTCGTGGATTTGTTCGAAAACTTCAATAAGCCTTTCTTTACTACTTTTCATATTCGATAATGCTATTAATTAGTCGTTTAACTAGTTCATCTTGCTTTAAACTGTCAGGATTGTCAAGAAACAAATCTTGTATTCTTATTTCAAATTCATCGCAAATGATTGATAATTGCTCCAATGTATATTTATGAGGCCTTGACGGAGTCTCTATATTGCCAATCTGTCCTGTGCTAATTCCAATTGTAGTAGCAAGTCGATATTGACTAATGCTTTTAGCCAAACGTAACTTCCTTATCTTGTCAATAATGGCATTTTGATAATCCGTTTTCATGAGAAAATGTGTAATTTTGTTGCACAAAAGTAAAAAATGAGTTACTTTTGCCCACTCTCAAAATGAGAGTATTTTAGCACCCTGAATTGTTTGTAGTAGACTATAATTTTATAATGAAGACCTATAATAGAGTGTTTGATGACAGATGGAGTTTCTGGGATGCAGACACAAAGGAGTACACTCACGGATATCACGCATATCCCGCGATGATGATACCTCAAGTATGTAGGTCACTCATAAATGAGCATAAGCCTGAAGGACGTTTTGACCTCGTATTTGATCCTTATATGGGAAGCGGGACCACCTTGGTTGAGTCGGCCGTTGCAGGTGTAAACTCAATAGGTACCGACTTGAATCCACTTGCCAGAATGATGTCAAGAGTGAAAACCACCCATTATGACGAAAATGAGATTTCAAGCCAGATACAGAATATATGCTTTAACTGTGCATTCTATTCAGCAGATAAAGTTATAGATACAGATTTCGATAGAATCTCTAATTATTCTTTCTGGTACACAGAGGAAGT
Organism: bacterium; assembly: GCA_963630225.1. Classification (GTDB taxonomy): domain Bacteria; phylum Bacteroidota; class Bacteroidia; order Bacteroidales; family UBA932; genus Cryptobacteroides. Next base: position 4,671 of record CAVGLS010000015.1, read on the forward strand.
TCTATACAAATTATCATTCCTATCGCAGGAAATCAATAGACTATCTTCTAATACGGATTTTTTCAACCTTGTTCTTGCCGAAACTGTTCGAGAAACGTCTTTCACGCGTAATGGAGAATTTAAACGCTTTCGGATGAAAGAAGAGAGCATAAAAAAATTCAAACCTGATGTTTTTAAAATTTTCGCACAGAAAGCAGAACGGAATCTGAAAGGTCTTAAAAGCTTTAACAAATTACAATTCCATACTACAGCAACAATTTGCGAATTCAACTCTACTAATGGAATTCCACAAGAGCTGATTAGCAATGGTGCTGTTGATATGGTTGTGACATCTCCTCCTTATGGCGATAGTCGTACGACCGTCGCTTATGGGCAGTTTTCAAGGTGGGCAAACGAATGGTTCGGGTTTGAAAATGCCGGTAAACTTGATTCCTTGTTAATGGGAGGAAGAAAGACAAGTCAGGAATTGTTTCAAACGGATTCTATCCGTGATGTTCTTGACGAGATTCACACATTAGATGACAAACGATATTGCGAGGTTATTGCTTTTTTAAACGACTATTGGCAGTCAATGCAGAATGTCGCAAAAACCGTTCGTATTGGTGGTACTGTATGTTATGTTGTGGGGAACAGGACCGTAAAAGGAATTCAAATTCCGCTCGATTATTTCACAGCGGAAATGTTTGAGAAGTGCGGCTTTAAACATGAAACTACGATCGTAAGATGCATACCTAATAAGAGGATGCCATCAAAAACGTCTCCGACTAATAAACCCGGCAAAAAGGTCAGCACTATGACGAACGAATTTATCGTTATTCTTAAAAAAGTGCAGTAGTAGCTTCTACGCATCCATTGATGAGCGCCGCAAACTGATATTCCTATCCGATTGGGATCTCTCCGAGATCAAGGCCCTGTCGGGGACTGGCCGCCGCGGCGCGGACGCGGAGGACCTTGCACAGGACACTTTCATCCAGCTGCTCGGCGCCGTCGCAGTACCGCAAACGGGCGTAACTGTCTCTTGGGGGCTGTCCCGAACCGGAGGGGGAGGGGGTTAAAACGGCTTCTTCAGGAAGGCATCCAGAATAGGCTGCAGCGAGTTGAGGTCAGAGACCAGCACCTGGCGCGGCTTCGAACCCTCCTGCGGCCCCACGATGCCTGCGGCCTCCAGCTGGTCCATCACCCTGCCCGCCTTGGCGTAGCCCATACCGAGCTTGCGCTGCAGGTCGGAGGTGGAGCCCTTCTGCGTGGTCACGACCATCCTGGCCGCCTCTTCGAAACGCTCGTCGATATTGTGCATATCGATCGCGCCGCCGCCCGAACCGTCCGCGCCCGCGTCTTCCACTGACGGCAGATAGTAAGGGGTGTTGTAGCACTTGCCGTAGCCCTGCTGCGCGCCGATGGCGCCGGTCACCGCGTCGATCTCCTCTCCGTCCACATAGGCGCACTGGATGCGCTCGGAGTCGATGCCGGCGGAGAAGAGCATATCTCCCCGCCCGATGAGCTTCTCCGCTCCCGGAGCGTCGAGGATGGTCTGAGAGTCGACCCTCGAAGAGACACGGAACGCGATGCGCATAGGGAAGTTGCTCTTGATGACGCCGGAGATGACGTCCACCGACGGTCTCTGCGTAGCGAGTATCACGTGCAGCCCTGCCGCACGGCCCTTCTGCGCCAGGCGGATGATGGAGTTGGTGATGCTGCGGCTTGCGGCCTTGGTCTCGGGTGAAGCCCCGGTGGTCATCGTGAGGTCGGCATACTCGTCGACCACCACCACCAGATACGGCAGGTATCTGTGCCCCTTGTCGGGGCGGAGCCGGCGGGACTTGAATTTGTCGTTGTAGAGCCGGATGTTGTTGACTTCAGCCTTGCTGAGCAGCTCGTAGCGCTCGTCCATCTCTATGCAGAGCGAGCGGAGTATCTTCTCCGCGTCCTTGGCTTTCTTGACGATGGCGCCGTTCATCTCGTCCTCCTCCGAGCAGGCGTCGGGCAGCACGGCGAGGTAGTGTTTGAGCAGCCGGGCGTAGGCGGAGAACTCCACCATCTTCGGGTCGATGAAGACAAACTTAAGCTCCGACGGGTGCTTGCCGAAGAGAAGCGAAGTCACTATGGTGTTGAGACCCACCGATTTGCCCTGCTTGGTCGCACCGGCGATGAGCAGATGCGGCGCATCGGCGAGGTCGAAGACCCTGACTTTCTGGGTGATGGTATAGCCTATCGCCACCGGCAGGTCGGCCTTGCTGTCGCGGAACTCGCTGTCGTTGAGCAGCTTCTTGAGCGGCACGATGGATGCGTAGTCGTTGGCGACCTCGATGCCGACGGAGTCCGACAGCACCACCACCCTCACGCCTCTGGCGTTGAGCGAGAGGGCGATATCCTCCTGCAGGCGCTTGATTTCCGCAATCTTCACGCCCGGTGCGGGATAGACCTTGTAGAGGGTGACGGTCGGACCGACCACGGCCTTGACGTCGGTGATCTGTATCTTGTAGTTGGCGAGGGTCGCGCGGATCTTGTTGTTGTTGCGGGTGAGCTCCTCGCTGGAGACCTCCTTGCGCCCGCTGGAATGGTCCTTGAGCAGGCTGATGGACGGGAACTTATAGTCTGGCAGCCCGTCCGGCGGGTCCAGTCTGTTGTCTATGGGCTGGAGCTCCTCCGTCACTTCCGTGTCGAGCTGGTTGTCGCTGATGACTTCAAAGCTTCCTTCTCCGCCCTCCGGACCGGGTTCTTCCGGCTCTGTCACGGAAACCGTCCCCGGCTCCGTTTCCGTCTCCGTCTCCGTCTCCGGCTCGGCTGCGAGCTGCATAGTCTTCAGCGGCTCTTCCGCCTGCGGGTCCTCCTGCGGGAGCACTTCCGTCCCGGACGCTTCCTTCACCCTCTTCTCCCTGTGCTGCCCGACCGAGGCGAACCAGCGGCTGAATCTTCTCGACGCGAGGAATAGGAAGGCGAGTATCAGCACCGCTATCATCACCCCTGTGACAGGCACTCCCAGCTGCTCCTCGGCCCATAGCACGACCTTCTCTCCGCAGCGGCCTCCGAGCCCGCCGCCGAAGACATTGTCCAGAGCTGCGAGATGCCCGCAGAATGCAAGCGCGAGCGACGAGATGAACGCTCCGAAGAGCGCGACCAGAGCAGTCTTGAGCAGCGACTGCCTCCACTTATGGGCGATAAGCCTGACCGCGACCGCGGTGAGAATGATGAGCAGCGCGAAACTCCCTAGGCCGAAGAGCTCGCAGACGAGCAGATGCCCGGCCCTGACCCCGACCTTGCCGGCGGCGTTGCCTACCTCGGCCCCGGCGCTGCCGGAGGAAGACAGCAGGCTCATATCCTGCTCCCAATGGAAGAGGTAGGAAGCCGTGGCTATGAGTATGAAGATGGCAAAGGCCGCTACGACAAATCCGGCAATCCTGACCGCCGCGGCCCTGTCTTCTTCGTCCCAGCTGCTGAAGAGTCTCATTTCTTCCTGTTGTTCTGTCTGCGGTTGTTCTTGTGCGGACGGCTCTTGCCGCCGCCCGGCTGGCCTATGTTGACGCCCATCCCCGGACGGGAGAAATTGTCTCCGTTGACCTTGCCGAGGCTGAGCCCCTCAGGCACTTTCAGACGGTATTCGGAGAGCTTCTCGATGTCGCTGAAGATGGTCTCGTCGGCGACACTGTCCTTGTTCCATATGAGATACTGCTGGCGCATATAGATGGCAAGGCACCGGATCATCTCGGTCTTCACCTCGCCGTCGCTCTCGCCGCAGAGCAGATTGATGATCTTCTCGATATTGCGTCCGTAGTGCGTGGCCTTGATGCGGCTGTCCTTCATCGGTATCGGCACAGGATCGGTGGTGAACTCCTCCTTGACGGGGCACGGGTACGGGGAGTCGATGTCGAGCTCGTAACCGGCTATCATATGGAGCTGGTCCCAGAGCTTATGCTCATAGTTCTCCTGGGTATGCACCTGCGGGTTGAGGATCTCCATCACCTTGATGACGGCGCGCGCCTGCTCGCTGCGCTTGTCCCTGTCGGGGATCTCGCGCAGTCTCTCCACCATCTTCAGCACGTTGCGCCCGTACTCGGGCATATTGAGCTTCTCCCGCTCCGTATTGTAGTCCAGACCGTTGCCGTAAGATTCCATATTGTCGATTGTAGATTCCATACTCAAGTTTCGCAAGTGATAAAACTTATTGCAAAATAAGCATTGTGCAGGTACTTGCAAAACTTTCCCCTCCCGCACAAGCTTCGCTTATTATTATTATATTACCCTTTTCCTAAATCCCTTTCCTCGGGAAAGGGACTTGGTTTCGGCCCTGCGGGCCTCTAAAACCGTGTTTCGCATTTGCGAAACTCAAGTTATATTACCCTTTCCCTAAATCCCTTCCCTTGGGAAAGGGACTTGGTTATCGTGCAAATTTACTAATAATTTTCCAATGCTCATTCCTCCAGCCTGAAGCCTCCGGAAGTCCATACTCCGTCCGAGCAGATGAGGTAGCCCTCTATGCCGGGCTGCGAGGTGATGAATTCCTTAGCCTTCTCGGGCCCCATCACCATACAGGCCGTGGCCAGCGCATCGGCTTCCGCAGCCGTCGGGGCCACTATGGTCGCGCTGAGCAGGCCGTGCTGCACCGGATATCCGCTGCGCGGGTCGATGGTGTGGGCATATTTCTTCCCGTCTCGTATGTAGAACTTGCGGTAGTTGCCGGAGGTGACTATCCCGCAGCCGCTCCCACCGGAGCGCCATATCCCGCGCAGGTCGCTGCCCGGGGAGTCGTTGCCGTCCACGGGATTGTCCACCCCTATGCTCCAGCCCCTGCCGGACGGGTTGAGGCCGTCGCAGTAGATCTCCCCGATGTCCACCAGCATATCCTTGACTCCGATGGAGTAGAGGTAGCCGGCCACCACATCGCAGCTGTAGCCCTGGGCTATCGCGTTGAAATTCACGGTCTTCTTCTCCCTGCACCGCGCCAGTGCGGCCTCCACCAGCTGCGGGGAGGGGAGGGAGTCGGCGGTGAATCCGAAGCCCCAGATGTCGAAGAGCGGCGCCGAGTATGCGTCGAACGCTCCGCCGGTCATATCGGCGTATTTCTCCGAGAGCTCCACCAGCTCCCTGAAATATCTGTCCGGCACTATCTCCTCTCCGGCATTGTGCTTGCTCAGCAGGGAGTTGCGATTGTAGCCGGAGACGCTGAAGTCGATGCCCTCCAACAGGGAGTCGATGGCGGCCGAGATCTCCTCCCGTGGAGTGGCGACCCCCTTGAGATTGGCCTTTACGGTCCAGGTGCCGCCCTGCGCGTAACCGCTGAACGTGGCGTAGCGGTCCGCATTGCAGGCCAGCGCACACAGGGCAAGTATCGCGAAGGATGCCATTTTTAGAGAATTCATAACTTCGGCAAAGTATTTGCACAAAGGTAGCGGATTTTTGTGCTATATTTGTAGTTCTTAACGGAAATTATCAGAATGAAGTTCTGGAAAATATCATTTTTCGCCCTGCTGGCGGTCTGTCTGCTCCTGCCGGGCTGCAAGAAGGACACTGAGACCAGCAAGAGCTACCTCAGCGGTTCGCTCTCCCTCTCCATGCCTTCCTTTGTGGCGCCGGGCTACAGCAAGACTTTCGACGTCAAGGAGCTGATGACCTTGAGCCGCGACGACGACGGGACGATAGGATACTATTTCAAGGACCCCGCCACCTTGGTCTACGACACGCTTGTGCTCGCTGACGGCACGGTGCGCAAGCAATACTACACCGTTGAAGTTCCCGACACGCTCGGCAAGCTCTCGCTCACTTTCGGCGCGTTCACCGACGATGGCATCTACTACGGTTCCAGCGCGGCGGTTTCGTTCACCGTCGTGAAGCCGGGGCTGGACGGCAAGGGCTCCATCACCGGTTTCACCCGTACCTTTACCGACGGCACTTTCACGGACTCCCGCGACGGGCGCACATATTGCTACACCGACATCGACGGCACGGACTGGATGCGTCACAACCTCGCCTGGGAGGGCGCGGGCATAGCCTATGCCGACTGTGACATAATGTCCGACATCTACGGGCGCTACTACACCTATGACGAGGCCCTGACCGCCTGTCCCGAGGGTTGGACCCTCCCGTCCGACGAGGACTGGGTGGCGCTGGGCAGGAAATACGGCAGCGACGCAGCCTCCGGCAAGGACCTTGAAGGCCTGGCAGGGAATCTGATGGCGAACCTCTACTTCAACGGCGAGCGCATGTGGGAGTTCTGGAGGGGGGTCAAGATCACCGACAACTCGCGGCTCTCCGTGATGCCGTCCGGCTATTTCCTCATCGCGGGCGACATCCATACCAACGACGCGCTCAACAAATACGCCGCTTTCTGGACTTCCGACAAGGATGGGGAGTACGGAGTGGTCCGCTACATCTATCAGGATACGGATACCGTATACCGTGGACTTATGCCGGCTTCGGACTTCGCCGTTTCGGTGAGGTGCGTCAGGAAATAGAGGCCACCGCCCCGAGGAAGTCTATAAGGGCGTTCCCGCACAAATCAGTGAGATATATCAGCGGCGACGGGCAGCAGCCTGCCGCCGCCGTCGTTGTCGCGGCCACCGCGCAGATGATGAAGATTTCAGTCAGCGGCAGCGCCACCAGATTGGTGATCAGGAAGTAGACCGGAAACGAGCGGAAATGCCACCACACCGCCGGAGCGGTGAAGAGCTGACAGGAAATCGTCAGGGCCGACGCGCTCCATATCCGCCGCAGCGGGTTCATCCGTCCTCCCGGGAACCAGGAGTCGAGCTTCGGGAAGAGCAGATATATGCCAAGCATCGCGAGATATGACAGCTGGAAGCCGACCGAGCGGATGATGAGCGGGTCGGCGCAGAGCTGGACCGTCAGAGCGGCGGCGAACACTGCGAGGGGCTTTCGACGCCTGCCCGGGAAGAGGCGCGAGAGTTCGTTGAGGCAGATGAAGAGATATGCCCTCACCACGGAGGCCGAACTGCCGGTCATCAGCACATAGAATCCGGACACGGCAAGTATGAGCGTGCTTCCCGTGAGCTCCGCCGCGCGGCTTCTGCCCGCTACGGCGAGGCATCTGTGGAGTATGCCGTAGATCACCCCGAGGTGCAGGCCGGAGAGGGCGAGGATATGCGCCGCGCCGGCTGCCCTGAACGCGGCTACCGTCTCGCCGTCAAGCCCGCCGCGCTGCCCCGTGAGCAGCGCCTTCGCGAGAGCCCCGGTCTGCGGACCGCAGAATCCTATGCCGTCGATGATCTTTGTCAGGGCCTCCAGCGCCCCCCGGAAGGGATTGCCCCCGCCTCCGCCCGCCGCCTGCACGAGCGCGGCGGAGTAGGTGCTGAACAGTCCGGCGGCGAAAAACGCCAGGCATATTGTCCCGAACCGCCCGCGCCTGCGGCAGAAGAGGGCGGTGCAGAGCGTGCATACGGCAAGGCTCATCCCCGCGGCGGCATAGCCCGACACGCCTGCCGCCGGCAGCAATGCCGCCAGTGCCACGCCGGTCGAATAGGGAACGGAAATCGCCACGATGTCTCTCTCCACAACCATTTTCCTTCAGAATTTTTCCAAAAATACATATTTATTAGTAAATTTGTGTCACTTTTCGATGACATTATGATAGTTTGAGTTTCGCACTTGCGAAACACGGTTTCAGAGGCCCGCAGGACCTCTATCAGGGGGCTGGCCGGGATATTCTTAAGTCCCCCTTCGGGAAAGGGTGAAACAATAACGACAAGCGAAGCTTGTGCGGGAGGGAAAAGTTCTGCAAGTCCCCGCACAATGCTTATTTACAATAAACTTTATTACTTGCGGAACTAGAGCGATGATAATCTTGGTAATCAACTGCGGCAGCTCCTCCATCAAGTATCAGCTGCTGGATATGAAGGGGGACGATGTCTACGAACTCATGGCCAAGGGCCTGGTGGAGAAGATAAGCCTTCCGGACGGATCCATCACCCACAAGCCTACGGGCGGAGAGCCTTTCACGGAGAGTCTTCCCATCCCTGACCACAAGGTCGGGATGAAGCTCGTGCTCGACGCTCTCGTGGACCCGGATCACGGTGTCCTTAAGAGTTTCGACGACATCGAGGCGGTCGGGCATCGCATCGTGCAGGGGGCGGACTTCTTCGCGGGGAGCGCCCTCGTCGACGACGACGTGCTCGGCAAGATAGAGCTCTGCTGCGACTTCGCGCCGCTGCACAATCCGGCCCATCTGCTCGGCATCCACGCCATCTCGCACGTGCTGCCGGAAGTCCCTCAGGTGGTGGTGTTCGACACCGCATTCCACCAGACGATGGAGCCGTATGCCTATATGTATGCGCTTCCGTATGAATATTATACCAAATATCGCGTGCGCCGCTACGGGGCTCACGGCACTTCCCACCAGTATGTCTCCCGCCGCGGAGCAGCCCTGGCCGGTCTGGACCTGGAGCATTCCAGGATCATCACCTGCCACCTCGGCAACGGAAGCTCCGTCACTGCGGTGAGGGACGGCAGGAGCATCGACACCTCGATGGGGTTCACCCCGCTTGAGGGTATGATTATGGGCACGCGCTGCGGCAACATCGACGCCAACATCGTACCTTACATAATGAAGAAGGAGGGCCTCACCCCGGACCAGATGACCGAGGTGATGAACAAGAAGAGCGGCCTGCTGGGGCTGAGCGGCAAGAGCTCCGATATGCGCGACCTCAACACCCTCGCGCTCGACGGGGACCGCAGGGCGAAGACGGCGCTCAAGAAGCTCACCTTCGACACCATCAAGAATGTCGGGGCCTATATCGCCGAGATGAACGGCGTGGACCTTATCGTCTTCACCGCCGGCATCGGGGAGAACAACCCGCGCCTGCGCCGCCATATCTGCGAGAACCTCTCCTATATGGGGGTCAAGGTCGACAACGAGGCCAACGAGAACGCCCGGGGCGAGACCATCATCTCCGCTCCGGACTCCAGCGTCAAGGTCGCTATGATCCCGACCAACGAGGAGCTCGTGATCGCCCGCGACACTATGCACATCGTTTCCGAACTCGATAATTAAAATGAAGTATATGGACAATTTCATCATCGAAACCTCAGCCCGCCACGTGCATGTGACACGCGAGACTCTGGATGTGCTTTTCGGAAAAGGCTTCGAACTCGAAGTCAAGAAGCCGCTGTCCCAGCCGGGGCAGTACGTGTCCAACCAGAAGGTCGATGTGGTCGGCCCGAGAGCAGCCCTTAAATGCTCCATCCTCGGGCCGGTGCGTCCCGAGGATCAGGTGGAGCTTTCGTTCACCGACGCGCGTGCGGTCGGCATCACCGCTCCGATAAGGGAGAGCGGCCATGTCGCCGGTTCGGCTCCCTGCAAGATTGTGGGGCCCTGCGGCGAAGTCGAGCTCTCCGAGGGGGTGATAATAGCCGAGAGGCACGTGCATATGACTCCTGCCGACGCGGAGCGTTTCGGGGTCAGCAACGGCCAGATAGTCAATGTGGAAGTTGAGCAGCCGACCGGGCGCAGGCTCGTCTTCGGCGACACCGTGATCAGGGTTTCCGACAAGGCCGCCCTCGCTATGCACATCGACACCGACGAGGCCAACGCCGCCGCCTGCGGCGGAGCCATCACCGGGCATATCATCTGATACTCCGGGGCTGACTAAAAAGGACCAAGCGGTCCTTTTTAGTCAGCCCCCTTTCGTTGCCTTAACCCCCGCAGACTGCCGTCTGCGACCCCTATGAGGGGTATTTCGCTCCTACGTCGCGGTCCCTGCGGGACTTTTTAGCCCTTTCGTGCCTTATGTATGCGCCCGAACGGCGGAAGCCCCCCGCTATTTCTGCCTGAAATATATCTGCACCGGGCAGCCGGTGAGATTGAAGTTTGCCCGGAGCCGGTTCTCCACGAAGCGGCGGTACGGCTCCTTTACATATTGCGGCAGGTTGCAGAAGAAGGCGAACGCCGGGAAGCGGGTCGGGAGCTGGGTGGCATACTTGATCTTGACATACTTCCCTTTCCACGCAGGAGGCGGGGTCTCCTCAAGCAGAGGCAGCATCGTCTCGTTGAGCCGGGCGGTAGGGATCTTCTGCGAATAATTGGCATAGACTTCCGTGGCGGCGGTCAGCACATCCTGGATGCGCTGCATCTTGAGCACGGAGGTGAATATGACCGGCACGTCGCTGAACGGGGCCAGCCTCGAGCGCAGCGACTCGCGGTACTCCTTCATCGTGTTGGAATCCTTGATGAAGAGATCCCACTTGTTGACGACCACCACGCAGCCCTTGCGGTTGCGTATGATGAGGTTGAAGATATTGAGGTCCTGGGCCTCCATCCCGCTCGTGGCGTCTATCATCAGGATGCAGATGTCGGAGTTCTCGATCGCGCGTATCGAGCGCATCACGGAGTAGAACTCCAGGTCCTCGTGCACTCTGGCCTTGCGGCGTATGCCGGCGGTATCCACCAGCATAAACTCAAATCCGTACTTGTTGTAGTGCGTCTCGATCGAGTCGCGGGTCGTCCCGGCTACGGGGGTGACTATGTTGCGGTCTTCGCCCAGCAGGGCGTTGGTGAGCGACGATTTGCCTACATTAGGCTTGCCCACGATGGTGATGCGGGGCAGACCGGCATAAGGGTCGGGGGTCTGCGCCTCCTCCGGGAGCGCTGCGCTCACCGCGTCGAGCAGCTCGCCCGTCCCGCTTCCGTTGGCCGCCGAGATGCTGTAGACCTCTCCGAGCCCGAGCGAGTAGAACTGGTAGCTGTCGTAGAGCTTCTCCCCGCTGTCCACCTTGTTGACGCAGAGTATCACCGGTTTGCGGGTGCGCCTCAGGATGTCGGCTATCTCGGAGTCATAGTCGGTCACTCCGGTGGCCGCCTCCACCATAAATATCACCGCGTCCGACTCCTCTATCGCAATCTGCACCTGAGTCCGGATCGCGGTCTCGAATACGTCGTCGGAGTTGGTGGTGTAGCCGCCGGTGTCGATCACGGAGAATTCCTTGCCGCACCAGTCGCAGCGACCGTAGTGACGGTCACGCGTCACGCCGGCCGTGTCGTCCACGATGGCCTTCCTCATCCCGACAAGCCGGTTGAAGAGTGTCGATTTGCCTACGTTAGGCCTTCCTACTATCGCTACTATGCTCATATAACTTACAGTCTTTGCAGGCTTCGCTCGCGTTGCCGCCGCACGCATCCCGCTGCAGCGCCGCATCTTCGTCCTTGTAGCAGCGGATCCCCCGTCGGCGCATCTCCTCGTTGGAGCCCACGTCGTAGTGCGGAAACTCCTTGCCGTGCAGGATGTTGACTCCGAGTCCGAGCACGCACAGGAGGAGGATGACGGCCGTTATGAGGAATACCGCAAGCACAGATCAGAATGCGAGTTCGCTGCTTATTGATTCGTAATTGTAAACCTTGTGGATCATATCGGCGAAGACCTTGGTCATCGACACGACTCTGATCATCGGGTCGTCGGAGAGCTCCGGGTGCGGGATGGTGTCGGTGATGAACACTTCCTGCAGAGCGGAGTTGTGGATGCGCTCGAGGGCGTCGCCGGAGAAGATGCCGTGCGTCGCGCAGGCGCGCACGGAGGCTGCTCCCTTGCCCATCAGCACCTCGGCGGCCTTGCACAGCGTGCCGGCGGTGTCGATCATATCGTCCACGATGATGATGTTCTTGCCCTCGACCTCGCCGATGGCGGTGATCTTGCCGACCACATTGGCCTTTTCCCTGGTCTTGTGGCAGATGATCACCGAAGCGTCGAGCTGCTTGGCGTAGTTGTTGGCCCGCTTGGCCCCGCCCATATCCGGGGCGGCGATGGCGAGGTCCTTGATTTTGCGCTGCTTGATGTAGGGGATGAAGACGCGGCTCGCGTAGATGTGGTCGAGAGGGAAGTCGAAAAATCCCTGGATCTGCTCGGCGTGCAGGTCGCAGGCCATCACCCTGTCCGCCCCGGCGGCACGGAGAAGATTGGCCACGAGCTTGGCCCCGATGGCCACGCGCGGCCTGTCCTTGCGGTCCTGGCGCGCCCAGCCGAAGTACGGCATCACCGCGATCACCTTGTCGGCGGAGGCTCTCTTGGCCGCGTCGATGGTGAGCAGGAGCTCCATCAGATTGTCTGCAGGCGGTATAGTGGACTGCAGGATATAAACGGCCGCACCGCGGACGCTTTCGGTAAACTGTGGCTGAAACTCTCCGTCGCTGAACGGGGTGACCTCAATCTTGCCCAGATGCAGCTCGGCTTCGTCGGGGTGGCGGAGCTCGTTGAAGTCGGCGATGACCTTGCTTGCAAAGTCCTTCGACGCGCGGCAGGCAAAAAGTTCCAGTCTGTGAGAATGTAACATAAATATATGATTGTTAAAGTGTGTCCAGTATCCCTCCTATGTGGCGAAGGATCTCCTCCCGCCCCATCCCGCTCTCCGCCGAGCTGTACAGGATCTCGGGCAGTTCCTCCCACTCCTGCAGCAGGATTTCCCTGTCCCTCTCGACCTGGGAGGCGAGCGCATCGGGCCCCCGCTTGTCGCACTTGGTCATTATCAGCGCGAACGGCACGCCCCACTCCCCGAGCTCCGCTATGAATCCCGTGTCGATGCTGCCTATGTCGTGTCTGGAGTCTATCAGCACATAGAGGCAGGCGAGCTCCCCGGAGTTGAGGATGTAGTCCCGGATGATCTCCGCAATCTTCTCCCGCCCCCGCTTGCTCGTCTTGGCGTAGCCGTAGCCCGGGAGATCCACCAGATACCATCTGTCGTCTATCAGGAAGTGGTTGACCAGCTGCGTCTTGCCGGGGGTGGACGAGGTCATCGCGAGGCCGCGCCTGCCGCAGAGCATATTGATCAGCGACGACTTGCCCACATTGGACCGTCCTATGAACGCGAACTCCGGCAGGCGCCTCGCGGGCTTCCCGGAGACTCTCGTGCTGCTGCCCGCAAACCTGGCTTCGGAGATTTTCATAAAGAGAACACCGTTTCTTGACCGACTTTTGACGGGTGCAAATATAGCAAATCTTTGGCAGTTGTTTTGAAACGGAGACGCATAAATTTAACCAAGTATTATAAGTCCGTTAAACAATTAATGCCTACTTTTTTTTATTTTTGCAACGGATGGAAAGAGACTGGATTGATTTGTTTGAACTGCAGCGGCAGATGCGGGGAGGCATCGAAGAGCTCTTCCCCGAAAGGCTCTGGGTGCGCGCGGAAGTCGCCTCCGTGCAGGTCAAGGCCAACGGCCACTGCTATATGGACTTGAGCCGCAGCGATGAGGGCCGTGTGGTGGCCCGTGCCAAGGCTGTCATCTGGCGCAGCCGCTACCTTCCGCTCGCGGAGCGCTTCAAGGAAGCCACGGGCGGCGGGATAAGCCCCGGGATGGAGGTCCTGCTGCGGGTGATGGTGAGCTACAGCGAGCTCTACGGGCTGAGCCTCAGCGTCGACGACATCGAGCCGTGCTTCTCGCTCGGGGCGGCGGAGCTCCGGCGCAGGCAGACTCTGGAGCGTCTGACGCAGGAGGGCCTGATGGACAAGCAGAGGGAGCTCACTCTCAGCGATATGCCGCGCCGTCTCGCCGTCATATCCGCCCGGGATGCCGCCGGCTACGGGGACTTCCTCCGCCATCTCGAAGACAACGAATACGGCTTCGCCTTCAGCGTGCAGCTCATCGAAGCCACGATGCAGGGCGCTGACGCACCGGCCTCCATCAGCGGCGCCCTCGCTGCGGCGGAGGCTTCCGGAGGGGCCTACGATGCCGTGCTGCTGTTGCGCGGAGGCGGTTCGGCTCTCGATCTCGCCTGCTTCGACGACTACGGGCTCTGTTTCACGATAGCCAACTGCTCCGTCCCGGTATTCACCGCCATAGGCCACGACCGGGACCACCATATCGCCGATATGGTCGCATACGATTTCGTCAAGACTCCCACCGCGCTCGCCGACAGGTTCATAGACGCCCTCGCCTCGGAGGATGAGCGCATCTCGTCCTTCAGCACGCGGCTCCGGCTCGCATTCTCCTCAAGGATCGCGGCGATGTCCTCGGCAGTGGATATGCTCGCGGCCCGGATACGCTCCGCCGACCCGCGTGCGGTGCTTTCGCGGGGTTACGCCCTCGTCACCGACGGGCGCGGAGTGGTGCTCAAGTCCGCCGGAGGGATTGCGCGGGGCGAGCGGATCGCGGTGCTCTTCGAAGACGGAAAGATAAACGCAACAGTTGATTGATACCATATGGAAGATCTGTTTGATTACGCCGGCGCTATGGCCGAGCTCGAGAGAATAGCGCAGAAAGTGGAAGACCCGTCCACGGCGCTGGACGATGTGGAGAGATATATACGGCGCTCCGACGAGCTTATCGCGAAGTGCCGGGAGTACCTCAGGACAATGAAGACCAAGACGGAAGTGCTATGATTACCAAGCGGATATATGATACTGACCCCTGGCTGGAGCCGTATCGGGACGCGATAGACGGACGCCACCGGCATATACTCGGCGACAAGCTCAAGCTCGCGGGGAAGGGGGCTTTGAGCAAGGCGATAAACAACCACATCTACTACCCTCTGCATCAGGAGGACGGTTCTTGGGTGATCAGGGAATGGGCTCCCAACGCCACCCGCATCTACCTCATCGGCGACTGCAACAACTGGAAGCGGACCGAGAGCTACGCCTTCTCCCCGGTGGGAGGGGGCAACTGGGAGCTGAGGCTGCCGGAGATGTTTCTGCGCCACGGGGAGCTCTACAAACTCTGGATAGAGTGGCCCGGCGGCGGGGGCGAAAGGCTTCCGGCGTATGTCACGAGGGTGGTGCAGGACCCGGAGACCAAGATTTTCTCCGCCCAGGTCTGGGCTCCCCCGCAGCCTTATGTCTGGAAGAGCCGCCGCCCGGGACGCAGGGAGCATCCGCTGATCTACGAGTGCCACATCGGGATGAGCTCCGAGCAGGAGAAGGTGTCCGGCTTCGAGGAGTTCCGCCGCGACGTGCTGCCCCGCGTCAAGGCGTCGGGTTATGACGTATTGCAGATCATGGCCCTGCAGGAGCACCCGTACTACGGCTCGTTCGGCTATCAGGTCTCCAACTTCTTCGCCCTCAGCTCCCGCTTCGGCACGCCGGAGGAGTTCAAGGCCCTCGTGGACGAGGCACACCGCTGCGGGATAGCGGTAGTGATGGACATAGTCCACTCGCACGCCGTGGACAACGAGGCCGAGGGGCTGAGCCGGATCGACGGCAGGGATGACCTCTACTTCTACAAGGGCCCGCAGGGGCGTCACCCGGCCTGGGGCTCGCGCTGCTTCGACTACGGCAAGGACGAGGTCAAGTACTTCCTGCTCGCCAACTGCAAATACTGGATGGAGGAGTACCATATCGACGGCTTCCGTTTCGACGGAGTGACCAGTATGATATACTGGGACCACGGGCTGGGCAAGGCGTTCGGGGACTACTCCCTCTACTTCGACTCCGGTGTGGACGAGTCGGCGGTGAGCTATCTCGCCCTGGCCAATATGCTCATACACGAGATCAATCCCAATGCGATCACCATAGCCGAGGATGTCAGCGGGATGGCCGGTCTGGCGGCGCCGTTCGGGGCCGGCGGAGTGGGCTTCGACTTCAGGATGGCGATGGGCATAGCCGACCACTGGATCAAGTGGATCAAGGAACTCTCCGACGAGCAGTGGAGTATGGGAGGGATATGGTGGGAGCTCACCAACAAGCGTGCGGACGAGAAGACCATCTCCTACGCGGAGTGCCACGACCAGGCGCTCGTGGGCGACAAGACCATCATCTTCCGCCTGATGGACAAGGAGATGTACTTCAGTATGAACAAGGGCTCGCAAAATCTGACCGTCGACAGGGGGGTGGCCCTGCACAAGATGATACGCCTCGTCACGCTCGCGACCTGCGGCGGGGGATATCTCAACTTCATGGGCAACGAATTCGGCCACCCGGAGTGGATCGACTTCCCGCGCGAGGGCAACGGCTGGTCCTACAAATACGCCCGCCGGCAGTGGTCGCTTGCAGACAATCCCGACCTGCGCTATGCGGGCCTGCGGGACTTCGACTCAGCGATGATACACTACGTCCGCAAGGAAAAGGTTCTGGACGGCACGCTCAGGCAGCTATATGTCGATGAAGGCAGGAAAGTCTTGATATTCAGCCGTGGAAATAGTATCTTTGCATTCAATTTCAACCCGACCGCTTCCTTTGAGGGTTTCAGCTTCGAGGCTCCCGAAGGGGAGTACGAGATGGCTTTCAGCTCGGATGACCCCGAGTTCGGGGGATTCTCGAGACTGGGCAGGGCGGAGAGGCACCGGACAATAGACGGCCGGCTGTCCCTCTACCTGCCCTGCAGGGTGGCGATAATATTGGAAAAATTATAGTTAACAAGATGGCATTCTTAAAATTCAACAAGTCCGAGCTTGTCAATCTAGCCTACTCGCTCAAGAGGGAAATACTCTGCGCGAACAAGACCGGAGCGTATTGCAACACCTCCATCATCAGTTGCAATACCCGACGCTACCACGGTCTTCTTGCCGTCACCCTCGACCGCTTCGGCGGAGACCGCTACCTGCTGCTCTCCGACCTCGACGAGAGCCTCATCGTGGACGGGAAGCGCTTCAATCTCGGGATCCACTGCTACGGCGACATCTACGAGCCGCGCGGGCACAAGTACATCGTGGATTTCGTGGCCGACCCCGTGCCCCAGATAACCTACAAGGTGGGGGAGATGCTCTTCCGCAAGAGCGTCCTGCTTGCTCCGGACAAGGATCAGGTGCTGGTGAAATACGAGCTCCTCTCCTCCCCGGCGGCGGTGAAGCTCCAGATCAGGCCTTATCTGGCGTTCCGTAACATCCACAGCCTCACTCACCAGAACCCGGAGGCCTGCACTGCCGGCACCGAGATTCCGGGCGGTATGGCGTTCAGGATGTACGCCAACTTCCCCGACCTCAACCTGCAGCTCGGCGACCCGCGCTCAAGGTTCGTCGCCTCGCCGGCCTGGAATCTCAACATCACCTACTCCGACGAATACCGCCGCGGCTTCGACTGCCGTGAGGACCTGCTCGTGCCGGGCTGGTTCGAGACCTCCCTCAAGCCGGGCGGCTCGGTAGTGCTCTCGGCTTCGGTGCTCCAGGAAGACCCGGCCGGCTTCAAGCGCAAGTTCGCCGCCGGGGTCAAGGCTTCCCGCGAGATCTGCGGCTACCGCGACCAGCTCAAGCGCTGCGCCGACACCCTGATCACCGAACACAACGGGCGCAAGAAGATTAACGCCGGCTACTCCTGGATGTACACCGGACTGCTGCGCGAGACTCTGACGGCGCTTCCGGGACTCGCCCTCTACGGGCTTGAAGACCCTAAGACATTCGAGGAGATCCTCGACAACCTCATCGCCGACGAGCAGGAGAGGCTCTTCCGGCGGACCACCCAGGTTGAAGCCCCGCTGCTCCTGGCCACCTGCCTTCAGGCGTACATAGGCTACGGCGCGGACCCGAAGGCGATCTGGAAGAAATACGGCATCATCCTGCGCGGAGTGCTGGAGAGCTACCTGCCGGGCGAGCGTCAGGAGGTGGCGATGCAGCCGAACGGTCTGCTCTGGGAGCAGAAGGACGGCGTGGCGCTGTCGTGGATGAACGCCTACATCGAAGGACGGCCCGTCACCGAGCGCGCCGGCTATCAGGTGGAGACCAACGCCCTCTGGTACAATGCTATATGCTTCGCCATCGAGATGGAGGGCAAATACGGGGCCAGGAAGAGCAGCTTCGTCGGGAAGTGGTCCTCCATCCGCGACCTCGTCAAGGCTGGCTACCAGAAGACATTCTGGAATCCGGAGCGCGGCTGCCTTGCCGACTATGTCGACAACAGCGGTCAGAATATGGACATCAGACCAAATCAGATTGCCGCCATCGCCTACCCTTACTCTCCTATAGATGAAGAGCTTGTGCCTTCGATCCTGAGGGTTGTGGACAACGAGCTCGTCACCTCCAGGGGCATACGCACCCTCTCCCCCCGGGACCCGAAGTACAAGGGAGTCTACGAAGGGGCGCAGACGGAGCGCGACCTCGCCTACCATCAGGGGTGCACCCGCCCGTTCCTGCTTGAACCGTATGTGGCCGTATGCTTCAGGGTCAAGGGCCCGTCGTTTGTCAAGAAGGCCGAGTGGCTGGTCGAAGGCTTCTACGAGGACCTCGGCAAGCACGGGGTGGGAGCCTTCTCCGAACTCTACGACGGAGACCCTCCTCACGAGCCGCACGGGGCCATCTCCTCCGCGCTCAGCACCGCCGCCCTGCTTACGATCGAGAATATGTTGGACAAATATAAGGAGAACAGCAAATGAGAGTCCTGATGTTCGGCTGGGAGTTTCCTCCCCACATCGCCGGCGGTCTGGGTACTGCCTGCGAAGGAATAGTCAAGGGCCTTGCCCACAACGGGGTCGAGGTGCTTTTCGTGATGCCTCACGCCTCCGGGGACGAAGACCGGAGCTGTGCTCAGATCATCGATGCCAGCGATGTCGCCGTGGCGAATGTCAGCGACAGCGTCGAGGAGTTCCTCAACAAGGTGAAGTTCATCAACGTGGACTCCAGCATCGTGCCTTATGTCGACCCCGACGAGTATTTCGAGGCCATCGAGAAGATGAAGAGGGAGCGGAAACGCGAGACCGACATCGGTTTCGGACAGAAGTTCCGCTTCTCCGGCAAGTACGGGGCCAACCTGCTTGAGGAAGTCTCGCGCTACGCCCAGGTCGGCGGCACCATCGCGATGGAGCACGCCGGGGAGTTCGACGTCATCCACGCCCACGACTGGCTCACCTATCTCGCCGGCATAGCGGCCAAGGAGCTCAGCGGCAAGCCGCTCGTGGTGCACGTGCACGCGACCTCGTTCGACCGCGGCACCGACGATATGGTCGACTCCCGCGTCTATGCGATCGAGAAGCGGGGGATGGAGGCCGCCGACAGGGTTGTGACCGTCAGCGACCTCACCCGCAACATAGTCATCAATAAATACGGCATAGACCCCGCCAAGGTCGTGACCGTCCACAACGCCGTGGACTTCAGCGGCAGGGACTCCGTCTCCGTCGACAGGGGAGTGCGCGACAAGGTCGTGACCTTCCTTGGGCGCATCACCTTCCAGAAGGGGCCGGAATACTTCATCGAGGCCGCCGCCAAGGTCCTCAAGAGGACTTCCAACGTGCGCTTCGTGATGGCCGGCAGCGGAGATATGATGAACCGCGCCATCCGTCAGGTGGCCCGGCTCGGCATCTCCGACCGCTTCCACTTCACGGGTTTCCTCCGCGGTCAGGAGGTGCAGAAGATGTTCGCCCTCTCCGACGTCTACATAATGCCGTCGGTCTCCGAGCCTTTCGGCATCTCGCCGCTCGAGGCTATGCGCTCCAATGTGCCTGCCGTCATCTCCCACCAGTCCGGGGCCGCCGAGGTGCTCAAATATGCCCTTAAGGTCGATTTCTGGGATGTGGACGCGATGGCGGACGACATCTACGCCCTGCTGCAGTACCCGGCTTTGGCGGAATTCGCCACGAAGCGGGGATATGATGAGGTCAACGATCTCAAATGGAACGGCGCGACCGCCAAGCTCAAGAAAGTTTATGAATCAGTAGTTAAGTAAAATATGAAGAAGTCAATCTGCCTGTATTTCCAGGTCCATCAGCCTACCAGGCTCCGCCTCTACCGTTTCTTCGACATAGGCAAGGATTCCCATTACTATGACGATTTCGCCAACAGGACCATCCTCAAGAGGATAGCTGCCAAGTGCTATCTTCCTATGAATGAGCTGCTTCTCGAAGTCGTCAAGGCCAGCAAGGGCAAGTTCAAGTGCGCCTTCTCCATATCCGGCTCCGCCATCGAGCAGTTCGCCCGCTACGCTCCGGAAGTCCTCGACAGCTTCAAGGCCCTCGCCGACACGGGCAGCGTGGAGTTCCTCTGCGAGACCTACAACCACTCCCTCGCCGCGTTGGGCTCCCGCCAGGAGTTCGAGCATCAGGTGCTCAAGCACAAGGCCGCGGTGGAGCAGTATTTCGGCGTCACCCCGAAGACTTTCCGCAACACGGAGCTCATCTACTCCGACGGCATAGGCAAGGATGTCTATGAACTCGGATTCAGGACGATGCTGACCGAGGGCGCCCGCCACATCATGGGATGGATGAGTCCCGACTATGTCTACAACAACGAGTTCAAGAGCAGTCTCAAGCTCCTCCTGCGCAACTACGCGCTCAGCGACGACATCGCGTTCCGCTTCTCCGACAAAAACTGGTCCGAGTGGCCTCTGACGGCGGAGAAATATCTCGGATGGCTCAAGTCCTCCGACGGCGAAATCGTCAACCTCTTTATGGACTATGAGACTTTCGGAGAGCATCAGGACGCTTCCTGCGGCATCTTCGACTTTATGAGGGTTCTCCCGAAGCTCGTCATCAAGGACCCGGAGCTCGAGTTCGTCACCCCGTCAAGGGCCGCATCCAAGCACCGCTCGGTGGGAGACCTCTCAGTGCCGGAGCCGATCTCCTGGGCCGACGAGGAGAGGGACCTCTCCGCCTGGCTGGGCAACGAACTCCAGCAGGATGCCTACAACAAGCTCTACGCCCTTGAGGAGAAGCTCTCGCTGCTCGACGACGAGGCGCTCTGGGCGGACTACGGCCACCTTCAGGAGAGCGACCACTTCTACTATATGTGCACCAAGTTCTTCTCCGACGGGGAGGTGCACAGTCGCTTCAATCCGTACGCGACGCCGTACGAGGCGTTCATCAACTATATGAACGTGCTGAGTGACTTCACGATAAGAGTTAACAACGCAATAGCAGAAAAACAGTAGTATCATTTGAGTTTCGCAAATGCGAAACACGGTTTTAGAGGCCCGCAGGGCCGAAACCAAGTCCCTTTCCCGAGGAAAGGGATTTAGGGAAAGGGTAATATAATAACAATAAGCGAAGCTTGTGCGGGAGGGGAAAGTTTTGCAAGTACCTGCACAATGCTTATTTTACAACAATATTTTTTACTTGCGAAACTTGAGTAGTATCATTTTTATGGACAGAAACGAAACAGGTACGACACCATCGTGGAAAAGCGTTATGGTGACAAGACGCCTGCCGGAGCAGCTCTCGGGGCTCGAAACCCTCTGCAAGAATCTCTGGTGGTGCTGGAACGATAACGCCAAAGCCCTCTTCAGGAGCATAGACTATGATCTGTGGCACCGCTCCGGCCACAACCCTATGGAGATCCTCGACAAGGTAAGCTTCAAGAGATATAAGGAACTCGCCCAGGACGAGGTGTTCCTCGCCCGTCTCAACGAGGTGATGACCGAGTTCAAGGACTATATGGCCAAGAAGTCCGACAGGACCGAACCTTCAGTCGGCTACTTCTGTATGGAGTACGGTCTCGACACATCCCTCAAGATATACTCCGGAGGCCTCGGCATACTCGCCGGAGACTACCTCAAGGAGACCAGCGATATGAATGTCAACCTGGTGGCCGTCGGACTTCTCTACCGCTACGGCTACTTCACCCAGAGGCTCACCTCCCAGGGCAATCAGGTGGCGGAATATCAAGCCCAGTACTTCCTCAGGACTCCGGCGGAGCCGGTGGTCGACGAGAACGGGGTGTGGAAGTCTGTCAGGGTGTCCATCGCCGGGCGCGACCTCTGCGCCAGGATATGGAAGGTGGCGGTGGGACGCACCGACCTCTACCTGCTCGACACCGACTACGAAGACAATATCCCGGAGGACAGACAGGTGACCCACCACCTCTACGGAGGCGACTGGGAGAACCGTCTCAAGCAGGAGATACTGCTCGGCATCGGCGGCGTCCGCGCCCTCCGTGCGCTCGGACTCACCCCGACCATCTACCACTACAACGAGGGGCACGCCGCATTCGCCGGACTTGAGAGACTCCGCGAGTGTATGCGGGAGAGGCATCTCTCCTTTGCCGAGTCTATGGAGCTGATCAGGGCTTCCGGGCTCTTCACGACCCACACTCCGGTCCCTGCCGGACACGACGCGTTCACAGAGGAGCTTCTGGGCAAATATATGGGCTACTACCCGCAGGCCATCGGCATCGACTGGAGGACTATGATGAGCCTCGGCAAGGTCAACCCCGACAACCACGACGACAAGTTCTCGATGAGCTTCCTGGCGGCAAGTATGTCCCAGAATGTCAACGGAGTATCTATGCTCCACGGCAAGGTCAGCCAGCAGATATTCTCAGGGATGTATCCCGGCTACCTTCCCGAAGAGCTCTACATCAGCTATGTCACCAACGGCGTGCACTACCCGACCTGGGCCGCCCGCCGCTGGAAGGCCATACACTCCCGCGTGTTCGGGGACAAGTTCGCCACCCATCACTACGACAAGAAGTGTTTCGAGGGCATATACGGCGTGCCGGACAGTGAGATCTGGGACACGAGGAAGCATCTCAAGAGCGACCTCATCAATGCCATCAAGGAGCGTCTGTCCGACCCTCAGCAGAGCGCACACTATACCCCGAGCCAGATCGTCACGATCAAGGAGCAGCTGCGCGACGATGTGCTGACCATAGGTTTCGCACGCCGTTTCGCCACCTACAAGCGCGCGACCCTGCTCTTCAGCGACCTCGACAGGCTCGACGCCATCGTCAACAATCCGAAGCGTCCGGTACAGTTCTTCTTCGCCGGCAAGGCTCACCCTGCCGACGGCGCGGGCCAGGACCTCATCAAGCAGATCATCGAGATTTCCAAGCAGGACCGCTTCCTCGGCAAGATAGTCTTCATCCCGGGCTACGACATCACCCTCGCCAAGAGGCTCGTGCAGGGAGTGGACGTATGGCTCAACAACCCGACGCGTCCGCTGGAGGCCTCCGGCACGTCCGGAGAGAAGGCCGCGATGAACGGCGTGATGCACTTCTCCGTGCTCGACGGATGGTGGGTCGAGGGCTACAGGGAGGGGGCCGGCTGGGCGCTTCCGCTTGAGAAGACCTACGATGACCCCAACTACCAGAACGAGCTGGACGCAGCGACCATCTACTCCACCATCGAGAACGAGATCGCTCCGGCCTACTACGACATAGACTCCTCCACCGGGCTTTCCGGGAAGTGGATAGGCTATATCAAGAACACCGTGGCCAGGGTCGCCTGCAACTTCACCACCAACCGTATGCTCACCGACTACTGCGAGCAGTACTACAAGCCGCAGAGCGCCCGCTATGAGCACCTCAATGCCGATGACGCCCTTCTCGCCCGCGAGATTGCGGCCTGGAAGCAAATGTTCGGCAGCGAGTGGAACAATATCCGTATCGTGTCCTACACCCAGCCGGACGCATCCTATGTGCTCTCTCCGAACAATATGCTCAAGTGCGAGGTCGTGCTCGACCTCGGACGCCTCAAGCCGGAGGATGTGGGAGTGGAGATAATCTTCACCTCCACCGACGCCAAGGGCGAGATGCACATCCAGAATGCCTGCGAACTCAGCATAGTCTCCTGCCAGGACGGAAAGGTCACCTATCAGGCGGAGATCTTCCCGGAGAGGACCGGTCTATATCAGGTCGGCACGCGCCTCTTCCCGAAGAATCCCAATCTGCCTCACAGACAGGACTTCCCGCTCGTCAAATGGCTGTAGTCGCCACAGGTTTCTTCGACGGGGTTCATCTCGGCCACCGCGAAGTCATCAGAGCTCTCGTCTCCTCCGCCCGCGAGAAGGGCGAGGAGGCGATTGCCGTTACATTCGCGACCCATCCCAGGGCGGTGCTCCAGCAGGATGCCCGCAGCCTGCGGCTGCTCTCGTCTCCGGGGGAGAAGGCGGCCCTGCTCAAGGAGCTGGGGGTGGACAGGGTGGAGGTGCTGGAGTTTTCCCGCGAGTTTTCCCGCCTCAGTGCGGAGCAGTATCTTCGCGACACGGTCAAGGCCCGCTTCGGCGGCACCGCGATAGTCCTCGGCTACGACAACCGCCTGGGGTCGGACAGTCTGACCCCGTCTCTCATCGAGCCCCTTGCACGGGGGCTGGGACTCGATGTGATCGTCGTCCCTCCGGCCCGTTCTCCGGATCATAAGCTCATCAGTTCCACCAAGATACGCGAAGCTCTCGCAGTCGGGCGGGTGGAGGAGGCCTCCTCGATGCTGGGCTACGAGTACCCCGTCAGCGGAGTCGTCGTCGGGGGCAAGCAGCTCGGGCGCACCATCGGCTTCCCTACGGCAAATATGCAGCTCTATGAGCCTCTTAAGATGATACCGGGCAGGGGAGTCTATCTCTCCGGGGTCGAGACCCTCGGCAGGCGCTTCTACGGGATGACCAATGTCGGCGAGATCATCGAGACGCACATCTTCGACTTCTCCGAGGATATCTACGGCCTCGACGTCACCGTCACATTCAAAAAGCGCCTCCGGGACGGGAAGCGCTTTGAGAGTATCGGCGAGCTGAAGAGTCAGCTTATCTGCGACGAAGAGCTTTGTCGAGGACTTTGCGCAGCCCTGCCTCTCCCTTGAGAGGTTCGGTGCTGAGCTGTCCGTCCACGATGAGCAGCGAGTTGGGCAGGGATGTCACGCCGTAGGTGGCGGCTGCCACAGAATTGGCGCCCAGACCGTCGTTGAGGTTGATCCATGGCAGCTTCTGCGACTGCACGACGCTTCCCCACAGAGCCTTGTCGGTGGACAGGCAGACGGCGTAGATTTCAAATCCCAGCTTGTGGTACTCGTTCCATATAGGGAGCAGAGTCTCGATGTTGAGCATCTTCTGCGCCGCGTCGGCGGCATCCCAGAAGTGCAGCAGCACGGCTTTGGCCTCCACGGAACTCAGGGCTTTCCGCTCTCCGTTGATGTCCGGGAGGGTGATGTCGGGGTAGCCCCGCTCTTCCGCCGTGCGCAGCCGGCTGTCGAGTTCGAGCATCCTCATCCTGCGGGCGGCCTCCTTGTCGAGGGCCTTGACGTAGCGCGACTTCGGATAGACGGTCTTGAGCGAGTCGGCGGCATTCCTGAAGAGGAGCGCGTCGGTAGGCTGGTTGAATACCGGTGTGCCTGCGCCTATGGTTTCGTACAGTACCGGGATCGTGGTGAGCGAGTACGGGTGCTCCATCACATATTTGACGCTCCCGCGGTAGTGACTGAGGTAGGCCCTCGCCATATCGGGGCCGCTCCCGGAGGATGCCGTGAGCGACTTGATGAAGTCGGCGTAGGCCCTGTCCACTTCGGCAAGCCTCTCCGACCCCTCCGAACCCTCAATGCTGTAGTTGCCGAGAGTGTCTGCGTTGACGCGGGCGTGTTCTCCTCTCTCGAGGAGCAGCGCCGCTATCCGGGTGTCCCCGTAGAACAGGTAGATGAACTCCGGCTGACCGTCCTTGACCGGGACAGTGTAGCTGAACGAGCCGTCCGGACGGGTCTTGACGGTATCGAGCACGCTATAGACGTTGATATCGAGCTGCTTGACCACTATGTGGCTGCCCGAGGCCCCTTCGAGCGTGCCGCTCACTTTTGCGCTCTGCGAGCAGGCCGCAAGCGAAAGGGCTGCGGCTGCGGCTGCAAGGATTCTATAATTTCTCATATTCTGCGAGTATTGCCTCCGCTGTCCGGGCCATCTGCTCTTCGGTGAATACCGGCTTCTTCTTGCGGAAATCCATATCCCCCTCGCTCTGGAGCGGGACAAGATGGATGTGGGTATGAGGCACTTCCATCCCCAGGACAGCCACTCCGACCCGCTTGCACGGGACGGCTGCCCTGAGGGCTTCCGCAACCTTGCGGGCGAACGCCCAGAGGCCGGTGTAGGTCGCCTCGTCGAGGTGGAAGATGTAGTCGTCCTCGACATTCTTCGGGATGACGAGGGTGTGCCCGAGCGCGAGCGGACTGATGTCGAGAAACGCGTAGTAGTCCTCGCTCTCCGCTACCTTGTATGAGGGGATTTCGCCCTTCGCGATCTTGGTGAAAATCGTTGCCATCAGAGGGAAATGTCGAGAATTTCAAACTTTATGATGCCTGATGGGGCCTTTGCCTCCACTGTCTCGCCCTTGCCGTGTCCCAGCAGGGCTTTGGCGATCGGGGTCGTGGCGGCGAGCTTGCCCTTGGAGAAGTCGGCCTCGCTCTCTCCGACGATGGTGAACTCCATCTCGCGGCCGGAGTTGAGGTTCCTGACCTTGACCCGGTTGAGCATCTGGACCTTCTCGGTGCCGAGCTGCGAACTGTCCAGCACCTTGGCGTTGATGATCATATTCTGGAGGTTGGCTATCTTCAGTTCGAGAAGCCCCTGCGCCTCCCTTGCGGACTCGTACTCCGCGTTCTCCGAGAGATCACCCTTCTCGCGGGCCTCAGCTATCGCTGCGGAGATCACAGGCCTCTGGGCCAGCGCTTCCGCCAGCTCCTTCTTGATCCTGTCGAGCCCTTCCTGGCTCATTAAATGCACTTCTGCCATAGTCGATTGTTGCGGCGGGCACGGGACCCGGAAGACATCTGTCGAAACTGCTTCCGATCCGGACCTCGCCGGCTTGTTTTACTCTTGGTCAACAAAAAAGAATCCTGCCCGAGAGCAGAACCCTTACATCTGCAAAGATAGTGAAAGCGGGGAGAAAAACAAATTATTTGTTCCTCGGACTCCGGGACGGGCGGCAGACCAGCTGGATGTCGATATTGTCGAGCTTGTAGCCCCTGAAGCAGTGTCCCTTGAAGTGGGCCTCCACCAAGTCGAGCAGCTCGTCGTCGATGACGTCGCGGTATTCGTTGTTGACGCAGTCGTACAGATGCAGGTGACGGAAGGTGTTGACGTCGAAGTACATCTTGTTGTTGGAGCTGGTCCGCCGGTGGTAAATCCGGCTGTCGGCGAGGGTGGAGAGGGTGTTGTAGACAGAGGCTATGGTGAAAGCCGTGCCGGAATGCGCGGCCATATGCTCCGCGACCATATCGGCGCTCGCGTGGCCGAGCTCCATCATCGCCCCGTGCACCGCAAGCCTCTGCTGCGTGGCCTTCAGCCCCTTGTCCTTGAGAAGTTTGCGGAATGCGTTGATGTCCGGTGTGCTCTTGTCTTTAGTCTTCATCCTGTAGAGTCAAAAATGTCGCCCCGTCCGCCCGCGACGGACGCAAAGATAGAACTAATTTTGAATAATTCCAAATCACGCCGCGCGGGCGGGATCTGCGGGACGGCGTCGTTTTTTCCTCAATGGGGGAGTTTTCGGAATTTTTGACTACATTTGCGCTTCATAGCGCAGATAATGATAAATACAATACTTAAAATGAAGAAGTCAACTCTTTTCCTCTCAATCGCCGCCCTCGCGGTTTCCGTAGCCTGCACCAACAATAACACCGCCGCAGGCAGTGCCGCTGCCGCCGAGACCGGCGGGAGCGTGGCAGCCGCCGGCTCCATCGTATACTTCAATATGGACCGCGTGCTGAGCGAGTACGATATGGCCAACGACCTCCGCAGCGTGGTGGAGACCAAGGTCAACAGCATCAACCAGGAAGTCACCCGCCGCGGCAACAAGCTTGAGAAGGACATCAAGGCGTTCCAGGACAAGATAAACAAGGGGCTTCTCACCCAGTCTGTGGCCGAGACCCAGAACCAGAAGCTCGTGCAGCAGCAGAACGACTTCCAGAACTACGCCGCCCAGAAGCAGCAGGAGATAGCGGAGGAGCAGCAGGTGATGATGAACCAGATCGCCGACGCCATCCACAACTACGTGCTTGAGTTCAACGCCGACAAGGGCTATGCTATGATACTCACCACTCAGGGCGACATCCTCCCTATGCCGGTGGTGACCGCCGACGGGAGCCTCGACATCACCGACGCTCTGCTCGAAGGGCTCAACGCCGCATACGTCAAGACCAAGGGCAAGAAAGCCGAATAAGCCTTGAGGATTGCAATACTGTCCTGTTTCCACCCCTTTCGCGGAGGTATCGCCCAGTTCAATGCAAGCATCCTGACGGAGCTGGGGAAATCGAACGAGGTGCGTGCATTCAATTTCACCAGGCAGTATCCATCGCTGCTCTTCCCGGGGAAGACGCAATATGTGACGAAAGACGACGAGGCCGTATCCGTGGAGTCAGAGGCTCTGCTGGATACGGTCAATCCTTTGTCCTGGAGGCGCACCGCCGGGGTCATAAGCGAGTGGAGGCCGGACCTGCTGATAGTCCGCTATTGGATGTCGTGGTTCGCCCCGTCGCTCGGCTATGTGGCCTCGCACCTCCCGAAGAGCTGCAAGGTCATCGCGATAATGGACAACGTCATCCCGCACGAGCCTCACTTCTTCGACAAGCCGCTGACGAGGTTCTTTCTGCGCCGGGTCGACGCCTGCGTCACGCTGTGCAGGGAAGTCGCTGACGACCTGCTCCGCCTCAAGAAAGACGCCGTCTATACCGTGATCCCGCATCCGGTCTATGACCACTTCGGGGTCAAGCTCCCCAAGGAGGAGGCGGAGAAGAAGCTCGGAGTCCGCAGCGGCTGCCGCAACATCCTGTTTTTCGGACTTATACGCGAATACAAGGGACTGGATGTCCTCATCGAAGCATTCAGCTCTCTGGACGAGAGTTATCAGCTCATCATAGCCGGTGAGCCTTACGGCCCGTTCGACAAATACCGGAAGCTCATCGACGCCAGCCCGAACTCCAGGCGCATCTACACTTTCCCGAACTATGTACGGGACTCCGAGGTCAAGACATTCTTCTCCGCGGCGGACGTGGCGGTGCTGCCTTACCGCAGTGCCACGCAGAGCGGCATCAGCGCCATAGCCAACCACTTCGAGCTGCCGATGATAGTCACCGATGTCGGAGGCCTCAGGGAGACGATAGGCTCATCGGGCGCGGGGATGGTGTGCGCCAGGTGCACGCCGGAGTGCGTCGGCGCGGCCATCAGGAAGTATTTCGACGAGCCGCAGCTGCGCGCGGGATATGTCAGCGCCATCAGGGCGCTCAACGCTAAGCTGAGCTGGAACGGATTCTGCAATCAACTGTTGGAATTTGCGGAGCGAATAGAGAAATGAAGAGAATATTCACATTGCTGACATTGCTCTGCGTGCTGCAGCTTACCGCCTGTGCGCAGTGGTATCTCTTTCCGGGCAAGAAGAAGAAAGTCCGGACCGAGAACAAGGAAGTCCCCGTCGAGGCTGCCCCTGTCACCGAGGCTGCCGATAGCACCTTTACCGGACTGACGGAAGCCGGCCAGGATGCGGAATGTGACACCTGGCACTACGATATGCCGTCGGAAATAGGCGTCTGCCTGATCCTCCCGCTCAAGTCCGGGAGCGAGACGCCGAGCGCCAATTTCACCGAGATGTATTCCGGAGCACTGCTCGCGCTGCGGGAGCTTGGGCGGGACGGCACACGCCTGAGTCTGAGGGTTATAGACTCCACGGTCGAGGAGCTCGACGAGAGGAGCCTGAGCCGGAGCGACGTCATCATAGGCCCGGTGGGATACAAAGAGATAGTCGGAGCGCTGCCGCTCTGCGGACACAAGATGATAGTTTCCCCGCTCGAGCCGAGGAGCGCCGCTCTCGCCGAGCGTGGCGACAACGTCATCCAGTCCCCCGTGCCGTGGACAAGGCAGATTGACGAGATGCTGGACTGGCTGGCCTCTGACCTGCAGTTCGGCGACGAAGTCATCGTGATCAGGGAGCTTTCCGTGGCGGAACCCGGGGAGCAGAGTGCATATCTGCTGTCGAAACTTCAGGAACGGGGAGTCCGGTACAGGCCTCTCCGCTCGATTGACGAACTTCAGAGAGAGGACGGGTTTACGGCTCCCGCGATGCAGGGCAAGTACAGGGTGCTCATCGCCTCCGACAACGACGGCTTCATCAGCGCGTCCGTCAGGGGGGTCGGCATCGCGGCGGAACTCCACGGCAATATAGTGCTCTACACCACCTCCAGGGTGCGCAATTGCGTGGGACCGGACGTGTTTGACCTCTACAACGCCGAGACCCGCCTGACGGCGGCCTATCATATCGACTATGACTCCCGGGCGGTCAAGGACTTTGTCCTGAGCTACCG
Organism: bacterium; assembly: GCA_963630225.1. Taxonomy (GTDB): domain Bacteria; phylum Bacteroidota; class Bacteroidia; order Bacteroidales; family UBA932; genus Cryptobacteroides. The sequence goes on from CAVGLS010000015.1 coordinate 34,497, forward strand.
CGCGCTCTACGGGAGCGAACCGGGGTCGTTCGCGTTTCAGGGCTACGACACGGTGCACTATTTCGTGAAGATGTGCAAGGAATATGGCAGACTGTGGCACTTGAGGCTGCCTGAGAGCCGTGAGCGCGGGCTGCAGTCAGATTTCGGATTTGAGTACAGGACGGCGAACGGGCGCGTCAATCAGGCCGTGCGCCGCGTCATCTACGGCAAGGATTTGTCAGTGCGCCTGCTTTAGCAGCGCTTCGGCGTTGGCAACGGCCGCTTCAGTGACGGTCGCGCCGCTCAGCAGGCGGGCGATTTCGGAGACTCTCTCCCGTCCTTCCACCCTGTGTATGGAGGATACCGTGCGTCCCTGCGGGGTGACAGCCTTAGTGACCACATAGTGCGCGTCGCCTTTGGCCGCCACCTGCGGCAGGTGTGTGATGGAAAACACCTGCCTCCTCCGCCCCATACGGCATATCATCTCTCCCATGCGGTCGGCGACGCTGCCGCTGACGCCGGTGTCGATCTCATCGAAAATCACCGTAGGCATCCCGGCGAAGCCTGCCATCTCCGCCTTGAGGCAGAGCATTATGCGCGACAATTCGCCACCTGAAGCGACTTTCGAAAGCTCCTGCGGCTCGCGCCCGGTCGAGGAGAAGAGGAAACTCACCCTGTCCGCCCCGTCAGCCGTCGCAGGCCCGTCCTCGACCCGCACTTCGAAACTTGCCCTCTCCAGCTCCAGGAAGCGCAGGGACTTCACTATCGAGTCCGCAAGCTTGGGAGCTGCGGCCCGCCGGGCCGAGGAAAGCTCCGCGCAGACCTTGTCGAACGCAGCCGAGAGCTCCCTCTCCAGGGCCTCCAGATCCGCTATCTGCTCTTCGAGCGCGGAGGAGCCTTCCACCGCACTCTCGTAGGAGTCGCGCCGCGCTATGAGTTCGTCCACCGTCTCGCAGCCGTGCTTTCTGAGCAGCGAATAGAGCAGCGACATACGCTCCTCCACCGCCTCAAGCCTCTCGGGCGAGAGGTCCACGCGGGAGAGAAGCGTCTCAAGTTCGGAGTTGATGTCCTCGACCTCCAGTCTTGCGGACTCAAGTCTGGAGACGAGTTCAGGGACTTCGGAGAGGAACTGCGAGATGCGCTCCAGCCTCCTGCCGGCTTCTTTGAGCGAAGATGAGACTCCCGGCGTGTCGTGTCGTGGGGCGATCATCCCGGCGGCTGCGGAGAGGCCTTCGATGATCTGCTCCGCGTTGGCAAGCCCTTTGTGCTCCTCTTCCAGAGCCTCAAGCTCTCCGCTCACGAGCTTCGCTTCCTCCAGCTGACGCAGCTGTGAGGCGTTGTACTCCCTGTCGGCTTCGAGCCTGGCGAGCCGTTCCCTGAGCGACGAGAGCCCGCTCCTTGTGGAGCGCAGCCCGGTCCAGAGCCTGCGGGACTCGGAGAGCCGGTCGGAGTTGAGAGCGAAACCGTCCAGCACGGAGAGCTGGAAGCCGCGGTCCGAGAGCAGCAGGGACCTGTGCTGGGAGTGTATGTCTATCAGCAGCGGCGACAGCCTCTGGAGCAGCGCCGTCTGCACCGGGCAGTCGTTGACGAAACTCCGCGAACGTCCCGAGGCGGATATCACCCTGCGTACTACAAGAGCGTCGCCGTCCGCCTCAAGCCCTTCTTCCGTGAGAAGGCTCTGCACGGCCTCTCCGCCCGGGTCGAACTCGGCCTCGACGACGCAGGATGAAGCCCCCTCCGAGAGCATCGAGGCGTCCGTCTTCACCCCGAAGAGCAGCGACAGCGCCCCGAGCAGGATTGACTTGCCGGCGCCGGTCTGACCGGTTATGATGACCAGACCCTCCGGGAAACCTATGTCCAGAGAGTCTATGAGAATATAGTTCCTAATATGAAGGGAACGGAGCACAGGCTGGCTGGAGGCCTATTTCTCTCCCAGCGCGTCTTCCTGAGCTACCCTATAGTAGAGTTCACCGTTCTCGAATTCGGAGATGGCCACAAGGTCAGGCTTAGGCTGACGCTCATAATACTTGGAGATCTCTATCTGCTCCTTGTTCTCGAACACTTCGTCCATAGTGTCGCGCTCCCCGGTGCGGAAGTCCTCAAGCTTCTTGGCGAGCTCCTTCTTCTCCGCGAGAGATATCTGGTTCGCTCTCTTCGAGAGGATCACCACGGTCTCATAGATGTTGCCGGTAGGCTGCGCGAGGTACTTGATGTCGCGCGTGATGGTGTTTGTAGGTATTTTCTTTTCCATACTGATAGTACCGAAGTTCTTCCGTATAAAGTTTCAAATATTTCCTTTCACTTTAGCATACAGGGCGTCGAGCTCCTTGCGGTGGGAGGATTCCGGGTACTCGCCGATGAAGTTGAGATAGTCGTCCACAAACACCAGATACCTCTCCTTCTGCTTGGACTTGACGCTGAGGAAGGCGTATTTGTAGGAAGACATCGCCGAGTAGTAGAGGATTTCCTCGCGGTAGACATTGTCCGCGTCGTCCTTGAGTATGTTCTTGAACGCCACGCGGGACGCCTTGTAGTCCTCCATCTTGTAGTAAATCCTGGCATTCTCGTAGGCCTTGCGGTCCAGACGCTCCCCGAGCTCCTGCAGCATATGCCGGCAGATTTCGGTGTTCGCGCCCTGCGGATGGTCGGCGAGATATGCGCCGATGGCGTTGATGGCGGTGTAGGTCGGAGTCTGGTCCAGCTCGTAGCGGAGCGTGGCCTTGTAGAGGCAGTCCACCCGGAGGAACTCGGCGCTCTCGGCGAACGGGCTGCGCGGGCAGTTGTCGAGGAACTGCTTGAAATTGGTCTCCGCGGTGTAGTAGTCCTTGTTGGAGTAGTTGCTCAAGCCCCAGTAATAGCGCACCGTATCATCGCGCTCCGTGCCGTTGGTCAGGAGGGCGAGCGACTCGAAGATTGCCGCCGAACGGGTATATTTGCCTTTGTTGAAATAGTCGAACGCAGCCTTGTACTTCAGGTCCACGTCGCTGCTCTCGAGCACGATGTCATACTGCGACTTGCACCCGGGCAGCAGGGCAAGGGTAAAAGCGAGAGCGATTAAAGTCCTTTTCATCCTTTCAAATACTTTTCTGCCTCAAGCGCGGCACGGCATCCGGATGCGGCGGCGTTGACGGCCTGACGATAACGCGGGTCCTGGACATCCCCGGCGGCGAAGACGCCCTCAACATTGGTGCGTCCGCTGACCCCGTCCGTGACGATATAGCCCTCGGAGTCAGTCTCAACCCACTTGGAGAAGAGCTCTGAGACCGGGTGGTGGCCTATCGCAAGGAAGAACCCGTCCACCTTGATATCAAAAACCTCGCCATCCTTTCGCAGAAGCCTTGCTCCCGTGACCCCGCTCCCGTCGCCAAGCACCTCCTGAGTGTTGCAGTTCCAGAGGATTTCGATGTTGTCCGTGCTACGGACTCTCTCCTGCATAGCCTCGGAAGCCCGCAGCACATCACGGCGCACTATCATATAGACCTTGCGGCAGAGCCCCGCGAGATAGGTCGCTTCTTCGCAGGCGGTGTCCCCGCCGCCGACCACCGCCACGTCCTTGCGGCGATAGAAGAAGCCGTCGCAGGTGGCGCAGGCCGACACTCCGAGCCCGCGGAATTTCTGCTCCGAAGGCAGTCCGAGATAGCGTGCGGTCGCTCCGGTGGCGATGATGACGCTGTCGGCCTCAATCTCCGTCCCGGCATCTGTAGTGAGCCGCAGCGGACGCACGCCGAAGTCAACCGCGGCGACGGCCCCGCGCCGTATGTCGGCGCCCAAACCCGCCGCCTGTTCGCGCATCCCGCTCATCAGGACATTGGCGTCGACTCCGCCGGGAAACCCCGGGAAATTCTCCACTAAGGTGGTGGTGGTGAGCTGCCCGCCGGGTTCGTTCCCCTCGTAGAGGACAGGGTTCAGAGCGGCGCGTGAGGCATAGATTGCCGCCGTATAGCCGGCGGGGCCTCCGCCGATTATCAGGCATCTGACGTGTTCGTTCGTATTCATAGGGAGCAAATATAGTCATTTCCCCGCAGACCCGGCCTACGGTCCGCGAAAAATTCCGCTACGCGGCCCCCTCGCCCCCGGCGGCTTCGAGATATTTGAAGACGGTGGTCTCGAGACCCATATAGAGGGCGTCACAGATCAGCGCGTGGCCGATGCTGACCTCGTCGGTCCAGGGGATGGTGCTGATGAAGTAGGAGAGATTCTCCAGCGAGAGGTCGTGCCCGGCGTTGAGCCCGAGCCCGAGCTCGCGGACCCGCTCAGCTGTGCGCAGATAGGGCTCTATGGCCTTTTCCCTGTCGGCGGGATAGCCTGCGGCATAGGCTGCGGTGTAGAGTTCCACCCTGTCGGCCCCGCATCTCTTCGCGCCCTCGGCCATAGCCGGGTCGGGGTCGATGAATATGGACGTGCGTATGCCCCGGGACTTGAACGAGGCGCAGACCCGGGAGAGGAAGGCGCAGTTGCGCAGCGTATCCCAGCCTGCGTTGGAGGTCAGCGCATCGGGCGCGTCCGGGACCAGCGTCACCTGGTCGGGCGTCACCTCGCAGACAAGTGCGCTGAAACTGCCGGTCGGGTTGCCCTCTATGTTGAACTCGGTCCTGACCGCAGGGCGCAGCCTCCTGATGTCCGAATATCGGATATGCCTCTCGTCGGGACGCGGATGCACCGTGATCCCCTCGGCCCCGAAGCGTTCGCAGTCGAGCGCCGCCTTGAGCACGTCGGGCATATCGCCTCCGCGCGCATTGCGCAGCAGGGCGATTTTGTTGATGTTTACGCTGAGTCTCGCCATATCACAAGTTTGATACAAAAATAGCAATAAATCTAAATTAAGTGCTAAATTTGGCATTCGATATGCGTCTTGCCTACTATATAAAGAAGAGCGGGCTCGCGGGGGACCCCAGGCTGGAGAAGATGGTCTCCGCGCTGGAGGCCGACGGCTGCGAGCTGTATCGGACCTCCGGCCCTTCAGGAGTCAGGCCCGGGACCGACGCCCTGCTCAGCCTCGGCGGAGACGGGACCCTGCTCTCCGCGGCAAGGATAGCCGTGGCAGCGGACGTGCCGGTGCTCGGAGTCAACTTCGGCAGGCTCGGATTCCTCTCCGAATGCAGGCCCGAAGACCTCCCGGAGGCCCTCCGCAAGGGCGAGCTGCATGTCGAGGAGCGGGACCTGCTGCAGGTCGGGGCGAGCATAGCTCTGCCGCAGGGGTTCTGGCCGCTTGCGCTCAACGAGACCAGCGTGTCGAGGGTCAGCGCCTCCATGCTCGGGGTCGAGCTGGAGATAGACGGCGAGAAGCTGCCGACCTGGTGGGCCGACGGGCTGCTGGTGGCGACGAGCACGGGCTCGACCGCCTACTCCCTGAGTGTCGGAGGCCCCGTCTGCACTCCGGCGGCCAAAGTCTTCATCGTCGCCCCGATATCCCCGCACAACCTCAATGTCCGCCCGCTGGTGGTGCCGCGCACTTCAAGGATTGCCATCACCCTGCGCTCGCGCGACGAGAGCGCGGTGTTCACTGTGGACAACTGCAACTGCCGCATCCCGGCCAGCACCCGCATCGAGGTGTGCGCCGCGCAGCAGCATCTGAAGCGTCTGTGCCTCGGCAAATCCAATTTCATCAACGCGTTGCGCAGCCGCCTGCTCTGGGGTGAGGACGTACGCAACGGAAACGGAACTCTATGATAGAAAAAGACAGACTGCCCCTGCACGTCTCCCTCATAATGGACGGCAACGGAAGATGGGCGCGACAGCGCGGCAAGGCGAGGATTTACGGGCATTACGAGGGTGTGGAGAGCGTGCGTGCGGTGATGGAGGCCGCAGTGGAGTGGGGGATAAAGTACGTCTCGTTCTTCGCCTTCTCAGAGGAGAACTGGGACCGCCCCTCCGACGAGGTCACTTCCCTTATGGAGCTGATGGGCGCGGCGATGGAGCGGGAGCTCCCGACGTTTCTGGGGCATGGTGTCCGCTTCGTCGTGCTCGGCAACCGCGAGCGTCTCTCGGACTCGCTCAACTCCCGGATAGACAGGATTATGGAAGCCACCGGCGGAGGAGCGGCGATGACGATGGTGCTCTTCCTGAGCTACAGCGGCAGATGGGATATACTCCAGGCCGCCGAGAGGCTGGCACACGATTTGATTAATCACCCCGGTCAGCCGGTCGGGGCGGAGGATTTCAGCCGCTACCTCGTCACCGGCGGCATTCCGGACCCGGATCTGCTGATCCGCACTTCCGGAGAGAAGAGGATAAGCAATTATTTGCTCTGGCAGACAGCCTACACCGAATTCGTGTTCACCGACACACTGTGGCCGGACTTCCGCAGGGAAGAGTTCCGCGCCGCGCTCGGGGAGTACGCCTCGCGTGAGAGGAGGTTCGGAAAAGTCAAATAATTGGACTATATTTGCAGATTATTATTGAAGATGAAGATAGGACGGATATTTATCGCTTTGGCCCTCGCTCTCGTGCCCGCGCTCGCTTCCGCACAGGAGTCCGGGGTCGAGGTCGATTACAATCATCCCCGCACATATAAGGTGGGAGGCATAAAGGTTGAGGGCAACACCTACTACCGCGACCAGCAGATCATCTCCCACACCGGGCTTCAGAAAGGGATGGACGTCACCGTGCCGGGCGAGGATATGTCCAACATAGTCAGGCGTCTGTGGCTTCAGCGCTACTTCGAGGACGTCGCCATCACGATCGACTCCCTCAGCGCCGGGCGGGATTCCGCATTCTTCACCATCAGGGTCAAGGAGCGCCCGAGGGTGTCCGGCTGGACATTCTCCGGAGTGAAGTCAGGCGAGAGGAAGGATATCCAGGAGAGGGTCAACCTCCGCCGCGGCGGCGAGTTTTCCGAATATGTCGAGAAGACCACCTCCGACATCATCAAGCGCTACTTCGCCGAAAAGGGCTTCCTGCTCTGCGAGGTCAAGGCGGAGGTCACCCGCGACACTGTGATCCGCAACGCCATCAGGGTCAACTTCGCCGTCGACAAGGGGCAGAAGATCAAGGTGCGCGACATCAACTTCATCGGCAACGAGCATATCAAGGACTTCAAGCTCGCCCGCTCGATGAAGAAAACGAAGTCCAACAAGTTCTACAACTTCTTCAACAGCAAGAAGTTCAACGAGAAGGAATATATCGCCGACAAGAAGAACGTCATCAGCGCATTCAACGAGGCGGGCTACCGCGACGCGAGGCTGGTGCGCGACTCCG
>CAVGLS010000016.1:0-40728 GCA_963630225.1 bacterium
ATCAGCGCATTCAACGAGGCGGGCTACCGCGACGCGAGGCTGGTGCGCGACTCCGTCTATTATGTGACCCCGAACCGTCTGGGCATCGACCTCGTCTTCGAAGAGGGTGACAAGTACTACTTCCGCGACATCAGCTGGACGGGCAACTCCGTCTATTCGTCCGACGCGCTCAATCAGGTGCTCGCCATCAGCAAGGGCGATGTCTATGACCGCGTGACGATGGAGAAGCGCCTCTACGGCGGCGGCAAGCAGAGCGACTACGACATATCCAAGCTCTACCGCGACAACGGCTACCTCTTCTTCCAGATCAACCCGGTCGAGACCAACATCCAGAACGACTCCGTCGACGTGGAGATGCGCATATCGGAGGGCAAGCAGGCGACCATCAACAACGTCATCATCAACGGCAACGACCTCACCAACGAGAAGGTGGTGCGCCGCCAGCTCTTTACCCGTCCCGGCTACCTCTTCAGCCAGAGTGACTTCGAGCGCTCCATACGCGAGATCGCGTCTCTCGGGCAGTTCGACTCCGAGGCGATTATGGACCCGACCAAGGGCTGGTCCATCGTGCCCAACCAGATCAATAATACGGTCGACATCACATACAACGTGACGGAGAAGCCGTCGTCCCAGCTGGAAGTTTCCGGAGGCTGGGGAGGCAAGACCTTCGTCGCCACGGTCGGCGTGAGCTTCAACAACTTCTCCACCCACCGCATCCTCGACAAGAGCGCCTGGAGGCCTGTGCCGCTCGGCGACGCGCAGAACCTCGCGTTCCGCTTCCAGACCAACGGCACCTACTACACCGCGCTCTCGGCCAGTTTCACCGAGCCTTGGCTCTTCGGCAAGAAGCCGACCTCGCTCAATCTCGGCGCATACTACACCCGTCAGACCAACTCCTACCTTGCGCTCAACATCCTGAGCCACGACCGCGAGATGGAGGTCTTCGGATTTTCCGCATCGCTGGGCTCCCGCCTCAAGTGGCCCGACAGCTATTTCGTGCTCTACAACGGTCTCAACTGGCAGTCCTACAGGCTGACCAACTGGTACTCCGGCTACTTCATCTTCGACAACGGCATCGCCCACAACATCAACTACTCGCTGAGTCTGGTGCGCAACTCCACCGATCAGCAGATCTACCCGCGCACCGGTTCGGACTTCCAGTTCTCCCTCCAGCTCACCCCGCCGTTCTCCCTGCTGCGCAAATACGACTACGACAGCAACGGCAACAAGGTGGCGGTCTCCAGCTATAAGGACGTCAACTACGACAACTGGTCTTCCGAGAAGCGCTACAAGTGGATAGAATACCACAAGTGGAAGCTCTCCGGCGCCACCTACACCAAGCTGGTCGGCGACCTCGTCCTGATGACCCGCGCACAGTTCGGATATCTCGGATACTACAACCGCAATTGGGGCTACTCTCCGTTCGAGGGCTTCCTGCTCGGCGGCGACGGCATGTCGGGCTACAGCACCTACGGCTCCGAGGTCATCTCGCTCCGAGGCTACGAGAACTACTCCCTGACCCCGTACGAGCCGTCCACCTACAACTCCAACGGCTACGCCTACGCGGGCAATGTCTACGACAAGTTCACCGTCGAGCTGCGCTACCCTGTGGTACTCCAGCCTACCTCCACCATCTATGTGCTCACCTTCCTGGAGGGCGGCAACGCCTGGTCGGACATCAGAAAGTTCAATCCTTTCCAGATCAAACGCAGCGCCGGAGTGGGTGTCCGCATCTTCCTACCGATGGTCGGTCTGCTCGGCGTCGACTGGGGCTACGGATTCGACACCACCGACACGAGCAAGCGGAGCCAGTTCCACTTCGTCATCGGACAACAGTTTTAAGAGGAATATTAATTTAATGAATGTCAACAATATGAAAAAGGTTCTTTTGATTGCCGCTGCGGTATTCTTCACTCTCTCGGCGGCGGCTCAGCCAAAATTTGCGCACGTCAACTTCTCTGAACTCGTGCAGCTGAGTCCTGAGGCCGACCAGGCCCGCTCGACTATGGCCGCTTCCGAGAAGGAGGCCAACGAGACCTATCAGGCGATGGTGGAGGAGTTCAACACCAAATACAACACCTACAGCTCCAAGGCCAGCACCTGGACCACCGCCATCCGCGAGAGCAAGGAGAAGGAGCTCACCGAGATCCAGCAGCGCATCCAGGAGTTCAGCCAGTCAGTCCAGAGCGAGCTTCAGCAGCAGCAGCAGTCTCTGATGGCCCCTATCTACCAGAAAGCCCAGGAGACCGTCAAGGACCTCGCCAAGAAGGGTGGATATGTCTATGTCCTGGACATCAGCACCCTCCTCTACTACGATGACACTCAGAGCGTCGACCTTACCCCTGCGGCCCGCAAAGCCCTCGGCATCGCCGACGACCGCACCCTCGAGTCGCTTCAGGCGGAGCTCCAGGCCCAGCAGCAGGCGGCCCAGTCAGCTCAATAGACGGACCTCAACTGACAAGCCCTGCTCCCATCCGGCAGGGCTTTCAGCCTATTGAAAACACTACTGAAACTATACCAATTACACATTGCAATGCAACATAAAATCATTGACGCCAAGGATGTGGTGATCAGATTTGCCGGAGATTCGGGTGATGGAATGCAACTCACCGGATCTCTTTTTGCTGATATGTCAGCCATCTACGGCAACGGTCTTTCGACCTTCCCGGACTACCCGGCAGAGATCAGGGCCCCGCACGGGACCGTCTCAGGCGTGTCCGGGTTCCAGATTCATATCGGCACGGGCAAAGTCTCCACTCCGGGCGACTTCTGCGACCTGCTGGTGGCGATGAACCCCGCCGCGCTCAAGACCAACGCCAAGTGGTGCAAGCGCCACGCGATGATCCTGGTGGACCAGGACGCGTTTGACGAGGCCGGGATGACCAAGGCCGGCTTCACGACCGACGACCCGTTCCGCGAACTCGGAGTCGACGACAGGACGCTCATCATCGCCCCGATCACCACCCTGACCCACGAGAGCCTCAAGGACAGCGGGATGGACAACAAGTCCATCGTCAAGTGCAAGAACATGTTCACTCTCGGAATGGCCTGCTTCATCTACAACCGCCCTCTGGACTATATCTTCGGCTACCTCGAGAAGAAATTCTCCAAGAAGCATCCTGAGGTCATCGAGCCTAATAAGAAGGTGCTCAGGGACGGATTTAACTATGCGGCAAACCTGCAGATGATAGCCAACACCTACACCGTCGAGCCTGTCAAGGACCTCAAGAAAGGCATCTGGCGCAATATCACCGGCAACCAGGCCACCGCATGGGGTCTGCTCGCGGCTTCCGAGAAGTCCGGACTCCCGCTCTTCTGCGGCTCCTACCCGATCACGCCCGCGACGGCCATACTCGAGGAGCTCGCGATACACAAGAGCCTCGGAGCCAAGACGCTGCAGGCCGAGGATGAGATAGCCGGCATCTGCACCGCGATAGGTGCAGCCTACGCCGGCAACCTTGCCGTGACGACCACTTCCGGTCCCGGCCTTTCGCTCAAGTCGGAGGCTATGGGGCTTGCCGTGATGGCCGAGCTTCCGCTCGTCGTGGTCGACGTGCAGAGAGGGGGGCCGTCCACCGGCCTTCCGACCAAGACCGAGCAGTCAGACCTCAACCAGGCCCTCTACGGGCGTAACGGCGAGTGCCCGATGGCGGTGATCGCCGCGCACTCTCCGGCGCACTGCTTCGACGCCGCCTTCAACGCGGCCAAGATCGCGCTCGAGCATATGACCCCTGTCATCCTCCTCTCCGAGGGCTTCCTCGGCAACGGCTCCGAGCCGTGGAGGATACCGGAGATGAAGGATTATCCGAGTATAAAGCCGCCGTTCGTGCAGGGAGTCCTCAAGGAGGGCGAGAAGTTCTATCCGTTCCGCCGCGACCCTCAGACGCTCGTGCGCCGTTGGGCCATCCCCGGGCAGAAGGGCTTCGAGCACCGCGTCGGCGGGCTGGAGAAGAACCACGACGGAGTGCTCTCCAACGACCCTGTCAACCACGCCACGATGGTCAGCGAGCGTGCCGAAAAGGTGGCCCGCATAGCCCGTGACATACCTCAGCTGGAGATGATCTGCGGAGCGGAGAGCGGCAAGCTGCTGGTAGTCGGCTGGGGCGGCACCTACGGCCACATCTACGCAGCCGTCAGCGAGATGGACGATGTCTCCTATGTGCACTTCGACTACATCAACCCTCTCCCATCCAATACCGGGAAGGTGCTCTCCTCGTTCGGGAAGATACTCGTGTGCGAGCTCAACAGCGGTCAGTTCGCCGACTATCTGCGCACGCAGTTCCCTCACCTCGAGATAGTCAAATACAACAAGATTCAGGGTCAGCCGTTCCTCGTGAGCGAGCTGCAGGAAGCGATAAGAAAGGAGTTATAGACTATGGCTACATTGACATTCAAGGACTTCAAGAGCGACCAGGAAGTAAGATGGTGTCCGGGCTGCGGCGACCACGCCGTGCTCGCCGCTCTGCAGAGGGCTCTCCCAAAGGTGAGCCAGGCTCTGAACTACGATAAGGAGCGCTACGTGGTGGTATCCGGCATCGGATGCTCCTCCCGTCTCCCGTACTATATGGATACCTACGGCTTCCACAGCATCCACGGGCGCGCTACCGCCGTCTCCACCGGCATCAAGGTGGCCAATCCGACTCTGACCGTATGGCAGGCCTGCGGCGACGGCGACGCTCTCGCGATCGGCGGCAACCATTTCATCCACGCCATCCGGCGCAACATCGACATCAACATCATCCTCTTCAACAACCAGATCTACGGCCTGACCAAGGGGCAGTATTCTCCGACCTCCAAGTTCGGCGCGATCACCAAGACATCGCCGTACGGCACTGTGGAGCATCCGTTCAACCCGGGTGCGCTGGTGCTCGGAGCTAAGGGCACTTTCTTCGCCCGCTCGCTGGACGTGGAGCTCAAGCTCAACGAGGAGATTATGACCGCCGCCGCCCTCCACGACGGCTGCTCGGTGATGGAGATGCTCACCAACTGCGTGATATTCAACGACGGGGCCCACAGGGACCTCTCCGACCCTGCGGTCAAGGCCGACCACACCATCGTCCTCAGGCAGGGCGAGAGGATGATCTTCGGCAAGAACCGCGACAAGGGCCTCATCTACGACGGCAAGAAGATCAGGGCCGTCCACATCGGTGAGGGCGGGTTTACCGAGGAGGACATCCTCGTCCACGACGCGCACGCCGACAACATCGGCATCCATATGGCTCTCGCCGAGATGAAGGGGCCGGACTATCCGGTGGCGCTCGGCGTGATCCGCGACGTCAAGGATATCACCTACGACGACGGTGTCCGCGACCAGGTCAAGGAAGTGATGACTAAATCCAAGATACACTGTGTAGATGACCTCCTGCACAGCGGTTCAACCTGGGAGGTCAAATAACCACATTATTAATATGAAGACAAAGGACATAATGGCCCGTCTCCAGGCCAAGTACCCGGGGGAGAACGAATATCTCCAGGCGGTACAGGAGGTGTTGGAATCCATTGAGGAAGTCTACAATCAGCATCCCGAATTCGAGAAGGCTAAGATTGTCGAGAGAATGGTGGAGCCTGACAGGATCTTCACATTCCGCGTCACTTGGGTCGACGACCGCGGCGAGGTTCAGACCAATACCGGCTACCGGGTTCAGTTCAACAGCGCCATCGGCCCATACAAGGGAGGGCTCCGCTTCCACAAGGCGGTCTCCCCGTCTATGCTGAAGTTCCTCGGATTCGAGCAGACTTTCAAGAACGCTCTCACCACCCTGCCTATGGGAGGCGCGAAGGGCGGCTCCGACTTCGACCCGACCGGCAAGTCCAACGAAGAGATTATGCGTTTCTGTCAGGCGTTTATGCTTGAGCTCTGGAACTGCATCGGCCCGGACCAGGACATTCCTGCGGGCGATGTGGGCGTGGGCGGACGAGAGATCGGCTACCTGGACGGAATGTACCGCAAGCTTGCGCGCCAATACAACACCGGCGTGCTGACCGGCAAGGGGGCCACCTGGGGCGGTTCAATCCTCCGTCCTGAGGCTACCGGCTACGGCGCTCTCTATTTCACCCACTATCTCCTCGCCAAGGCGGGGCGTGAGCTCAAAGGCTGCAAGATAGCCGTTTCAGGCTTCGGCAATGTGGCCTGGGGCGCCTGCAAGAAGGCAGTGGAACTCGGCGCCAAGGTCATCGCCATCTCAGGCCCTGACGGAGTGTGCGAGATCCCTGACGGCATCACCCCGGAGATGATCGACTATATGCTCGTGATGCGTGCGTCCAACCGCAATATGGTCGAGGATATGGCGACCAAGTTCCCGCAGAAGGCAAGGTTCACCGCCGGGAAGAAGGCCTGGAGCGTGAAGTGCGACATCGCGCTGCCGTGCGCCTTCCAGAATGAGCTTTCCGAGGATGACGCCAAGGAGCTGATTGCCAACAGCACCTGGTGCTGCTGCGAGGTTTCCAATATGGGATGCCAGCCAGGCGCCATCCACTGTTTCCAGAAGCACGGCGTGCTCTTCGCCCCTGGCAAGGCCGTCAATGCGGGCGGAGTGGCCACTTCCGGTCTGGAGATGACCCAGAATGCTTCCCACATCAGCTGGAGCGGCGAGGAAGTGGATGCCAAGCTTCACTATATCATGAAGTCCATCCACGAGGCCTGCGTGAAGTACGGCACCCAGCCTGACGGCAGCGTCGACTACGTCAAGGGCGCCAACATCGCCGGCTTTATGAAGGTCGCCACCGCGATGCTGGAGCAGGGGACGATTTGATATAGGGGCAAAAGCCCCAACATCAAAGGACCCAGAAGGGGGTGACTAAAAAGGACCAAGCGGTCCTTTTTAGTCACCCCCTTCTCCTCCCGTACTTGCGTGGCAAGGATATAATGCGTAAATTTGTCACCTTTACAAAATTACGCAAGCAGGATGAAGACAAAAGGATTGGCTCTCGCCATATTGCTGTCGCTCAGCCCGATGGCGGCGGTGGCGGACGAAGGGATGTGGATGGTGAACTCCATCTCCGAGGCGCTCGCACGCAAGATGCAGGAGGGTGGCCTCCGGCTTGAAGCCGGAGAGATCTACAACGCCGACTCAGTCTCGCTCAAAGACGCCATAGTGTCTCTGGACTTCGGCTGCACCGGCAGTATGGTCTCCGACCGCGGCCTGCTCATCACCAACCACCACTGCGCCTACAGCGACGTCCACCGCCTCAGCAGCGTCGAGCACAACTACCTCGAAGACGGATTCTTTGCGGACGTGATGTCCGAGGAGATCTACATCCCCGGCAAGAGCGCCTACTTCCTCCGGAAAGTCCTCGACGTCACTGACGAGGTGAACCTCCTCATAGAGACGGAGAAGCAGGCGGACCGCCCGTATGGCCTCCGCCGCATCGGCAGCATCATCGAGCGCAGATATTCCACCGCCAGCGGCTACGAAGCGCAGCTTAGTTCGATGTGGGCGGGGGAGAGATACTATCTCGCTCTCTATGAAGTATATACCGATGTGCGACTCGTCGCCGCTCCGCCCGTCAGCATAGCCGCGTTCGGAGGCGATATCGACAACTGGGAGTGGCCGCAGCAGAAGTGCGACTTCGCCCTGTACCGTATCTACGCCGGCGCGGACGGGAAGCCCGCTCCGCACTCCGAAGCCAACGTCCCTATGCGCCCGAAGCGCCACCTCAGCATCAGCACCGAGGGCTACGGCCCGGGCGACTTCACGATGATACTCGGCTACCCGGGCAGCACCGACCGCTATTCTTCATCCGCCAAGGTGGATTATCTCGTCAGAGTCCGGCTTCCCATAACCAACCGGGTCCGCGCGGAGCAGATGGCGATAATGAAGAGGTGGATGGACACCGACCCCGAGATCAGGCTCAAATACGCCGACAAGTACTTCTCCCTGAGCAATGTGCAGGAGAATAACGAAGGCTTTGAGCAATGCTGCAGACAGTTCGGGGTGGTCAAAGAAAAGAAGGCCATCGAGAAGAGTCTGGACCGCGAGGGCAGGGACATAGTGAGGCGGCTCAACAGAAAGTACAAGGCCGTCAGAGAGGCGCAGCGCAACCTGCTCTGGTATCGCGAGACCCTCGTCCGCGGCGGTCAACTGGGTCTGATAGCCACGCGGATGAAGAACCGCAAGACGGACTACGACCCCGCTGCAGACTACTCCAAGCTCGATATGAGGCTGGAGAAGGAACTCTTCCGCTATGCCGTCAAGACATACTACACCCGAGTGGACCGCGAGATGTGGGGCCCGTTTCAGAAGGAGGCCTACGAACTCTGCGGCAGGGATGCCGATGCGACCGCCGACTATCTCTGGACCGACACCCGGATGACAAAAGAGGATCGCATCTACCGCTTCTTCACCGATGTCAGCATCTCCGACTTCAACGCTCGTGTGGACGAAGCCTTAGGAGAGGAGAGCATCGCCGCCCTTGAAAAAAAATATACCGCCGCCCTCTACCGCAGCCGCGAGGCGAGGGGAGAGCTCCAGTATCCCGATGCCAACTCCACTATGCGCCTGACATTCGGTAAGATACGCAGTATCAGCAGGGACGGGGCCGAGCTGCCTTGGCAGACGCTATCCGGCGAGATCCTCGCCAAGGAGGACTCCAGCTACGACTTCCACCTCCTTCCTGAGTGGAAGAACCTGCTCCGGAATGAGCGGAGCCTCCCGGTGGACTTCCTCAGCGACAATGACATCACCGGGGGCAACTCCGGCTCGCCTGTGCTCAACGCCGGAGGCGAACTCATAGGCCTCGCCTTCGACGGCAACAAGGAGTCCCTGGCCGGCGACGTAAGCTGGACCGACGACTACAACCGCTGCGTAAGCGTCGACATACGCTTTGTGCTCTGGACGCTCAAAAACTACGCCGGAGCCCATAACATCCTCAGAGAACTCAATCAAAGCGACCTTTCCGAAATGGAAAACCCTCTTCTCACCCCATCTCCGCTCCCGTATGGAGCTCCGCAGTTCGACAGGATCAAGGTCGAACACTATCTGCCTGCATTCACTGAGGCCATCTCGCAGGCCAAGGCCGAGATCGACGCCATCAGCTCCGACCCGTCAGAACCGGATTTCGCCAACACCGTGGAGGCGCTCGAGTTCGCCGGCGGGAAGCTCGACGAGATAGCCGGCATATTCTACAACCTGCTCGAAGCCGACAGCAGTCCCGAGATGCAGGAGCTTGCGGAGCGTCTCTCCCCGATGATGACGGAGTACTCGATGTATGTAGCGCTCAACGAGCCTCTCTTCCGGAGGATCAAGTCCGTCTGGGAGCGCCGCGGGAGTCTGGGGCTCGACCCCGATCAGCTCAAGCTGCTCGACGACAGATATAAGGAGTTTGTGCGCAGCGGGGCCCTGCTCTCCGACGGGGACAAGCAACTCTACAGCGGCTATGAGGAGGAACTCTCCCTGCTTACCCTCAAGTTCGGCCAGAATGTGCTTGCCGCCACCAACTCGTTCGCCCTTAATCTCACCGACGAGGCCGAGCTCGCCGGACTCCCTCAATATGTGAGGGATATGGGCGCGGCGACAGCCGCCGAGAGGGGAGAGAGCGGATGGACCTTCGACCTCAGCTACCCGAGCTACACTCCGTTTATGCAATACAGCACCCGCTCCGACCTCCGCAAGAAGCTATATATGGCCTACAACTCCAAGGCCTTCGGCGGAGCGAACGACAACTCGGAGCTCTGCGTCCGTATCGCCGACCTGCGTCTCAAGATAGCGAACATCCTGGGATACAGGACCTATGCCGACTACAGCGTCGAGGACAAGATGGCGAAGACCACGGAGAACGTGCAGTCCCTGCTTGACGCCTTGATGGGCCCGTCGCTCCCTGCGGCACGCGGAGAGATAGCCGAGCTCTACGCCTTCGCCCGCAGCAACGGCTACCGCGAGAAGCAGATGCAGCCGTGGGACTTCAGCTTCTGGTCCGAGAGATACAAGGATGCCAGCTACTCCATCTCCGAAGAGGTCCTCAAGCCTTACTTCCGGCTCGACAGCTGCATCGACGCCGTCTTCGGTCTCGCGACCAAGCTCTACGGGCTCAAGTTCACCCCGCGTCCCGACATCCCGGGCTACCACAAGGATGTCCGTGTCTATGAAGTCAGCGACGGCGACGGACGGCATCTCGCCCTCTTCTACGCCGACTTCTTCCCGCGCGCGAGCAAGAGGGGAGGCGCGTGGATGACCGCCTTCCGCGAGCAGAGCATACGCGGCGGAGAGGAGCGCAGACCTTTCATCAGCATAGTCACCAACTTCAGCAAGCCGACCGCCGACAGCCCGGCCCTGCTCACCCACTACGAACTCACCACCTTCCTCCACGAGTTCGGGCACTCCCTGCACGGGATGCTCGCCGAGGGACGCTATCCGTCCCTTACCGGCACGAGCGTGGCACGCGACTTCGTGGAACTCCCGTCCCAGATAATGGAGAACTGGGCCTATGAACCCGAATACCTCAAGACCTTCGCCAGGGACTGGCGCAGCGGAGAGGTCATCCCTGACGAGTTGATAGACAAGATAGTGGCCTCCAAGAACTATCAGGCTGCATACGCCCAGGTGCGCCAGCTCCAGTTCGGACTGCTCGACTTCGCCTGGCACAATGTCGCAAGCCCCGTCACGATGAGTGTGGCGCAGCTTGAGGAGGCCTGCCTCAAGGATTGCCGGACTCTGCCTGCGGTGCCGGGCACTGCCATCTCCACATCGTTCACCCACATATTCTCCGGGGGCTACTCCGCCGGATACTACTCCTACAAATGGTCCGAGGTGCTCGAAGCCGACGCCTTCTCCCTCTTCAAGGAGAAGGGCATATTCAGCCGCGAGGTTGCGGACGCGTTCCGGGAGAATATCCTTATGCGCGGCAGCAGCGAGGAGGAGGCTGTGCTCTACCGCAAGTTCCGCGGCCACGACCCGCAGCCGGAGGCGCTGCTCAGAAAACTCGGAATCACTTCCAAGAAATAGGCTATGTCAAAGAAGAAATCCACAATCTGCACCAACTGGCAGAAATACGCCCTCCAGTGGGGAGTGCTTGCGCTTATAGTATTCCTCTCCAGCGGACTCGGCGCGAAAGTCCTCGGGCTGGAGACCCCCGACCCGGAGAAATACTGCCCTTTCGGCGGGCTTCAGGCTCTGGTCACCTTCGTCGTGGGGGGATCGCTCCCATGCTCGATGACTACGATGCAGATTATGATGGGCGTGGCCCTCGCCGCGTCCGTGATATTGTTCAGCAAGCTCTTCTGCGGTTATCTGTGTCCGATAGGCTCGGTGGAGGATCTGCTCAAGAAGCTGCGCGAGGCCGTGGGGCTCAAGAGCATAACCATCAGGCAGGGAAGCGTCGCGGACAGGGTGCTGCGCATAGTCAAGTACGCCCTCCTCTTCTGGATAGTGTATATGACCGTCAGCAGCAGCGAACTCTTCTGCAAGAACCTTGACCCGTACTATGCCGCCGCCACCGGCTTCAAGGGCGAGATAACCCTCTGGATGTCGCTCGTGAGCATAGGCATAGTGCTTCTGCTCGGCATAGTGGTGGACCGGTTCTGGTGCAGATATGTCTGCCCGCTCGGAGCGGTGTCCAATACGCTCAAGTTCTGGCTCGCGCTCCTGCTGCTCTCCGCAGTCTGTCTGGTGCTGAATCTTGTCGGAGTGCACATCGCGTGGATATGGTATCTTGGAGCGTTCTGTCTGGCGGGCTACCTGCTTGAGGCGTTCCACAGCGGACCTAAGCTGCATCCGGTGGCCGTCACCATCAACCAGGCCCGCTGCAGCCACCGCTGCTATTCCTGCCGTAAGAGCTGCCCTTACGGGATCGACGTCCAGTCGTTCGGCAGCCGGGTGACCGCGGTCGACTGCACCCTGTGCGGGGAGTGCGTGGCCGCCTGTCCGTCCGAGGCCCTTTCCATCGGGGTCCGTCCTGGAGAAAAGGCCGGGACGAAGAGGGTTATGCGCTTCTTCCCCGCCATAGTCACGGTATTGCTCGTCGCCGCGGCCTACCTTGCCGGAGGGCGCTTCGAGCTGCCTACCATCAACGAGACCTGGGGCGTGACCGAGGGGATGAACCTTGAGACCGTGACGGTCAAGAATCTCCGCTCCGTGAAGTGCTACGGCAGCTCTATGGCCTTCAAGGCCCGTATGGAGAAGGTCCGCGGCGTGCACGGAGTCAAGACCTATGTCGGCAGCCATACCGTGGTGATCGCCTACGACCCGGGCGTGACCTCCGCCGAAAAGGTGCAGGAGGAGGTGTTCGTGCCGTCGCACTTCCGCGTGTCGAGTCCGGACCCGAAGGAGTATCCGCTGATAAAGCGCGTCACGATACGCACTGAGCATATGTCCGACAAGCTCGACCTCAACTATCTCGGACTCCAGCTGCGTCTGACCGGCAAGAAGATATTCGGACTCGAATCCGAGTACGACTGCCCTCTGATAGTCCACGTCTATATGGCTCCGGACGAGCAGGCGGATGAGGAGTGGTTCCGCGAGGTGGTGGAGAAGAAGAGCCTCGATATGCCGGTACACGGCGGCGGGGTGAAGACCACGCCGGTGGATTTCGAATTCGTCAGGATGGACAGGGGCGAGCGGATGCTGCCTGTGGGGGAGTATCTTGAGATGATGTTCGACCCGTTCACCGCCGAGTACAACGGCAGGTATCCTGACGGCGACAGCACCGTCGTGCGCAAGAGGACAGAAGTCTACAGGGACGCGGAGCAGTTCATCTACGAAATAGCGGACCGGAATTACGAGAAGCCAATACTCAAGCGGGCCCTGCCGTTCCTGAGCAACCACCTCTCCAGGGAGGAGGGTGTGATAGGAACCTATCTCAGGCTCAACGACTCTCTTGTGCCGAGCATACAGGTGCGTTTCGCCGCCCCGATGACCGCCGGGCGGCTCTGGGAGCTGATGACTATGGACACCTGGACCATCACCTATTCGCAGGACGATGTCCGCGAGGAGGGGGCCAGGATCAAGTTCAGCTCGCCGGGACGGGTGCTGCCGTACAAACCCCAATAAATGATGAGTGGAAAACCGGCGGAGAAGCCGTATTTTTGCGGGTTAGTTTTTTGGGGCAGTGTTGGATAGTCGCTTTAGATATATCGTTGCAGTTTTGCTTGCGGTGCTGCTTTGCGGAGCGGGGAGCGCGTATGCGCAGCCTGCTCTGTGGGGCGTCGGCGGCAAGGTGGTTGACGCCTCCACCGGGGAGCCTCTCGCGGGGGCCGTGGTCAATATCGACGAACTCTGGGCCGTGACTGACGACGGCGGGGCATTCCGCATCGAGAGGGTCGCCCGGGGGAAGTACGAACTCAAGGTCTCCATCCTCGGCTATGTGGACGCGGCGCTGCCTCTCGAAGTCAGGGGCGAGGTCAGCGGCCTCACGGTCAAGATGCAGCTCAGCACCCTGGCGCTCAAGGAGGTGGTGGTCACGGCGCAGCGTCCCAAGGACGGGACCGGGACATCCCACAACATCGGGCGGGATGCGCTCAACCATTTGCAGCTCAGCAATATGACTGATATGTCCGCCCTTCTTCCTGGCGGCAAGACCACCAACCCGGACCTCACCTCCTCCAACTCCTTCTCCATCCGCTCAGGGGGCGTGTCCTCAGGCAACGCCGCATTCTCCACCGCAGTCGAGGTGGACGGAGTGCGCGTAGGCAACAACGCCGCCTTCGGCGGGATGTCCGGGGTGGACACGAGGAGCATAGCCGTGGACAATGTGGAGTCGGTGGAAGTCCTCTCCGGGGTGCCTTCCGCAGAGTACGGCGACCTCGGCTCCGGGATAGTCAAGATCCATACGAAGCGGGGGCGTGCACCGTTGAGCATCAGCTTCTCCGTCAATCCGCGCACCTATCAGACCTCCATCTCCAAGGGGGTCGGCCTGCCCGGGGATGCCGGAGTGCTCAACCTCAGCGCGGAGTGGGCCCGTGCCACCAAGAAGCTCACCTCCCCTTACGAATCCTACACCCGCCGCGGGCTGGGACTCACATATTCCAACACCTTCCTTAAAGCTCTGCGTCTGGAGGCCGGCATCAACGGCAATCTCGGCGGGATGGACAGCAGCGACGACCCCGACGCGTATAAGGGGGAATACTCCAAGGTGCGGGACAACTCCCTGAGGAGCAACGCCTCCCTCACCTGGCTGCTCAACCGCAGCTGGATCACCAACCTCAGGGCGGAAGCCTTCGTCAGCTACGCCGACAATCTCTCTCACCTCCACGAATACCATAGCGAAGCCTCGCGGCAGCCGGCGGTACATTCCGAGGTCGAGGGCTACAGCAATGCCACCCTGCTGCCGGCCGGGAAGTATTTCTCCGACAAGATGACGGATTCGCAGGAGCTGGACTACGGCGCTTCGCTGAAGTATTCCTGGATCCGCAGATGGTCCGGCTGCAAGAGCGCCCTCAAGGCCGGGGTGCAGTGGAAGGCCAGCGGCAATGTGGGCGAGGGTGAGTATTACCTCGACCCGTCTCTCGCCGCCGACGGCTACAGGCCGCGTCCATACCGGGATTACCCCTTTATGCACAGCGTCTCCCCTTATGTCGAGGAGGACTTCACTTTCCCGTTCGGGCTGCAGCTCACCGCCGGCCTGCGTATGGACAATGTTTTCGTGAAGGGTTCCCTCTACGACAACGTGAACTCCCTCTCTCCGAGGTTCAACGCGAAATGGCAGATTGGCCCGTCCCTGGCCCTGAGAGCCGGATGGGGAGTGGCCGAGAAACTTCCGTCCTTCTATATCCTCTATCCTAAACAGGAATACCGGGATATACTCGTGGGGAGCGGCTATGACGACTCGGGCGAACTGTACTACAGATATTATACGAAGCCCTATACCATAGAATACAATCCGGACCTCAGGTGGCAGCGCAACGAGAACGCCGAAATAGGCCTTGATGCGCAGTTCTTGGGGGTGAGTCTGTCGGTGGTCGGTTTCAACAACATCACGCGCAATCCGTACAAGTTCTCCAACAGCTATTCTGTGGTGTCCCTTGTCCGCGACAGCGGAGAGGACAGGACCTTCGTCGCCACCCGGCGCCAGGACAACGGCGCTCCGGTCTACCGCTCCGGAGTCGAGCTGACGGCGGACTTCCCGGAGATCAGGCCGCTGCGCACTTCGCTCCGGCTGGACGCTTCGTACAACCGGTCCAAGACCGACGACGACGGTCTGTACTACTATTACAATACGGGCTGGTCGCACACCGACCTCTCCGGGCGCTCCTATCAGTATGTGGGAGTCTATGCCAACGGCGGCAATTCCAATATGGTCGTGCGCGGCAAGCTGTCCCGCTCGCTGGACGCCAACCTGACGGCGATCAGCCATATCCCGGAAGCGCGGCTCGTCATCACCTGCCGTCTGGAAGTCTCGCTCTTCTCCCGCTCGCAGAATATCCCGGCGGGCGGCGAGGATGTGCTATATCCGGTCGCATATCTGGACGTGGAGGATGACACTCCGGTGCTGCATCCTTTCACTGAGGCGGACAGGACTGACCCGAAGTTCCGCGGCCTGCTCATCCCCCCGTCCAACGACCACGTCTTCTCTCTTGACGGATACGGCAGCTACGCCTCCGCCAACCTCAGCGTGACCAAGGAGATAGGCGACAAGCTGAGCCTGTCGTTCTTCGCCAACAACTTCACCAATTCGCGGCCTTATGTGGTCTCGATGGCGACGGGCGTGGGGGCGATATTCACCCCGGCCTTCTATTACGGACTGACTTGCAGGATAAAGTTATGAGAAAGTATCTGACAATCATAATATTGTCTTTTCTGGCAGTGTCCTGCCTCAATCTGGATGAGGCCAACCCGTACTCCGCCGACCTTCAGGAGCTGAGCATCAGCCTCCTGATGCCGGAGGGATATGCGGGGGCGGACCTCTCCGGGGTTGCGGTGACGCTGAGCGATGTCAACAGCGGCGCGGGGTACGAGGCCCTGTGCGACGCTTCCGGCACCGCCCGCTTCAGCCTTCCGAGCGGCCTCTATCGGGCGAGTGCGGGTTCGCTCATCAACGAGGAGCGATTCAACGCCTCCAAGGGCGGGATCATCCTCGGCGGCTCGCCGCTCTCCGTCGAACTGCAGCTGAAGAAAATCCGTACCGGTGACATACTCATCAAGGAAATCTATTGCGGAGGATGTATGAAGCTTCCGGAGGAGGGGACTTATCAGTCGGACAGTTATATCATCCTGCACAACAACACCGACCATACTGTATGGCTGGACAGCCTGTGCTTCGGGACGCTCGACCCCTACAACTCCAACTCCGCCGCAGTATGGGACGAGGATATCGAGTTCAGCCCTGTGATCCAGGCCGTGTGGCAGTTCCCCGGGGACGGGAAGACCTACCCTCTGTCTCCGGGAGAAGACGCGGTGGTGGCGGTCATGGGGGCGATAGACCATACGGCGCAGTACCCGCTGTCGGTCAATCTCAACCGGGAGGATGTCTTCACCTGCTACAATCCGACTTACTTCCCGAATACCCTCTACCATCCCTCTCCGGGCGACAAGGTGAGCAGGGACCGCTTCCTCAACGTGGTCATCAAGACCGGGCAGTCCAACGCCTACACCTTCTCGATTAATTCTCCGGCGGTGGTGATATTCCGCGCGCAGGGGCAGACGATACAGGAGTTCATCGCAGGGAGCGGCAATGTCATCTATAAGCCGGGCAGTTCCAAGGACAGGGTGGTCTGCGTACCTAACGACTGGGTGGTCGACGGGGTGGAGGTCTTCAACGGGCAGTCTTCCTCCAACAGGAAGCGGATGAACGCGGCTATAGACGCATCGTATGTGACCCTCTCCAATGTGCACGAGGGCCGCACGCTTATGCGCCGGGTCAACGAAAGCCGCTCGCAGCAGCTCGGATATGAGGTGCTGGTCGATACCAACAATAGTGGATATGATTTCTATGAACGTGAGTCTCAGTCGCTTAAATAGGGGTGCAGCGGTGCTCGCCCTCTGCCTCTGCGCCGCGTTCGGAGCCGCAGCGCAGAGCCGCTATGAGCTGAGGCTCGAAGAGAACCCCTGGAACGGGGGGCGCAACGCCGCGGGCCTGCGGCGCGGGAGCGGGAGCTTCTCCAATGCGGAGATCTACGGGGGCTACACCGCCGGAGGCTTCAGAAGCCCGGACGAGGCCGTATCGGAGTGGCGCGCCGGGGCGCTGGCCCGCACCGTGACCAGTCTGGAGAAGTTCTCGATGAGAGGGGAGTTCGGCTTCGAGGACAGGGAGGCTTATGATGAGTGCGGCTCTATGTTCCTCGACGGCGGGAGCTTCCCGATAGACGTCGTGGAGTTCACCCCGGGGCGCAAGACATATCAGAGCTATACTATGTCCGGGGCCGTG
This sequence comes from bacterium, assembly GCA_963630225.1. GTDB lineage: Bacteria > Bacteroidota > Bacteroidia > Bacteroidales > UBA932 > Cryptobacteroides. The sequence goes on from CAVGLS010000016.1 coordinate 17,296, forward strand.
GCGGTGGACCTTGCGGGGGGCTGGACGGCGGGGGCGGCGCTGGACTTCCGCTCGCGCAACGCCGCGAAGCGCAAGGATTTGCGCTATACCGACTATGCGCTGGACCTGAGTTTCAGGCCTGCGCTGACATACTCTTCGGGAGACCTTGCGGCGGGCCTCGCGCTGATATATGACCGCAACACGGAGACCGTGAGCGCGGAGCAGATAGGCTCGGCGAGCACGGCCCCGACCGCGTTTTTCGACGAGGGGCTGTGCATAGGGACTCTGCAGGCGTGGACGGGGAGCGGCACCCGGCTCAGCGAGCCGGGCGTGAGCGGACTGCCCGTGGTGCAGTCCGCTCTCGGAGCTGCAGCGCAGCTGCAGCTGTGCCGCTCCCTGTACGCCGAGGCCGAGTTCCGCTATCTTCGCGGCAGAGTGGGCGAGAAGCAGACCGTCTGGTACCGCTACAGCGGGCCTTGCGCGGACTTGCGCCTTGTCCTCCGCTCGGGCCGCCACACCCTGCGGGCCCTTGCCTGCCTGGAGCTGCTCTCCAACCGCGAGACCGTCCTTGACAAGACGGTCGAGGGCGGCGTCACCATCACCCGCGAATATGGCAGCAACGGCATCCTGCGCCGCTCTTCGCTCGACTCCGGGCTCGAATACGAGTACCTCGGCACTCTGCTGGAAGTCCGGGCGGGTCTCGGAGCGCAGCTCACCGAGACTCTGGCGACCCCGCTCTATCCGTACTTCTACACCCGGCGTCTTCAGCGCTATTCCGTTGACGCGGAGCCTCTCGTGCATCTGGGCCGTTTCGAGCTTGCCGCCCGTCTGCACTTCGGACTCGGCTTCGGGGAAGACGCCTCCCGGCGTGTGGATGGTGCCGAAGCGTCCGTCAGCGAGCCTTACCGCTTCGCGGAGCGCTACGAGGCTCTCTGCGAATTCGCCACGGCTCCGCGCACCTCCGCCGGCCTCTCCCTGAGGTGGAACTTCCTGCACGGGTTCTACGCCGAGGCCTTCGGAGACTGCACCAAGGCGTTCTCACTCAACAATATAGCCGGCTCCCTGCGCTGGGGCGCCGGACTTAAGACCGGGTATAATTTTTGATTACGATAAAATATTTTAAAAAATTTATAAATTTTCTTAAAAACAGTTCAATATGAAAAAAACATCACTTTTCGGATTCGCGCTGCTCTCGCTTCTGGCAGTCGTATCCTGCAAGAAGGACGAAGTTGTCCCTGCACCGGAAGGAGCGGTAGCCCTCAATCCTGCCGCTCAGACCGTTAATTTCTGGAGTACCACTCTTACCTACAGCATCACTTCCAACTGCGGCTGGACCATCGTCCTTGCCGAGGACTCCCGGCTCACCGTAGAGCCGCTTGAGGGCGTGGAAGGCACCACTGACATTACGGTCACCCTGCCTGACAACACGACAGGCGACGCTCTGGCCTACAGCTTCACCGTTGCTTTCAAGAACACGGCTGACGAGGTGGTCAACAGTGTCGTGAATATCGAGCAGCCTAAGCCTTCAGTGGAGCTGGGCGGGGTAAGCTACGGCGTTGTCTATCTTGCTGACGGCAAGTACTGGATGGCCGAGAACCTCCGCTATGTCCCGGAGGGAGTGACCGTCTCCGATGACGTGAACAATCTCACCGGAGTGTATTATCCTCTCACCACCGATGGCACCAATCTCTCTTTCGACAAGAGCGCAGTTGAAACGGCGGGCTATCTCTACTCCGCCGACATCGCTTTCGGAAAGGCCGTGACCGCCGATAACTATGACTCTTTCGCCAAGGTTCAGGGCATCTGCCCGGAGGGCTGGCACATCCCTGATTTCGAAGATTGGTTCGGTCTTGTCGGCCACACTTCCAACAGCAAGGAAATTCCTGACAACACCGCGGCTCCTTACTATGACGCCGATCTCAACGGCTTCGGCTCCATCGCGAAGGCTGCCGCAGACGGGCTCGTATTCCCTGTGACGGGCGTAGTTAACGTCGCCAATGCTTCCGCTGAGAAAGCCACGCTGTCCGGTCACGCCGGCACGGCTCCTGCCAAGACGATGAACACCGAGTATGTCCTCGGTTCATCGGCGTATAAGCTCTTCGCCAACGAAGACGGAAGCATCAAGAACATCCAGTACTATTCTGTGATGACCAACAGGAACAACGGCACCCTCAACGTGGCCTATTCCGGCTACCGCTTCGGCTGCGCCGTCCGCTGCGTCAAGGACTAGAGACAGCATCTGACAATCCGTTCGCGGACAGCCCCTTGCAGGCTGCTGCCGTCCATTCTGGAGGCCTTATTGTGGATGGGAGGGGTAAAACTTACCTCCCGTCCATTCTTTCTGCCCCCTACCTGTACAGCTCCCTCAGTACCGCGAGGGAGCGGATGTTGAGGCGGCACTCGCTGTGGTAGCCGATGTAGTCGAGGAGGATTTCGGCGATCTCGTTGCGGGATGCGCCGTTGAGGGGGAGGAGCATAGACTCGCCGAAGTCGGACTTGAGCAGTGTCCCTATCGCGGAGAGATGCTCTCCCGCAAAGGGTGCAAGGTCTGGCAGCGAGGGCGAGAAGCCCAGAGCGACGGCGAACTCCAGCAGGAAGCGCAGGTGGAAATTGCTGAAGTCGCTCTCCATCGCGTCCAGGGTCAGAATCGAGTGCCTGCACCACTCGAAGAGCCCCTCCTCCAGCGCCCCGTCCCGGACCGTGCGGTAGAGCACCTCGCTCATAAAGAGGGTCATCGAGTTCTTAAGCGCATTGGAGCGTATCCCGTTGAGGGGGCTGACGGAAGTGATCTTCCTCGCCCGCCACAGCTCGGAGCGGGGATTCTCCACTATCTCTGCTTCAAGCAGATTGAGTGGCAGAAACAGGGCCATCCTCCCTCCGGAGGGGACGGAGACTATGAACCCGCGCCGTCCCATCTCCGGGGTCAGGCAGTGCACGACCAGACTCTTCTCTCCGAGCTTGGTCGCATTCAGAACTATAAGTTCCGTGCTGAAAGTCATCAGTATTGCCCGATCCGCCCGCTTGCGAGAGCCTCCCGGAGGGCGTCGTCGTAGCGCAGGCGCAGCTTGATCCCGGCCTCCTGGAAGTAGTAGCGGACCACTATCTCTTCCTCGATGAACGGGATGATCTCGCTTTTCTTGAGCCTCAGGAACTCAGCCTTCTCCATATCGAGGGCCTTGTCCAGAGCCTCTACCTGCGGGGCGAGAGCCTCGGAGAGTCCGTCTTTCCCTATCTCCTCCTTCACCTTGTCGAAGTAGGTCTTGGCAGTCGAGCGGTAGTCGAACTCCTTGCCGGAAGCGAACTTGACGAACTCCTCCCAGTCGGAGTCGGCGAGGTGGAAGTCCTCGGTCGGCGGGATGCTCTCGTGGGAGCGCACATATTCCAGCGCATACTGCTCCAGAAGCCCGTAGGCCACAAGGGAATATGTCAGCCGGCTGTATTCTTTCTCCTTCAGGAGCACGTCCGGCGTGATGCCGCCGCCGTCCCTGACAATGCGTCCGTGGGCCGTCTTGAACTCCCGCGTCAGCGAGTCGGGTATCTCCCGCACGCTTCCGTCCTCCCGTCTGTGGCTGTAGTCCAGCGCCTGCACGCAGCGTCCGGACGGGGTATAATATTTGGCGGTCGTGACTTTGAGCTCCCCGCCGTAAGGCAGCGACTTGATGCTCTGCACCAATCCCTTGCCGAAGGTGCGCTGCCCCATTATCGTGGCCCTGTCCATATCCTGAAGAGCTCCTGCCACGATCTCGGATGCCGATGCGGAGCCGGAGTCCACCAGCACGATGATCGGCATCTTTGTGTCGACCGGCTCCCTGCGGGTCCTGAGCGCATAGCTGGACCCTTTCTCCTTGCCCTTGGCCGACACGACCAGCGAGCCGCGCGGCACGAAGATGGAGACGATCTCCGCCGCCTCGTTCATCAGACCGCCGCCGTTGCCCCTCAGGTCGAGCACCAGGGTCTGCATCCCCTGTTTCTTCAGAGATATGACAGCCTCCCTCATCTCCTTGCCGACCCCGTCGGTAAATCCGGTCTGGGAGATATATCCGACCTTGTCGTCAAGCATCCCGGCGTACTCGATGTCCGGGAGATGAATCTTCTCGCGGGTCACGGTGACATCCGTCTCGCCGCCGCGCAGTTTCTTGACCTTGAAATGCACCCTCGTGCCGGGTTCGCCCCGCATCTTCTCGCTGCACTCCTGGGAGGTGAGCCCGACCACTGTCTGCCCGTCGATTTCCATAATCTCGTCCCCGCAGACCAGCCCGTTCTTCGCGGCAGGCGAGCCGGCATAAGGCTCGTTGATGATCACGTTGCCCGCCTTGTCGGGCTTGTAGATCACCGCCCCTACTCCGCCGTAGGTCTTGTGGATCATCATCTGGAGGTCTTCGTTCTCCTCCTCGGGGATATAGACGGTATACGGGTCGAGCCCCGCGAGCATAGCGTCCACCCCCTTCCGCTCGATCTTGTCGAGCTGGAGCGAATCCACATACGATCTGGAGAGTTCCTTGAGTATTGCGCCGTGTATCTCGGTCCACTTGCCGAGCGCGAAATTGCCTGACTGGGCCCCTGCCAGAGTGCAGACACAGAGCAGAAGCGGGATTGTAAGCTTACGTTTCATAAAAGACAAAGATAATCAAAAACTACGCCGATGCGAAGAGCAGCAGCGCCAGTCCGGCGAGCAGTATCACGAGGTCGATGGCCTTGTCCCTGATATTGTGCTCCCTGAACACGACCGCGCCGAACAGGAATGTGATCAGGACGGAACTGCGCCGTATCATCGAGATGACGGAGAGCAGCGCCCCCTCCTCCTTGACGGCGAAGAAATAGAGCGCGTCGGAGACCGTGATCAGCACGGCTATCAGCAGCAGCCTCCAGTCCGGGCGGAACTTCTCCACGCTGCCCTTGTCTCTCAGGTACTTGAACAGCAGGAGCAGGGCGAGCAGGACCGTGATATAGACATTGGCCCAGCTCTGCACGAACAGGGGCTGCAGGTGGGAGAGTATGTGCTTGTCGTAGAGTGCGCTGGCGGACCCGGTGAGCACTGATACGACCATCCAGGCCACACCCTTGTCGGAGGTGAAGCGTATGCCTTCCCTGCTGCTCGCTCGGGATAGCAGCAGGAGCGAGACCATCACCAGCGCGATGCCGCCCCACTGCGGCAGGTTAAGCTTCTCCCCGAAGAGGATGATGGAAAATATCACCACGAACATCGGGCGCGAAGCCTTGATGGTGCTGGCCGTGGTGAGCGGGAGGAGTTTCAGGGCGATCAGTCCGGAGACCCAGGACGAGGTCACCAGAACGGCCTTGAGCACGAGGCTCAGATGGTCGGAGAGCGACCCTCCGGAGAGGAACGGACAGAGGAAGAGCGCCGACAGTCCGGTGGCGCAGAGCAGTATCCAGAGGACACCGTTATTCTTGAGGGCCTGCTTCTTGGCCACGTCGTAGAAGCCGAGCAGGACAGCGGAGCATACCGAAAACCAAACCCACATAAGGCAAAACAAGTCGGGGGCAAAGATACGATTATTATTTAGTAAATTTGCAGTCCCTTATGAGTAAAGGCTCATTCATAGAAGTGCGCGGCGCGCGCGCCCACAATCTGAAGAATGTCAGCGTGGACATCCCTCGCGGCAAGTTCACCGTCATCACGGGGATAAGCGGGAGCGGCAAGTCCTCGCTCGCATTCGACACCATCTGTGCCGAGGGCCGGCGGCGCTATATGAACACCCTTTCCCCCTATGCCCGGCACTTCATCGGGATATTGGAGAAGCCTTCCGTGGAGAGCATCAGCGGGCTCAGCCCCGTCATCGCGATAGAGCAGAAGACCACCGGGAGCAATCCCCGCTCCACCGTGGGCACCATCACGGAGATCTCGGACTTCCTGCGCCTGCTCTTCGCCCGGGCCTCAACCGCTTATTCTCCGGTCAGCGGCAAGGAGATGGTCCGCTACACCGACGACGCCATAGTGGAGCTGATACTCAGTGAGTACCACGGCAGGAAATGTCTGCTGCTCGCCCCGCTCGTCCGCGGTCGCAAGGGCAGCTACCGCGAGCTTTTCGACCAGCTGCGCAAGAAGGGCTATGCCGAGGTCCGGATCGACGGGGAGATCCGTCCGCTCGCCGAGGCCGACAGTCTGGACCGCTACAAGGCTCACTTCATCGAGCTGGTGGTGGACAAGCTCAAGCCCGATGACGGCGACGGAGGCCGCATCCGCCGCTCCGTGCAGAGCGCCCTCTCGCTCGGCAAGGGGTCGCTGGCGGTACTGGATATGCAGAGCGGGGCGCTGCACCACTACTCCCGGCATCTCGTCGATCCCGAGACCGGCATTTCGCTCCAGGAACCCGCGCCGCATTCGTTCTCGTTCAACTCTCCCGAAGGCTACTGCCCGCACTGCAAGGGCCTCGGGACGGTGGTGGACATCAATATGGACAGCATCATCCCGGACCGCAGCGTCTCTGTCGCAGACGGGGGCATCGTGCCGCTGGGGCGTATCCGCGACGGACATAAGTTCGAGATTGTGAGGGCGATGGCCCGCAAGCTGGGGTTCTCGCTCTACGAGCCTGTGGGCACGCTGCCGGACGATGTGGTGAGTCTGCTGGTCTTCGGGTCGGACGACTTCTTCCGCATCGGCGAAGGGGCTATGGCGGAGATGGTCAACTGGCCCGGCATAGTGGGCGATATCGAGGATAAGATAGTCTGCCCGGTATGCGGCGGCACCCGGCTCAACCCGCAGACAAGGTGCTTCAAGATAGACGGCAAGGACATCTCGGAGGTCAGCCGGATGGAAATCGGCGCCCTCTACGAGTGGCTCGGCACGCTCCCGCAGCGGCTCGGGGGCCGCGAGCGCGAAATCGCCCGCGACATCATACGCGAACTCGCGGACAGGGTGAAGTTCCTGCTGGACGTGGGGCTGGACTACCTGAGCCTCGACCGGCCCGCAGCGACGCTCTCCGGCGGCGAGGGGCAGCGCATACGCCTCGCAACCCAGATCGGCTCGAAGCTGGTCAATGTGATATATGTCCTCGACGAGCCGAGCATCGGCCTGCACCAGAGGGACAACCGCAAACTGATATCATCCCTCAAGCATCTCCGCGACGAGGGCAACACCGTGATAGTCGTGGAGCACGACGAGGAGACGGTCAAGTCTGCCGACTGGACGGTCGAAGTGGGGCCGGGGGCGGGCGAGAACGGGGGGCTGATCTGCTACAGCGGCCCTGACGGGAAGATGCGCAACCCCAACGGGACCCCTTCCGCGCGGCGCAAGGGCAACGGGCGGACGCTCACCATCAGAGGCGCGAGCGGCAACAACCTCAAGCACATAGACGTCACTTTCCCGCTCGGGATGCTGATAGGGGTCAGCGGAGTCAGCGGCAGCGGCAAGTCCTCCCTCATCAACCAGACCCTGATGCCGGCCCTGAAAGGGAAGCTCAACCACCTGAAGCAGAAACCTCTGCCTTTTGACTCGCTGGAGGGGGCGGAGAATATAGACAAGGTGATAGAGATAGACCAGAGTCCGATCGGGCGCACGCCGCGCTCCAACCCGGCCACCTACACCGGAGTCTTCGACGACATACGCAGGCTCTTCGAGAGCACTCCGGACGCCAAGGTGCGCGGATTCAAGGCGGGCCGGTTCTCGTTCAACGTCCCCGGAGGGCGCTGCGAGGAGTGCAAGGGCGCGGGCATCAAGGTGATAGAGATGAACTTCCTCCCTTCGGTCAACGTGCAGTGCGACTGCTGCGGAGGCCGTCGCTACAAGGAGGACACCCTCGCCGTGAGATACCGGGGCAAGAACATCAGCGAGGTGCTTGACATGCCGATATCCGAAGCCTGCGAGTTCTTCAGGCCATACCCGCTCATAGCGCAGAAACTCAAGGCCCTGGTCGATGTCGGACTGGGTTATGTCCACCTCGGGCAGTCGGCCGTGACCCTCTCCGGCGGCGAGAGCCAGAGGATGAAGCTCGCCTCGGAACTCTTCCGCAAGGCCACCGGCAACACCCTCTATATGCTCGACGAGCCGACCACCGGCCTGCATCCGGACGATATAAAGGTGCTGATGGAAGTATTGGGAAAGCTTGTGGACCAGGGCAATACGGTGATAGTCATAGAACACAACCTCGATGTGCTCAAGAGCGTGGACCATATCATCGATATGGGTCCTGACGGAGGCGGGCGTGGAGGCAGGATTATTGCAGAAGGAAGCCCCGAACAGATAGCCTCCGACCCGTCCTCCGTGACGGGCGTGTATCTCAAGGATGTATTATGAACTGAAAGAATATGTCAGAGCACAACAACAGAAGCTCCAAGATTGACGCGGCTCGCAAGGAATACGCCGACTGGTGCCACGCAATTGGAGTCGAATCCATCGAGGACGTCAACCGGGTCCTCTTGGAGGGCAAGGCGATAGAACTTATCAACCTCTGCGAGGCAAGGCAGGAGCGCAACTATGCCGCCGCTGCGGACCAGATATTCTGGTGCCGCAGGAAGTGCCGCATTGTGATGATGTCCGGTCCGTCTTCGAGCGGCAAGACCAGCTCTTCCCTGCGCATCGCCCAGCAGGCGAGGGTCATCGGCCTCAATCCCAAGGTCATAGAGCTCGACAACTACTTCGTCAACAGAGACAGAACCCCGAAGGACGAGAACGGGGACTACGATTTCGAGGCCCTCGGGGCTATGGACGTGGAGTTCCTCAACCGGCAGTTGGTGGACCTGCTCCGAGGCGGGGAGGTCGAGCTCCCGAAGTTCGACTTCGCCGCCGGGGAGAGAGTTTCTTCCGGCAAGACTATGCGTCTGGAAGCCAATGATATACTCTTTATGGAGGGCATCCACGCGCTCAACCCGGCGCTGACCCCCGCGATCCCCCAGGACAGCATCTTCAAAATCTACATCTCAGCGCTTTATGCGCTCCCGGAAGGCAGCAAGGACCACTATTCCACCACCGACAAGCGCCTCCTGAGGCGCATCGTCCGCGACAACCGCACCCGGGGCATATCGCCTGAGGACAACATCCTCCGCTGGCCGTCCGTGCGCAGGGGCGAGATTAAGAATATCTTTCCGTTCGAGGACAATGCCAACCTTGTCTTCAACTCCTCCACTCTCTACGACCTGCCGTTGCTGAAATACTATGCGGAGCCCCTGCTCTGCGGCATACGGGAGTCGTCGCCGGCCTACGGCAAAGCCCGGGAACTTCTCGAGTTCCTCCGCGACGTGATCAGCCTGAAGCCGGACGAGATCGCCGCCATCCCGCCGACCTCCATTATGCGCGAGTTCATCGGCGGCCAGACACTGTAGATGATAATCCGCAGGCCGCCGCCCCCTACTTCACCTCCACCCAGCGGCCCGGGACGACAGCGGAGACGCTGTTGTCGTACATCGCCTCGCAGCTGACGGCAGGGAGGTAGAATCTGCCCCTGTAGGCCGCCGTGAGGTTGATGCTCACCGTCACACTGCGCCCTGCCCCCAGACTGAAGAAACTGTACACCCTGTCGTCCCTGAAGTCCTGGTAGTCGATGCCCGCAGGGTAAGAGAAGTAGCTGCTGTAGATGCGGTCGTTGCGTATCTCCCAACCTGAAGGGAACTTCTCGCTGAGGGCTATGTTGCTGACCGCGTCCTGGCCCGTGTTGGTGACGGTGACGATGGCCTTGAAGTTGCGCCCCGCGCTGAGCTCGTCCACCTGAAGCTCTCCGCCGTCCGCGTCGCGGTAGAGCACCGACATCTTGAGTCCGGAGGACTTGGCGCGTTCGTCTCCCGCCGCCGGGATGCCGCTGGAGGCGACAACTACGTGGATGGCGTCTTTGCCCTTGTTCTCAAGCTTGAGCGGCAGCTTGCCGCCGTCGGCCCCGCTGCATACGGTCTGTCCTGCTATGCACTTGTCCGTGTTGATGTCGTAGCTCTTGGAGCCGGCCTTGATGCTTGCCCTGATGCCGCTGTCCTGAAGCGTTGCGGCATAGCTGCTCATAGCATAGAGCGACCAGGCCGTGGTCTGCGTGGACATATACCTTTGGGTGTCGTTGAGCTTGCCGGCGAGTTTGATCGCGAGTTCCATCGCCTCGGTCTTCTTGCCTATCAACATATTGGACTTGAGCGCTATGGCGAGATTGCGGTCTTCGCTGCCGAACGCGGCGTACTCTTTCTTCGGGTCGTCGGCATACGGCAGTCCGGAGGTCAGGCTCTCGGCCACCGACTTCTTGCCGTCGATGGCGTAGGCCGCCGCGAGCATCCATATCGAGCTGTTCTGCAGTTTCTTCACTTCGCCGCGGAGATTGTTCATCGCGCTGCGCTGAGGCTTGCCCGCCGCCGCGAGCGCATAGAGTCCGTACGCCCTGGTGAAACCGTTGACCGTCTTGGAGTTGACTATGTTGCCGGATATATATTTAATCAGCCTCGCTTTCATCTCGGCGTTGACTGCATAGCCCTTGTCGGATGCCTCCTGGAGGAAGTGCAGGGCATAGACCGTGCCGAAAGGTGAAGCCGGACTGTAGGCCCCCGGCCAATACGAGAGGGAGCCGTCGTTCCTGAGGAAGTTGGACAGGCGGTTGATTGCCGCGCTGACATTGAACTCGCAGGCTTTGACTGTGCTCTCGTCGCACTCCTGGACGCTGCTCAGATACAGTTGAGGGAATGCAGCCGAGATGGTCTGCTCTATGCAGCCGTAAGGGTAATGCACAAGATATGCGAGCCTCTTGCCGAGGTTGACAGGAGGGATGGATGACAGCTCGACGCTGAGAGAGTTGCTCCCGCCGATGCCGAAGAGCTCGGCGCTGATGTCTTTCTTCTCTCCGCCCCCGAGGGAGAACACCGTCGTCCTGGTATCCTGCGGATTAGGGTTCACGACATCGATCTCCACCGCTCCGGTGGACTTGTCGCCGGCACTCTTGGCCGTGGCGGAGAACCTTGCCACTCCGATTCTGTCTCCGACTTCCGCGTCGAAATAGGCGAGCGAGGTCTCAGCCTTGTCGGAACGGACCGCCCGGCTGGAAGCGCCGACAATCGAGAGAGGTCCGGAGGCTTCTGCGCTGACCGAAATGTCGCCGACTCCGTCGTTGAGGGTGATGACGCTCACGGGCACGCTGAGCTTCTCTCCGACACTCAGTGTGCGAGGCAGGGTGATCTGCGTCATAAGCGGCTTGCTGACCGTCACGCCCTTTTCCGTGCTGCCCTGGGCTCTGCCGTCGGTCGCGATGACCATAGCCCGGAGTCTGCCGATATATTGAGGCACGTCAACGCTGAGCTGCGCCGTCTTGCCTTTCTTGAGCTCGAACGGGCCCATATAGCGCACCACAGGGGTGAAGCGGTTGGCTTTCTGAGGTTTGAGCCCTCCGCCCCACTCGTCCGAACCGCCGATCGCGAAGAGCTGCTCTATCTGTCCGCCGTAGGCCCCGATGACCTTGTCGTAGGAGTCCCAGGTGCGCACGCGCAGGGACTGTTTGGCATAGAAGGAGTACCACGCGTCCGGAGTCTTGAAGCCGGTGAGGTTGAGCAGCCCCTCGTCCACGAGGGCCACCACATAGCTCATCGGCCTGCCGTCCTTCTCCTTGACGGAGAACTTGACCTCGGACTCGGGACGCACCTCGTCCGCAATCGAAATCTCCGGATGCAGATGCGTGCTCTCGTCCTCCACGTTGATGTTGGCTATGCCGTAGAGCCGGATAGGAGCGTCGTTGGCGACGTTGCCGTGCGGCTGTATGAGGGAGATGTTGACATAGACGTTGGGGGACATCTCCTTGGTGATAGGGATGCTGATCCTTGAGCTTCCCGGATGGCAGTTGACCCGGCGGGTGCCGAGTATCCTGCCTCCCTTCTCCACCGACACGAGGGCGATCGAACCTCCGGACGACGGTATCGTGATGTCGGCAGTCTCGCCGACGCTGTATTTCTCCTTGTCCAGCAGCATATTGAGTTTGGTGGCCCCGTCCGACGCATCGCTGGCGGAGCGCTCGTCGTAGACCTCGCACAGCAGGGTTGCGCTGTGTCCGCCCCGGGTGTCGGTCACCCTGATCATATACGGACCGTCCGGCACCTCGGCCGGCCAGTCGTAGCTGAAACTGCCCTTGCCCTTCGTCGTGGAGAAGGTGGTGCTGTAGACCTTCTCTCCTATCTTGCCTGAATTGTAGTTGGCGGAATAGCTGCTTGCGTTCCACCACCAGCTCCAGCTGACGTGCCATATCTCGGCCTGAAGCGAAGAGGCGCTGACCCCCTCGCCCCCGGCGTCAAGTGTCACGACTTCGATGTTGTGACTCTTCCCCGAGCGGAGGTAGGTGTCGCCCCAGGTGTCCTTGTCCATCGCGGTGCGCAGGCCGACATATCTGTCGAACGGCGACATCTTTATGCTGGTGTATCCCGTGCTGAAGCTCCCGCCCGGCTCAAAAGCGTTGATGGCGAACACGGCGTCGAGCATACCCGGAGTCGTCTTCTTGTTGAGCTGGACATAGGTGTTGATGAGGGTCTTGCCCTGCTCGTCCGTGGTCATATCTCCGTAGTTGAGGGTCTGGCTGCTGAAGCTGCGGCCCACATCCGTGAACGAGTAGTCCTCATATCCCTTGAATGCGGTTCGGGCTGAGCTCAGGGTGACGGCTCCGTTGACCTTGAGATTGCTTCCGACCGCTCCGTAGAGCCAGTCCACGCTGACCGTGCCGATGCAATCCGTGCTTGGAGTGATATATGGCTTGTCGAAGGTGAGATTGATGTCCAGATTGTTCGGCTTCACCGTCTCGATCCTGAGGACCTTTCTGAACTCGTGCGAACCCAGCTTCACCGTGACGCTCCAGCGTCCGGTAGGCGCGTCGTCCGGAGTGGAGAACGGGAAGTAGCAGATGCGGGACTTGTCCAGCCTGGACGTGAGGGTCCGGGTGACCTGGCCGTCGGGGTTGCGGAGTTCGGCAGTCACCGGATGCCCCTCCGGGATCTCGACTCCGTCGTTCAAGAATATGGTGCTGATATGCAGAGTGTCGCCCGGCCTCCAGACTCCTCTCTCCCCGAAGATATAGGCCTTGAGGTCGCTGCCGGAGTCGTCGCCGCTCACGTCGAAGCTGCTGGTGGAGAGCGCCGACGCGTTGTCAAGCTTGAGATAGGCGTAGTGCTTGCCCGAGGTGGCCACCGCGAACGCGGCCTCTTCCACCGCCGGGAAGCGGATGCCGCCCTCGCCGTCGGTCTGGCCCTTGGCGAGCTCCTGCTGCACGAAGCTGTAGAGCTTGACTTTGGCGCCGCTGACCGGCTTGCCGCTGAGGATGTCCATCACGGTGAGCTCGTATCCCTTGTCTCCGTGACGCGCCACCATCGTGATATTGCTGGCGAGCAGATCCACGCTTCTCCGGTCGTAGGTATCATAGTCGCCGAAAAACGCCTCGCTGTCCCGGAAAGTCTCCTCCACGAGCGGCTCGCGTCCGCGTATCTCGATATGGTAGATGGCTCCGGGTTCCGGACTGATCAGCTCGTCCAGGCTCAGACCATAGGTGCGGTAGCCGCGGATGGTCTCCGAATCCGGCGCACCGAGCACTATGGTGGTGTCGGTGATGATGTCCGCCACCTTGTAGAGATTGTAGCGGGTCTCGTAAGTCTCTAACTGGAGGAACTGCAGGATATTGTCGCTATAGACTTTCTTGACCCTCACTCCGGCCTTGGCGTAGCCCACGGAGCCGAAGAGCAGATTCAGTCCGCCGCCCGTAGGCAGGATGGAGCCGCTGCTGAGAAACTGTATCGTCGGAGTCTCAATATCTTCCGGAGCAGTCCTGAGCCTTGACGGGCTGTCCTGGTCCGTGGCGGCGACCGCTGCGCTTGCCTGTGAAGTGACTGCAAGGCGTGTGGTGTCCGTTGAAGCTGGATTGTTGTTGCAGGAAGAAAGTGCTGCTGCCGTGACGATGGCCATCAGGGCGAGAGGGCAATAGATTTTCATAATTCTTTATTATTTTTGTCCCGATGCGCAAATATAGGAAAATACTTTGGATTGCGACCCCCCTTCTCATTTGGTATATATTCTGTCTGCCGCGCGATCTTTTCCCCGCACCCCTGTCCGCCACTCTGAGCGCATCAGACGGCACTCTGCTGGGTGCGCACATCTCCGCCGACGAGCAGTGGCGCTTCGCCCCGGCGGACTCCGTCCCGGCCAGATTTGCCGAGTGCATCATCAGCTACGAGGACAAGCGCTTCCGCCGTCACTTCGGGGTTGACCCGCTCTCGGTCGGGAGGGCGCTCGGACAGAATCTCGCCCGCGGCGGGGTCGTCAGCGGAGCCAGCACCATCACTATGCAGGTGATCCGCCTCAGCCGTCCCGGAGCTCCCCGCAGCCTCGCGGAGAAATTCTATGAAATGCTCCTCGCCACCCGGCTCGAAATCCGTTGTCCCAAAGACGAGATACTCCTCCTCTATGCCTCCAACGCCCCTTTCGGGGGCAACGTGGTCGGGCTTGAGGCGGCGGCGTGGCGCTATTTCGGCCGGCCTGCCGGGGAGCTGTCCTGGGCGGAGAACGCGATGCTCGCCGTCCTGCCCAACTCCCCCGGGGCGATACACCCCGCCCGCAGGCGGGAGGCCTTGCTGCGCAAGCGCAATCTGCTGCTGGACAAGTTGGTGGACAGAGGTATAATAGACGCGGTCGAGGGCGAACTCGCCAAGGATGAACCCCTTCCGGAGAGCCCGGTCAGGATGCCGGACTACGCCTACCACCTGCTGGAGCGCTGCCGCCGCGAGGGAGGGGACAGGGCCTACCGCAGCACCCTCGACTTCCCTCTCCAGCGCAGGCTCGGGGAGATAGCCCGGCGTCACTTCGACAGCTACCGCACCAATCTTGTGGATAATATGGGCATACTCGTGGTGGATGCGGGCAGCGGAGAGATGATCGGTTATTATGGCAACACGCGCGGCTGCGCACAGCGTGTCAGATGCGCGGATGTGGATATGATACCTGCGCACCGCTCCAGCGGAAGCACCCTCAAGCCTCTGCTCTATGCGGCGATGCTGCAGGAGGGGAGCATACTGCCCGGGACGCTCATACGCGACACCCCATACAACCGCAACAACTTCTCCCCGCACAACTACAGCCGCAGCTACGAAGGGGCCGTGCCCGCCCACGAGGTGATAGAGCGCTCGCTCAATGTGCCGTCGGTCAGGATGTTGGAGAGCTACGGCATCGACCGTTTCCTCACGCTCCTCGCCGGGATGGGGTTCGAGTCCATCGACAGGGATGCCGACCATTACGGGCTCTCCCTCATCCTGGGCGGCGCGGAGATCACCTTGCAGAACCTCGCGGGAGCATATTACCGTATGGCTTCCGTCCTCAGGGGCGAGCACCCTTATTCCTCCCTGGCATATCTTGAGGACACCCCGCGCGGCGTCCTGGAGCAGAGTGATGTGCCTCTCGGGAGAGCCGCGACCTATCTCACCTTCGAAGCTCTGTCCAAGGCCAACCGCCCCGAGGAGGAGGCGTCGTGGATGGAGTTCAGCTCCGGGAGGAAAATCGCCTGGAAGACCGGCACCAGCTGGGGCGACCGCGACGCTTGGAGCATAGGCGTGACCAGGGACTATGTGGTCGCGGTCTGGGTGGGCAACAGCGACGGGGAAGGCCGTGCGCAGATGACCGGCGTGTCCTATGCCGCCCCGGTGATGTTCGACGTGTTCGGCAGCCTGCCCGCATCGCCCTGGTTCGATATGCCCATGGAGGATATGGCAAGGGTGGAAGTATGTAGTCAGAGCGGCAACCCGGCCGGCGAACTCTGCCCGCAGCGCGACACGATATGGGCTCCGGACATCCCGGAGAGGCCCGGAACCTGCAGCTATCATATAATGGTGCATCTCGACCCAGAAGGGCTCTGGCAGGTCAACAGCAACTGCTGTCCGCCGTCGCTGATACGCAACGAGGTCCGTTTCATCCTGCCTCCGGTGCAGGAGTGGTACTATATGAAGAACCATCTGGACTACAAGCAGCTGCCTCCGAAACATCCGGACTGGAGCGGAGAGTCGCAGGAGAGCTCCCCGATCGATATCATCTACCCGCAGAGCGGCATCACGATAGTCGTCACCCGGGGACTCGACGGCAGCAGGAAGGGCGCGGTCTTCCGCGCCGCGCACGCCTCGGCCTCAGCCGAAATATGGTGGCATCTGGACGATGACTACATAGGCAGGACGAGCGGAGAGCACGAGATGATGGTCGCCCCCGAGCCGGGCAGGCATGTGCTCACTCTGGTGGATTCGGACGGGGCGAGAGCCTCCGTGATGTTCAATTCCCGCTGATGACCACGGGCTCCGGCTCGGAGTCCGTCTCCTCCTTTTCGTTGAACGGTTCCAGAAACGGGTTGTGCGTCCTCTCCCTGCCTATCGTCGAGTCGGGGCCGTGTCCCGGACAGATTCTTGTCCCGGGGTCGAGCAGGATGAGTTTCTCCATTATCGAGCGGATCTCGTCGTCGTATTCCCCGTACTTGAGGTCGGTGCGCCCTATCGCCCCCGCGAAGAGGGTGTCGCCGCTGAAGAGAACCCCGTTCTCCCGGTCCAGATAGCAGACTCCGCCGGGGGTGTGGCCCGGGGTCGCGATGACCTCAAATCCGATGCCCGCCGCCTCTATCGTCACGCCGTCGGCGATGTCGGTGCTCCTGAAGCTGCAGTCCGGCTCCCTGAGCCTGAACCGCGAGGCCATTTCCCGGTCATACTCCAGCACAGGCTTCTCCGCCGGGTGCATATAGACCGGAATCCCGTAGAGATCCTGGAGTCTCTTCACTCCGTAGATATGGTCCGGGTGGGCGTGCGTAAGCAGTATGGCTTCCGGCTTCAGAGCGCAGCGCCGCAGCGCCGAGAGGAACTCTTCCTCCTCAGCGGCATCGTAGAAGCCCGGGTCCACCGCCACGCATCGACCCTCCTCCCGGTAGGCGAGCGCGGCCTTTTCCCGGAAGAGGTTGAATGAGAATTGGAGTATGTGGAGCATTTCTTTTGGCTTTATCTGCCAAAAGTACGAAAATGTTTGTTAAATTTGTGCTTATGCACATCGGAATAGCGGGAAACATAGGCAGCGGCAAGACCACCCTGACGCGGATGCTTGCCGAACACTATGGCTGGACCCCAAAATATGAATCAGTCACCCACAACCCTTACCTCGAGGACTACTACAGGGACATTCCCCGGTGGTCGTACAATCTCGAGACTTACTTCCTGGCCCAGCGCTTCAGGGATCTGCTGGAGATCTCCAAGTCCGACGGGGTGGTCATCCAGGACCGCACCATCCTCGAAGGCGTGCACATCTTCGTGACCAACAATCTCGAGATGGGCAATCTGACGCGGCGCGACTACGACACCTATATGCAGATTTTCGACCTGATGATGTCGATGGTCAGTCCTCCCGACCTGCTGATCTATCTCAAGTGCTCCGTGCCTCACCTCGTCTCGCAGATCCAGAAGCGCGGGCGCGACTACGAGCAGAGCATGAGCCTCGACTATCTCAACGGGCTCAACGAGAAGTATGACAAGTGGATAGAGGGCTACTGCGACAGCCTGCTGGTGATCGACGCCGACAGGCTCGATTTCGAGAACCGTCCGGAAGATTTCGAAGCGGTGACGGACAAGATTGACTCGCGGCTCTACGGACTATTCAAATAATTGCTAACTTTGCAGATTGTTAATACCTTGGACTTATGCACATCGCGATTGCAGGAAATATAGGCAGCGGCAAGACCACCCTCACCCGGATGCTTGCCGCGCATTATGGTTGGACTCCGAAGTTCGAGTCGGTTGATTTCAACCCGTATCTCGCCGATTTCTACGAAGATATGGAGAGGTGGGCGTTCAATCTCCAGATTTATTTCCTCAACAAGCGATTTAAGGACGTGGTGGACATAGCCGGCACCGACGCAGTGATCGTGCAGGACCGCACCATCTATGAGGACGCCCGCATCTTCGCCCCCAATCTCCACGATATGGGGCTGATGAGCACCCGCGACTTCGAGAACTACTCCGACCTCTTCGACCTGATGATGTCGCTCGTGGGAGTCCCGGACCTGCTCATCTATCTGCGCTCCGGCGTGCCTGCGCTCATCTCCAAGATCCAGAAGCGCGGGCGCGACTACGAGAAGAGCATACGCATCGACTATCTCACCGGCCTCAACGACAAATACGAGAAATGGATAAAAGAATATAAAGGCAATCTGCTGGTCATAGACGCCGACAACATAGACTTCGCGGGCGAGCCTTCCGACTTCGAGAAGGTCACCGACATGATCGATGCGCAGCTCTACGGCCTCTTCTCCCCGACCGGCGGACAATAAATCTATAACTTATGACAGACACCAAGAGACCTACCATCATTGACTTCGTGGAGAAGTATACGCGGCAGTACTCGTCACATACTTTCCTCCGCGAAAAGATCGACGACGTATGGACCGAGACCACTTTCGAGCAGACCCGCATCCGCGGCAGGAGGCTTGCGGCGGGACTGATGTCGCTCGGACTGAAGAAGGGCGAGAAGGTCGCCCTCATCTCCGAGGGCCGCAACGAGTGGATTTTCTGCGAGCTCGGCATCCTCTACGCGGGCGCGGTCAACGTGCCGCTCTCCTTCAAGCTGGAGTCCGACCAGGACCTGCTCTTCCGCATCAATCACTCCGACTCCCGCTTCGTTGTCGCCTCCGAGAGCCAGATCGCCAAGGTCCGCAGGGTCATCGACCGCTGCCCGGAGGTGGAGAAGGTCATAGTGATAGATGACATCGAGCTTAAAGGCAACGAGGTGCATCTCAAGGACATATATGCCGCGGGCGACGCTTTCCTCAAGGAGCGTGCCGGAGAGCTCGAGGAGCGCATCGCGCTCATCGGGCCTGACGACTACGCCAACATAAGCTACACCTCCGGCACCACCGCCGACCCTAAGGGCATCCTGCTCACCCACCGCAACTACACGGCCAATGTGGAGCAGTGCCGCTCGGTGGTGAAGATCGAAGAGGGCTGGGTGATGCTCATCATACTTCCGCTCGACCACTGCTTCGCGCACGTGGCCGGGTTCTACGTGATGATGAGCTACGGCGGAAGCATAGCCACCGTTCCGGGAGGCAAGAGCGCCGTCACGATGCTCAAGAACATCCCTATCGCCATACGCGAAGTGCGTCCTCAGGTGATGCTTTCGGTGCCGGCGCTCTCCAGAAGCTTCCGCAAGAGCTTCGAGTCCGCCATCGCGAAGAAAGGCCCAGTCGTGGAGAAGCTCTACGAGTTCGGACTCAAGAACGCCATCGCCTACAACCGTGAGTACTACAACGCCGGCAGGCCTTGCTGGAAACTCTGGTGGAGGAAACCTGTCAAGGACCTCCTCGACAAGATCGTCTTCTCCAAGATCCGCGAGGGCTTCGGCGGCAGGCTCGAGTTCTTCGTGGGCGGCGGTGCGCTGCTCGACATCGAGCTCCAGCGATATTTCTACGCCATCGGGATGCCTATCTTCCAGGGCTACGGCCTCTCCGAGGCTACGCCTGTGATCTGCGCCAACTCCAAGGGCCACGCCCGCTTCGGCTCCTCAGGACGCACGGTGGAGCCTATGGACATCAAGATTTGCGACGAGGAGGGCAGGAGCCTGCCTGACGGCGAGACCGGAGAGATCGTCATCCGGGGCGAGAATGTGATGGCGGGCTACTGGAAGAACCCCGAATCCACCGCCAAGACCATAATCGACGGCTGGCTGCACACCGGCGACCGCGGCTACCTCTGCAAGGAGGACCGCCGCTACCTCTACGTGACCGGGCGCTTCAAGAGCCTGCTCATCTCCTCCGACGGCGAGAAATACTCCCCGGAGGGCTTCGAGGACAGCCTCGCCGACGGCTCCAGGTACATCGAGTCATCCGTGCTCTACAACAACCAGAGCCCTTATACCGTCGTGATCGTCGTGCCAAACAAGCTCTCTCTCGCGGAAGCCGTGCGCAAGCAGGGCAAGGACCCGGACAGCGAGGAGGGGCGCAAGGCCCAGCTGGAGATACTCCAGGGTGAGGTCGACTCCTACCGCGCCGGCGGCCGCCACGCGGGACTCTTCCCGGAGAAGTGGCTTCCTGCGGCGATAATCGTGGCCGACACTCCGTTCACGGAGCAGAACGGCATGCTCAACACCACCGCCAAAATGGTGCGCGGCAAGGTGGAGAAGTTCTACGCTGACCGCATCGAGTATGCTATGACCCCTGAGGGCAAGCAGCTCACGAACCCGAAGAACGTCGAGTCTCTGAAGCAATAATTTAATTCAATACTGTCAATGCAAAAGAAAAGTAATCTGGTGGCCATCGTGACGATGTGCTTCATCTTCGCGATGATTTCGTTCGTCACCAATATGGCGGCTCCTTTCGGGAATATCTGGAAAAGCGATTATTCCTGGGCGGGGATGATGGGCAATATGATGAATTTCGCCGCCTACCTCTTCATGGGTATTCCGGCCGGCAAGATGCTCGTCAGGGTCGGGTACAAGAAGACCACCCTCATCGCCCTCGCCGTAGGTTTCTTCGGTATAGTCATCCAGTGGCTTTCCAGCCGCCCGTTCTTCGGTGATTCAGCGATCTATGTATATCTGCTCGGCGCGTTCGTCTGCGGATTCTGCGTATGTATGCTCAACACCGTGGTCAACCCGATGCTCAACATCCTCGGCGGCGGCGGCAACAGGGGCAACCAGTACATCCAGATCGGCGGCACCCTCAACTCCCTCACCGGTACGCTTACTCCGCTCCTTGTGGGCGTGCTGATCGGCACCGTGACCGCGGAGACCCGGATGAACGACGTGGCCCCGCTGCTCTTCATCGCCATGGCGGTGTTTGCAGTCGCTTTCATCATCATCTCATTCGTCAGTATCCCTGAACCGGCCGCCGAGCGGAAGAGCGTCAAGTTCGAGCACAGCGCCTGGAGATTCCGTCACTGCGTGCTCGGCATCGTGGCCATATTCTTCTATGTCGGCATCGAAATCGGCATCCCGGCACAGCTCAACTTCTACCTTTCCGACGCTTCCTACTGGGGAGCGGGCATCCTGCTCAACGGAGCCGCCATCGGGGGCGCCATCGCCGCCGTGTACTGGCTGCTGATGATGGTGGGACGGGCGTGCAGCTCGGCCATTTCCGGCAAGGTCAGCACCCGGACCCAGATCATCGTCGTGAGCTCCGTGGCCATCGCGCTCATTCTCGTGGCCATCTTCATCCCGAAGACCGTCACCATCTCTATGCCGGGCTATACCACAGGCGGTTTCGAGATGTTCCGGGTGCCTGCCAGCGCCCTCTTCCTCGTGCTCTGCGGTCTCTGCACTTCAGTGATGTGGGGCGGCATC
Organism: bacterium; assembly: GCA_963630225.1. GTDB lineage: Bacteria > Bacteroidota > Bacteroidia > Bacteroidales > UBA932 > Cryptobacteroides. The sequence goes on from CAVGLS010000016.1 coordinate 38,507, forward strand.
TTCAATCTCTCCACCGAGGGGCTCGGCAAATATACGGAGCAGGCTTCCGGCATCTTTATGATGATGGTTGTCGGCGGCGGCGTGATGCCTCTCATCCAGGATGTCCTCGCGAAGAATCTCGGCTATATGGCGAGCTACTGGCTCGTGATAGCGATGCTCTGCTACATCCTCTACTATGCCCTCATCGGCTGCAAGAACGTAAATAAAGACATACCTGTAGATTAATTATGGACAACCAATACGTAGTCGGAGTCGATGTCGGCGGACAGACCTCCAAGATAGGCTTGGTCAGTGCGCGCGGCGAGGTGCTCGCGCAGTCGGTCATCCGCACCGATGTGTTCGGTGAGGATTCGGACGCATATCTCAAGGCCCTCGCGGAGGCCATCAAGGCCTGCGTGGCGGAGGCCGGCAAGACAAAGGACGACATCCGCGGAGTCGGAGTGGGCGCTCCCAACGGCAACTACTACACGGGGCAGATAGCGTTCGCCCCAAATATCGAATGGGCTTCCAAGGGAGCGGTGGACTTTGCCAAGAGCCTCCGCGCCTACCTGGACGACATCCCGGTGTCGCTCACCAACGACGCCAACGCCGCAGCCGTGGGCGAGATGACCTACGGTGTGGCGAGAGGGATGAAGGATTTCATAATGATCACCCTCGGCACGGGCGTGGGCAGCGGTATCGTCATCGACGGCAAGGTGGTCTACGGACACGACGGCAATGCCGGCGAGCTCGGACACACCAGCGTGGTGCGCTACAACGGGCGTCCTTGCGGCTGCGGCAAGACGGGCTGCCTTGAGGCATACTGCTCCGCCATAGGAGTCGCCCGCACTGCACGCGAGTGGCTTGAGGCGGGCAATGAGCCGTCGCTGCTCAGGGAGGTGGTCGACATCAGCTCCAAGGATATCTACGATGCGGCCAAAGAGGGGGATGCCCTGGCCATCAGGGTGTTCGAGCATACCGCCAGGATCCTCGGACACAGCCTCGCAAATTTCGTGGCTTTCAGCGCCCCGGAGGCGATAGTGCTCTTCGGCGGTCTGGCAAGGGCCAAGGAGTTCCTCTATGAGCCGATGTGCAAGGCGATGGAGGAGAACCTGCTCAAGCAGTGGAGGGGCAAGATCAAGATAATGTTCTCCCAGCTCAAGGAGTCCGACGCCGCCATCCTCGGCGCGTCCGCTCTGGCCTGGGAATTGTAGGAATTTCTTAAAATATCATTTAGTTAGTATGAAAATGTACAAAGTATTTGCAGCCCTCGTTATGGGTGTTGCAATCGTCGCCTGCGACAATGCGGCGCCTGTCGCGCAGGCTGAGGGCGAGGAAGCGGTTCCCGCCGTCAAGAAAGCCGCTGACTACAAGCCGACCAGGGCACAGAAGGACTCCGTGGCGTATCTGCTCGGCATCCAGTTCGGCAGCTTCATCAAAGGTTATGATTTCGGAGATGACCTCAACTACAATACCATCGTCGAGGGTATCAAGGATTTCGTCAAGGCCAAGGGCAATATGCGCTCCCCGGAGTTCGTGGAGCAGTTCAGGATCGACCCTAACACGATGAACTCCCTCTTCAACGGATATCTTGAGCAGAGGCACAACTACGTCTCCCTCGTCAACAAGGAGAAAGAGGAGAAGTATCTCGCCTCCAACGCCAGGAAGGCAGGCGTCAGCACCACCGCTTCGGGCCTCCAGTACACCGTCATCGAGGCCGGCAGTGACATCAAGCCAAGCGCCGTCGATACCGTCTGGGTGCGCTACAAGGGCTCTCTGATCGACGGGACCGTATTCGACGAGGTCGCAGCGGAGGCGGAGCCGGTCAGGTTAACCCTCAATCAGGTGGTCAGCGGCTGGACCGAAGGTCTCCAGCTCATCGGCGAGGGCGGCAAGATCAAGCTCTACGTTCCTTCAGCTCTCGGCTACGGCGAGCAGGGCAACTCCTCCATCCCGGGCTACTCTACGCTTATCTTTGACGTGGAGTTGACGAAGGTCGGCAAGGTTGCCGGACAGGAGGCCGTCGCGGAATAGTCTTTTAAGGGCGATATACGGCAATCTCCCCGAACCAGGGGTTAAGAGGGGGCTGACTGAAAAGTCCATATGGGACTTCTCAGTCAGCCTCTTTCGTTGCCTTAACCCCCGCAGGCTGCCTGAACCCCGCAGACTGCCTTAACCCCCGCAGGCTGGCGTCTGCGACCCCTATGAGGGGTATTTCGCTCCTACGTCGCGGTCCCTGCGGG
>CAVGLS010000017.1:0-40716 GCA_963630225.1 bacterium
GGAATTTGAGTTTCGCAAATGCGAAACACGGTTTTAGAGGCCCATAGGGCCGAAAGCAAGTCCCTTTCCCGAGGAAAGGGATTTAGGGAAAGGGTAATACAATAATAAGCGAAGCTTGTGCGGGAGGAAAAAGTTTTGCAAGTACCTGCACAATGCTTATTTTTCAACAAACTTTATTACTTGCGAAACTTGAGTATAGGAATATGGCAAAAGAGGTTACCAAACGGTCTGAGAACTATTCTCAATGGTACAGCGATCTGGTGATGAAGTCAGATCTGGCGGAGCAGTCCGCAGTGAGAGGGTGTATGGTCATCAAGCCCTACGGCTACGCAATCTGGGAGAAGATGCAGAACGCCCTTGACAGCAGGTTCAAGAAGACGGGCGTGCAGAACGCCTACTTCCCTCTCTTCATCCCGAAGTCTTTCTTCAGCCGTGAGGCCGAGCATGTCGCCGGCTTTGCCAAGGAGTGCGCCGTGGTCACCCACCACCGCCTGATGAACGACCCTGACGGCAACGGGATTGTGGTCGATCCGGACGCGAAGCTCGAAGAGGAGCTCATCGTGCGCCCGACCTCCGAGACCATCATCTGGAGCACATACAAAAACTGGATCACCTCGTGGAGAGACCTTCCGATACTCTGCAACCAGTGGTGCAACGTGGTCCGCTGGGAGATGCGCACCAGGCTCTTCCTCCGCACGGCGGAGTTTCTCTGGCAGGAGGGACATACCGCCCACGCTACGGCCGAGGAGGCCCGGGAGCGGGCCAGGCAGATGGTCGAGGTCTATGCCGACTTCGCCCGCAACGTACTGGCTCTTCCGGTGATAGTGGGCCACAAGAGCCCGAACGAAAGGTTCGCCGGAGCGCTCGACACACTCACCATCGAGGCTATGATGCAGGACGGGAAGGCTCTGCAGGCCGGCACCTCGCACTTCCTCGGACAGAACTTCGCCAAGTCGTTCGACGTGCAGTTCACCGGCAGGGACGGCAGGCAGGAGTATGTCTGGGCCACGTCCTGGGGAGCCAGCACCAGGCTGATGGGGGCCCTCGTGATGGCGCACGGCGATGACAACGGGCTCGTGCTGCCGCCAAGGCTCGCCCCTATCCAGGTGGTGATGGTGCCTATCTATAAGACCGACGAAGAGCATACCGCCGTCATAGCCAAGATGGAGGAGGTCCGCGATGCTCTTGAGACCCTGGGCATCAGCAGCCGCATCGACGACCGCGACACGCTGCGTCCGGGATTCAAATTTGCCGAATGGGAGCTCAAGGGAGTGCCGGTAAGACTCGCAATGGGGTCCAGAGACCTCGCCGCAGGCACGGTGGAGGTGGCCCGCCGCGACACCCTCAGCAAGGAGACCCTGGCCCTCGAGGGGATTGCCGGGCAGATCTCCGTCCTGCTTGAGGACATCCAGAACAACATCTACAACAAGGCTCTCGCCTTCCGCGACTCGCGCATCGAGAAGTGTGACAGCTGGGACGAATTCAAGGACAAGATCCAGACCGGCAAGTTCCTGCTCTGCCACTGGGACGGCACCGCCGAGACCGAGCAGGCCATCAAGGATGCCACCAAGGCCACCATCAGGTGCATACCGGTGGACAGCTGCGTCTGCGAAGAAGAGGGCAAGGACATATTCTCCGGCAAGCCTTCGCAAAGAAGAGTAGTGTTTGCAATAGCTTATTGATTTAAATTTCTATTACTTGCGAAACTTGAGTTATTGATATGAGAAAGATGATAGCGACAGCCGTTGCGCTCCTCTGCGGCGCGACCGTCCTGACGGCGCAGGACGACGAACTCCAGAAGGCGATGGCGGCAGCGGCGGCGGCGATGCAGGAGGCCCCGGAGGCCGAAGCGGTCGAGGAGAAGCCGCAGTACTGGCAGAATTCGATGCAGTTCGACCTCGGCACGAGCAACACCAGCCTCTGGAACTGGGCCGCGGGCGGCTACAACACCCTGACCCTCAGCCTCGGACTCGACGCCAAGGCCAACTACGCCAAGAATCTTGCGAGTTGGAACAACCGGCTCCAGATGCGCTACGGCTTCCTCTGGAGTCAGGACAAGGAGAATCTGCTCCAGAAGAGCAACGACCTCCTCCAGTTCGAGAGCCGGCTCGGCTACAAGATCTTCGAGGCGAGCAAGTGGAACTATACGGCATCGTTCGACTTCCGCTCCCAGTTCTCCGACAGCTACGACTCATACAAGCAGGACAGTGAGACCGGCAAGTGGAACGGCACGCTGAAGTCCGGCTTCCTCTCCCCCGCCTACACCACGGTCGCGTTCGGTATGGAGTGGACTCCTACGGACTGGTTCAACATCAACATAGCCCCGATAACGGGAGGCTACACCATCTGCACGGCGCAGGAGCTCAGGAAGAAATACGGAATGAAGCTGATCTCCGACGAGCTCGACCCGGCGGTCGGGACCAACTACCACAGCTACCTCTTCCAGTTCGGCGCCCAGGTGAAGTTCAACTTCAAGACCTCCATCAACGACGTCTTCAAATACGAGACCCAGCTGGTGCTCTTCACCGACTACCTCAACAGACCTTTCAGGTACAACCGCGTCAACTGGGACAACAAGATCTCCTGGAAGGTCGCCAAGTACTTCAGCATCGGACTCAACACCTGGATGATCTACGACCCTGTGGTGGTGATAGACGGCAGGGACAAGATCCAGTTCAAGGAATTCTTCTCCATCAACTTCACCTACCTGATCAGCAACAAGCGATGAAAAGCATTCTTCTCGCGGTCAGCGGAGGCATAGACTCGATGTATATGGCGAACAGGGCTCCGGAACTCTTCCCCGGGGCCCGTTTTGCCGTCGCCCACTGCAACTTCTCCCTGCGCGGGGCAGAATCCGATGCGGACAGCGAGTTCGTGCAGGGGTGGTGTCGCGACCGGGGGACGGAATGCTTCGTGAAGCGATTCGACACGGTATCCTATGCGAGCGGGCACGGACTCAGCATCGAGATGGCGGCGCGGGAGCTGCGCTACGCCTGGTTCGCGGAACTGTGCAGGGAGCGGGGGTTCGAGGCCGTGGCGGTGGCCCACAACGCCGACGACAATGCTGAGACCCTGTTGCTCAACCTCTTGAGAGGCACCGGGTTGAGGGGCATACGAGGGATGGGTGGGCGTCCGGGGGTCATACGGCCTCTGCTCGGCATCGAAAGGGCCGAGATACGGCGTTGGATGCAGGAGAAGGGCTGCCTCTGGCGCGAGGACAGGACCAATGCGGACAGCGCCTGCAAGCGCAACAAGATACGGAACGGAGTGTTCCCGCTGTTTCGGGAGATCAACCCCTCGTTCGTCCGCACCCTCAACGCCGATATGGCCCGATTCGCGCAGGCGGACGAAATCGTGGAAGACTATTGCCTCCAGGCGCGGGAGCGGGTGCAGGCCGAAGACGGAAGCATCAGTCTGACAGCGCTGAAAGGGCTGAAACACTGGGAATATGTGCTCTGGAGGCTGCTCGAAGGCAGCGGGGTCGGCAGGTGGGAATTCGCATCGCTCTGCGACGCGATCCGCTCCGGCCGTCCGATGGGCGGCAGGCGGTTCGGCCCGGTCGACGCCACTTCCACGAGTCTGCTGCTACGCCGCGAAAGGCCGCGCAGATACCTTCACTGCGAGGTTTTGTCCCGTGGGCAGATAGAGGAGCTGCGTCAGGCGGAGGGGGTGCTGATCGCCGACGCCGCCAAACTGGAGCCGCCCCTCAAAGTCCGCCGCTGGCAGGCCGGGGACTGGATGTGCCCGCTCGGGATGGGAGGGCGCCGGAAGAAGCTTTCGGACATCTTCACCGACCTCGGATGGTCGGCTCAGGACAAGGAAGAAGCTGAAGTGATCGAGATGGACGGCTCGCACGTGGCGGCGCTGCTCTGCTGCCGCATCGACGAGGCGGTCAAAGTGGACGATGGCTGCCAGGAGGTGCTGCGGCTCAGCTACCGGCCCGTGCCGTCGATATAGACATCGTCGCCCGGAGCCGCGAAAAAGTAGGTCTCCCTCGCATATCTCTCAAGCGAGTCGCGGTTGTGGGTCAGAGACTCGATCTGCCTGTCCAGCCCCGCGTTCTTCTGCTCAAGCTGCTCTATCTGACGCTCTTGCGCCCTGAGAGTGAAAGCTGCGTTGAGCCAGGTGATGACGCTGTCCTTCTTGACCAGCAGGAAAAGCGCGCAGACTGCGGTGGCGATGATGGCGTAGCGGACGAAGCTGCGCTGCTCCCTCCTGCTCCCGTCCTTGCCGCGGTCCCACAAATCTTTGTAGATGCCTTTCATTATTTCTGCAAAAATAAACAAGAAACTTGAAAATAATAAACTGCGTCAGATTTGTCTTTTATTTTTCGAAAGTTCCTAAATTTGCGGGAGATTAACAACTGCTTCAATTATGAAACCTGCACTTTTGGTCCTCGCTGCCGGAATGGGCAGCCGTTATGGTGGCCTGAAACAGATGGACGGCCTCGGGCCTGACGGCGAGACCATTATCGACTATTCAATCTATGATGCCGTGCACGCCGGATTCGGCAAGGTCGTGTATGTGGTACGCGAGTATTTCCTCGATGTCTTCAAGGAGACGGTGAAGAAAAAATACAGCGGGGTCAAATGCACCGACGGCACTCCGCTGGAGTTCGTTTTCGTGACCCAGGAGCTGAGCAAGATCCCCGCCGGATTCGCCCTGAACCCGGAACGGCAGAAGCCTTGGGGGACGGCGCACGCGGTGCTGATGGCCAAGGACGCGATAAGGGAGCCGTTCCTCGTCATCAACGGCGACGACTTCTACGGACGCGAGTCTTTCGTCAAAGCGGCGGACTGGTGCCGCGCCCACGAGGGGAGCAGGGGGGTCTACGCGATCGTCGGCTTTGAGCTCGACCACACCCTCAGCGAGTCCGGCGGCGTGTCCAGGGGCATCTGCCACTACGACGGCAATATGCACCTCACCGACGTCGTGGAGCACCTCAACATCGTCAAGGATGCCGACGGAGCCGTAAGGGGCGACAATTCCGTCAGCGGCGAGCATACTGAACTCAAGGGCAAGGACCTCTGCTCGATGAATATGTGGGGCTTCACCCCGGACTTCTTCACCAGGGCCGAAGAGATATTCAGGGACTTCCTCGCGAAGAACTCCGGAGAGCTCAAGAAAGAATACTATATCCCTTATGCGGTGGATGTCATGATCAAGGGAGGCGAGGTCGAGTGCGAGGTCCTCTCCACCCCGTCGCACTGGTTCGGGGTCACCTACAAGGAGGACCGCCCTGCGGTGGTCGAGAAGTTCGCCGAACTGGCCCGTGAGGGAGTATATCCAAGCCCGCTTTACGAATAACTATGCGCAAGAAGGTTAAAAACTGGAAGTTTTTTGACAATTATTCCTGGTACGTGCCGGGCGTGAAGGAGATGTTCGTCCTGATAGCGATGCTCCTGCTCGGTGCATTGCTGGGCAATCTGGTCTCGGCGGGATTTGCCCGGCTGACCTCGATGGAGGCCTCGTCGGAGTATGCGATGATCGTCGCATATCCGGTGATGTTCCTCCCGGCAATGATTTACGCCAACGCCAGAAGCCGCGCAAGGAGCTACACCGACCCCGGATTCAAGCTCGACAGCGCCCACTACAGCCCTGTCGGAGGGGGGCTCTGCGCCGTGCTTGCCGCCGTATCCACGCTCGCCCTCGCGTTCTGCTCGGACTTCTTCGGCAGCCTGCTCCCGGATATGCCAGAGTGGCTGGAGGTTATGCTGAACAATATGACGCAGGGCAACATAATTGCCAACTTCCTGTGCGTCAGTATTTTCGCTCCGTTCTTCGAAGAGTGGCTCTGTAGGGGCACGGTGCTTCGCGGACTGCTGGTCAGAGGCCTCAAGCCTGTCTGGGCGATAGTGGTTTCGGCCGTGTTCTTCGCGCTCATCCACGCCAACCCTTGGCAGGCCGTGCCGGCGTTCCTGCTCGGCTGCCTCTTCGGCTATGTCTACTACAAGACCGGCTCGCTGAAGCTGACTATGCTGATGCACTTCACCAACAATACTTTCTCCCTGATAATATCCAACGTCAGCTCTCTGGAAGCCACTGACAGTTGGATGGACGTCTTCCCGGGAGCGGGCTACTGGCTGGTCTTCACCGCCTGCATCCTGCTGCTCGCGCTTGTCGTCCTGAGGTTGCGGAGGATCCCGGTCGAGGGCAAGTGCAACTGCGACGAAGTCCCGTCCCTGTTCGGGGAGACGGAAGCATAGAGCCGCAGGACTATGCCGGGCAAGTGCAGCAGAATCATATTGTCATGCGCGACCGGAGCCGCGCTGATCGCCGCCGCCGTATTAATCTTCCGATGCCCTGAGCATATCCCGCTCGCGGGGCGGTGGAGCGTGGTGCTGGACGGCTCTGACGAAGCCCGGGGGGTGACCCTGCCGGGCACAATCGACACCAACGGACTGGGCGAGGCCCCCACGGACACAAGCGTGACGACTCACCTCACCCGCATCTCCGCCTACGTCGGCAGCGCCCGATACTCCCGGGAGATCCGCATCCCGAGAAGCTGGCAGGGGAAGGAGGTGGTCCTCTTCATGGAGCGCTGCAAGCCGTCGCAGGTCTATCTCGACGGGGTCCTGCTGGACTCCTGCAACAATATCAGCACGCCTCAACGCCATTTGCTGGGGACACCCGCCGCGGGGAAGCACCGGCTTGAAGTCGTGGTGGACAATGCCCGGGGAGTGCCCGGGCAGATATATGCCTCCAGCCACGCCTACACCGAAGACACCCAGACCAACTGGAACGGGATCATCGGGCAGATACGCCTGCAGACAGCCGGGGCGGAGAAGCGCAGGCAGGTGGAAGTCCTGCCCTGCTTCCGAGACTTCCATATCGAGGGCTCGCAGTTCTATGCCGACGGACACAAGGTCTATCTCAGAGGCAAGCACGACGCCGCCGTGTGGCCACTGACCGGACATGTGGCGATGGGGGTCGAAGATTGGCTCAAATACCTGGGCATCTGCGCCGAATACGGCATCAACCACATCCGTTTCCACAGCTGGTGTCCGCCGGAGGCGGCGTTCCAGGCAGCCGACCGGCTCGGCATCTACCTCCAGCCGGAGCTTCCTTTCTGGGGCGCGTTCGACTCCGGAGACAGCGTCCTTATGGACTTTCTCCACAAAGAGGGCGAGAATATTCTGCGCGAATACGGGCACCATCCGTCATTCCGGATGATGGCTCTGGGCAACGAACTCTGGGGCGACATCGACAAGATGAGGGAATTCACGGAAGACTTCCGCCGCATCGCCCCCGACAAGCTCTACACTTTCGGGAGCAACTACTACCTTGGCTACCAAGGCATAAAGCCCGGGATGGACTACTTCACCACCTGCCGCATAGGAGGCGAGGGCTGGGGGAGCTACGGCACCCACACGAGGGGGTCGTTCTCATTTGCCGACGCCGCTGACGGAGGCATCATCAACCATTTCCACCCGAGCTCGGACCGCAACTTCGACGAGGCCTGCACCCCCGCCGGCATACCTGTCATCTCGCACGAGACCGGGCAGTTCCAGACCTATCCGGACTTTGGCGAGATCCGTAAATATACCGGAGTCCTCTATCCATACAACCTCGAGGCTTTCCGCCGCCGGCTCGCGGACGCGGGGATGCTCGATCAGGCAGAGGACTTCCACAAGGCATCGGGACTCTGGAGCGTAAGGCTCTACAAGGCCGATATCGAGATGGACCTGCGCACCGGGGATATGGCCGGCTACCAGCTGCTCGACATCCAGGACTATCCCGGGCAGGGCAGCGCCTACGTGGGGATACTGGACGCGTTTATGGAAAGCAAGGGGATCACGACTCCGGAAGAGTGGAGGCAGTGGTGCTCGCCGGTGGTGCCGCTTCTGCTCACAAGCCGCTTCTGCTACAGCGACGGCGAGATGTTCCGGGCACGCCTGCAGGTGTCCAACTACGGCGGCGCCTCCCTCAAGGGCAGGACGCTCCGTTGGGAAGTCGCCGGCTCCGGGGGCAGTCTGACAATGCCTGACGGCGAAGGTCTGCTGGATGTGGGGGACATATCGTTCAGGGTCACCGCCGACAAGGCGGCAAGGGAAGTTCTCACCCTGTCGATAGACGGCACCGGGGCCCGCAACAGCTACGAACTCTGGTTCTATCCAGCCCGGGAGACAGACAGCAGCGGGATCGTAGTCACGAGAGAGCTCACCGGGGAAGTCGCCGCGCAGCTGGAGAGAGGGGCTGCGGTGCTATGGATGCCTGCCGACCTGCCTTATACGGTGGACGGGCTTTTCCAGACCGACTACTGGAACTACCGTATGTTCAAGACCATCTGCCACAACAACGGGCGGGAAGTGTCGCCGGGCACTCTGGGGCTGCTCATCGAGCCGGAGCACCCGCTCTTCCGAGGCTTCCCGACCCAGATGCACAGCAACTGGCAGTGGTTCGACATAGTGAAGGCCTCCACCCCGCTCATCCTCGACAATTTCGACGCCTCCTGCAGGCCGGTGGTGCAGGTCATCGACAATATCGAGCGCAACCACAAGCTGGGGCTGGTGATGGAGTGGAAGGTGGGCGCGGGAAGGCTGCTCGTCTGCATGGCCGACCTCGACAAGGTCCTCGCCGCCGGGCATCCGGAGGGCAAGGCATTCTGCGCTAGCCTGTTCGACTATATGCGTTCGGAGGAGTTCAAGCCTGCGGCGGAGATTTCCGTCTCCGGGCTGCGGAGCGCACTCGCTGCCGCGCCCCGGGGTGAGAAGCTCGAAGAACTCAACAATATCTCCCAGTATTAGAGGCTGTCACGACCGCCGCGCGGACATCGTGGACGCGGAGGATATCCGCACCGTGCTCCAGTGCTATGCGGTGCGCCCGCTCCGTGTCGCCGCCCGTGAAGCGCTTGTCCGCCGCCCCTATGAGTATAGGTCTCCCGAGCGCGCGCAACTCCTCCAGACTCTCCAGTATCTCCCAATTCTGCTCCGCTGTCTTGGCAAACCCCAGACCCGGGTCGAGGATCCATTGACCGATGTGATATTCCGACGCCCGGCGGGCGAATTCTCTAAAATAGCTTACCAGCGTCGGGACGACCCCTTCGGGGTAGCCGCACTGCAAATCCATCGTCCCGGGAGTGCCCCGTTTATGCATGGCGATATACTTCAGCCCGAGCTCCCCCACCGTCGGAAGCATCTCCGGGTCGTCCTCTCCGGAAGATATGTCGTTGACCGTGAACGGGCCGAAAGTCTCGAACGCTCTGCGGACTATGACGGAGCTGGTGGTGTCGATGGAGATGTCGACGCTCCCGTCAAGCCTGCCCAGCACCGGGGCCAGCCGCTCCCACTCCTGCTCCACGCCCACATCGGAGGCTCCGGGGCGCGTGGACACGGCACCTATGTCGATGATGTCCGCTCCGTCCGAGAGCATCTGCCCGATGCGCGGCAGGGCCTCCTCGGCTCCGACCCTGCTCGCCGCCCAGAACGAATCCGGCGTGAGGTTCACGACTCCCATTATCTTTACCATAGGGCGAAGATAATACTCCGGATCATGTTTTGCAAGTACCTGCACAAGGCTTGTTTTACAACAAACTTTATCCGGCCATATGGTGTCCGAATACCGGATGATCGAAAAACGGACGGGAGAACTTGCGCCTCCGACTATTTCTTGTATATTTGCTGAGCCGGGAAGGTTCGGCAAGCCGCTTTCCCGAAGGGGAAGAAACTGATATATGACGAGGATATGATTTCAGAACGCGACATCGACGCGAAATGCGAATATGCCTTCGGGGAAGGCAGGGAAGAGGGAATAGCCGAATGCTGATAGTACTTGAAGGACTGGACGGGGCCGGGAAATCCACGCAGGTAAAGATGCTCAGGGAGTATCTGGAGAGCGTGTGTCCGCGAGTCGAGTATATACATTTCCCGCGTTACGACGCCCCCGTGTACGGGGAACTGATAAGCCGTTTCCTCAGGGGGGATTTCGGCTCTATCGAGGCCGTGCATCCGCAGCTTGTGGCGCTGCTATTCGCCGAGGACAGGCACGGTGCAGCCCCGGTGATACGGGGAGCGCTGGAGGCCGGGGCCACCGTGCTGCTGGACAGGTATGTGTATTCCAACATCGCCTACCAGTGCGCCAAGATGCCGACCGATGCCGGAGCCGAGGGGCTGAGGAGGTGGATCTTCAATACCGAATACGGAGAATTCTCCCTGCCGCGCCCGGATCTCAATGTGTTTCTCGACGTGCCGATAGGATTTGTGGAGAAGAGCCTTGCGGCGCAGCGCGGCGGACTCGACAGGGAATACCTGCACGGCGGCAGCGATATCCACGAGGCGGACATCGCGTTCCAGAAGCGTGTGCGGGAGATGTATCGGAGACAGGCGGGGGAAGACCCGAGTTTCATCCCGGTGGACTGCGGCGACGGGACAGGGGCGATGCTCCCGCCGGAAGAGATTTTCGAAAAGGTCAGGACCATATATGAGAACAATAAAAAGGATTAGCGCCGCAGTCATCGGCTTCATATTCTTCTTCGCCGGGTTCTTCAAACTGATGGATCCGGTCGGGACCGGGCTGATTGTGGAGGAGTACTTCAAGTTTCTGCACCTGGGGCTGCTGCGCCCGGCATCGGGCTTTGTCGGCTGCGCCGGAGCGATATTCGAGACTCTGCTCGGGATTGCGCTGATCACCGGAGTGTGGCGGCAGGTTTGCGGCGCCGTGACCCTCGCCGTGCTGGGATTCTTTACCGTTCTCACCGCTATCACTCTGATATTCAACCCGCCTATGGACTGCGGATGCTTCGGAGAGGCGATCCATCTCACGCACCTGCAGAGCTTCATCAAAAACCTGGTGCTGCTCGTGCTGTGGGCCGTGGCGTTCGTACCGCCGGGGGAGCAGGAGCCGACGCGCAAAGTCAAGTATGTCAGCTTCTCGATCGCCGGCATCTCGGTCTGCCTCTTTTTCCTCTATTCGGTGCTGTCCATCCCGCCGATCGACTTCACCGACTACAAGCCGGGAGCCGAACTCAACCCGCCGGGGCTCTCGTTCAGCGATGCCGGCGGCGAATATGCCGACTCGCTCGCCCTCAGAGAGAAAGTGCTGGCCTCGTCAGTATATGATCCCGGCAAGCTGTCGGAGCGCAAATGGCAGAAGATCTCGACGCTGATGGAGCAGGCATCCGCTGCCGGGTTCACCCCGCTGCTGCTCACCGCATCCTATCCGGAGGAGATCTCGTCCCTCGCCGGACCGGAACTGCTGCAATACACCTACTTTGCTGACCGCAAGACGCTTCTGACTCTCAACCGCTCAAATGGCGGAGTCACCTGCATCGCAGACGGGCAGATTGTCGCCAAGTGGTCAATCAACCGTCCTCCGGACGCGGAGAAGCTCGTCTCGCTGTCCGCGACCAACCCTACGGAGTCGCTGATCGCGGAGAACAACGGCCCGAAGCTCAAGCTCCAGGCCTTCCTGCTCTACGTATTCGCGGTGATGCTGCTGCTTTAGGAGATAAACGCCTTAATCCCCTCGATGTCGCCTTTCGGGAAGCTCTTCTGCTCTCCGGAAGAGAGGTTCTTGATGTTGACCGCTCCCGCTTCGGCTTCGGCCCCTCCGGTGATGGAGAGGAACGGGATGCACTTGCGGGCAGCGTAGTCGAACTGCTTCTTGAGCTTGGCGGAGTCGGGATAGATTTCTACGGCCACGCCCTCTGAACGCAGCGCAGATGCTATAGGGAGGATGTACTCCACCTCGGCCGCCCCCATATTGGCGAAGAGCAGAGTCGTGCTGCTGCGCAGGTCTTCCGGAAACTTGTCCAGACCGCAGAGCACATCGTAGATCCTGTCCGCGCCGAAGCTGATGCCCACGCCGGACATGTCCGGAAGTCCGAAGATGCCGGTGAGGTTGTCGTAGCGACCGCCGCCGCAGATGCTGCCTATCTGCCAGTCGAGCGCCTTGACTTCGAAGATGGCGCCGGTGTAGTAGTTGAGTCCGCGGGCAAGCGAGAGGTCCAGCTCCACGGGGATGTCGATACCGGCTGCGGAGATGTAGCCGAAAAGCTCGTCCAGCTCGTCCAGACCCTTGAGCCCGGTCTCGGACGCGCCCATTATCCCCCGCATCCGCCCTATCTTGGAGGAGGTCGAGCCGCTGAGGGAAAGTATCGGCTCGAGGATGGCTATCGCGCTGTCGTCGAGGCCCTTCTCGCGCATCTCGTCCTTTACCGCATCGAGTCCTATCTTGTCGAGCTTGTCGATCGCCACGGTGATGTCGACCACCTTGTCCGGGAAGCCGCAGATCTCGGCGAGGCCGGTGAGGACCTTGCGGTTGTTGATCTTGAGCAGCACGCCGACCCCGAGCTTGCGGAAGACGTCGGAGACTATCTGCACGAGCTCAAGCTCACATAGCTGGCTGCGGCTGCCGATGGCATCCACGTCGCACTGATAGAACTCGCGGTAGCGGCCTTTCTGGGGACGGTCGGCCCTCCATACCGGCTGGATCTGGTATCGCTTGAACGGGAAGGACAGCTCGTCGCGATGCTGCACCACATAGCGTGCAAACGGCACGGTCAGGTCATAGCGCAGACCTTTCTCGCACACCTGCGGGGTCAGAGGCCTGGACGGGTCCACACCGGCGAACGCATCTCCGCTGTTGAGTATCCTGAAGAGAAGCTTGTCCCCTTCCTCGCCGTACTTGCCGAGCAGCGTGGAGAGGTTTTCCATCGCCGGAGTCTCTATCTGCGAGTAGCCGTAGGTGCGGAACACTGAGCGGATCGTGTCGAAAATGTAGTTTCTCCCGGCCATTTCCTGCTGGCCGAAGTCTCTGGTGCCCTTCGGGATAGTGGGTTTCTGTGCCATTGCGTTTTGTATTATCTTGCGAATTTAGTATTTTTGAGGGATTTAACATTCGGTATTATGAAAGATTTTGTCAAGATGACCCTGGCAGTGGTCTGCGGTCTGCTGATTATGGCCGCGATTGCTTTCATCCTCGGATTCGGGATGATCGGCGCACTGATTGCCGCCGGCAGCAGCACCCCGGTCATTCCTAAGTCCGGAGTTCTGGTGATGGACATGTCCGGATTTGTCATCGCGGAGCAGAGCGAGCAGGCCAACCCTCTCGCCTCCATCACAGGCAGCGGCGAAGTGAGCACGGTCGGGCTCTGGGACGCGGTACAGGCCATAGACAAGGCCGCGCTCGACCCGGGTGTGAAGTACATCTATCTCAAGACCGACGGTATGCTGAGCGACATCACGGCCCTTGAGGAGCTGCGCGACGCGCTCGCCGGCTTCAGAGAGAAGAGCGGCAAGCCTATAGTCTCATATATCGAAGCCCCGACCACCGGGGGGTATTACCTTGCGTCCGTTTCCGACAAGATCTATATGACCTCGCACATCGGCGGCACGAGCATGATGACCGGAGTGTCGTCGCAGATGTTCTTCCTCGGCGACCTGCTCGACCGTCTCGGAGTCAATGTGCAGCTCATACGCCACGGCAAATACAAGTCAGCCGGCGAGATGTTCACCCGCTCCGGTTCCAGCCCCGAAAACAGGGCGCAGAACCAGAGGATGATAGACTCGATGTGGGAGAGCATGGCCGAGAAGATTGCCGCGAGCCGCGACATCACCGTGGAGCAGCTTGACGCGGCCATCGGCGGGCTGAAACTCAATCTGCCCCAGGACTTTGTGGAGTGCGGGCTCGTCGACGAGCTGCTGACCCGTTCCGAGCTTCAGGACAAGTTGGCGGTGCTGGCCGTCGAGGAGAGCTTCGACGATGTCAGCATGATCCCGTTCGCGGACTATGTGGCCGTCAATATCCCGTCCTACAACACAAAGCGGGATGACATCGCGATAATCTACGCCGACGGTGACATCGTGGACGGCTACGGCAAGGCAGCCGTGGCCGGCGACAGGTTCGCTTCGCTCATCTCAAAGGTGTGTGCCGACTCCTCCGTCAAGGCAGTGGTGCTGCGCGTCAACTCGCCGGGCGGAAGCGTGCTCGCGTCCGAGAAGATTCGCGCCGAGATCGACCGCCTCAAGGAGACCAAGCCGGTCGTGGCTTCATACGGCAGTTATGCTGCATCAGGCGGATACTGGATTTCCAACGGCTGCGACAAGGTGTTCAGCGACGCGACAACCCTCACGGGATCGATTGGAGTGTTCGGTCTGGTCCCTGATTTCTCCAAAACCGCCAAAGACATCCTCCATATCGGGGTCGAAACCGTCAGCTCGCACAGCCACGGCGATATGTACTCGCTTACCAGGCCGTTCGACCATAGCGAGTACGGCTATATGACGAGCGCCATTGAGGCCGTTTACGACAGGTTTGTCTCGCTCGTCGCCGATAGCAGGGCGTTGCCTGTGGAGACAGTGGACTCCATCGCGCAGGGCCGTGTGTGGACGGGAGCCGACGCGCTCGGCATCCGTCTCGTGGATGAAATCGGCACTCTTGAGGATGCGGTGCTCTATGCGGCTTCCCTCGCCGGCAATCCCGACATCTCCGGCTGGAACGTGTGCGGCTATCCTCTGCCGCAGAGCCCGATGGAGAAAGCCCTCTCGATGATCGGCAAGGGTGGTTCCGACGGCAGGGACATACTGCTCGGCACGCTCAGGGACCTGAGTTCCCCACAGGTGCTCGCCAGGATGGACAGAAAAATTGAAGTAAAGTAATTTTGCTAATTCAGAAAAAAGCTCTATCTTTGCAGTCCAACATCGCGGGATAGAGCAGTTGGCAGCTCGTCGGGCTCATAACCCGGAGGTCGGTGGTTCGAGTCCGCCTCCCGCTACAGAGCAATCTCTAAAAAGAGGATGACCGGAAAGTGTCTTTCCAAGTCATCCTCTTTCTTTGTGTCCTCCCTCCCCCTATGACAGGAGCGGGACAAGCGTGTCAATCCAGGCTACGCCATAAAGATATATCTCAATATGAAGAGGACCGCGAGCACCCACATAGTGACGCTGATCTTCTTGAACTTGCCGCAGGCGGCGTTGATGACCACATATGAAATCATACCGAGGAGAATACCGTGCGCGATGCTGTAGCTGAGCGGCATCATCACGGCGGTGATGAACGCCGGGATGGCCTCGGAATAATCGTCCCAGTCGATATTGCGGATCGGGGACATCATCATCACGCCCACGATCACCAGCACCGCACCGGTAGCTGCGCCGGGGATGGCGAGGAATACCGGCGAGAAGAGCAGGGACACGGCGAAGCAAAGCGCAATCACGAAGGAGGTGAGGCCCGTGCGTCCGCCCTCGGCGACACCCGCCGCGCTCTCGATGTAGGTGGTGGTGGTGGAGGTGCCGAAGCAGGCTCCGGTCGTGGTGGCCACAGCGTCGGCCATAAGTATCTTGCTGATGCCGTCCACATGGCCGTCCTTATCGATCATCCCGGACTTCACCGACACGCCCACCACCGTGCCGATGGTGTCGAACATATCTATGAAAAGGAAGGTGAACACTACCACGAGCATATCCCAGGAGAGCACCTGCCCCCACTCGAACTTGCAGAATATCGGGGAGATGGAGTCCGGAAGGGAGACAAAACCCGTGAGGGTGGTCACGCCCATGGGGATACCGATGACGGTGGTGGCGAGCATACCGATGAGGATGCCGCCCTTGACCTTGAGCGCAACGAGTATGGCGGTCAGGAAGAGGCCGATGATGAAGAGTATGCTGGTCGGAGAGCCGAGCTTGCCGAGGCTCACGAGGGTGGAGCCGTTGTCGACGATGATGCCGGCGTTCTGCAGGCCTATGAATGCTATATACAGGCCTATGCCCGCGCTGATGGCGTTCTTGAGCGAGGCCGGGATGGCATCCACAATCATCTCACGCACCTTGGTGGCGGAAAGAATGACAAAGATGACACCCTCGATGAGGATGGCCGTCAGCGCGAACTGCCAGCTGTAGCCCATCCCGAGACATACCGTGAAGACGAAGAAAGCGTTGAGCCCCATACCCGGAGCGAGTCCGAAAGGCTTCTTGGCATAGAGGGACATCATCAACGTGCCCACGATGGCGGCCAGGGCCGTGGCCGTGAACACGGCGCCGTTAGGCATACCCTCGATGTTGCCGAAAATGCTAGGATTGACGGCGAGTATATACGCCATCGTCAGGAAAGTGGTGATGCCGGCCACTATCTCGGTCCTCACCTTGTGCTTCGAAGCGTCGAAGCCGAATGCCTTGCTGAGAAAACTTGACATACTCCCGGAGCCTTAGAAAACCCACTTGGTGCCGAGGCAAGGGCGGCAGTAGAATCCGCTGCAGCCCGCGAAGTTGTAGCTGAGCTCAATCTCGGAGCCGATGTGGAGGTTGTCCACGCCGAAGGTCTTGCCTATATTGTACCAGATCTGAGGCTCGGAGATGAAGATGAACTTGCCTTCCGCCGCCTTGAGAGGCTCGGCGTCCCCATACCAATACTTGGTGTTCTCGCCCCAGATGTCGGCGAAGCCGCTGAACTTGAGGCCGTCGATGCCGAAGAGATTGTTCATCCCCCAGACCACGGTGAACTGCAGAGGGCAGTCGCTGGTCGCGCCGTTGTTGAAGGTCTTGTACATCAGCTCGAGCGTGAGGGTGTTGGAAAAGTCGGCGTTGTGCAGCAGGTAGTTGGCTCCGAAGAGGAAGTTCTGGTTGCCGAATCCTACGCCGCCGTTGTATTCGATGTGCGCACTGAGATCCTTGAGGGCGCTGTCCTGCCAGAAGTTGAGCCCCCGGGCAATCTCGAAGTAACTGCCGCTCACCCCCACAAACTTCTTGCCCTCCGCGTCCTTGGCGTTGTAGTCATAGTCGACGAAGAAGAAGGTGTCTCCCCACTTGTCTCCGTAGTAGCCCTCGAGAGTGGTGGTGACGTGACCGCGACTGAAGTCCCAGAAAGTCTGAAGGTTGGTCTGCGCCTTGGCTCCTTGAGCCGCTAACGCTCCGGCAATTGCTGCCGCAATGAGTACTTTTTTCATCATTAGATTATATATGTATGAATTAATGGTCTACAGCCGCAGCACGCTCGTCGTCTCCACCCCGGCGGGAAGAGCTTTGCGGCCTTCAAGCTCGGAGAGCTCGATTATGAAGCTGAAACAAACCAGCTTCGGGGAGTTCTGCTCAACCAGCCTCCAGGCAGCCGAAGCCGTGCCGCCGGTGGCCAGCAGGTCATCGTGGATCAGCACTATATCGTCGTGACAGATGGCGTCGCGGTGTATCTCAAGCTGCGAGCTGCCATATTCCATATCGCAGCTGTCGGCATAGACTTCGGCGGGGAGCTTGCCGGCCTTGCGCACCGGGACGAAGCCCGCGCCCAGCCTCGCGGCAATCACGGAAGCCATGATATAGCCCCGCGACTCCACCCCCACCACCTTGGTGACACCCTTGCCCAGATACGGCTCGCAGAGCCGCTCGGTCAGTTCGGCGAAGCACTCCGGGTTCTTGAGAAGGGTGGTGATGTCGTAAAAAAGTATGCCTTTCTTCGGAAAATCGGCTACGGTCCGAAGATTATGCCTGAGTGTCTCTATGCTCATATCAGGAGGAGTAAAACAACAGACCGCGAATTTACGCATAAAAGAGCGCAACGGCAATAGAAGTCGCGCCCTAAGGCAGACAAAAAGCCCCGGAAGCCACCGCACTTTCAGCCTCCGCAAGCTTTGCCGGGCTACCTATATCTATGAGTTTCAAGCCGGTGGCCAGCACCCCGCGCACCCGCCCCGTGGCAGCGGCGGAGAGATAAAAATCTATAATCGAAAACTTCTCCGGCCACGCCTCCATCATCCCCGTCACCTCCTCCGAGAGTGTCTGGATCCCGCAGAACGACAGAGGTCTATACCGCGACGGGTCGAAATCCGGGAACGGACTCTTCACCTCCCCGGTGCGGACATTGGTCCAGCCCGCAAGGCGCATATCCTCGTCGAAGAGCAGATAGCGGTCCGCCTCTTCCGACTCCGAGAGCACCAGGGTAGCAAGCGAACCGGGTCTGTCCTCCGAGAGCAGCCAGCGGAGGTCGAGATCGCTCAGGATGTCCGCATTATGCACAAGAAATCGCCCGGAGCCCTTCAGCAGCGCTGCGGCGTGCCGTATCCCGCCTCCGGTCTCAAGCGCCTCGCCGGGCTCGCGGGAGATGTCGATATGCAGCCCGAAATCCCCTCTGGAAGCAAGGAACTCTTCGATCTGCTCCGCGAAATGGTGGACATTCACCACCAGCTCGCTGAAGCCGGCGGCCTTGAGCTTGAGGATCACCCTCTCCAGCATAGGTACTCCCCCCACCCTCACCAGGGCCTTGGGGACGGTGTCGGTGAGGGGACGAAGCCGCGTGCCGAGGCCCGCCGCGAATATCATAGCCTTCATATAGCGACCTTTACGCCCGGCAGAATGGTCTTGCCGTGCCAGTCGGAGCTGAGACGGCGCAAGGTGTCGGTGAGGTAAGGATAGCGCTTGAACGGCTCGGCGACGAGTTCCCGCATGCAGCCGAGAGCCGTCGGGATGCAGTCGATAAAGAGCTGCTTGCGCTCCACCAGCCCGCGAAATCCGTAGGCCCCGAACTCCTGCAGCAGGCGCACCAGGGTGATAAGGCGGTATTTCTCATAGAAGCGCTCCTCGTCCACATCCCGGTACTCGCGCAGAGCTTTGATGTAGACCTGCTCAAGCTCGGAGCGCAGAGAGGGGGAGAAGTGCGTGCCGGCGTTCCACAGGAACGACGCGAGGTCGTACTGCACGGGGCCCCTGCGTCCGCCCTGGAAGTCGATAAAGCACGGTTCGCCGTCCTTTATCATTATGTTGCGGGCCTGGAAATCCCTGTACATAAACGTTTCACCTTCAAAGTCGAGCGAATCCTCCCGCAAGCGGTCGAAGTCGTCCTGGAGTCTTATCTCATCGAAGTCCAAACCCGTAAGCTTCAGGAAATCATATTTGAAGTAGTTGAGATCGAAGCCGACCATCCTCCGGTTGAACTCCCGGTCCGGGAAGCAGATCGACCAGTCGAGCCCCTCCCCCACCTTGAACTGCACCGCCGGCAGGAGCGCCACCGTGTCGTGTAGCCAGTCCAGCTGCCTGCGGGAGAACTCGCCGTCCGCGAGGGCGGGGCGCAGGAGCTCGAAAAGCTGCCCGTCGCCGAGGTCCTCCATCATATAGGCCATCCCGTCCTCCGAGACTCCGTAGACCTCCGGAGCGTGCAGCCCGGCGGCGCGGAACTTCGCGTCTATGGTAAGGAAGGCCCTGTTCTCGGCGAGGTTGGCGCCTATGCAGCCTATCACCGGCCCGCCGTATCCGGACATCCTGTAGTACTTGCGCGCGCTCCCGGAGAGCGGGAGCAGCGAGACCGCCTCCGGAGCGTGTCCGAAGCGGGATTCGTAGAGTTTCGACAATCTGTTCATACCGATTGCTAATTTACTCGTTTTTGCGAGATTTTCAAATAATGATTAATTTTGCGGGCTACGCGTATGAAGTTGTTTTCCCGCATACTGTTCCCCGCCGCAGTGATGGCTTTCGCCACAGCCGGGGTGCTGGACTTCGGCAATGCCCCTGTCGGGCTGCGGGAAGCGCCGCAGACCGCGGAGCTGCGGGACACGGTGATCTATCCCCCCTACAACTACCGCCCGCGCACTTCCCGGGCGATCCTCAAAACCGCCGCGGACAGCCTTGCCGACGACGGAGCGGAGCTGCCGGACTCCAGTCTGTTCGAGGCGCAGCGGCTCAGCCCGAGGGACTCGCTCAAGGCCCTGCTGGACTCCACCCTCTGGGACAAGCTCGACTCGATATATATAGCCGACTCCGTCGCCAAGGCCAAGGCCAGGTTCGACGAGTGGTACGCCTCGCTCTCCAAAGAGGAGAGGAAGAAGTACGACAAGGAGCAGCTGATCAAGGTCAAGATGGCGCGGGCCGACTCGATACGCGCCGCCAAGGAGAAGGCCAAAGAGCTCAGAGACAGCATTATAGAGGTCACTCCGAGGATCCTTGAGACCTATGCCATCCCCGACTCGATGCAGTACAAGCGCATCATCGCCTGGACGCTCGACCGCGACTTCGGCAAGCTCAATCCCTATGTCCCGGACACGACCGCCAACTACCATTTCTATGACTATCCGTTCCAGCGGAGCGACGTCAACGCCACATGGCTGGGGGTAGCCGGAAGCCCCGTGCAGTACTACGACTTCCTCAAGCGCGACAGCGACGAGGGCGTGGAGTTCTACGACGCGTTCGAGTCGTGGAGCTATTCCCCGAGGACCCTCCCGCACTACAACAGCAAGACTCCGCACACGGAGCTGGCATATTTCGGCACCCTCTTCG
Organism: bacterium; assembly: GCA_963630225.1. Taxonomy (GTDB): domain Bacteria; phylum Bacteroidota; class Bacteroidia; order Bacteroidales; family UBA932; genus Cryptobacteroides. The sequence continues at coordinate 20,193 of CAVGLS010000017.1, forward strand.
CCAAGGACGCCAAGGAGTCCGACAACCTGCACCTCTTCACCACCCAGAACATCACTCCGGAGTTCAACTTCTCCCTGCTCTTCAACCGTTTCGGGGGCGGAGGGATGCTGGAGAACGAGGAGACGGCCAACAAGACCACGGTCGCACAGGCCAACTATCTGGGCAAGAAATACACCGCCCACTTCGGCTATATAGGCAACACCGTCAGTATGGGCGAGAACGGAGGGATGAGCGAGACGAGGTGGATACGCGACACGACGGTGGACTCCCGCGACATCACAGTCAACCTCAAGAACGCCAAGACAAAGATGACGAAGCGCACTTTCTTCGTCGACCAGCAGCTGCGCATCCCGTTCAACTTCATCAACGCTCTCAAGGCCGGGCGCGACAGCACCTTCCGCTACAACGCCGACAGCCTCGACCGCAACATCACCACGGCGTTCATCGGCCACAGCGGCGAACTCTCCTTCTACTCCAGGAAATACACGGACGCGACCACCGACGAGACCTCCAAGGCGTACTACAACAACGTGTTCAACCACGACCCGTCCGCGAGCGCGGACTCGCTCGGCGTGACCAAACTCGACAACAAGCTCTATATCAGACTGCAACCGTGGTCGAGCGAGGGCGTGGTGTCCAAGCTCGACATCGGGGTCGGGGACTACCTGAAGACTTATTTCGACAGCACCTCAGTGCGTCCGACCAGACATAGCGAGAACTCCGTCTATGTCTACGCCGGAGTGGAGGGGCAGCTCAGGGGCAATTTCTTCTGGAGCGCCAAGGGCCGTTACGTGGCCCTCGGGCACGACTTCGGCGACTTCGGGCTCGAAGCCGACGGGGAGCTGAACTTCCACCCGTTCCGCCGCGCCAGGAAAAGCCCCGTCACTCTCCGGGCGCACTTCGAGACCACGCTGCGCGAGCCGACCTACTACCAGCAGCGCATCAACGCCAACCACTTCAGCTGGGACAACGAGTTCGGCAAGATTTCCACCACCAAACTCTACGGAAGCCTCGATATCCCGAGATGGGACGCATCCGCCACGGTGGGCTATGCCCTGCTCGGCAACAACATCTACTACGACGCACAGGGCGTCATCCGTCAGAACGGGGAGGCGATGAGCGTATTGTCGGCCTCGCTGCGCAAGGATTTCGCCTTCGGGCCGCTGCATCTGGACAACAGGGTGCTGCTCCAGTATTCCTCCAACCCCGAGGCGGTGCCTCTGCCGGCGGTCGCGGTGAACCTGCGCTACTATCTCCAGTTCACGGTCCAGAAAGTGCTCCTGATGCAAATCGGAGCCAATGCGTTCTACAACACCGCGTGGAACTCGCCGGCCTGGAATCCGAACATCGGAGTGTTCTACAACCAGAACGAGAGGCAGTACACCAACGGCCCGCATTTCGACGTCTTCATCAACATGCAGTGGAAGCGGGCCTGCATCTTCGTCAAATACCAGAACGCCGGCGGCGGATGGCCTATGGACAAGCACGACTACTTCAGCGCTGACCGCCACATAGTCACTTCCAACGGGATGGACGGCCTCAAGATCGGAATATTCTGGCCGTTCTACACCCAGCCTACGGGCAAAGCGCCGGCGGGAGAAGGCAGATGAGAGACACCCCGGCAATAGTGGTGCTGATATTGACCGCCGTCCTGATCGCCGGTTCTTTCGTCGCATCACTGTGCCGCCCCGAACCCGGGCAGGAGACCATCAGGCCGCATATACGCAGCGTGCTGGAACTCTCCCGGATGAGCGGGAGCAAGAAGGCCCTGGTCGTGGGCTACAACTACTATCTACTTGAGAGATACGCCGAAAGCAACGGCCAGACCATCGAGATAGACATCACGCGGGGCGGCATCTCCTGGCTCGACTCGCTCAAGTCCGGGCGGGTGGATATCCTGGTCGTGCCGCTGGAAGACAGCCTCCGCACCGACAGCGTGCTCGTATCGATGCCGGTGGACAGCCTCTGCGTGTGGCTGATGCGACACGACGACCACTGCAATATGGACGATGTCAACCGCTGGCTCGCCGGCTGGCACGAGTGCGAAGAGCACGACGAGATCAGCGACAGCTACCTCAGGAGGTTCGACGCTTTCCGCAGCCGCACCAGAGCCAGCATAAGCCCCTACGACAGCCTTATACGTGCGCACGCCGACTCGCTCGGCTGGGACTGGAGACTCCTCGCCGCCGTCATCTATCAGGAATCCCGCTTCCACATCGAGGCGAGGTCCTCTCGCGGTGCAAGCGGCCTGATGCAGATGATGCCCAAGACCGCCGAACGCTACGGAGTGAGCGACCCGCTCTCGCCGGAGGAGAACATCCGCGGCGGGGCGCAGATGCTCGGCACTCTGATCCGCCGCTACTATGCGGTGGGCGCGGACGACTCCGAGAGGTTCAAATACGCCCTCGCCGCCTACAACGCCGGGGTCGGGAGGGTCGACGACATCATAAGGCTGGCGGAGTCCCGCGGAGTGGACACGGCGCACTGGGACAGTGTCGTCAGCGTGATACCGGAGATGAACGGGGAGGCGGTCCGGGACAGCGAAGCGGTGAGGCTGGGCCCGTTCAAGGGCAAGGAAACCATAGCCTATGTCCGGAGGGTGATGGACATTTACGGGGAATTCAGGCGAATATGTCCCGATTTTAAGTAACTTCGCGGCGGATATAATTCATATATATATCATGAAAAAGTTATTAGTGTTTATGATTCCTGTGATGATGCTGGCAGCCTCCTGCCAGCCTAAGGGAGAGAAGGTCCCGGGCATCGACGTCAGCGACATGGATCTCAGTGTCGCGCCGGGAGAGGATTTCTTCAGATATGCCAACGGCGGGTGGATAGGGAAGAACCCGCTCAAGCCGGAATATGCGCGCTTCGGCTCGTTCGACGTGCTCCGCGAAAACAACGTCAAGCGCCTCAACGACCTCTTCGCCGAGATGGCCACAATGTCTCCGGCCAGGGGCAGCGTCGACCAGAAGATAGTTGACCTCTACAAGCAGGGTCTCGACTCCACCCGACTCAACGCGGAGGGAGGGGCTCCTGTCAAGAAATATCTCGACACCATCTATGCGGCCTCCGACAAGGCGCAGCTCGCTGCGGTGTTCGCCGACCTCAACAAGTACGGCGAGGGCGGATTTTTCGGCCTCGGAGTGAGCGCGGACCTCGCCAACAGCTCCGTCCAGGTCCTCTACCTCGCGCAGGACGGACTCGGGATGGGAGACCGCGACTACTATGTGGACGCTTCCAACGCCGAACTCCGCAAGGGCTACGAGCAGATGCTCTCCAAGCTCTTCGCGCTCAGCGGCTACGAGGACGCCCCGGCGAAGGCGGCCAGGGCCGCGGCGGTCGAGGACGAAATCGCCAAAGTATCTTGGAGCAGCGTGGAGAACCGCGACTACACCAAACAGTACAACCCTATGAGCGTCAGCGCTATCGACGCGGCTTTCCCGGGCTTCGGCTTCGCGGACTTCCTCAAGGCTCTCGGCATCGCCGACCCGGGCGACATCATCGTCCAGCAGCCGTCATACTTCAAGGGATTCTCACGGATCTGGACCTCTTCAAGCCTCGACTCCCTCAAGGACTATCTTGCGGCACAGATGCTCGGCAGCGCGGCGGGTTCCCTGTCCGACGACTACTATGCCGCCCAGTTCGACTTCTTCAGCACGCAGATGAGCGGTGTCACCGAGCAGAAGCCGAGATGGAAGCGCGCTATGAGCGTGCCTAACAGCATACTCGGAGAGGCGGTGGGCCAGATGTATGTCAAGAAATATTTCCCGGAGTCCTACAAGAACAAGGTCCTCGATCTCGTGCGGGAGCTTCAGATCTCCCTCGGGCAGCATATCGACAGCCTCAGCTGGATGTCCGACACGACCAAGGCCTATGCCCGCGAGAAGCTCGCCAACTTCACCGTCAAGATCGGCTACCCGGACAAGTGGAAGGACTACGGCAGCCTCAATATCGACCCGGAGCTGAGCTACTACGACAACCTGCGCGCCGCATCCGCCTGGTATGTGAGCGACAACCTCGGCAAGCTCGGCAAGGAGACCGACCGCAGCGAGTGGGGGATGACGCCTCAGACCGTCAACGCCTACTACAACCCTACGACCAACGAGATCTGCTTCCCTGCGGCCATACTCCAGCCGCCTTTCTTCAACGCCGACGCTGACGACGCGGTCAACTACGGCGCGATAGGAGTGGTGATCGGGCACGAGATGACCCACGGATTCGACGATCAGGGCAGCCTCTTCGACAAGGACGGCAATATGAACAACTGGTGGACGCCGGAAGACAAGGCCGCGTTCAAGGAAAGGACCGCCGTGCTCGTGGACCAGTACAGCGAGGTTGAGATCCTCCCCGGCCTCCACGCCAACGGCGAGCTCTCCCTCGGGGAGAACATAGCCGACCACGGCGGGCTCAGCATAGCCTACACCGCCCTGCACAACAAGCTCGGAAGGAAGCTCCCCGCTCCGATAGACGGTCTGACAGTGGATCAGCGTTTCTATATCGGCTACGCACACCTCTGGGCACAGAACGCCACCGATGAGGAGAAGGCGAGACTCACCAAACTCGACGTGCACTCCCTCGCGGAGAACAGGGTCAATGTCGCGGTAAGGAACTTCGACAGCTTCTTCGATGCCTTCGGCATCAAGGAGGGCGACCCTATGTGGAGGCCGGAAAGCGAGAGGGTAATCATCTGGTAATGAGTGTCTCGGCCTTCATAGCCGGACGACTTCGATTTAAGGGAAGGGTGGCCGTCGCAGCGACGGCCATCTCTTTCTTTGTCATAATAGTGGCAGTCTCCGTCTCGGCGGGATTCAGCCGTGAGATCCGCGCGGGGGTAGCGGCAATCACAGGCGATGTCCTCATCAGCGACAGGGGCGGCAACTTCTTCAGCGAGGGCGAACCCATCCCGTCGGAGCCGTCGTTTCTGCCCGACATCGTCAGTCTCAAGGGAGTGCGGGAAGTGAGTCCCGTAGTCCTCAGGACCGGCATCGTGCGCAAGGGCGACCAGATACGCGGAGCCCTATTCAAGGGCTCGGCCTCCGAGGGCGTCGCGCTCAGGGCGAGTGTCCCCGAAGGCCTCGCGGAGAGCCTCGGCGTGGCGGTCGGCGACAGCCTCAAGGCCTGGTTCGTCGGCGAGCAGATAAAGTCTCTCAGCTTCACGGTCGGGGAGATTTACGAAAGCCTCATCGACAGCGACGAAGGCCTCATCATCCGTGTCCCGGCCTCGGATATGCGCCAGCTCAACGGCTGGACGGAAGCCGACGCCTCGGCGCTGGAGGTCACGCTTGACCCTGGTCTGAGGGGGCGGAAGGCCATGCGGGAGATGACGGAGCGCATAGGCGCAAGAGTCTCGATGAGCCCCGACGAGGAGGAGAGCGGCCTCGGAGCGGTCTCTTCCGCAGACAGCTATCCCCAGCTCTTCGACTGGCTGGACCTCATCGACTACAATGTGATAGCGATTCTGATACTGATGACGGTGGTGGCCGGCTTCAATATGATCTCGGGGCTGCTCATCCTGCTCTTCCGCAATATCTCCACCATCGGAGTCCTCAAGTCCGTCGGGATGACGGACCGCAGCGTGGCGGGAGTTTTCCTGCGGGTCGGCGCCAGAATCACCGCAGTCGGGATGTTGATCGGCAACGCAGCCGCACTGCTCTTCTGCGCAGTCCAGGGCAGCACCCGCCTGCTCAAGCTCGACCCGGCCAACTATTTCGTGTCGTTCGTGCCGGTGAGCATAGACATCCCCCGCATCCTGCTTGCCGATGCGGCGGCTTTCTGCGCGATACTGCTGCTTCTGCTGATCCCGTGCCTCTTCATCTCCAGAGTCGACCCGGCGCAGACCGTAAGGGCCGCATAGACACTGCTGCTACTTCTTCTTCCTGGAGCGCTCCATCAGGCTGATATTCTTCGTGGCGGCGTAGTCCTCCGGGTCTATCTTCAGGGCTTTCTTATAGTATTTCAGCGCCTTGCGCTCGTTTTTCTTCGCGACCTGCCAGTAGGAGCCGAGGTTGTCGATAAACACCGTGTTGCGCGGGTACAGCCGGCTCATCCGCTCGGATATTTCCCGGAAATACTCGTAGCTCAACGGCGAGCCGGTCTGGAAGAAGGTATAGCAGTATTCCCCCACCGCCTGCAGGAAGATGTCCTCATCAGCGGCGGCGGAGTCGAGAGTCCATCCGTCCTTGTCCGCAACGTATTCGCCGATCAGGGCCTCAACTTCCCCGGCGGCGAGGTCCGGGCTCTCCTTCTCATACTCCATAAGGGCCGATATCTTGTAGAAACGGTAGCGGAACTCCTTGGGGCTGAGGGAGATTGCCTTGTCGATGGCACGGATGCCTCCGGCAAAGAGAGAGTCGGTGAAAGTCGAGGTCTCGAAATAGTTGACATCCCTGCCGAGCGAGTCCTTGAGCGAGAGCACCGGCTTCGCCCCCAGATAGCGTGCGCCATCCCTCTGCACTATCTCGGTGCCGCGGGCCTTGGCGAAACAGTAGTTGAATCTCGCGGCGAAAGCCTCGGGGTCATCGGGGCATTCGGCCGTCCACCTGTCGATGATGGTCTCCACGCCCGCACCTGCGACCCCCACGTAGCGGATCTGCCTGTCGTAGTCAGCCTTGTAGCGCTCCGCGGCGCCCTGGGCGAAAAGCTGCGGGCAGAGGAGCAGCAACAGTATTGTAATCTTTGTTTTCATATGTCCATAAAAATTCTGCGGCCTTTCGGGAGCAGGTTGTTGCATCTGGCGCCGACATTTTTCACAAAGCCCAGCGGATGCCCGAGATAGCGCACCACATTGTAGCCCGGAGAGGCGTCCGGCAGCGTGAGGCTGTCGCGGTGCAGGTATCTGAGCGCCGCCTGCAAATCCAGTTCCACGGAGGGGTATTCCTCCGGACGGAAAGCGAGGCTCAAGGCGTAGTCGGGGTCCGGTATGAAGTCCGCCCCCTTCCTTACCCCCCTGCACACTCCGCTGCGCAGCGGATGAAGCGAGGAGAAGTCCGCCGCGCGTATGCTGCGCTGCGCCGCGGTCTTGCGCAGTGCGCCGACCCACTGCCCTTCGCCCGGCACGACTCCGGCGCGGAGCAGGCTGCCGGCGCGGGTAAGCTCCACTCCGTACTCCGGGAATTCGTCTTCCGGAGGCACAATCTCCCCTCCCAGTTCGCGGGCCGCCCAGAGCAGGTTGCCGTCGTTCTCCGCATCCTCATAGGTGCAGGTGGAATATATCAGCAGACCTCCCTCCCTGAGCGAGGGCCACGCGTCCGCAAGTATGCGGCGCTGCCTCGCCTCGCAGAGGCGCACCGTCTCGGGACTCCACTCCTTCTCCGCCCGGGGGTCCTTGCGGAACATCCCCTCGCCGCTGCACGGCACGTCGGCGACTATGACGTCGAACCAGCCCTCGAAGCGGGCGAACGCCGCAGGGTCGGCTGAAGTCACCGTGACGTTGGGATCGCCCCAGAGCGCGACATTGTCGGAGAGCACTGCGGCACGCGACTTCATCACTTCGTTGCTGACCAGCCGGAATCCGTCCCCAAGCACCTCCCGGCACGAAGCGGCGATGTCGGTGGTCTTGCCTCCCGGCGCGGCGCAGAGGTCCAGGACCTTCAGCGGCCCGTCCCCCGGGAGCGCGAGACGGCGGAATATGTGCCCCACATACATCGCGGAGGAGTCCTGCACATAATAGCAGCCCGCGTGGAACAGCGGATCGAGGGTAAAAGACGGCCTGCCCGCAAGTATTCGTCCATAGCGGCACCACGGCACCGGAGCCCCCACGGGCCCTGCGGCGCCCTTGAACGGGTTGAGCCTTATGGCAACGGAGGCCTCCCCCATCAGAACATCCCTTCCGGCATCTTCGGCATCTTCCCCTCGGAGATGTCCACGAGGGTGTCGACAGCCTTGTCCAGCGCCTGCTGCACCTTGGAGCCGAGCATCGTCTTCATCATAAAGTTGAGATTGGCGTCGAGCTCGATGCTGAAATCGGTCTTGCCCGGCAGGACGGACGGCTCGAAGCGGAGCACGCCCACGAACTCCACCGGAGACTCGCTGCTGCCTATCCGGATCAGGCGGTAGGGCTGCCTGTCGTCCACCCGGACTCCGATGGTGAATCCCTGGACGGTGATGCGGAGGCTGTCGTAGTCGGCCTGGACCTCGGCCTGCTGCCGCTCCGGCATCAGGGAGCTGAAGTTCCGCATATCGCAGAACACCATATAGAGCTCCTCGGGGCTTCTGGACACCTGGCCGTGCTTGCTTGTATAATGCGCTGTCATAATTTTTCTTATTTTTGTGCCTCACAAAGATAATAAAATGCACAGAATATACTTCGAGAAACGCTGCATTATCATCTGCGGGCCGTCCGAGCAGGCGCTCTCCGACCCCAACTCGGTAGAGTTCCACTTCGGCGAGACCATCAGCATACACAGCCTTGTGGCGATGTTCGAAGCTTCGGAATCGCTCGCCCGGATCTACATCCCGACCGACAACACGGAGTGGATGTACCGCAGGGTATGCGCCGAGTTCCGCGAGGTTGACGCTGCCGGAGGACTGGTGTCCAACCGGCGCGGGGACTATCTGCTGATCAGCCGCAACGGACTCTGGGACCTCCCGAAGGGACATCGCGAGGACGGCGAGGACATCGAAGTGACAGCCCTGCGCGAGGTCAGGGAGGAGACCGGGGTGGAGGCGCTGGAGCTGGGAAGCCTGATCTGCGTCACCGACCACTGCTACCTGCGCGGCGGCGTATGGCATCTCAAGCATACCTGGTGGTACAATATGCTCTACACCGATCCGGTGGACCTGACTCCGCAGCGCGAGGAGGACATCACCAAGGCGGCGTGGGTGGCCAAGTCCAGCCTGCCACCGTTCCTCAAGAACACCTACCCTTCGATAGTGGAAGTGTTCCGCGAAGCGAAGTGAAACTTTTTCGACGCCGCGCCCGTATATTTATGGTATCTTTATCACGGACCCGTTATGAAACTCTCACAATTCAACTTCGAACTCCCCAAGGAAAGCATAGCCACAGAACTGATGCCGACGGTCGACGGACGCATCCAGTGGAGGGATGAGTGCCGGCTGATGGTGCTGCACAGAGACAGCGGCGAGATCGAGCACCGCAAGTTCAAGGACATCATCGACTACTTCGGCAAGGGCGACCGCTTCGTGCTCAACGACACCAAGGTGTTCCCGGCGAAGCTCCTCGGCAAGAAGGAGAAGACGGGGGCGGACATTATGGTGTTCCTGCTGCGCGAACTCAACCGGGAGCAGAGGCTCTGGGACGTGATAGTCGATCCGGCACGCAAGATCCGCATCGGCAACAAGCTCTATTTCGGCGAGGACGACAGTATGGTGGCGGAGGTCATCGACAACACCACCTCACGCGGGCGCACCCTGCGCTTCCTCTACGACGGACCGTATGACGAGTTTAAGGAGGCCCTCTTCGCGCTCGGCAAGACCCCTGTCCCGGAGTGGGTGAAGGAGAACCCGGACGAAAGGGATGCCGAGGAGTTCCAGACCATCTTCGCCAAGCACGAGGGAGCGGTATCCGCCCCGGCGGCAGGTCTCCACTTCAGCCGCGAGCTTCTCAACAGGATGATACTCAAGGATATCGACAAGACCTTCATCACCGTGCACATGGGCATAGGACACTTCCGCACAATCGATGTGGAGGATCTGTCGAAGCACAAGATGGACGGCGAGAGATTCATCATCACGGAGCAGGCGGCGGACGAGATCAACCGCACCAAACGCTCCGGGGGCAAGATATGCGCGGTGGGCATCACCGTCATCAGGGCGCTGGAGGCCTATGTCACCACGGAGAACGAGGTCAGGGCCAACGACAGCTGGACCAACAAGTTCATCTTCCCGCCGTACAGCTTCTCAATCCCGGACGCAATCGTGTCCAACTTCCACCTGCCGCAGTCCACTATGCTGATGACCGTGGCGGCGTTCGGAGGCTATGACAGGGTGATGGACGCATACCGCTGCGCCCTTGAGGAGGGCTACCGCTTCGGACCTTACGGCGACGCGATGCTGATTGTCTGATTTTTTCTTACCTTTGTCCGGAAGAGGGCGGCTGAACTCCTTTTTAGCCGGCCCCGCACCTGCTTAAAGTATGAGAAATGGACAAAGGTCATCTTTCGGCGGTCAGCGCGATAGCGCTCAACGCCATCTTCGGCAACGAGCCGAGAATTGCAAAGCGCATAGTTGAAGTGTTCGGCAGCGCCGAATCCGTATTTGCGCTCTCCGAAGGGGAGTGCAGGGAGCTTTTCGGCCCTTTCGGGAAGTTCTCCCCCGAGATCGGACAAAGGGCGCTCCGTGAGGCGGAAGCGGAGTTTGTGCGGCTCTCCGGTCTCGGGGTGAAGTTCGTCAGCATCTTCGACGAGGGAGTCTATCCCCCGCTCCTGAGGGACTGTCCGGACGCTCCGCTGCTGCTCTATTTGCGCTGCGGCGCGGAACCCCGCGAGGTGCTTCGCGGCAGCCCTATGATATCGATCGTCGGGACGCGGGACATGAGCGCCTACGGCAAGGACTGGTGCGCAAGGACGGTCAAAGCTCTCTCCGGATACCCCGTCAAACCAGTGATAGTGAGCGGCCTCGCATTCGGGGTGGACATCAGCGCCCACCTCGCCGCCCTCGGCTGCGGGCTGCCCACGATAGCCGTCATCCCTGTAGGCATCGACGAGGTATATCCCCGGAGCCACGGCGTCGCGGCGGACAAGATAGCCGCTTCCGCCCGGGGAGCTCTCCTCACCGACTACCCTCCCGGGACCGAGCCGCGGCCCTACAACTTCCTGCGCCGCAACCGCATCATCGCCGGCCTCTCAGCCGCCACGGTGCTCATCGAGTCGCGCGTCAGGGGCGGAGGGATGATGACGAGCCGCCTCGCATTCGGCTACGGACGCTCCGTCTTCGCGCTGCCCGGACGGGTTGATGACCCGCGCTCCTGCGGCTGCAACGCCCTGATTGCGGAGAAGGTCGCGGAGCCTCTGGTCAGCGCGGCCGCAGTGGCCGAGGCGGCGGGGCTCGGGCATACTGTCGGAAGGCGGAAGCGCGACCCGCTCGTCGTGCTGCGGGAGCGCCTTGGGGACAGTCTCGACGCGGACAGCCTGCACCGGGCGGAGATGGTTTTCGCGGCAGTCCGCGACAGGCGTGAGATCAGCGTCGGCGAGCTCTCCGCCGCGCTGGGGATCGGCTACCCCGAGGCTCTCCGGACAGCCGGACTGCTCGAGAGCGAGGGGGTCATCCGCACGGATGTGCTCCAGAGATGCAGCATTACCGCCGATTTTGTTTAATTTTGCGTCTTGATGGAATTCATAGACACACACTGCCACAACTCCGACGAGGCCTACGCGGGCTGCGGGGAAGAGGTGATAACGAGGGCCGAGGCCGCCGGAGTCGTCGCGATGCTGCAGGCCGACATCGACTCCCTCACGAGGGAGAGCATGTTTGCGCTCAGCGCAAGGCATCCCGGACTGCTCTACAATATGCTCGGGCTATATCCCGGCTCGGTCCGCGCAGACTGGCAGGACGAGATAGACGCGATGCTCCCATACCGGGAGCGCGGCATCGTGGCCGTCGGGGAGATCGGACTCGACTACCACTACGGAGTCGAGTTCAAGGAGGAGCAGAAGGAGGCTTTCCGCACCCAGCTGGAGCTCGCCTCCGAGTGGGATCTTCCCGTCAACATCCACCTGCGCGACGCGACGGAGGACTTCTTCGCCATCATCGGGGACTGCCGCCACCTCCACCTGCGGGGCAACCTGCATGCGTTCAGCGGCAGCTATGAAGTCTATGAGCGGCTCAGCCATCTGGGCGACTGGTCGGTGGGCATAGGAGGAGTGGTGACTTTCAAGAACTCCAAAATCGGCGAAGATATCTCCAGGATACCTCTGGAGAGAATCCTCCTCGAGACGGACGCGCCCTACCTCGCTCCGGTCCCGCACCGGGGCGAGCGCAACGAGAGCGCCTACATCCCCCTCGTCGCCGCGTTCATCGCGCAGCGCAAGGGCATCCCCGTCGGGGAGGTCGCCCGCGTGACCACTCTCAACGCCAGGAAACTATTTGCGATATGAAACCAGTACTGCTCATCTACACCGGCGGCACCATCGGGATGAAGGAAGACCCCGCCGACGGGACTCTGAAGCCGTTCGACTTCAACAGTCTGATGGACGAAGTACCGGAGCTCCGCAAGTTCGGCCCGCACATCGACGCCTGGAGCTTCTCGCCCCCGATCGACTCCTCCGATGTGGAGCCGACCCTCTGGCAGTCGCTCGCGCATCTGATCCGGGAGAAGTACGACGACTACGGCGGTTTCGTCATCCTGCACGGCACCGACACTATGGCCTACAGCGCTTCGGCGCTGAGCTTTATGCTGGACCGCCTCTCCAAGCCGGTCATATTCACGGGCAGCCAGCTGCCGGTGGGCAGGCCGCGCACCGACGGCAAGGAGAACCTCATCTCGGCGGTGGAGATCGCCTCGGCGACCGGTCCGGACGGGAGCGCTCTCGTGCCGGAAGTCTGCATCTACTTCAATTCCAGCCTCTTGAGAGGCAACCGCAGCACCAAGATCAACGCCACCGGCTTCGACGCCTTCAGCTCCCCCAACTACCCTCCCCTCGCGACGGCGGGCATCAACATAAAGTACAACAGGGGGGCCATACTTTACCCTGACGGCGGGGCGGGAGATCTCTCCGTACACACCGAGCTCGACACCAGGGTCTCCATCCTCAAGATCCACCCCGGCATCACCGAACAGGCGGTGAGGGACATCCTGCTCGGAAGCGGCACCCGGGCCGTGATCCTTGAGACCTACGGGGCCGGCAACGCCATCTCGAAGCCGTGGTTTCTCCGCATCGTGGAGGAGGCATGCAGGGCCGGGAAAATCCTGCTCAACGTGACCCAGTGCCTGAGCGGGGACGTCGATATGGACATCTACGCCACGGGGCGCAAGCTCAAGGATGCCGGAGTCATATCCGGACACGACATCACCACCGAGAGCGCACTCGGCAAACTCTTCTTCCTGATGGGCGGCTGCGACGACGGAGACCGCGTCAAAACCCTGCTTGAAGAGAACCTGAAAGGCGAAATATCCAAATAAAACTTGACGATTGAAAAAAAATTGCTAAATTGCACCGATTTTAAACGCTGATAATTATTACAACTAATACATTATTAAAGTTCATTATGAAAAAGTTTTTTATGGTTTTGGCAGTTGCCGGCCTGATGGTCTTCTCTGCCAATGTCGCTTCCGCTCAGGAGGAGGCCGCTCCTGTGGCATCACAGGTCACCAGCCTCGCTGACCTCACAGCAGCAGCCCCTGAGGTTCCTCTCCATCAGGCTCTCAAGACCAAGTTCATCGAGGGCGGCCCGGGATTTATGGCGACCATCGTACTCTGCCTCATCCTCGGTCTCGCGCTCTCAATCGAGCGTATCCTCTATCTCTCTTTCTCCAAGACCAACACCAAGAAGCTTCTCGCCGATGTCGAGAAGGCTCTTAAGGAAGGAGGCGTCGAGGCTGCCAAGAATGTATGCCGCGACACCCGCGGACCTGTGGCCAGCATCTTCTATCAGGGACTGCTCCGCTACGACCAGGGCATCGACGTGGTTGAGAAGACCATCATCTCCTACGGCTCCGTGCAGATGAGCGAAATGGAGAACGGACTCTCCTGGGTCGCCCTCTTCATCGCCCTCGCCCCGTCTCTCGGATTCCTCGGTACGGTTGTCGGAATGATCCAGGCCTTCGACGCCATTCAGGCTGCGGGCGATATCTCGCCTAACATCGTTGCCGGAGGTATGAAGGTCGCCCTTATCACCACCGTAGGCGGTTTGATTGTCGCTATGATTCTTCAGGTATTCTACAACTATATCCTCGCCAAGATTGACTCCCTCACCATCGATATGGAGGACTCCTCAATCTCAATCGTGGATGTGCTTTCAAAGTACGCCGAGAAGAAATAATTGACTCTCATCAAACGCAATATGAAACTTAACAAGATAATCAAATGGTGCATGGTGGCGCTGCTCGTCATCGGCGTCGCCATCACGGTCTGGGGCTTCATCACGGGCTTCACGACCAATGATGCAAAGCCGGTCGACGTGCTGTTCTACTGGGCATACGCGATGGTCGCGCTCGCAATCATCTCCTGGGTGGTCGTGGGCGGAATCATCAGCGCGAAAGCCGAGCCGAAGTCTCTGCTGAAGCTGGGCATCGTGCTGGTCGGCGTCGTGGTGCTGTGCCTTGCCGTGTACTTCCTCTCTCCGGCGAACTACGCCTACGGACGGGAGGGTATGGACTCGCTGTCCACGCTCAAACTTACTGACACTACACTCAACCTCGCATACATCTCCGGAGCCGCGGCCATCGTGGCGGTGATCGTGGGTGAGGTTCGTATGGGTATCAAAAATAGGAAATAATCGTTATGTCCAAGAAAACACCTGCAATTAACTCGAGTTCTACCGCCGACATCGCATTCCTGCTCCTGTGCTACTTCCTTATGACAACCACTATGGGGACGCAGGCCGGTCTGTCACGTCGTCTGCCTCCTATGCCGGCTGAAAATCAGAAGACAGAGGACCAGAAGGTCAATCGCCGCAACATCATCGTTGTGAGGATCAACTCCGCGGATAGAATCTTTGCCGGTACGGATGTAATTGATGTAAGTCAGGTCAAGGATAAGATCAAGAACTTCCTGACCAACCCGCTCAACGACCCTAACCTCCCTGAAAAGGAAGTCAAGGTGATCGAGGGCATCGGTCCATATGCAGTCTCAAAGGGAGTTATTTCGCTTCAGAACGACCGCGGCACCAGTTACCGCGTCTACATCGCAGTTCAGAACGAGCTGATGAAAGCGATCAACGAACTTCGTGACGACTTCTCAATGAGCCACTACGGACGCAAGTACGCATCGCTCGAGGACGACCAGCAGAAACTCGTGAGGGAGGCTATCCCCGGAAACATTTCCGAGGCGGAGCCTAAGGACATCGGAAACAGAAGAAGATAAAGGAGGACTCAACTATGTCAATGTTCAAGAAAGACGGGAAGAAAGAAATGCCCGCGATTGCGTCAAGTTCGCTCTCCGATATCGTGTTCATGCTTCTGTTCTTCTTTATGGTGACCACACAGCTGCGTGAGACCGAGAACAAGGTTATGGTCAATGTTCCTGAGGCTTCCGAGGTCTCCAAACTCGTGAGAAAGGACCTCAACTCATACATCAATATCGGCCCGCCTATCAAGGCTCTCCAGAGCCAGTACGGCACAGAGGCCCGTATCCAGCTGAACGACTCGTTCAGGACAACCGCGGAGATCCGCGACTTCGTTGCTGCGGAGCGCGACTCCAAGTCTGAGGCTGACCGTCAGTTTATGACCATCAGCATCAGGGCCGACCAGGACGTCAGGATGGGTATCGTGACTGATGTGAAGCAGGAGCTAAGACGCTGCTCCGCACTCAAGATTATGTACTCTGCAAGAAAGCCGTCACAGTAACAGCGCACGGCAACCTATAGAAGCAGCCCCCTTGAACAGTTTGAGAGGGCTGCTTTTTAAATAAGAAAAAAAGTAATGGAAATACTCCGCACTAAAGTTAAGGACCTGCTCAATATGCCTGCGGGTCAGAGAGTCCTCGCGAAAGGATGGGTCAGGACAAAGAGAGGCAACAAGGAGATAGCGTTCATCGCGCTCAATGACGGCTCCACGATAAAGAACATCCAGATTGTGGTCGACAAGAATGCCGAGACCGAGCCTATCCTCGCCAAGATCAGCACCGGAGCGTGCATCGGCGTGGAGGGCAGTCTTGTGGAGTCTGTCGGCAGCGGGCAGGCGGTCGAGATACACGCCGGGGACATCACTGTCTACGGCGAGTGCGACCCTATGCGCTACCCTCTCCAGAAGAAGGACACCTCCCTTGAATACCTCAGGACAGTGGCCCATATGCGTCCGCGCACCAACACTTTCGGAGCGGTGCTGCGCCTGCGCAGCCAGATGGCCTTCGCGATACACGAGTATTTCCACAGCAAGGGCTTCGTCTACCTCAACACCCCCCTGATCACTGCGGCCGACGCGGAGGGGGCCGGACAGATGTTCCAGGTCACGACGCTCGACCTCAACAACATCCCGCGCGACAAGAAGGGCGCTCCCGACTACAGCAAGGACTTCTTCGGCAAGCAGACCAGCCTGACCGTCAGCGGGCAGCTCGAAGGCGAGCTCGGGGCCACCGCCCTGGGCGAGATCTACACCTTCGGCCCGACGTTCCGGGCCGAGAACTCCAACACCCCGAGGCATCTCGCGGAGTTCTGGATGATAGAGCCGGAGATGGCCTTCTACGACATCAAGGACAATATGGACCTAGCGGAGGACTTCATCAAGCACCTCGTCCGCTATGCGCTCGACAACTGCGCGGATGACATACAGTTCCTCAACGACCGCTACGACAACGAACTGACAGAGCGGCTCCGGGGAGTCGTGGACACCGAGTTCGTGCGCCTCGAATACACGGAGGGCATACATATCCTCGAGCAGGCGGTCAGGGACGGAGTGCAGTTCGAATACCCCGTCTACTGGGGAGTCGACCTGCAGAGCGAGCACGAGCGCTTCCTCGTGGAGAAGCACTTCAAGCGTCCGGTCATCCTCACGGGCTATCCGAAAGACATCAAGGCCTTCTATATGAAGCAGAACGACGACGGCAAGACCGTCCGCGCGATGGACGTGCTCTTCCCGAAGATCGGCGAAATCATAGGCGGCTCAGAGCGCGAGGCGGACTACGGCAAGCTGGTGGGCCGCATCGACGAACTCAAGATGAGCCACCGCACCCTCGAGTGGTACATCGACACGCGACGCTTCGGAAGCTGCCCTCACAGCGGCTTCGGGCTCGGGTTCGAGAGACTGCTGCTCTTCGTCACCGGGATGGCCAACATCCGTGACGTAATCCCATTCCCACGCACCCCGAAGAACGCTGAATTCTAAACACTTATGCTAGTCATCGGAATAGCCGGCGGATCCGGCTCGGGAAAGACCACGGTGGTCAAGGCAATCACCGAGAAGCTCAACGCAGAGAGGGTGGTCGTCATCCCGCAGGACTCCTACTACAAGGACTCCAGCGACCTCACCGACGAGGAGAAACGCGCACACAACTTCGACCACCCGGACGCCATCGACTGGGAGCTGCTCTGCAGGCAGCTCTCCGAGCTCAAGAGGGGCAGGACCATCAAGCAGCCGGTCTATTCGTACATCTCCTGCTCCCGCTCCAAGACGGAGACGGTGACGGTGGAGCCCGCCGACGTGATCATCATCGAGGGCATCCTCATCTTCACCTGCGAGGAGCTGCGCAAACAGATGGATGTCAAGATATTCGTCGACGCCGATGACGACGACAGACTGATGAGGGTGATGGCGCGTGACATCACCGAGCGCGGCAAGGACGTGCGCTGGGTGATCGAGCGCTACTCCCGCACCGTGAAGCCGATGTTCCTCCAGTTCATCGAGCCGAGCAAGCGCTACGCCGACATCATCATCCCGCAGGGCGGCCACAACAAGGTGGCGGTCGACATCATCATCAACACCATCGAGAAATCCCTCAAAGAGAAGTTGGCGAAGTAGTGAAACGCATCCCGGACGAAGACAAGGCAGGACTGTATCTCACCGTGATAGTTCATCTTGCGGTGCTTATAGTCCTGCTTGCTTCAGGTCTGGGGTACTCGCTGAGCCGCGAGAACAGCTTCGTGCTGGACTACAGCCGCTACGACGAAATCGAGAAGATGCAGCGGGAGATTGAGCGTCTTCAGGAAGAAGCCGCGTTCAAGGAGAGCGTCAGCAGGAGGCTGCAGCAGACCCTCGCCGAGAACGGAGTGGGCTCGCACGAGTCCGAAGTCAAAAATGTGGCCGTGGACCGCGGAGCGCTCAAGGACGACCGCGGGACCGATGCGGAGCAGCTCTACAAGGACGCGGAGAGGCTGCAGAAAGAACTCGACGGCGGCTACGAAATCCCCGACGGGGACAACGCCGCACTCCCCTCCCCGGACACTTCTTCCGATGCCAAGAAGGCAGCTCAGACAGCTTCCTACAGCGGCCCGTCCGTTGTAGCCTACGAGCTGGAGGGCCGCAAGGCAAGCAGGCTGCCTATACCCGCCTACCGCTGTATGGGAGCGGGACAGGTCAAGGTCAACATCAGCGTCAACCCGAGGGGCGATGTGGTCGCCGCCAAGATCGACGAGAGCTGCTCCTCCGCCGACTCCTGCCTGCGCTCTTTCGCCATACGCGCAGCCCGGCTCTCCAAATTCGCCATCAACACCTCCGCTCCGGCCCGACAGAGCGGGTATATCGTCTATGAGTTCATAGCACAGTAAATCACATACTTATGCCGGAGACCCGCCGGCTTTCGGCATAAGAGACAAAGGGTCACTGCTGTCCGGTAAAAAATCATAAAAGCTCTTTGAAAATATTGGAAGTTAGGTAATTACTATCTTTACCATACTTAACTGTATGGCATATGCATAAAGGGAAATACGTATTCTCCCAACTTTTAGGTTTTCTCGACAAAGATGTTTTCTGGCAGATAGAGTTGTTCTTCAAGTGGCTCAAGCAGCATCTCACTGACAGACACTACCCATCTTCGAGACCTGTTCGCTTTACCTAACTGCAATATTGTCAATGAACTTGATGGTTCTACCGAACCAACGTTATTTTGAATTGTTAAACTTTATAAACCCGTCCGGATTTTTACCGGACACTAGTACTTGCGAAACTTGAGTGAATTATGTTTGAGAAGTTTATCCTTGCCGCACTGCTGGCGGCAGCGGTCGCCTGCGGGAAGAAGCAGGAGGCGTTTACCGTGATAGAAGAAGAGCAGCGGGACGGCTATGTCTGCCGTCTGGTGGAGTACAATGTCTCTCCGGAGGAGAGGGTGCAGTCCTACCTGCTCATCCCGGACGGGGCTTCAGCGCAGAGTCCGCACCCCGCGCTGGTGCTGCTGCACGACCACGGCGCACGCTTCGACATCGGCAAGGAGAAGCTGGTGCGCCCGCTCCCGAGCGCCCCGCTCAACATCAGGCTGTCTTCGCAGGAGTGGGTCGACAGCGGATTCGACGGGGTGTACTTCGCCGACAGTCTCGCACGGCTCGGCTATGTGGTGATTGCCCCGGATATGCTCTACTGGGGCTCCAGAAGCACGGAGCTCTGCCAGAAGTGGTCACGGATCAAGTTCTGCGGCGAGGAGGGCGACATAGACGCCATCAAGACCTGGGTATATGAGGGCCAGAAGACTGTCTATGACAGCCTGCAGCGCAAGGGCATAGTCTGGGCGGAGCAGACCCTGAGGGAGGACGCCCTCGCCGCGGCGCTCGTAGGAGCTCTCCCCTGCGTGGACGCGGAGCGCATAGGCTGCTTCGGCTGGTCTATGGGGGCGCACCGCAGCTGGCTGCTCGGAGCCTATTGTGACGATATCCGCGCCGGAGCCGCGCTCTGCTGGATGACGCTCAAGGAGACCTGCCGCACCCCGTACAAGGCCTCGGACTACGCCATGCTCATCCCGGAGCTGCGGGAGAAGTACGACTTCCCCGACATCGCGCTGAAACTCGCCCCCAAGCCGTTCCTTTTCCTCAACGGCCTGAGCGACAAGCTATTCCCCGTCTATGCGGTGGAGGAGAGTTTCCGCAGGATGAACGCCATCTACGACAAGAAGGGCGCTCACGGGAAGCTCCGCACCGAGTTCTTCGACGGAGGACACCACTGCGGCAAGGCCGAGCAGCAGACCATCATTGACTTCTTCCGCGGGAGCCTGTAATAATCCCCGATAATGCAGTCGGTGGTTTTTTAGTAATGATGAAAAAATAAGTTGGTAAAGTTTTGTAAAGGATTTTTGTAGATAATAGAACAAAAAGACCAGCAAAAGTACCAAGTTATTTTTTAGGAATTACTTACTTCGCGATAGTCTCGCGCATATCGGTGTCGGCCTGGATATTCTTTATCCGGTAGTAGTCCATTATGCCGAGATTGCCCTTGCGGAAGGCTTCCGCCATGGCGAGAGGCACTTCGGACTCGGCTTCGATGACCTTGGCCCTGGCTTCCTGGGCCTTCGCCTTCATCTCCTGCTCGAGCGCCACGGCCATCGCCCTGCGCTCCTCGGCCCGCGCCTGCGCTATGTTCTTGTCGGCATCGGCCTGGTCCATCTGAAGCACTGCGCCGATGTTCTTGCCCACATCGATGTCGGCTATGTCGATGGAGAGTATCTCGTATGCCGTCCCGGCGTCCAGACCCTTGTTGAGCACCAGCTTGGAGATGCTGTCCGGGTTCTCGAGGACGGACTTGTGCGACTCGGAGGAGCCGATGCTGCTGACTATCCCCTCGCCCACTCTCGCAAGCACGGTCTCCTCGCCCGCGCCGCCCACGAGCTGCTTGATGTTGGCCCTCACGGTGACACGGGCCTTGGCGATGAGCTGGATGCCGTCCTTGGCGACGGCCGTCACCGGAGGAGTGTTGATAACCTTCGGATTGACCGACATCTGCACGGCCTCAAGCACGTCGCGTCCGGCAAGGTCTATGGCGGAAGCC
>CAVGLS010000018.1:0-40335 GCA_963630225.1 bacterium
AGTGACGGGTACCGTCACAGATGCCTCCAACGGAGAGCCGATTCCTTTCGCGTCCCTGATGGTCAAGGGGACGTTGAACGGGACCAGCACCGATGCCAACGGAGAGTACATCATCTCGGTGCCGTCCAACGGCACTCTCGTCTTCTCTTCCGTGGGTTATACCACCCAGGAAGTGGCGGTGAGCGGCAGGACGAAGATCAACGTGGCTCTCGCTTCTGACTCCGAGTTCCTCGACGAGACCATCGTGGTCGCCTACGGTACCGCCAAGAAGGAGTCATTCACCGGATCGGCCGGAACGGTAAAGAGCGAGGGGCTCCAGAAGCGTACGGTGGCCAACGTGACCAAGGCCCTGGA
The DNA here is from genome assembly GCA_963630225.1 of bacterium. GTDB lineage: Bacteria > Bacteroidota > Bacteroidia > Bacteroidales > UBA932 > Cryptobacteroides. Next base: position 355 of record CAVGLS010000018.1, read on the forward strand.
CGGTCTGGTGGCCGGTATCACCACCACTTCCGGATCAGGACAGCCGGGTGACGGCGCGACCATCCAGATCCGAGGCACCGGCTCCATCAACGCATCTTCCGACCCTCTCTATGTCGTGGACGGCATTCCGTTCGCCGGGACGCTCAGCTCCATCAACCCTAACGACATCGAGAGCCTCACCGTCCTCAAGGACGCATCCGCAGCAGCCCTCTACGGCGCACGTGCGGCCAACGGAGTCATTATGATCACCACCAAGCGCGGCTCCGAAGGCCAGTCGGTCGTCAACTTCAAGGCGACCGTCGGACTTCAGTCACGCTCGCTCAAGAGCTACGACACCGTCAATCAGGAGGAGTTCGTCGAACTCTCCTGGGAGGCGCTGAAAAACAACTACATCATCAACGGCGGCTATTCGCCTGAACGTGCAAAGGCTCTTGCCTCCGCAGGTCTCAGCGCCGCCCTCGGCGGGGAGCAGTACAACCCTTACAAGAACTACACCTGGGACACCGTCATCGATCCTGAGACCGGCAAGCTCCGTGCTGACGCAGTTTCCGCGTGGAACGACAACTGGATGGACGTTCTGACCGAGACCAAGGCCATCCGTCAGGAATATCAGCTCGGCGTGAGCGGGGGCAGCAAGAGGACAAAGTATGCGTTCTCCCTCGGCTACCTTGACGACAACGGCGTGCTCATCACCACCAAATTCAAGCGTTATTCAGTCCGTGCCAACGTTGACCACAGCGCCAACGACTGGCTGAAGCTGGGTGCGAACGCGAGCTATGCCTACACTTTCCAGAACAGTTCCCAGTATTCCAGCACACAGACTGGCAACGCCTGGTACACCGCCCAGTTCATGGCCCCGATCTATCCTGTGTATCTGAAGGATGCGGACGGCAACAATGTTCTTGACGAGTTCGGCAACAAGCAGTATGACTATGGCGAGTCAGGACGCCCTAAGGCTGCCAACTTCAATGTGGTGGGCGACCTCTACGACAACCACTACGAGACCCTGCGCGACAACTCCGGCGTGCGCACGTATGCTATCCTCGGAGGCGACAGCGACTCTATGGGGATATTCAAGGGCCTGACGCTCTCGACCAACTTCGGCGCCGACATCAGCAACCGCAACATCTCCTCATACTACAATCCTTACCACGGTGACGGAAAGTCCACGAAGGGAAGCATCACCAAATACAACACCCGCACATTCTCCTACACCTGGAACCAGATTCTCAAATACGAGCGTACTTTCGACCTCGTGCATGTCCTTGGACAGGTCGGACACGAGTACTACAATTACCAGTACAAGTACCTCTCCGCCGAGCGCACGGGGGTTTACCCCGGCATAGCCGAGTTGGCTCCGGCCACCAACGTCACCGGCAACAACTCTTACTCCGACGTCTACAGGATCGAGTCCTATTTCGGGCGTCTCGCGGCTGACTACGCCGACAAGTACTATATCGAAGCCACCTGGCGTACTGACGGCTCATCACGTTTCTATAAAGACAACCGCTGGGGACAGTTCTGGTCGCTTGGCGGCTCCTGGAGAGTCTCTCAGGAAGCTTTCTTGAAGAATGTGTCCTGGGTTGACAACCTCACGGCGCGTCTCTCCTACGGTGAGCTCGGCAACGACTCCATCGGATCATACTATGCTTGGCAGTCTTTCTATGACCTGACTTTTGCCAACGCCAGCAATGCCGGTGCGATCGTGTCCTCTCTGGCCAACCCGGATGTCTCTTGGGAGAAGAAAGGCTCCTGGAACGCCGGTATCGAGGCTACTCTCTTCCGCAAGCTCGTGAACCTCACCCTCGAGTACTACAACTCCACCACGAGCGATATGCTCCTCTCGTTCCCGATGGCCACCTCGACCGGATTCAACGGCTACAACGCCAATGTCGGCTCGATGAAGAACACCGGTTTCGAAGGCACGCTGAAGCTCAACTGGCTCAACAAGGCCGATGTCCGCGCGAGCTCCACCGTTATGGCCTATATGAACCGCAATACCGTCCTGAAGCTCACCGGCGAGTCCGACACCATCACTTCCGGCGCTTTTGTCATCAAGGAAGGAATGCCTATCTACACATTCTATGTGCCTAAGGTCGCCGGAGTCGATCCTGCAAACGGACAGTTGCTCTACTATGCCTACGATTCGGACGACGACGGCAATATGATAGAGGGTACGGAGTATGTCACGAGCGACAAGACCGCAGCCAACAAGAGCAAGTATTATATGGGCAGCCGCGAGCCGAAGCTCCAGGGTTCGTTCGGGACCGACATCCAGTGGAAGGCCCTCGACTTCAGCTTCCTCACCACCTTCTCGCTCGGAGGCAAGGTCTGGGACTCTCTCTACGCTTCTTCGATGGAGACCACCTATGCGGGTGACACCTGGAACAGGCACGTCCTCCGCCGTTGGCAGAATCCTGGCGATGAGACAGATGTCCCTGCCGTGCTCTCCAACTCCGGACGCCTCTCTGCCGACAGGTGGCTTGTGGATGCTTCATACTTCGCCATCAAGTCCGTGCAGCTCGGATTTACTCTCCCTGCCAACTGGACGACAAGGGCGGGCATCAAGTCGCTGCGCCTCTTCGCCTCCGGCGACAACATCGCCCTCTTCAGCAAGATCCAGGGCCTCAACCCTCAGTACAACATCACCGGTGGCACAAGCTGGGCGTACACTCCGACAAGGACTTTCTCCCTTGGTGTTGACATCAATTTCTAATGAAAGGAGGATACAAGATTATGAAAAAAATATTATACGTTCTTATAGCGCTTACCGCACTGACGACGGTCTCCTGCAATTCGGATTTGCTTGACACCAATCCGACCGATCAGGTGTCCGGAGACACCATCTTCAAGACCACGGACGGTGGATATATGGCGCTTAACGGAATGATCCGTTTCTTCTGGCAGTGGGGCGTGACCACCACAGGCAACTACCACCAGTGCTTCGGCCCGCAGTCATACAACCTTATGGCCGACCTTATGGGTGAAGATATGGTTATGGCAGCAGCCGGCAGCGGCTGGTTCTGGTATGACTATCTGTACGATGTCAAGGATGCCTGGAACAACACGACCTGGAGGCCCTATGATGCGTGGAACTACTACTACACGCTCATAGCCAACGCCAACTACATCATCAACAACAAGGACAATATGTCCGGAAGCAGCGATGATGTCGACTATATCGTCGGCAACGCGTATGCTTTCCGCGCCTATGCCTACGCCTACTGCGCTATGCTCTACGCGAGAAGCTATATCGGACACGAGGACAGGCTTGCCATCCCTATCTATACGGAACCTACCTATGCCGGCACCACGGGCAAAGCCCGTTCTACCAATAAGGAAGTGTTCGGTCAGGCGATGAGCGACATCAACGAGGCCATCTCGCTTCTCGGCACCAAGGCCCAGAAGCACTGCTCACACATCGACCAGTATGTCGCCAACGGCATCAAGGCCAGGATCGCCCTCTATATGGGTGACTACAAGACTGCTCACGATGCGGCCGCGATTGCGGTCAAGGGCGGAAGCTTCGCCTTCGACAAGAGTTTCCACTACAACGACGCCACCGACAAGAGCGTCCTCTGGGGTGCCGAGATCATCACCGACCAGGGGACCACTAACCCTCAGTTCCTCGTGCACATGGACATCCGTTACAACAACGGTCAAGGTTATGGCGGAAGGGCCAGGAAGTGCGCGTCAGAGTGGCTGTATGGCAAGATCGCAGCAAATGACGGGCGTGCATCCTGGTGGAACTATGAAACCCTGGCGGACGGCAAGACCCTCGGGTACCAGCAGTGGAAGTTCCAGTTCGCGGATCCCTCCAACCCTTACACCGGGGCTGACCACATCTTTATGCGTGCGCCTGAGATGCAGCTGATCATCGCGGAGACCGCTTGCCGTCTGGGCAACGAGTCGGAGGCGAAGACCGCGCTGAACGAGCTGATGAAGACCCGTCAGGAGGGCTACGACTGCAGCGGCAAGACCGGGACCACTCTCGGCAAGCTCACCACCGACGAGACAGGCTCGCTGCTGGAGGAGATACTCATCCAGCGCCGAATCGAACTCTGGGGCGAGTATGGCCGAGTATATGACATCAAGCGCCTGCGTCAGGGATTCAAGCGCACCTCGGAGATGGGACACCCTGTTGCCGCTCTGCTCAACACTCTGCACACCGACGATCCGGAGTCGTTCGACTGGGTTATGACCTTCCCTGCCAAGGAGGTTGACGCCAACAGTCTGATACTTCAGAATCCTATAGGAAGCTATCCTGGAGACAGCGGGAAGGAAGGCGACGACCCGACCCTCGCTCCACAGGCTCAAGAATAATTAATCTTAGATTGTTACGAATATGAAAAGTATATTGAGGCCTTTCTTCGCTGTCGCCGCAGTTTCGTTCCTTGTGGCTTCCTGCGATGTAGAGAACAAGAAGATCATCTATACTCCTGACGGGGCTGATGAGGCGGTGACTTTCCTGAGCTCCGTCTCCGTCGACACCGAGATCGACGCCAAGGCCACCACGTTCGACATCATCGTGGCCCGCAGCAAGAGCGACGCCGGCGCGACCGTCAAAATCTCCAACACTATGCCGGCGGACATCACTGTCCCGGAGTCAGTGTCGTTTGCGGCAGGCGAGAGCAAGACCACGCTCTCCGTCGATGTCTCCAAGATGGTAGTAGGAAAGACTTACGGGGGGACCATTTCGCTGGCCGAAGAGACGGCATACGACAAGAAGATCTCCACAAGTTCCGTCAAATGCACCTTGGCCAAAGCCTACACCTGGATTTCTCTGGGTCAGGGCGAGTGGTATGACGGGCTCGCGCTGCAGCCGTCCGAGGAAGACCTCGGCATCATTAAAGTCGAAGTGCTCAAGGCCGACGGATTCGACCGCTGGAGGATCATGAATCCGTTCCCGAAGGCAAACGTGATTGCCGCCTGGGACGAAGGTTCCTATGTAGGAGGAGCTTCTCCGTACATCGAGTTCTATACTCTTGACGAGGCGGCGGGGACCATCAAGTTCGACAGCAAGATCTACAACGGTCTCAACTACGACAATATGGGCAAAATCGTCTATCAGTACCCATCATCTTACCACACCGCATATGCCCCTTATGATGCCTACAACAAGTTCATAGGAGAGTATGTGCAGTTCTATGTGCCGCGTCTGATAGAGGGAACGACCAGCTGGTTCAACTTCGGTGCGCTATATCTCGGTATGCCGGGTGCGGGCGACCTTGCAACCTGGCTTAATGAAGAATAGCCCGGCTTGGAATGAGTGAGAGTGGAGGGTCGGAGACGCCGGCCCTCTGCTTTTTTTGATTAAGACCGAAAAGACATATGAGACGACACGCATTGCTGCTGACGATACTGATGCTCTCAGCCTGCACGCAGGCAGAATTGCAGAGCGGGCGGGATACCGCCCCGAACCTTGTGCCGGAGGACTGCGCCACAGCCGTCCCGGGGCGCATAAGGGTCAAGCTCAATCACGAGTTGACGCGTATCGGTGTCCCCACCAAATCATCTGACCTCCCTTCCCTTGGCCTCTATACGGCGGTAAGGACATTCCCGCCTGCCGGGAAGTTCGAGGAGCGGCATCGGGAGGCCGGACTGCACCTGTGGTATGATATCGTTTTCGACGAGGATGTCCCCCTCACCAAGGCTGCTGACGATGTCCGCAATCTCGACGGCGTCGAATATGTCGGGCTGGTCAGGGAGGCGAAGCCTTGTGCGGTATTCACGTTCGACGACCCGCTGTTCTCCCGGCAGTGGCACTATTACAATGCCGGCGACACGGGAGGTTCGAAGGAAGGGAAGGTGGCGGGAAGCGACATCAATCTCCTCCCCGCCTGGGAGGTCACGACAGGCAGCCCGGATGTGATTGTCGCCGTCAACGACGACTCGTCCAAATATGACCACGAAGACCTCGCAGCGAATATGTGGATCAACGAGGCGGAGCTTAACGGTCAGCCCGGGGTCGACGACGACAACAACGGCTATATTGACGACATCTATGGCTACAATTTCGTGACCTACGGCGGGGCCACGACCTACGGGACGCTGATCCCGGGAGACCACGGGACGCATATCGCCGGCACCATCGCCGCCGTCAACAACAACGGTATCGGGGTCTGCGGGATCGCCGGTGGAGACGGGACTCCGGGGAGCGGGATCAGAATAATGAATGACCAGGCCTCCGGCGGCATCGCACTCATAGGCGCATCGATTGCATATGCCGCCGATATGGGGGCTGTCCTTATGAATTGCAGCTGGTATATGGACGGTTATGACCAATCGGTTTCAGAGGCCATCGAGTATTTCAACAAATATGCCGGGATGGATAAGGACGGCAATCAGACAGGTCCTATGGCCGGCGGACTTATCATCTTCGCGGCGGGCAACGATTCTGCTTCCCGGGGCTATCCGGCCGAGCAGGACAATGTGTTCTCCGTCGCCGCCATCGGGGCGGACTATGTGCGCTCCTACTACACCAACTACGGGGACTGGGTGGACATCTCGGCTCCCGGGGGAGATGCAAAGAAGGGATTTCAGATCTATTCGACCGTCATCAATGGCGGCGGCAGCTACAACTCCGACTATGGTGTGATGCAGGGCACTTCTATGGCGGCCCCGCACGTGACCGGAGTGGCGGCGCTGGTGGTGTCGAAGTTCGGCGGCCCGGGCTTCACCCGCGATCGTCTGATAAGCATACTGAGAAGGACCGCCAACAAGAAGATGTTCGAATACAACATCGGCTACGAGACCCGTCTGGGAGCGGGACTTGTGGACGCATATGCGGCGGTGTCTTATAGCGAAGAAGCGCCGGAGGCGGTGGCGGATCTGTCCGGCACCGCTCTGGGAAACAGCATTACCCTTAAGTGGACAGTCTCCGGAGGCACAGTGCCGCACCGCTACAATCTGTTCTACAGCCTGAAGTCACTGGAGGGGCTGGATGTCGTGAATCCGTCTTCTGATGTGGTCAAGGTGGAGATCCTCGCCGAAGGTAAATCTGCCGGAGATGTGGTCTCGACCACTCTCGACAGGCTGGAGTTCGACTCTTCATACCACTTCCGCATCAACGCCGAGGGGGTTCTCGGCGTCGTTTCTCCGTTGTCCGACGAGATTGTCGTCTCGACCACGCACAATTCGAAGCCTGTCATCAAGGCTCTGGACGGGGTGTCGCTTACGCTGAAGTCGCACGAGAGCGGCCGCCTGCGCTTCGAGATATCCGACGAGGATGCTCAGCCGCTCTCTTTCTCCGTCACGGGAAGCCTCGCCGGCTTGGGATATTCCAGATCGGGCGATGTGGTCACTCTGGCTGTCGACGCTCTGAAGGCAAAGGAGGGGCAGACCTATGCCGGAGTCCTGTCGGTGACGGATTCCTACGAGACTGCTGAGACTGCTTTCTCCTACACCATCCTCGCGAACCACGCGCCGACGGTGGTCAAGGATGTGGACAACATTGTCCTCGGCGGGAGGAACAAGTCCGTCGAACTCCGTCTGGACGAGTATTTCAATGATGCCGACGGAGAGACTCTGTCCTACACCGCCGAGCAGTCGACGACAAATCTGGTGGTCAAGCACTCCGTCGCCGACGGGGTTCTGACCGTCACCGGCAATTCCTTCGGTCTCACCAAGCTGATGCTCACGGCAACCGATGCCAGAGGCGAGACCGCCGCGCAGTCGTTCGAGATACTGGTGCGGGACGGCTCCAGACCGGTGGATCTATATCCGAACCCGGTGGCCGACAGACTTAACGTCCGGGTCGGGGCTGATGCCGGGGAGCTGAAGCTGAAGATTGTCTCCGCCTCCGGCTCGACCTTCTACGAAGCGTCACACGGGGCGAGCAATCCGTTCTCTCCGGTCACGGTCGATATGTCAGACGCTCCGGCGGGGCAGTACACGGTGCTTGTGACGGCGGACGGCGAAGAATACAAGTCATTTATAGTTAAACTGTAGCACTTATGTCCAGATATAAGGGGACGGTTCTGTCCGTTCTTGTGTTTATTCTTGCAGGCGGCGTCCCGCTCAACGCGCAGACCTTGCCCTCGCTTCTCGTAGGCTCCGATGCGGCGGCAGCGGGGACCGCCCTGTCTGCTGTCGGTAGGCCCGCTAGGGCGTATTCGCTGGAGAGCAATGTCGCCTCTATGGCGCTTATGGACGGGAAGATGGCCGTCGGAGCTTCTTTCGGGCTGTGGCAGCCGTCTTTCGCCTCCAACAAGGTGCTGGGGCTCGGGGCGGTGTATAAGGCAAGCGACCGCCTCGCCTTGGGGCTTCAGGCCAAATCTTTCGGACAGCAACCCTACGACATCGTCACCGAGAGCGGCTCGGTCAAGGGCTCGTTTACGCCCGGGGACCTTTCAGTCGGGATTGGTGTAGCGTATGCCTTCGCGGACTTCCTCTCCGCGGGAGTGACGTCGAGGATGGTGCGGTCAAGTCTTGCTGAGGATGCCTCGGCGACTGTATTCGGCTTTGATGCGGCGCTGTTTTTCGAGAAGGATGCGCTGAGCGCCGGCCTTGCTCTGTGCAATCTCGGCTCGTCGATCAGCTACGGTCGCGACTCCTATGCCCAGCCGGCTTTGCTCAAGGCCGGGGCGGCCTGCCGCTTCGGCGATCTGGAGGGGCACTCCGTGACGGCTTCGCTCGAGGCTGACTACCTCTTTGCGGGAGCATTCTCCGCCGGCCTCGGTGCGGAATACTCCCTCAAGGAGCTGCTCTTCCTGCGTGCCGGCTACCACTACGGCTCCAAGGACAAGGGCCTCCCGTCCTTCGCCTCGGCGGGCCTCGGGGTGAAGTTCGCGGGGGTTGAGCTCAACGCGGCCTATCTGCTCGCTTCGGAGACTCTGGGCGGCTCGCTCTGCCTGGGCCTCGGCTACAGCTTCTAGAGCTCTCTATAGCGTCTCCCGCTTGAGGTCCTCGATGTAGCGGTCGATGCGGCGCAGCTCGCGCGGTATCGCGATGTGCTGCGGGCAGGACTTCACGCACTTGCCGCAGCCTATGCAGTGGTCCGCCTGACGCACGGTCGGGACGGCCCTGCTATAGGCGAGCAGGTATCGGCGGCGGGCCTTGGCGTAGCCTTTCTGCTCGCTGCTCACCACATAGGTGCCGGCGTTGACATTGTCGTTGTAGAAGCGGAAAATCCCCGGGATGTCTATCCCGTATGGGCACGGCATACAGTACTGGCAGCCCGTGCAGCGCACGAGCGGGTAGTTCTCCAGCCTCTCGGCCACTTCCTCCAGCAGGGCTTTCTCCTCTTCGTCCACAGGCTTGAAATCCAGATAGGTGCGCAGGTTGTCCTGAAGGTGCTCCATATAGGTCATCCCGCTCAGCACCACCTGCACCCTCGGGTAGCTCCCGACAAAGCGGAATGCCCAGGACGCCAGCGACTGCTGCGGCTCGCGGGCCTTGAGCATATCGGCGGTCCCGGCGGGCATGTCGGCGAGCCTTCCGCCGCGCAGGGGCTCCATTATCACGATGGGGATCTCCCGGCGGTCGAGCTCGGCATAGAGGTATTCGGCGTTGGTGTTGCGCCCTCCGGCGTGGGTCCAGTCCACATAGTTCATCTGTATCTGCACGAAGTCCCAGTGATATCTGCCGCTGTCGTGCAGGGCCATCATCTCGTCAAACCCCTTCCGGTTGCCGTGGAACGAGAATCCCAGATGCCGTATGTGTCCGGCGGCCTTTTCCTTGAGCAGGAAGTCCATTATGCCCGTGCCGCCGAAGCGCCGCTCGAAGTCCTCGCCGCCGCTCAGGCTGTGCAGCAGATAGTAGTCGACGTGGTCCGTCTTGAAGACTTCAAGCGAGCGCCGGTACATCCTGACTGAGTTGTCGTAGCTCGCGTCGGCGAAGTTGGACAGCTTGGTCGCCAGCAGCCAGCTCTCGCGCGGGTGGCGGTTGAGCGCTTCCGCCGTGGCCCTCTCGCTGTCGCCTTCCAGATAGACGGGTGAAGTGTCGAAGTAGTTGACTCCGTGCTCCAGAGCATAGTCCACGAGGCGGTTGACCTCGCTCTGGTCGATGTGCTGCCTGCCGTCGTCGCCCTTGACCATTGGCCAGCGCATACAGCCGTAGCCGAGCAGCCCTATGCCGGGATAGTGTTGAGGCACCGTGCCTTTAAGCTCCGTGGAGGAGTCTGAGGTGCTGTCGCCCAGCACCTTTGGTGCGCAGGCGACAAGCCCTGCCGCCGCCGCGCCGAGACCTGCGGTCTTAAGAAATTCTCTTCTGTCCATCGACTAGACTTTTTTGATATGAACTGAAATCCCGTCCACCGTGATGGCGCTGAGCGGCCTGGACGGGCAGAGGTTCTCGCAGGCGCCGCAGCCTATGCACTGCTCCTCGGCCACCACGGGCACCCTGTGTCCGTCGCTGCTGACCATCCGGACCGCGCCCACCGGGCAGTGGCGCGCGCAGTTGCCGCAGCCGGCTTCTCCCTTGGCGGCGAGGCACAGGTCCGGATTGACCTTGGCCGTGCCTATCTTGTGGGAGAGCTTCTCCTCCCGCGAGACGGGCAGTATCGCTCCGGCAGGGCAGACCTCGCTGCACGCCGTGCATTCCGGGCGGCACCAGCCGTCCTCGTAGCCCATCTGAGGCTGGAGGAAATGGCCGATGTCCGTGGACGGGCGCAACACCCCGTTGGGGCAGTTGCTGACGCAGAGCTGGCAGGCGGTACAGCGGTCGTAGAAGTCCCGCACGCCCCTCGCCCCGAACGGTACGAGCCTCTCGGAGCGCTCCGGACCGACCTTGTCCAGCACCTCGGCAAGCCCTCCGTCGAGCTTCATGTTCTGAGCGCCGAGGGCAAGCCCGCCGCCAATCAGCGCGGCGGTGGACAGGAACGCCCTGCGGCCCTCATCCACCTTGCCGCCGGCGGTCACTTCGGCTCCGGTCTTGCCGCCGGCTTGTGCTTCCACCTTGCAGGCGGCGGTGACTCCCGACTTGGTTCCGGCCTTCGCCCCGGCGCGTCCGGGTGCGGCGAGGCTGTAGCTTATCCCTCCCCGCTTGCACTCTCCTATGCAGTCGAAGCAGTCTACGCAGCGGCTGTAGTCTATCGTCTTGTTGTCAATATCGATGCAGTGCGCCTTGCACCCCTTCTCGCAGCGGCGGCAGGAGACGCATCTGTCGGCGTCGATGCGGACACGGAAGAGCGAGAACCTCGACACGAGGCTCAGAGTCGTGCCCACCGGGCAGACCGTGTTGCAGTATCCGCGCCCCCAGAGAGCGGCACAGGCCACTATCACCACGAGAGTCACCCCGGCGGTGACGAGCAGCGCGGGGGTCAGGCTCTGTCCCTCGGCAAGCCCTGCGATGCTGCGCACTATGCGCCCGTAGGCGCTGTACGGAGCGAGCAGGCTGAGCAGCAGCTGGCTGCACACCACGGCGCTTGCGATGGCGAGGATGAGCACCCCGTAGCGTACGATGCGGCGCTCCGGAGTGAAGCCTCCGGCCCTCTTGCCGCCTTTGCGGGAGCATATCCTCCCGATGCGGATGACGACATCCTGCAACACCCCCATAGGGCAGATGACCGAGCAGTAGATGCGTCCGAAGACTAATGTCAGCAGGACGATGCCTATGATTGCCGGCAGGTTGAGCGCGAGGCAGGAGGGGAGGAACTGGAGCTTGGCCATCCACCCCCACCATTGCCGGCCATAGCCGACAAAAAGCAGCGTGATCCCCACAAGGAAGAGAGCCGCGAGCACGATGCGGAGTTTCTTTAACATATATGGTAGTGTTTCGGGTTTCTGAATCCGAGCAGGAATGTCGTGACGTCCATCCGCTTCTTGCCGGCGAGCTGCATCTCCCTGACGGAGACGGCCCCGTCGGCGGTGGCGACGGCGAGGTAGGTCTTCCCGTCGCTGAGTATCTCTCCCGGGGTGCCGTGCAGATCGACTCTCTCGGCCTTGAAGATCTTGAGGGTCTGCGGCTCGCCGCCTTCGGCGGCAATCTCGGTGAATGCCGTCGGATACGGGCTCAGGCCGCGGATGAGGTTGCAGATATGCTCACAGCTGTCGTTCCAGTCGATGCGGCAGGTCTCGCGGGTGAGCTTCGGCGCAGGCTTGAGAGTCTCCGAGCCCTGGATGAACGAGCGCTGAAGCCGGGTCTCGATATTGTGCTGGATGAGGCCCTCGACCGTCTGGAGCACGAGATTGGAACCGATCGCCATCAGCTTGTCGTGCAAGTCGCCAGCCGTGTCGGTCGGCTCTATCCTGCACTCCTGACGCAGCAGGATGCCTCCGGTATCGATGTCCTTGTCTATCATAAAGGTGGTCACGCCGGTCATCTTCTCCCCGTTGATCACGGCCCAGTTGATAGGGGCCGCTCCCCGGTACTGAGGAAGCAGGGCGGCGTGCAGGTTGATCGTGCCCAGGCGCGGCATGGTCCAGACTTCTTCCGGTAGCATACGGAACGCCACTACCACGATGAGATCGGGTTTGCAGGCCCGCAGCGCGGCGAGGAACTCCGGATCCCTGAGCCTCGCGGGCTGGAGCAGCGGCAGATGGTGCTCCACCGCATAGCGCTTCACGGCGCTCTCGTTCATCTTGAGCCCGCGCCCGCTCGGCTTGTCGGCTGCGGTGACCACTCCGACCACCTTGTACTTGTTGCGTATGAGATTGTCGAGCGGCGCCACCGCAAATTCGGGAGTGCCCATATACACTATACGGACAGGGCGGAAGAAGCCGGCTATCCTGCTTCCGATTTTTCTCCTCCAGGTCTTGAAATGATCCAAATTGAAAAGGTCCGAGTCATTGATGGCTTTCCAGGTCAGGAAAGCGCCGATGGGGATGAGCACATACGCCGAGACGAACGCTCCGGTGACGGAGTCGATGGCCCCGTCGCGCGCGAGTTTCGTGCCGGAGATGTCCACAACCCAATACAATACGAAAAACAGTACGGAGATGATGGCGCTCGTGCCCAGTCCGCCCTTGCGGATGAGCGAGCCCAGCGGAGCTCCGATAAAGAAGAGTATGAAACAGGCGAGGGCCTGCGCGAATTTCTTGAGCAGCTCGATGTCCGTGTGGCGGATGTAGTAGTTCTGCTCGTAGGTGTCGAACTTGAGGCTGCCCAGCTCCGAGGCGTGCCGGGCCGCTTTGTCGGAGGCTTCCCGGTAGGCGACCGCGCACTCGTCGACGGTCTTCCAGCTGCAGAAACCCTCGTGGCTGAAGAGCGCCCTGTCGGGGTTGCGCGTGGCGGTGTCGAGCTGCACGCTCTCTAGGAACGGCTTCATCCTGCGTATGGAGGCGAGGTGCACGTTCTGCATCGAGTCCACGAAGTGGTGCAGGGAGTCGCTCTGGTGGCGGAGCTGCACCACGCTCATCGACTTGGCCTGGTCGCCGAAGCGGCTGGAGTCCGATTTCTCGAACTTATAGTTGGAGAGCTGCACGATGATGTCCTGCCGGGCGAAGTCCACCCGCTGCAGCACAAGGCTCGTGTCGGAGTAGCGTATGGTGTTGTCCTCCTTGTAGTTGGAGCCGTTGAACATAGTGAATGTCAGGTAGTCCTTGCCCTTGGACATCCGGATCAGGGCCGAGTCGGCGATGGTCAGGGCTATGTTGCCCCGGTTCGCCGTGTGGTCATAGACCATCACCCCGTAGAGCATCCCGCTCTTCTTGTCCTGGCTGTCGACGCGGAGGATGTAGTCGTCGATGCCGTCGTAGAATGTGCCGGACGGTATCTTGATCTCGTTCTTTGTCTTGCCTATGTCGTCGCGGAGAGTGTAGATTTCGTTGTAGGCGAGCGGCACGAGCCTGTCGCCGATGAAGAACGCGCCCACCGCGATGAAGGCCGACGCCGCGATCAGCGGGGCGATGACCCGTGAGAACGACACCCCCGCCGCCCGGACGGCGAGCAGTTCGTTGTTCTCGGCCATCTGGCCCACTATCATCATAGACGCGAGCAGGGTTGCGAGCGGCATGGCCTGCGGCAGAATGGTGCACGCACCCCACATCAGGAACTCAAGTATCACCCTGAGTCCCAGGCCTTTGCCTACGAGTTCGTCGATGTAGAGCCAGAGGAATTGAAGCAGGAGGATGAAGACCACGACCAGCAGGATCGCGACCAGCGGTCCGATGAATGACTTGAGTATGAAGCGGTCGAGCTTCTTCATCCCCTGTATGCTATTGGCCGGTGGCGGTCTTCACGAGCGCGTCGAGAGCGTCCTTGAGCCCCTCGGAGTTCTTGCCGCCGGCGCTTGCGAGCCCGGGCTGTCCGCCGCCGCCGCCCTGGATGAACTTGGCGGCCTCGCGTATGTCCCTGCCGGCGTTGCGTCCGGCCGCGACGAGGTCCTCGGAGTACATCAGGAGCAGCTGGGGCTTGCCCTCATATTCGTAGGCGGCCACTAGCGCCGTCCCCTTGAGCTCTTTCTGGAGCAGGGCGGCTGCGCTGCGCACCAGAGCCGGGTCGGCCCCGTTCTCGGTCACGTGGGTCGCCACTATGAGCTTCACCCCGTTGATCTCGCGGGCCTTGTTGCCGAGCAGTTCCGCGAGCCGGGCGGCCTTCTGCCGCGCGAACTCCTCGGCCTGCTTCTTGAGGGCGGCATTGTCCTCGACGAGGTGCTTGATCGCCCCGGCGAGGTCAGGCACGTTGTTGAAGAACGAGCGGGCGGTCTTGAGCAGCTCCTGCATCGCGCCCACATATTCTTCCGCGGCCTCCCCGGTCACCGCCTCTATGCGGCGGATGCCGGCTGCGATGGCCGTCTCGGAGAGGATCTTGAAGAGTCCTATGTTGCCGGTGGCGCCGGTGTGGCAGCCGCCGCAGAGTTCCACGCTCGGACCGAACTTGACCACACGCACCCTGTCGCCGTATTTCTCGCCGAAGAGGGCGATGGCCCCCATCTCCTGCGCCTCCGCCATAGTCGCGTCGCGCTTCTCTTCGAGGGCCAGATTGCTGCGGATGAGCTCGTTGACGCGATGCTCGACCTTGGCTATCTGCTCGTCGGAGAGCTTCTCGAAATGGGAGAAGTCGAAGCGCAGGCTGCGGTCGCAGACATAGGAGCCCTTCTGCTCCACGTGTGCCCCGAGGACTTCCCGGAGCGCGGTGTCGAGCAGGTGGGTGCAGCTGTGGTTGGCGGCTATCCGCCGCCTCCGCGCCTCGTCCACGACGAGGGTGAACTTGCCGCCGCAGTCCTGCGGAAGTTTCTCCGCTATATGGACGGTGAGGTTGTTTTCCTTGACCGTGTTGAGGATACGTATCTGCTCGCCGTCTTCCGAGATGATGTATCCCGTGTCGCCGACTTCTCCTCCCATCTCGCCGTAGAACGGCGTGCGATCGAAGACGAGTTCGAGCATTTCCTTATTTTTCTGGACCACTGTCCTCTGCTTGAGGAGCAGTGCGCCGGAGGTGGTGACGCTGTCGTAGCCGGTGAATTCCACATTCTCGCCCTGATGGTACACCGTCCAGTCGCCGAAGCTGTTGGCGGTGGCGTTGCGGGCTCTCTCCTTCTGCTTGAGGAGCTCGCGCCTGAAGCCTTCCATATCCACGCTGCATCCGTTCTCGCCCGCGATGAGTTCGGTGAGGTCGATAGGGAAGCCGTAGGTGTCGTAGAGCTTGAACGCGTCTTCCCCCGCGATGACCTTGCCTTCGCCGCAGCGGGCGATACACTCGTCCATCAGTTTGATGCCCCTGTCGAGGGTGCGCAGGAAGGCGAGCTCCTCCTCGCGGATGACATTCTCGATGAACTTCTGCTGGCGGGCGAGCTCCGGATAGGCCTCGCCCATATCGTCCACGAGCTGCTGCACGAGCCTGCACAGGAACGGCTCGCCCAGTCCGAGGAAGGTGTAGCCGTAGCGCACGGCGCGGCGCAGAATACGCCTGATGACGTAGCCCGCCTTGACGTTGCTCGGGAGCTGTCCGTCGGCGATGCTGAAGCTGATGGCCCTGACGTGGTCGGCTATCACCCTCATCGCGATGTCGGTCTTGCCGCTCTCGCCGTAGCGGTGGCCGGAGATGTCGCCTATCTTGCCGAGCAGTCCGGAGAATATGTCGGTGTCGTAGTTGCTGTGCTTGCCCTGAAGCACGCAGCAGAGCCGCTCGAAGCCCATCCCGGTGTCGATGTTCTTGGCGGGGAGACTCTCCAGGTGCCCGTCCGCCATCCTCTGGTACTGCATAAAGACGAGGTTCCAGATCTCGATGACGTGCGGGTCGGACTTGTTGACGAGCTCGCGCCCGCTCAGTCCCGTGGCGGCTTTCTCCTCCGGGGTGCGGATGTCGATGTGTATCTCGGAGCAGGGGCCGCAGGGGCCGGTGTCGCCCATCTCCCAGAAGTTGTCGTGCTTGTTGCCGAGCAGGATGTGGTCTTCGGGGAGATGCCTGAGCCAGGCCTCGCGGGCCTCTTCGTCGAGGCTTGTGCCGTCTTCGGCGCTGCCCTCGAACACTGTGGCATAGAGCAGATTGCGGTCTATCTTATAGACTTCGGTCAGGAGTTCCCAGGCCCAGTCGACGGCTTCGCGCTTGAAGTAGTCGCCGAAGCTCCAGTTGCCGAGCATCTCGAACATCGTGTGGTGGTAGGTGTCGCGCCCCACCTCTTCGAGGTCGTTGTGCTTGCCGCTCACTCTCAGGCACTTCTGCGAGTCGGTCGCGCGCCTGTACGGTGCGGTCGCGTTGCCGAGGAATATGTCCTTGAACTGGTTCATACCGGCGTTGGTAAACATCAGCGTCGGGTCATTCTTGACCACCATCGGGGCCGAAGGCACGACAGTGTGTCCCTTAGAAGCGAAGAAATCGAGAAATTTCCGCCTTATTTCCTTAGAAGTCATCATGGATATATGTGTCAAACAAACTACAAAAGTACTGTTTTTTGGGGACAAATTCCAATTTTTCGCTCCGAGGGGCGGAAGGCGGCTTGAGATGAGGTGCCGCAATTGCTAAAAAATCAGTATCTTTGCGCCCGATGCCGAAGTACGTATTCAATCCGGAAACCCTGATGTATGAGGCTCGGGACGAGCCTAAATACCTCAGGCACATAAGAGTGGCTCTGCTCGTCGCGGGCGCTGTCGCTCTGGTGCTGATGTACTTCTGGCTATATCTTTCGGTCTTCCGCCTGGAGCTTCCGCGCACCGCAGACCTCAGGCGCAGGCACGCCGAGTGGGAGGCGAGGATGAGCGTGCTCGACCGCCAGCTCGACATCTATGAGCAGACCCTCAAGGGGATAGAGCAGCGCGACGACGATGTCTACCGCTCCATCTACGGCCTCAATCCCATCCCGGACGAGGTGCGCAACTCCGGATTGGAGGGCATCAACCGCTACGCCGAGCTTGACCGGCTCGGGGCCAACTCCCACCTGCGCCGCACGGTGAGGCGTCTGGACGACCTCACCAAGCGCACCTATGTCGGGAGCAAGTCCCTCGACGAGGTGGGGAAACTCTCCCTGCAGGCCGGCGATATGATCTCCTGCGTGCCGAACGTGCCCCCGATTCTGCCCGAGCCGGGCAAGTTCCGCCTGTCCAGCAGCTTCGGCTACCGCATCGACCCGGTCTACGGAGGAGGGGAGAGGCACGGGGGGCAGGACTTCGCCACCAAGACCGGCACGCCCGTCTATGTCACCGGCGACGGCATCGTGGAGAAGACGGGGATGCATCTCTGGGGCTACGGCAACGAGATCGTGGTGGACCACGGCTATGGCTACAAGACCCGCTACGCCCACCTCCACACGATTGAGGTCAGCCCCGGGATGAAGCTGCAACGGGGCGACCGCATCGGCACCGTGGGCAGCACGGGCAAGTCCACCGGCTCGCATCTGCACTACGAGGTGATATACCGGGGCAACCGGGTGAACCCGATGAATTATCTGGATATCAATATGCCTGAAGACGAGTACCGCGCGATGATCGAGAGGCGCAGTTCGGAGAGCGCCGCGACGATGGCCAAGAGTACGATGGAGCTGCTCCGTCGGGGGAGGAAGAACGATGAATAGGGGACGCTTCGAGTTCGATCCGAAGAGTTTCAACTTCGGGAAGGTGCGCGTCAACGCGGGCCGGATACTGCTGCTGGTGCTTGCCTATCTGCTTGTCACCCTGACTGTCGCCGTGCTGGTGTACGGTGTCTTCGCGCTCTTCTGGAGGACCGATACCGAGAGGGAGCTCCGGCGCGAGATCAAGATGTACGAGAGGCTCTACCCGACCCTCGCGCCTAAGGAGGAGCTGCTCCGCGACGGCATAGCCAACCTGCAGTACAAGGACAACGAGATATACGAGACCGCATTCCACGCCAACGCTCCGGGGGCCGACCCGATGGCGAGCCTGGACTTTATGTTTGCGAGCGACACTGTGCCGGACGCGAAGATCGCCAACTACACCCGCGACAAGGCGGACCGCCTGCTGGCGGCGGCGGACAGGGTGGACGAGGCGTTCGCGAGGATATTCCGCAGTCTCGCCCGCGAGGACCTCATAATGCCGCCTATGAGTATGCCTGTCAAGGATATAACTTATTCCCAGGTGGGAGCCTCCACGGGCCGCAAGATGGACCCGTTCTACAAGGCCTATGTCTACCACGAGGGGATCGACTTCATAGTCGCGCGGGGCACTCCCGTCTATGCGTCGGCTGCCGGCACGGTGAGCAGGGTCTCCACCTCCAAGAAGCAGGGCCGTACGGTGGAGTTGCTCCACGAGGGCGGCTATACTACCGTCTATGCCCATCTGGAGTCCGCCGCCGTGCGCGCGGGGCAGAAGGTTTCCGCCGGGCAGAAGATAGGTTCTTCCGGGATGTCCGGCAAGGCTTTCGCCCCTCACCTTCACTACGAAATCCGCCGCGGCGGGCAGTTCCTCAATCCGGTCAACTACATCTTCGCGTCGGTCAGCCCGGCCGACTACTCCAATATTCTCTATATGTCGGTGAACACCAAACAGTCGATGGATTGACGCAACACGGTTAGAATATGGAAAAGCTTTTTTACACCATCGGGGAGGTGGCGCGCGAGCTCGGGGAGTCTGTCTCGCTCGTGAGGTTCTGGACCGGCAGGTTCCCCCGCCTCATACGCCCGCGCCGCAACGCCAAGGGCAACAGGCTCTATGTGGCGGAGGACATCGAGACGCTCCGCCAGATACATTACCTCACCAAGGAGAAGGGCCTCTCGCTGGACGGGGCCGCCAGGCAGATGGAGTCCGAGCGGGCCGCAGTGGAGGCGAGGGTCAAGGTGCTCACCTCGCTCAAGGGCATCCGCGAGCGTCTTGTGGAGATAAAGAAGAGCCTTTAAGATTGAATAAAAGCAAAAGATTTGCTACCTTTGCACCTCACTTGCGAATAAAACAACAATTACATATGGCAACCACC
Source organism: bacterium (assembly GCA_963630225.1). GTDB lineage: Bacteria > Bacteroidota > Bacteroidia > Bacteroidales > UBA932 > Cryptobacteroides. The sequence continues at coordinate 19,600 of CAVGLS010000018.1, forward strand.
AAGAAAACGACAAAAGTTCAGACCCCGATCGACGAGCGCGAGACTTTCGTGTCTCTGCGCAAGAACTTTGCGGACAGCGAGCAGAGCGCTCAGGAGAAGCTGCACACCCTCTACGGGCTTCAGGCCGCCGACAACGATATCGACAAGCTGGTCCAGCTCCGCGGAGAGCTTCCGGAGGAGGTCGCTGCTCTCGAAGAGGAAGTCGAGTCCCTCAAGGCCAAGAGCACCCGAGTGGAGCAGCTCATCGACGGATACAACCAGAACATCTCCGCCGCCAAGGAGGAGATCGTGGAGCTTGACGCCCAGATCGAGAAGTACCGTGCGCAACTGGAGAACATCTCCAACAGCCGCGAATATGACTCCATCAACAAAGAGCTTGAGAATCAGGGACTCCTGCGTGCGATAGCCGAGAAGAACATCAACGAGGCCCGCGAGGCCATCGAAGACCGCAAGGCCGACCTCGACCGCATCGCCGACCGCATCACCATCAGGGAGGGAGACCTTGAGTCCAAGAAGGAGGAGCTTGCGACAATCGTGGAGTCCACCGCCAAGGAAGAGGCTGAGCTCCGGAAGCGCCGCGGGGAGTTCACCTCCAAGCTCGACGAGAGGACGCTCAGCGCCTACGAGCGCATCCGCAACAGCACCCACAACCACCTCGCGGTGGTGTCGCTCTATCCGAAGAACGAGGACGGCACCTACGGCGACGCCTGCGGCGGCTGCTTCCACACGATCACTCCGCAGCGCCTGATCGACATCGCCTCCGGCAAGAAGCTCGTCATCTGCGAGCACTGCGGGCGCATCATCGTCAACCCTGACATCTAACGGCGTCAAGGAGAGGACCAGGTATGCCTTCGCAGAAGTCAGGCGGCGTCCGCAAGAAAGAACAGCCGGCGGATCTTGACAGGATAGGGCTTGAGATAGGCAACAAACCGCCTCAGGCTCTTGATGTCGAAGAGGCCGTCCTCGGCGCTATGCTCCTTGAGCCCGAGTGCGTCGACAAGGCGCTCGAGGACCTCACCGTCTCCTGCTTCTACGACCCCAAGCACAGGATGATATTCGAGGCTATGACCTCGCTCGTCTCCGAGCACACCTCGGTGGACATCATCACGGTAAGCAACAAGCTCCGCCAGCTCTCCAATCTGGAGGCGGTCGGGGGTATCGTGGCGCTGGCAAACCTCTCCGAGAAGGTCGGTTCTGCGGCGCACATCGAGTATTATATCAAGATACTCAAGCAGAAGACCATCCAGCGCGACCTGATCACCGCTTCATACGACATCCTGCGCGACTCCTACGACGACGCCATCAAGGTCGACGACCTGATTGACAGCGCCCAGACGCGCATCTACGATGCCATCCAGAGCAATGTCCGCAAGGAGGTGCAGGACATAGGAAGCCTGATCAACACGGCGATGGACTCCATCCAGTCCAAGCAGGGCAGCAGCGGCCTCAGCGGAGTGCCTTCGGGGTTTCCGAGCCTCGACGCGGTCACGATGGGCTGGCAGCCTTCGGACCTGATCATCCTCGCGGCCCGTCCGTCGGTCGGCAAGACCGCGTTCTCGCTCAATATCGCCCGCAATGCGGCCGTCGACCACCATATGCCGGTCGCGTTCTTCTCTCTGGAAATGGCCGCCATACAGCTTGCCAACCGTCTGATCACCTCCGAGTCCGGACTGCATCCCGACAAGATCAAGGGCGGAGTGAAGCTCGAGGAATACGAGTGGCAGCAGCTGGAGCATAAGCTCCGCTCGCTCTCCAAAGCCCCGCTCTATATCGACGACACGCCGAGCCTCCCGCTGATGGAGTTCCGCACCAAGGCCAAGAGCCTCGTCAAGAACAAGGGCGTGCGCCTGATCGTCATCGACTATCTACAGCTTATGCAGGGGCCTTCCGAGCTCAAGGGACTGCGCGAGCAGGAGGTCGCCGCCATCTCCCGCACGCTCAAGGCCACGGCAAAGGAGCTCAATGTGCCTATCATCGCGCTCTCGCAGCTGTCCCGCAACGCCGTGCAGCGCCAGGGCTCGGGCGGCAAGCCTCAGCTCTCCGACCTGCGCGAGTCCGGCTCCATCGAGCAGGATGCCGATATGGTCATCTTCATCCACCGCCCGGACTACATCGGCCTGAGCGAGAACGAGGGAGACAAGGAGAAGACCCAGATCATCATAGCCAAGCACCGCAACGGCGAGACGCGCGACATCGATATGCGCTACAAGGGCGGGCAGCTCCGCTTCGTCGAGGAGGACGACGCCCTCGACATCCGCGCCGCGACCTACGGCTCGGCGATGAATCTGGATTCCGCAATGAACGATATGGACCCGGTAGCAGGCAATGAATTCGAATAGCGAAATATCACATCGCGGACGAATCGTTGCGATCACGCCCGAACTCACCACAGTGGAGATAGTCTCCGAAGCGGCCTGCTCTTCCTGCCACGCAAAGGGCTTCTGCGGCCTTGGTAGCGCGGGGATCAAGGCGGTTGAGGTCCCGACCCGCGCTCTCGACGGTTTCCGCGTGGGAGAGGAGGTCGAGGTGGTGCTCGCCGCGGTGATGGGGCATGTTGCCGTGCTGCTCGCGTATGTGGCCCCGCTGCTCGTGCTGGTGGCCGTGCTGCTCGTCCTGACCCTCTCCGGGGTGGGGGAGCTCACCGCCGGACTGTGCTCCCTGGGGGCTGTGGCGCTATGGTACGGGGTGCTCTATCTGATGAGGGGCAGACTCAAGAAGGACTATATTTTTAAGATAAGAAGATAATGACAAACACTGTTATCCTGACCGTCGTGATCCTCACGGTGCTCGGCTTGCTGCTCGCGCTCGTCCTCTTCTGGGTGGCGAAGAAGTTCAAGGTCGAGGAGGATCCGCGGATTGATGAAGTGGAGAAGGTGATGCCCGGCGCCAACTGCGGCGGCTGCGGCTTCGCGGGGTGCAGGGCCTTTGCCGACGCAGCCGTCAAGGCCCCCAACCTCGACAACAACTACTGCCCGGTGGGCGGCAACGAGGTGATGAAGAAAGTGGCGGCCATCCTCGGCTATGAGGTCAAGGAGAAGACGCCGCAGGTCGCCGTCGTCCGCTGCAGCGGCAGCTGCGCCAACCGGCCTGTCATCAACGACTACGACGGGGTGAAGTCCTGCCGCGTCAAGGCCGCTCTCTACAGTGGCGACACCCTCTGCTCCTACGGCTGTCTCGGCTGCGGCGACTGCGTCGAGGCCTGCAAGTTCGGGGCCATCAGCATGAACCCGGAGACCGGACTCCCGGAGGTCGACGAGAAGCTCTGCACCGCCTGCGGCGCGTGTGTCAGGGCCTGCCCTAAGCACATCATCGAGCTTCGCAACGTAGGCACGACGGCCAAAAACTCCCGCAGGGTCTATACTTCCTGCGTCAACAAGGATAAGGGCGGGGTGGCCCGCAAGGCCTGCGCCGTCGCCTGCATAGGATGCGGCAAGTGCGCCAAGGTCTGCAAGTTCGACGCCATCACCATAGCCGACAATCTCTGCTATATCGACTACACCAAGTGCAAGGCCTGCGGGCAGTGCTTCTTCGAGTGTCCGACATCTGCGATACACGTGGTCGGGTTCACTCCTAAGAAAGTCGAACCGAAGCCCGCTCCCGAAGCCGTCAAGGCCGCCGCTCCCGCAGACGAGGCTCCGAAAACAGTAAAAAAGGAGGTCACCAATGAGTAAGCTGACTTTTTCGATCGGCGGAGTACATCCGCACGACAATAAGCTTTCCCGCGACTGCGCCATAGAGGTCCTGCCTCTGCCGCAGACGGTCTATGTGTCTATGTCCCAGCACCTCGGCGCTCCGGCTAAGCCCGTGGTCGCCGTCGGCGACAAGGTCAGGACCGGGCAGGTCATCGCGGAGCCGGGCGGATTTGTCTCGGCTTTCGTACACTCTCCGGTGTCCGGCACGGTCAAGTCTATCGCTCCGCGCAAGGACCTTGCCGGCAATATGACGACCCATGTCGAGATTGCGGTCGAGGGGGACGAGTGGGCGGAGGGCATTGACCTCAGCGAGACGCTCCTCACCGCTATCCCCGAGGACAGGGCGTTCATCCTCAACCGCATCAAGGCTTGCGGAGTGGTCGGTCTCGGAGGCGCTACCTTCCCGACCCACGTCAAGCTCAATCCCGCCCCCGGCAAGGTCGCCGAGTGTCTGATCATCAACGGTGCGGAGTGCGAGCCTTACCTCACCAGCGACTACCGCATCATGCTGGAGCGCACAAAGGAGGTGGTCGTCGGCGCGGCGATTATGCAGAAGGTGCTCGGCTGCCGCTGTGTGATAGGAGTGGAGGAGAACAAGCCGGAGGCCATCGCGGCGCTGGACGCGGCGGTCCGCGGGCTCGGCTATGCCGATATGACCGTGGCGACCCTCAGAAAGCGCTATCCGCAGGGCGGCGAGAAGCAGCTCATCGACGCCGTGCTGCGCCGTCAGGTGAAGTCCGGCTGCCTGCCTATCGATGCCGGTGCAGTGGTGCAGAACGTCACCACCGCGCTTGCGGTCTATGAGGCGGTCCAGAAGAACAGGCCGCTGATCACCAATGTCCTCACCGTCACCGGCGACTGCCTGCCGGTGGAGAGACAGCACAACTATCTCTTCCGCATCGGCGTGCCGCTGTCGTTCGTCATCGAGCAGGCCGGAGGCATCCCGGAAGGGGCCGCTAAAATCATCAGCGGAGGCCCGATGATGGGCAAGGCCATCTCCAATATCGATGCCACCACAGTCAAGGGTTCATCCTCCATCCTCTATCTGAGCGAGGCCGCGACCCGCCGCAAACCGGCGGGCAACTGCATCCGCTGCGGCAGATGCAGCGACGCCTGCCCTATGGGGCTGGAGCCGTTCCTGCTCAACAGGCTCTACAAGGCGGGCGATCTGGACTCCCTTGAGAAGAATGCGGCTCAAGACTGCATCGAGTGCGGCTGCTGCCTCTACAGCTGTCCGGCAAACATCCCTCTGCTCGACAATATCCGTCAGGCCAAGGGACAGGTAATGGGTGTTATCCGTGCGCGCGCCGCGGCGGCCAAGGCTGCTGCGGAAGCCGCCAAAAAGTAGATATTTATGGGAAAGTTACTGGTTTCTCCATCTCCGCACGTGCACGCCGACGTGTCCACCCGCTCCCTGATGAGGGACGTGGTCATCGCGCTTGCGCCTGCCGTGCTCGTGTCCGTACTCTTCTACGGCTGGCACGAGCTTATGGTGCTCGCGGTCAGCGTGGCTTCCTGCGTGCTGCTCGAGTGGGCCATCACCAAGTGGCTGCTCAGGCGCCCTTCCACGGTATCCGACCTTTCGGCCGTGGTGACGGGCATCCTTCTGGCATTGAACCTGCCTGTCCTGACCCCCTGGTGGGTCGTGCTGATCGGCGCGGTCTTCTCCATCGGAGTCGTCAAGATGACTTTCGGCGGCATCGGGCAGAACCTCTTTAACCCCGCGATGGCGGGCCGGGTGTTCCTGCTCGTATCGTTCCCGACCTATATGACGGACTGGACGGTCCCGCAGGGATTTATCCGGGCCACCGATGCGGTTTCGGGCGCGACTCTGCTCGGCAGATACGCCGAGGGCGGAGTTGAAGCGGTGGAGGGTACCGACTACCTCGAGACGATGTTCTTCAACATAGGAGGCTCCGCCGGCGAGATTTCCACCGTGGCGCTGATATTCGGCTTCATCTACCTGCTCTGCCGCAAGGTCGTGAAACCTTGGATTCCGCTCAGCATCTTCGCCACGGTTGCCGTCATCTCCGGCATATTCTGGCTTGCCGATCCGGAGACCTATACCGACCCGGTGTTCAACCTGCTCACCGGAGGGGTGGTGCTCGGCGCCTGCTTTATGGCCACCGACTATGTGACCTCGCCTATGAGCACGCTCGGCGGCATTGTCTACGGCATAGGCATCGGCGTGATTCTGATGATGATACGCTACTTCGGCTCATATCCGGAGGGTATGTCCTTCGCGATACTCATAATGAACTGCGCGGTGCCGCTGCTCAACAACTGGTTTCACCCTAAAAAGTACGGGAGGGCATAGATTATGGCAGCACAGTCTACACTCAAGAATATGGTACTCTGCCTGACGCTGGTGTGCCTCATCTGTTCTGCGGTGCTCGGCGTCGCGTACGCCGTGACCAAGGAGCCGGTCGAGGCCGCGCAGAGAGCCAAGACGTCCGGCGCCATCGCCAAGGTCCTCCCCGAGTTCACCGGAGAGGTCACCGAGGCTTCCGTCAAGGTGGACGGGATTGACTATAAATACTATACGACCTCTTCCGGGGTCGCGGTCATATCGGATGTCAACGGTTTTGGAGGGGTGCTCTCCGTGATGGTCGGCATCTGCCCTGACGGCACGGTCTGCAACACTTCCGTCATCTCCCACAGCGAGACTCCGGGTCTGGGGGCCAAGTGCCAGGACGACGAGGGTTTCCTCTCGCAGTTCAGAGGGCTTGACCCGGCGCAGAAGAAGCTCGCCGTCAAGAACGACGGGGGCGACATCGACGCCATCACCGCTTCCACCATCACCTCCCGCGCATATACGCTGGCGGTGGTCAATGCGCTGAAAGTCTACCGGACTCTGTCTGCAACGCCGCAGGCAGCAGAAAATGAAGGAGGAGAGCACAATGAGCAATAAGATTTCTCTGATTACCAAGGGGTTTGTCAAGGACAACCCTACATTCTCGCTGGTGCTCGGGATGTGTCCGACGCTCGCGACCACCACTTCCGCGATGAACGGGCTCGAGATGGGGCTGGCCACTGCTTTTGTGCTGGTGCTCAGCAATATGGCCATCTCGCTCGTGGCTCCGGCCGTGCCCGACAAGGTGCGCATCCCGGTCTATATCGTCATCATCGCGACTTTCGTGACAGTGCTCCAGCTGCTGATGCAGGCCTATGTGCCGGCGGTCTATGAGACCCTCGGCCTCTTCATCCCGCTCATCGTGGTCAACTGCATCGTGCTCGGACGCGCGGAGGCGTTTGCCAACAAGAACTCCGTGATCGACTCCGCCCTTGACGGGCTCGGCATCGGCATAGGATTCACGATGTCCCTGACGGTCATCGGAGTCATCCGCGAGATCCTCGGAAGCGGCTCCGTGTTCGGGTTCAAGTTTCTCGCCGGCGACGGCATCCTCGCATTCGTGATGGCTCCGGGCGCTTTTCTGGTGCTCGGCTACCTGATGGTGCTTTTCAATAAGTTCCTTGCCAAAAAGTAGTATTGCGATATGGAATATATTCTCATCATAATATCGGCGATATTCGTCAACAACGTGCTGCTCTCGCAGTTCCTCGGCATCTGTCCGTTCCTCGGGGTCTCCAACAGGCTTTCCACCGCCACGGGCATGTCCGGTGCGGTGTGCTTCGTGATTACCCTCGCCACGGTCGTGACCTACCTGCTCAACCGGTACCTCCTGGTGCCGACGGGGCTCGAGTTTCTCCAGACGATTTCGTTCATCCTCGTGATCGCCGCCCTGGTGCAGATGGTGGAGATCGTGCTGAAGAAGATCAGCCCTTCCCTCTATCAGGCGCTCGGCATCTTCCTCCCCCTCATCACCACCAACTGCGCCGTGCTCGGTGTGGCCATCACCGTGGTGACCAAGGAGTTCACTTTCGGCGGCACTGCCCACCTGCTCAATCTGGGCGAGGCCACCGTCTACGCGCTTGCGACATCTTTGGGTTACGGGCTCGCGATGTGCCTTTTCGCGGGTCTGCGCGAGCATCTCGCCCTCAACGACGTCCCGAAGTCGTTCAGAGGCCTCCCTATAGCGCTGATCACGGTCAGCATAATGGCGATGGCCTTTCTTGGTTTCTCGGGGATAGTAAAATAGTGTATTATATCCATTTTTAAACATCTAAAAGTTATGAAAAAAGCAATTATCGTAATTCTCTCCGTTCTGATGTTCGGAGTTGCTCTTTCCGCCCAGCCTCGCGCCATCGGTCTCCGCGGCGGCTATGGTATCGAACTCTCTTACCAGCACAGCCTTGGAGCCAACTTCGTGGAGGCTGACCTCGGTATGTGGGGCGGCAACGCATTCTACCTCAGCGGTATCTACGATTTTGTGTTCGCCAAGTCCGGCATCGTCAACTTCTATGCAGGCCCAGGTGCGCAGGTAGGTTTCTACAGCACCACCAACAGCGAGGGCAACTCCACCATGGCCATGGCCCTCGGTATCGCAGGACAGCTCGGCGCTGAGGTTGAGATCCCTTCAGTGCCTATCAATATCTCCCTTGACTGGAAGCCTGTGTTCAACTTCGTTGGCGGCGGCTTCGGCTGGAACGGGTTCGCCCTCGGTATCCGCTACAGGTTCTAGTTGGTCCCTGCTCGCTTCACAAAGACGGCTCAGGCATCTCCCCGGGCCGTCTTTTGTATGCTTCTGCGGGGTATTGCATCTTTCTTACGGATTGACTAAATTTGAAGTCATTATGTACGAGATCTTAACCAAAGAGATGCTTACGCCGACGATTTGTCGGATGACGGTACACGCCCCGCTGCTCTCCCGCGCGGCGGCGCCGGGACAGTTCCTGATGCTGCGCCCCGACGAGAAAGGAGAGCGTATTCCGCTGACGATAAGCGACTATAATCCCGAGGCGGGGAGCGTGACCATCGTCACTCAGGCCATCGGAGCCTCCACCAAGGATATAGTCGCATATGAGCCCGGCGAGGCTTTCTGCGACCTGTCAGGACCTCTCGGCAAGGCTTCCGAGTTTGTCTCCTGCAGCCCGGACACGCTTGCGCGCAGCAGCTATATCTTCATCGCCGGAGGTGTGGGGACGGCCCCCGTGTATCCTCAGGCCAAGTGGTTGCACGAGCGGGGCGTCAAGGTGGACGTGATCATAGGCGCGAAGACCCGCGACCTGCTCATATACAAGCGCGAGATGGCCTCAGTCTGCGACAATCTCTTCATCTGCACCGACGACGGCTCGGAGGGGTTCCGCGGGATGGTGACCGCCCTGCTGGAGAAGCTCGTCCGCGAAGACGGACGCCGATATACCATGGCCGTGGCCATAGGACCTATGATAATGATGAAATTCACGACCCTCACCGCACAGAAGCTCGGTCTCCCTGTCACGGTGAGCCTCAATACTCTGATGGTGGACGGCACGGGGATGTGCGGGGCCTGCAGGGTCACGGTGGGCGGCAAGACCCGATTCGCCTGCGTGGAGGGGCCGGAGTTCAACGGCGCGGAGGTCGATTTCGACGAGGCGATGCGCCGCCAGGGACAGTACAGGACAGAGGAAGCCGAAGCGCTTCAAAACCATAAATGCAGAATAGGGAGGGGGAAGTGATGGCAGAGAGAATACCGAGAGTGCCTGTGCGCGAGCAGGATCCGAAGACCCGCGCTACCAATTTCGAAGAAGTCTGCTACGGCTACAATGAGCAGGAGGCTCTGCTGGAGGCGAGCCGCTGCCTGCACTGCAAGAACCCGCGCTGCGTCGGAGCCTGTCCGGTGGGCCTGAAGATCCCGGATTTCATCGCGAAGCTTCGCGAGGGGGACATCGCAGGCGCGTCCGACATCATCGCCCAGGACTCCTCGCTGCCTGCGGTCTGCGGGCGTGTCTGCCCGCAGGAGACCCAGTGCGAGGGCAGCTGCGTGCTCGGCGTCAAGGGCGAGAGTGTGGCCATCGGCAAGCTGGAGAGATTTGTCGCCGACCATATGAGGGAGCATCGCGGCGCCGACAGCACGGTCGCGCACAAAGCTGCGGCTCCCGGCGGGGTCAAGGTTGCTATCATAGGCTCCGGTCCCGCCGGTCTCGCCTGCGCCTCCGACCTTGCCAAATGGGGCTACGACGTCACCGTCTTCGAGGCCCTGCACAAAGCCGGCGGAGTGCTCCAGTACGGCATACCGGAGTTCCGTCTGCCCAAGGAGAAGGTCCTCGCGCAGGAGATCGGAGACGTGCTCAGGCTCGGAGTCAAGATAGAGACGAATGTGGTCGTGGGCCGCACCGTCACGGTGGATTCGCTGATGGACACGATGGGATTTAAGGCCGTATTCATCGGCACGGGGGCCGGGCTGCCGAAGTTTATGGGCATCCCCGGGGAGAATCTCTGCGGGGTGTTCTCCGCCAACGAGTTCCTGACCCGCAACAACCTGATGTGCGCCTGGAGGGAGGATTACCTGACCCCTATCCACGCCGGCAGAAAGGTCTGCGTGGTCGGAGGCGGCAATGTGGCTATGGACGCGGCGCGCACTGCACTTCGGCTCGGGGCCGAAGTGCATATCGTCTACAGACGGACGGAAGCGGAGCTTCCGGCGCGCCGCGAAGAGGTGCACCACGCCAAGGAGGAGGGGATAGTCTTCGATCTGCTGAGCAACCCTGTGGAAATCCTCGGCGACGAGCGCGGCTGGGTAAGGTCCCTGCGCTGCATCCGTATGGAACTCGGGGAGCCTGACGCGAGCGGGCGCCGAAGCCCGGTGCCTGTCCCCGGCTCTGAGTTCGAGCTCAGTGCCGACACCGTGATAATGGCTCTCGGCACCTCCTCCAACCCTCTCATAGCCAACACCACGCAAGGTTTGGAAACCACCCGCAGGGGTTGTCTCGTGGCGGACCAAGCCGGGGCGACCACCCGTGCGGGAGTCTTCGCCGGAGGCGATGCCGTCACAGGAGCGGCCACCGTGATCCTCGCGATGGGAGCGGGGCGCAAGGCCGCCAAAGCGATTGACGAATATCTGAAAAACCAAAATTAATGAAAGAAGAACCTCTATCCAAGTCCATACGGACTCTCAAGTTCTGGAAGGAGATGCTCATAATCTCCATCGCGATGTTCATCGCCGCCGCCGCGGTCTATTACTTCCTCCTCCCGAGCAAGCTCGTGGTGGGCAGCATCTCCGGCCTCTCCATCGTGGTCAGCGGAGTGCTCGCCAATATGGGCATCGTCGTTAAAGTTTCTACCATAGTATTGATAATCAATGCTATATTGCTCATTGTCGCATATATCCTGATAGGCCCCGAATTCGGGGTCAAGACGGCCTATGCCGCGCTGGTGCTGGGTCCTCTGATGAATATCTGGGAGAGCATCTGCCCCTATGAGCGGCTTATGGAACCCGGAGCGGCCTCTATGATGGGCAACCTGTGGTTCGACCTGCTGACTTTCGTGCTGGTGCTGAGCGCTTCGCAGGCCCTGCTTTTCCGCATCAACGCCTCCACCGGCGGGCTGGACATCATAGCCAAGATAGTCAACAAATATCTCCACTTCGATATGGGGATGTCCGTGACGGTGGCAGGGGTGATCATCTGCTGCACGGCCTTCCTCATCAACCCGTTCCGACTGGTCATCATCGGACTGATCGGCACGTGGATCAACGGGTTGATTGTCAACTACTTTATGGCGAGTCTCAGCCGGCGCAAGAGGGTGTGCATCATCTCGCGGGAGCACGAGCGCATCCGCAGATACATCATCGAGGATATCGTGCGCGGCTGCTCGCTCTATGAGGTGACGGGCGGCTACACCGGCGAGAAGTATATGGAGATCCAGACCCTGCTGACCCAGAACGAGTTTGCCGACCTGATGGAGTTTATCCGCGACAACGACATCAAGGCCTTCACCACCGCCGGCAACGTCAGCGAGGTCTATGGCCTCTGGAGCGACCACAAGACACATAAAAGCAAGAAAGGGGAGTGATTCCGGCGCGACAACGAGGCCGCTCCCCCTTAACTTTCTCAAAATAAGAGGATAACACTAATTTTCAATAGGTTACGCTGGTTCTTAATGTTAAGGATAGTTCGCATTTTAGCCCCAATTTGAACTATTTTTAGCATTTTCTTGCCCCTTTTCTTGCCCGTTTGAAAAGGTTTCCGTAGGTTTGCATCCGTTTAGGACAAAAACCCAAATTTCGCTTGCAATGAAAATCACTTTCAACCTCCGAGACCCGAAGGCAGAATCGTCCGCCGTCCGTCTCATCGTCACCCACAAGGGCAAGGTGTACCGCAAATATACGGGAATTTCCGTGAAGTCCGCGCAATGGAAGCGGACGAAACGGGATGGCCAATGGCCGACCAACCCGAAGGACGCGGAGAAGCTCAAATCAATCAAGCTCGCGTTGGAGGAACGGCTGGACGAATACAGCAGCGAAGACGCGATACTGACGGCCATAGACCAAGTGCTTTCGATGAAGTCGCCCTATTACACCACTTCCGCCGCAGTGCATAAGGGCAGGCCTACATTTTGGGAGTATGCAAAGGAATGGAGCGAAAGGGATGTGAAAGGGAAGCGGCAACGGAAGACCACCGTGAGGACGCTGGCGAAGCTGATGGGTACGGCGGCGGATTGGGAGGATGTGGACGAGGCGTACCGCTTCCGGCTCATTCAGAAACTGAACGACTGCGAATACAGCAAGAACTATCAGGGGGTCATCGTTTCGCGAGTCCGGACGATAATGTCGGAGGGGTACAAGCTGAAATACCACCGCAACGAGGATTTCCGTCAGTTCAAGAAACTATCGGAGCAGCCGGATACCGTATATCTGACGGAAAAGGAAGTGGAGAGGTTGTGGAAGTTGGATCTGAAAGACCCAATGGAGTGCAAGGCCCGTGACCTGTTCTTGATTGGCGTTTATACCGCCGCGCGGTTCTCGGACTATTCGCAGCTCTCGGAGAACAACATCAAGGGGAAGTTCATCACCTTCACCCAGAAGAAAACGGCGGATTCCGTGATGATACCCTTGTCCCCGAAAGTCACGGCGATATTGAAGCGCAACGGCGGCCAATCCCCGAAGATGAACCAAGTCGTGTTCAATCGGGAGATAAAGGTCGTGTGTCTGAAAGCCGGAATCAACGACAAGATACAAGTCACCAAGAGCAAGGGGGCGCGGCACGAAACTACGATTGTCCCGAAGTGGAAGCTGGTGTCATCACACACGGCGCGGCGCACGGGTGCGACCTTGCTGCACAAGACGGGGATTCCCGTCCAGAGCCTTATGCTCATCACGGGTCATCGGAGCATACAATCGCTGATGCACTACCTGCGGCTGACGAAGGAGGAGAATGCGGCGATGCTTGCGGACAACCCTTTCTTCAAATGAAAAAAGGGGAAGCGGACGAATCCGCCTCCCCTCATTCTTTGACTTTGGTTTTCTCTTTCATCTCCAGCACGAAAGGGCGCAGGTCGAAGCCCCCTACGCCGTGGGAGTAGTAGGCGGTGAGGCAGTTGCACTTCTGCCCCCCCCCCTATGTATCGTCACGCCCTTGTAGAGCGTGGGGTAGAACACTGTTTTCATATATTTCCATTATGAACGGACGGAAACCCCTCGCGTCGTAGCCTTTCCAATAGCACGCGGAGATGCCCCCCCCCCCTTGACCGATGACGCAGGCTCAAAGGTTCTCAATCCCTTTCCCACCTGCGGATGCACTTGGTATCTTTTCATATATCTTTTCGAGTATCAGCACTGCCCCCATCTGCAACTGCGCCTGCAACGCCACGCTCTGACAATGCTTCGAATAGAACCTGTCCTGCTGCCGTGGCTGGACGCCCCAAGACTTGTCACCGTTCAGTTGCCGCGCCTCTTTCATCTATTTTCTCTTTCATAATCAACACTTTCAGCACAAGCCCCCCCCCCCGCAAAAGTTTGCAGTGTGGGGCATAGACCGAGAACGGAATAGAACCGATGCTTTTCCCTCGGCCCTCCGCCCCATTCTTCGGCCTTGTTCAATTGCTTAATCTCTTTCATACATCTCCAATAGCATTATATCCGTCCCCGTGGTCATCAGCGGCGAGCATTTGCGGTCGGGCCGGGCCTGGAAAGAGCGCATCTCGCATCTCCTATACCCCCCCGTTTCAGTTCATACTCTTTTCGCTTCCGCTTTCCGAGTTCGTTCCGGTACTTGTTCAGAATAATCTTCATACATCTCCAAGATAAAACTTCCGTTCATCCGTTTGGTCGGCGGGCTTGCCGCATACCTTGCCTGCACCGCCACGGACTTTCCGTTCTGCCCCCCCCCCAGAAGTCAATCTCCGGAGGACGCAGCCTGTATCTTATCTGCAACTTCATAGAACTCAATCATAAAAGGCCCTAACGGTATCTTCGTGGGAGGGCTTGCGAAATACCGCGACTGCAAGCAGGGTGTGTTCCGCCCCCCCCCCCATACCCTAATCAGATACGGCTTCTGACTGTATTTTATCACCGTCCTTCTCATACATCTCGGCTTCTACCGCCTTATCCGCTCTGCGTCCGAAAGCGAGGTATCCGCACTCGGAGGAAAGGCAGCGGAACTTGTCCGCCCCCCCCCTAATCACCGATATGCCGCTCCCCAGCAGTACGGGGTAAATGACAATCTTTCTCATAAAACTGAATCAACATCGAGTAGTGCTGATGCTGTGAGTATTGCTTTCTGATGTCCGCGCAAATCGCGCCCGTCTTCGCCCCCCCCCTGCGGAGAGGTTCAGCGTAGGCAATCAGTGCGTGATGTCTTCTCATACAATTCCATTATCCTCGGCTTGTCGTTGAACGCGCCGATGTTCATAGTGATGTTGGCGGTCAGCCCTTTCGTCTTTTCCGCCCCCCCCCCTGTAAACGGGCGAGCACTTCCGTCCGTCAGTCGGATACGCCACGAACTTTCTCATACAATTCTATCTTTGTCGCCTTGTCCGGATGACTTCCGAAAGCCTGTTGCGTGGTCAGCGTCTTCATTTTCTCCCCCCCCCCCCGGAAGTTCGGCCAATGGTCGGGATTGTACCCCACGAGAGGGTAATAGACCGTCTTTCTCATACAGTTCGCAAATTATCGTGTTCTGCCTGTGGCCGGGGCAAGTCCACCACCCGATGTACCGCACTCCGATGCAGCCGGTCTTCTCCGTGGCTTCGATACCCCCCCCCCATATAGGCTGAAAATACCTATCTTCTTCATTCCTCGTCCTCCTGCGGCTCTCCGAAGAACTCGTGGCCACGGAACATATCCTTGCCGTTGAACTCCTCGTCAAGCTGACGTTTCTCCATTTCGTAGGCAAGGTTCGCAATCTCCCTGCGCTCCGATGCGGTCAGCCCCGGATACTCGTCCGCGTGCTCCGAAAGGAAAGCAACCGCCTCATCCACGGAGAACTGCGGCTCACGCAGGTATTCCGCCACTCTCCCCATATCCGTGTTGGCCATCAGCTTGGTGACAACCCCGTCACGGAGATAATACTTGCCATCGGCGGTATCTTCGAGTATGTCGTTGATGACTATGCCCCTGTCATCCGGCTGCGGTATGTCGGTCACGGAATCCGGCATCTGGAACGGGTCATCACTCATATCAAAGAGAGTGGCCGTACCGAGGTCGCGCACACGGAAGTTGCTCCAATAGATTCTTCTCCGTGACTGCGCACACACCAGCGCGGAGTTGATATGCACGCCTTGAAGCCCCACCGCGTGGGACAGGCATCTCTCCCATTTCTCCTGCATCTCCACGTTTTCAAGGAAAAAGAGGATGTCCGGATTGTATTCCCGCAGTTCGGTGAGGATGCGGATGAACTCCCAGAAGAGGTAACTCTGCCCCTCGAACTCGAAACCCTCCCGTTTCAGTTCCAGATACCTTTCAAGAGTATAGACTTCCTCACCCGTAGCGGTGCTCATCCCCTTGCGCTTGCCGCTCATAGAGAAGCTCTGACACGGGGAGCCTGCGGTGACAAGGTCGGGGATTCCGTACTTATCTATCAGTTCGGGGACGTTGATTTTCGTCACGTCACCCACTTGAACCATATCGGGGAAGTTCAGTTTTTCCGCCTGTACCGCCGACTTGTCCACCTCCGAGGATATGTAACTCTCCACCTCCACGCCCGAGTCTTTGAGGGCTATCGCGCAGCAGGCCATACCGTCAAAGAGCGACCACACCCGAATCGGCCTGTCGAACTTCGGCATAAAGGAGAAACAGTGCTTTATCGTATCCACCTGCCAGCCGTTGCCGCACATCTTGTAGTGCTGCGATTCCGAGATGTCCTTCCAGTCGTACCACTCCGGCACGCCCTGCAATCGGTCGCACTCCGTCGGCGTGAGCCTGCGGATGAACGTCACATAGGTTTTTCCGTTGTACTCCACTTCCACACCCTGCCTGTCATCGGGCATACGGCTCGTCATCTCCGCGAGCTGTCCCCGCTTGATGTCCGCCGGCAGCCTTGCCGCCATTTCTTCGATGTTCTTTATCATAACCATCACGACAATATCTTGCTTTTACTCCCATCGGAAACGCACATCGTCCCATCGGCCTTGCGCTTGCTCGTTATCCTCCGTATCGCGTCCCCCTGCGTTTCCACCATATACACCACGCTCTTGAGCATTTCGAGAAAGTCCGGAGCTTCCGCCGCCAATATGGTGAGCGACCCCGCAATGATGTCCGAGTTCTTCCCTCCTTCGGAGTGGAGTACCGTGCCTGTCTTGTCGCCTTGCCTGTAAATCCCGAACAGAATATCCTTTTCGTCTATCATCATATGCCTTCGTTTTTTGAAATAGTGATTTTGTCAAATGTGACACTATATGGGCCGTGCTTCGTGCTTTCGATATGTTTGTCGACTTCCCGCATAATCATATCAGAAGTGGCTTCTATAACCTTATACGCAAAGTCCGACACCAAATCAAAGAAGTCAAACTCCGCATCCATATCCAGCGCTTGGTCTTTCGCCATTTCCTCAAAGGTCTGCGTGTACTCAATGATGAGCTTTGTTATATCATTTAATTCCTTTTCCATAATTCGCTATTAACAATGTCCTTTTCGTCTATCTTCATATCATTTACGTTTATTCATTCAACTTTCGCGCATTCCGCAATGCGGTTTCTATATCTCTGGCGAACTTGGTATCATTTGCACAATAACGCTCGATTGCCCAAAAGAACGCTTCCCTCATTGAGGGGTCATTAAACTTATCCATTGTGTGGCAGATTTTATTGCGCTGGAATAAGACAAAAGCAATATTCCTCTCATAGTCGGCTCTTGAATGCTCCGCAACAGCATCTACAAGTGCAGTTATCAAATCCGTGAAGTCGAACTCCCAAATCTCCGTTAGCGCTTGGCGTCTCGCCGCTATCTCAAAGACCCGCGCGTATCTCTCAATTAATTTTTTCCGTGCCTCCATGTCACTTAATCTCTTTTCCGTAATTCGCTATCAGCAGCGCGTCCGCATTCTTCAAAGTCACCTTCTCCGATGGGAACATCTGCTGCGCCAAGCCCTTTAACCTATTCTTCCATTCCCTCTTTTCGCACTGCGATGACTTGCCCAGAGAGTTGGAGTAAGCCCGCTGCCACTTCGGGGGAGTGACCTTGACCGTGCGGATTCCCAAAGCATACAAGGCCATCTCCAAGTGGCCGTTGTGCCTTGCGAATGTCGCGGTGGCTTTCGATGACTGACCCGGCATCCCGTGCCCCACATCCTCCAGCACCGCCAACAAGTCTTCACCATACATCTCCTTGATGCCCTTGAGGAGGTTGTAGATGTCCGGATAGGTCTCCGGCATATTGTGTATCTCCGTAGCCGTGCCGAGCACCGCCACGCCCCCGGAGTTGCCGGGGTCTATTCCGATTGTAACTCTTGCCATTTCCGTATGCTTTTCCTGTGTACCACTGAACACTTGCCGTTGTCGAGGCGGACGATGTAGGCGTCCGGAGAGAACCGGCTCTCCACTATGCCGAACACCTGCCCGTTGATAGCCTCCCACCACACGCGATACCGCTTCTTTTCACCCATCAGCCCTCAATCCGTTCCACCGACACGCACCTTATGCGCTGTCGCTTGCGCTTCTCCGATGCCCATTGCTTCGCGTTGGCTTCCGCAGTGTCCGCGTTGGTGGCGTATCCCGTGATGGGGACGGTCACTCCGTCCTCGTAGGTCACTCTGAACCTGTATGGCTTCATCGTCCTCATATCTCTTCCGGCTTCTTGTTCTCGAAGACCATAAGCTTGCACATCTCCAGCGCGCCGACCAATTCCACGGTGCGTACGGGCTTGTCGGACTGAATGGAGTACGAAACTCCGTTGGCGTCCTTCTTGATTGTCAGTGTAAATTCTTCCATATCCTTTAATCGATTATAACATTACCCTTAACTCCTTTCCCGCCCCAATCTGCAACATAGACCTTGCACGGAGTGTATACTGCCGTGCAGTCGAACATCACGACCTCTTTATCCTGCGGCATCTCCCGCAACTTGTCAATCAGTTCACTCACCGTCATAACTATTCCTCCTCATTTGATTGTTGTTGTTATCTCTATCGGGGAGTTCTCCCAAGTGACTTCGGGGAATTCGTTATCGGGGAGAACCATAACACTATATTCAGATTCGTAAATATCAGGGTGGGAAAGCACAAATGTGTATTCTCTCCTTATCGGCTTATCAACAAAAGCCATTACGCAATTGTACTTGTCTCTCGCTATCCACATACCTATTCCTCCCACCATTTGTAATAATCCGGACAATCATCGTCTGTTCCTACAAGATGCGCAGTTCTGTTATTATAAGGAATGCATTGGTAGTATAGAGCTCGCCCTGTAACGCGCACACACGGGTAATCACCGACGGGGTATAAAAATTCAGAAAAGAACTCGCAATCCCATTTATTCGAAATGTTCTGCCTGCATAGAACTTTATCAAACGGCTGAAATTCAGTTGTTTTGAATCTCTTGACCGGCACTTTGAATGTGCTCCAATCCCTATTTTCTTTTGACGGGAAAAGGATACATTCGCCTTCACGTGATGCGTAATACTGCCCATTGATGGAAAGTGATTCAAGGTCTCCATCGGTTGTTCTTATCTTGATTGGTAAATCCAAATCATCCAAATCATCCAAATCCTCATCATCATAAATACCCTCAAACGTCACATCTCCAAAAATTGTACAATACAGTTTCGTTCCTCCCGGACAATCCCTAAGGATTTCCACAAGATTTAAGTTTTCATTCATAACTATTCTTTTTATGATATTATGACACTATTATCACTACACCCACTTACTTCCCCGGCTCGATTCAAGCCGCCGAAATTATCGTCAGTATAAACTTCCGCATTTTCATCAAAGGATTGTAAAGCATCGATTAATTCTTTTACTGTCATAACTATTCCTCCATTGTTTTCTCGAATGCATCCCACTTGATGTTCTTGATTGTCATTATTCGTTGTATTTGATGTCCGTAATCCAGAACGCTCCGTCCCTGCCCGTGATGTGATACCTGCCAGGAGTGAGATGCCGGAGAAGGGACGCGCAGACAAGGTAACGGGAGGTGCTGTCACTCTTGCAGAGCTTCCGTCCCGTAGGCGAATCCTTGTCGAGGACGTTTATCGCAAGGAATCCGGCATCATTCACCAATACCGATACCTTGCTGTCAGGCAGGATGCCCATTTTCTCGCAGATGACGGAGTTGAACGTCATCGTGTGTTTCGTCACGCCTATCGTCTCCGTAAGCCCGCTTGGGAATTTCCCGATGTTCAATACTCTGTATCCCATACGCTACCTCCCCGTGCTTCCGTATCCGCCCTCACCTCTGTCAGTCTCGGAGAGGGTGTCGGCAAATTCAAACTCAACCTGCGGGAAAGGCAGGATGACAAGCTGCGCGATTCTTTCCCCCACCTCGTAGAACCTCGGAGGGTGAGGAAGGCAGCCCTCGTGCACGTCCGGGTAGTTCGCAGCCCTGCCGTGAAAGGTGACAATCTGCTCGCCCCACTCCGTTTCCACCGTGCCACGGTAGTCATACTTATCACAACTGACGACGTTGCTCGCAACAACCAATGTCGGCTTGAACTTCGCCATAACCTCGCCGCGATAGCCGCTGTCAATCACCCCGACCGCATTGGAGAGGGACAAGTCCTTGTGACAGACGGAGCTCCTCGGGAACACAAGCCCGACATAACCCTCCGGAATCTCAAAGGCGAGTCCCGTCCCGTACACTATGTTTCCCTCGTCATCGAACACACGGCTCGTGGCCACAAGGTCAAAACCCGCATCAGTAGGGTGCGCCTTTGCAGGTATCACCGCATCAGCGTCTAATTTTTTGATTTTCACTTTCATATTTTTCTTGTCTTGAAGTTCTTTGATGTATTTGGCTGAGGCGTCTTCAATCCCAGCTATCTCTTCGGCGAGTTTCAGTATCTTGGCGAAGATTTCCAATTCCTCTTCCGTGAACAACATATCACTTGATTTTGAAGTTGTCGGCGATGTCATTGTATCCCAAGAGCCGCAGGGCGTGCTGAAACTCGTGGACAAAGCGGAAGTCGCAACAAAACACATTGACGCAATGGGTCATTACTGCCCGCATCCGCACGGTTTCGCCCTCACCGCTTTCGGTCTCCCACCAAGTGAAATCATCCGTATCGACATTCCTCTCCATCATCTCCTCCGTCAGAGGGATAGGGGTCAGTCGCTCCGCTTGGGTATAATATCTGCCCTCCGGAGAGAGGGTTTCCACACTGCCGTTGATGCTGATTGCGGATATTCTCACGGGTTTGTCGCCCACCAAGAAAATATCTCCGACCATTATTTCCGTTGGCTTCATAATTACTTGATTTTGAAGTTGTCGGCAATTTCAGTGTGCCCCAAAAGCCGCAAGATGTGCTGGAGCTCGTGGACAAAGAATACGAACTTCGACACGTGACCAAATGAACCGTTGACGCAGACGCGTAGGGCTTTCTCGCTTCCCTTGTACCAGGCAATCCAAGTCTTACACATCGTGCCGGAGAAGTTTTTTCTCATCATCCTCCCGGTCAGTGGAATCGGCGCGATTCCGCCCTCTCCGTATATCGCATCGAAAGGGTCGGCCTCGTTGCCCTCGAAGTCAAGAGAACATCCGTATTTGTCTATCAATGACACCTGCATCGCGTACT
>CAVGLS010000019.1:0-40158 GCA_963630225.1 bacterium
ATGCGGCGGAAGTACTCGTGGCGAGGGTAGCTGATGAAGCTGCGGGAGTCGGTGAGCATACCTACGAAGCGGCTGAGCAGACCGAGCACGGAGAGAGCGTCCATCTGGCGGCGCATCCCGACCTCCTGGTCGAGGAACCACCAGCCGGAGCCGAACTGCATCTTGCCGGGGACGGTGCCGTCGTTGAAATTGTAGGCCATCGTCATCATCACCTCGTTGTCCTTTGGGTTGAGGCAGTAGAGTATGGTCTTGGCGAGCTTGCACTCGGAAGCGAGACGGTCGAAGAACCTGTTGCCGGCGGCGGCGATCTCCTGGTCGTGGATGGCATCAAATCCGGTGTCCGCGCCTACGAGGCCGAACATCCGGGAGTTGTTGTTGCGGATGGCCCCGATGTGGAACTGCTGTGCCCAGCCTGCCTCGGCGTCCATCACCGCCTGGTCGTGCAGGAACGCGCTGCGGAACTTCTCAAGCTGCCCGGAGTCCGGCTTCCTGCCTGCCAGCACGGCCTTGAAGACGGCCTCGACCTCAGCATCGGTATAGTCGGCGGAGTAGAAGTTCTCCAGCCCGTGGTCTGAAAGCCTGCAGCCCATTGAGGCGAAGAAGTCGTGCCTCTTCTGAAGGGCGTCCTGCAGGTCGCGATAGGACTTTATCTCCATCCCGGCGGCCTCCCCGAGCTTGTCGAGATAGGCCTTGTATGAGGCCGGATCCTCGATGGCCATAGCCTTGTCCGGCCTCCACGCAGGGAGCACCTTGGTGCCGAAAGGATGCTCGGCTATCATCTTGTGCCAGCGGAGGTCGTCGGCGGGGTCGTCGGTGGTGCAGACGGTCTCGACCCCGAATCTGCGGATGAGGGCCTGTCCGCGGAACTCCTCGGTCGCGAGCTTGGCGTTGCACTCGTCGAATATCTCCCTCGCGGTCTTCGGGCTCAGAAGCCTGTCGATGCCGAAGACGCGGCTGAGTTCCAGATGTGTCCAGTGGTAGAGCGGGTTGCGCAGGGTGTAAGGCACGGTCTCGGCCCACTTCTCGAATGTCTCCCACGCGCTGTGTCCGCCTCCGGTGATATAGTCCTCCGGCACGCCGTTGGCCCTCATCGCCCTCCACTTGTAGTGGTCGCCGTAGTGGCCGTCGACGAGCCAGAGCTGGGTGATGTCGCGGAACTGCACATTCTCCGCTATCTGCTGAGGCACGAGGTGGCAGTGGTAGTCGATGATCGGCATCTTCTCCGCGTGCGCGTGGTAGAGCTTCCTCGCCGTGGCGTTGGAAAGCATGAAATCGTCGTTTATAAATGGCATGGTGTTATGGTTATTTGTGTTAGTATGCGAGTGTTTTCCAGAGGTCGCGGAGACGCTGCTCCGGGTCCCACTTCCCGTCGAAGGTCCAGCTCGCGGTCATCGCGAATGAGTCTTCCGGATGCTCGGCCTTGCGGAGATTGTCGTCCATCCATCCGCTCTGCCCGCCCTCGCGGATGTCGCGGTAGTAGTAGACCCTCTGCCCGAGTTCGCACGGGTCGAGGACCTTGTCGGAATATGCATATTGGATGTCGTGGTTGAGGATGTTGCGGGACATCACGCTGTTGACGATGAATATCTGGTGGTCGTGGTGGTAGCGTCCGAGCAGGGTAGGGACCGAAGCGTCGAAGTCGGAGTCCCGGATCACGAACTTCTGCTCCCTGTCCCCGCGTCCGTCGTGCCATATCATCGCCCTGCCTCCACCGTAGAAGCGGCAGCGGGTGGCGTAGCACCAGCCGCGAGGGCAGACGAAGTCCACTCCGGGGCAGTTGACGGTGAGGTCCGCGTGGTAGTACATGCCTCCGCCCCTTGCCCAGAGCGAGAGCGCGTCGTTGCCGTTGGACTCTATGGTAGAGTTGATTATGATGGTGCGGGTGGCCGCTCCCTTGACTGTGAAGCGGTGCTTCACCCAATGCGGCTGCATAGTCTCGTCCGGGGTCGCGTCGAAGCAGTTGCGCAGGGTAAACCCGCTGATGACGCAGTCTGAAGCCGACTCGGAGATGTTGACTATGGTATGTGGCTCCTTCTCGCCGGGCGCAAGGTCGGCCTCGGAATATGTGATGACCGTGGAGGCGCGGTCCTCGCCGACCAGCACTATGTCAGGCTTGTCGATGTTGAGTGTCTCGTGGTATTCCCCTTTGAGCACCAATATCTTGAACGGCCCTGCGGACTGGGCGGGAGCCTTGTCTACAGCCGCCTGGATGCTTTGTCCCGGCTTCACCACGACATCGAAGTCAGCCTTGTCGGGGACCGGTTTGCGGAACATGTCGATAGTCCCGTTCTCGTTTGCGCCCGGGGTCTCAAGGCTTATCTTGACTTTGTGGCGCTTGTCGTATTTCGTCACCCATTCCTCATAGAGAGGGTAGAGCTTGGCCGGGCGCGAATTGTACCAGCTGTAGCCGTTGCGGCGCTCGCGCCCGATCTGCTCCAGACGGCGGCGCATTATCCCGTCGCGGTCGCAGACATACGGCTCGTTGAGCTCAAGGTCGTAGAATCTCGCCCAGATGGGTTCGGCGGAGGCATCTTCCACCAGACGGGTGTCGCGCACTCCGTCAGGGCTGACGCTGCGCTCCACGCGGAGTCCGGTGAGCTTGTATCTGTCGAACCAGCGCATCGCTCCGTGGACGGCCTCCTTGACCTTCGCGTCAGGATCGGGAAGCTCCATCAGCAGCTGCACGATGGCAGCGCTCTCGGCCGAGCAGAACGACGGCAGCTCGTAGGCGCGGGCCGAAGCGGGCGCGAGGCTGACTGGGTCATTCTGCTGACACCATACCGTAGGCTTGCCCTTGACGCGGATCTGAGTGGAGAGGATGCACTCTATGCCCTTGTCGAACGACTTGCGGAGACGCTCCCTCATCCCGGAGTCCACAAGGTCTCCGCCGTAGGGCTCCACTCCGTCGATGATCTCCCGGAAGAGCTCCAGAGTGTTGACGATGGCGTCGTCGTTGAATGTGATATTGACCTGGTAGCCACGCATCTCCGGCCAGAACTGCGGCCATCCGCCGTTGTCGTACTGTCCGCTCAGCAGATAGTCCACCCCAGCCCTGAAGCCATCGCGCCAGCGCTCTTCTCCCGTTGCCGCATAGAGCCTCGCGAGATAGGTCATCTGCATCGTGGTGGCGTCGTTGTCGATGGTCGAGTCGCCTCGGCGGGACTTCTCTGAGCGCACGGCGGCAAGCTCCGTCTGCGTGTGCCGGCGGGCCATATCTATGTTTTTAGGCCAGCCTCCGGTGCATCGCTGGTAGGCGAGCACCTGGTCGCCGATGATCGCGGCCTCTTCAGTGCGGAAGAAGTCCTTGGATTTTTCGCGCAGCCCCTTGCTGTGCGGTTGGGCCGTAAGGTCCGCAGCGGCAAGCAGTGAGCCTGCGGCCAAAGCCAGACTCACTGCCACCGTGCTGATGATGCTATGCTTGAACATAATTCAAAAAACCGATTGTCAATATACTTCCACCGAGCCTCCGTCGTTCTTCTGTATCTCGGAGATGGCGAAGTATCCTATCTTGGCGCCGATCCAGTCGCCCTCGCGTCCGGTGAACTCCGGCCCGAGAGTCTTGAACCTCCTGCCGTCGAGGCTGTAGGAGAAGGTGCAGATGCAGTCCTTCTCCACCTTGACGCGGACCCAGACCGTGTTGAAGTCCTGCTTGTCCAGCACTTCCGAGGCGAGTATCCGCTCCTCCGCTCCCTTGTTGGCATTGATGCAGTCGCGGCGCACGAGGCTCAGCGCCCCGCCGTCGTAGTTGAGCTCGATTGTGCTGTAGCTCCGTCCGGTCACGACCACTCCGACTCTCTCACCGGCGTATGACGGGCGGTAGACAAGCTTGGTGGTGAACTCTGTGCTCGGACCCACCACCTTCTGTGCCAGGATGTTGGGCGTGTCGCGCAGGTTCTTCCAACCCTCCGGACTCTTGATGCAGTTGAGCCTCAGGCAGCCGAGCGTCGGGTTGAGCATATACCAGTGGAATTTCGGATTGGCCTCCCACTGCCAGTTGAGCGGGATGGATGTGCCGGTGAAGCCGGTGCCCGTGGCGAGAGCGCTGATCTCAGTGAGCCCCTTGCCCCTGTACTGCTGCGCAACAGCCGGCCTGCTGTGCTTGAGGACAGGCTCGCCTATGCCGTCTCCGTCACGGTCGATGCCGATGATGCACCAGCCGTCTTCGCTCCAGCTCATAGGCTGGAGGTGGCAGACGCGTCCCCAGGAGTAACGGTCCTCGAAATGTATGAACCAGTCCTTGCCCTCGACGTCGGTCACCCAGCCGCCCTGATGCGGGCCGTGGATGTCGGTGCCGCCCTGATGGAGCACCGTGCGATATTCGTACGGCCCGTAGACGTTGCGGGAGCGCAGCACGAGCTGCCAGCCCTCCTTGACTCCGCCGGACGGGGCGAATATGTAGTACCAGCCGTCGCGCTTGTAGAACTTCGGGCCCTCGACGGTGTCGTTGCCGTTCTTCTTGCCGTCAAAGACGAGCACCTGGTCGCTGATGACGCGGGTGCAGCCGCTGTCGAGCTCGCAGACGTTGAGTATGCTCTTGAAGCCGGCGCGCGAACCCGCCCAGGCGTGCACGAGATAGACTCTCCCGTCATCGTCCCAGAGCGGGCTGGTGTCGATCATACCCTTGCCTTCCAGCACGAGATGAGGCTTGCTCCACTCCCCGCGCGGGTCGGTGGTGTGGACCTGGAAGATCCCCTTGTCGGGGTCGCCCCAGAAGATCCAGTACTGCCCGTCGTGGTAGCGGATGCACGGAGCCCATACCCCGTTGCCGTGCGACGGGGCGTCGAAAGCAGGGCCCGGATCGCGCAGCGCCGCCCCCACTATCTCCCAGTCCACCAGATTGGTGGAATGCAGGATCTGAAGTCCGGGGAAGCAGGTGAACGAGGATGAAGTCATCCAGTAATCATCCCCGACCCGGATGACGTCCGGGTCGGAGTAGTCTGAAAACAGTATGGGGTTGGTGTAGCTGTCATTGCCGCCCGGAGCGAGCATCATCAATGAAGATAGAAGTGCAAGAATATGCGTTGTCATCTTGTGATTTTAACTGATTTGAGCGCCTTCGGCGAAGAGCTTGACCCGTAGTAGAGGGTGAAGTGGCCAGGAGTCGCCTCCATCTCGCCGGTGGCGGCATTGTAGGTCTTGAAAGTCTCTTCGGTGAGAGGAATGCTCACCTCCACTGAAGCCCCTGCCGGGATGTGTACCCTGCGGAAGCCCCTGAGGGCCATCTTCGGGCCTTCCTTGTCCTCGGCCTTGCGGACATAGAGCTGCACGACTTCGTCGCCGTCCATCTTGCCGGTGTTGCTGACCTTGACGGTGAGAGCGCCGTCCTTGACGGTGGCGCGGCCGTACTTGAATGTGGTGTAGCTGAGTCCGTAGCCGAAGTCGAAGAGAGGCTTGCCCTCGAAGTAGCGGTAGGTGCGGCCCGCCATATCGTAGTCGTTGATGTCAGGCAGGTCCGCGTCGCTGCGGTAGAATGTGACAGGCAGGCGGCCTGCCGGGTTGTAGTCCCCGAAGAGCACGTCGGCGATGGCGGTGCCGCCGGCCTCGCCCGGATACCAGGCCTGAAGTATGGCGGAGCAGTTGAGCGTCTCAGGGAGCAGTCCCATGGCGGAGCCGGACATATTGACGAGCACGACCTTCTTGCCGGCAGCCTTGAGGGCGGTGATCTCCTTGCGCTGGTCTGACGGGAGCTCGATGGTGGTGCGGTCGCCCTTGTCGAAGCCCTCGATATTGTTGTAGCGCATCTCTTCGCCCTCGAGTCTCGGGGAGATGCCTCCCACGTAGATCACGATGTCGGCTTCGTCGGTGTTGCCGGTCACATTGGCGGCTCCTACCTTGTCCCTGATGCCCTGGATGGCGGTCACGGACGATACCGGAGTGCCGTTGTAGTTGCCGTTGAGCACCACGGAGTCGGCTGCGTTAGGGCCGATGACGGCGTACTTGACTCCGCTCCTGACGAGCGGCAGGATGCCGTCGTTCTGCAGGAGAACCATAGTCTCGCGGGCCATCTTGAGGGCGAGGGCGCGCGAGGAGGCGCAGGCGAGGCGGTCTTCGGAGATGCCGTTCCAGCTGACGAGCTCGTCAGGGTCCATCTCTCCGAGTCTGAACCGCGCCACAAGCAGGCGCTTGAGGGAGACGTCGATGTCGCTCTCGCTTATCTTGCCCTCGGCGACCGCGTCCAGCAGGTGTCTGTATGAGCCGCCGCACTCGAGGTCCGTGCCGGTGCGCACCGCATTGGCGGTGGCGGAGGTCGGGTCGTTGAGGAAGGTGCCGTGCGCATTAGGGCGGAAGAAGTCGCTGATGGCCCCGCAGTCGCTGACCACCAAGCCCTTGAACCCCCACTTCTCGCGGAGGAGCTGTGTCAGGAGCTGGTCGTTGCCGCAGCAAGGTTTGCCGTCGAGCCTCTGGTAGGCGCACATCACCTCCTGCACGTCGGTGTCCTTGACGAGTCTCTCGAAAGCGTAGAGGTAGGTCTCGATGAGGTCCCTGTAGGACACGGACACGTCGAAGCTGTGCCTCGTCCCTTCCGGGCCGCTGTGGACCGCATAGTGCTTGAGGCAGGCGTGCAGTTTGTCATATTTGCCGTCGCTCTCGCCCTGAAGCCCGGTCACTACCGCATAGCCCATACGGGCGGTCAGATACGGGTCTTCGCCATAGGTCTCCTGGCCGCGTCCCCAGCGCGGGTCGCGGAAGATGTTGATGTTGGGAGTCCATACCGTCAGACCGTGATAACGGCTCACCTTGCCGGCCTTGCGGGCCTGCTTGAATTTGATCCTCTGCTCGTCTCCCGCGACGGTGAACACTTCCTTGAGGAGATCCTCGTCCCAGGACGAGGCCATACCTATGGCTTGCGGGAAGACTGTGGCGATGCCGGCGCGTGCGCAGCCGTGCAGAGCCTCGTTCCACCAGTCATATTCCCTGATCCCGAATTCCGGAATTGCGGGGCTGGTGTTCATCATCAGGGACACTTTCTGCTCAAGGCTGAGCCTTCCGAGGAGGTCGTCGGCACGCGTTTCGGCAGGAAGCGAGGCGTCCTTGTACGGATAGTTCTGCGCGGCGAGGCCGGCGCACATCAGGCATCCCAGTGTCAGGGCGATGGTCTTTAGTTTCATAAATGACAAGTAAATGATTGGGTTATTGAATATGGTCGGTTGATGGTATTGTGGTTGTCATTTGTCTGTCCCGTTGAGGATGTCCTGGTCCCGGAGGAACTCCCGGGGGTCCAGTGCCCGAGGGGTGATGCGCAGCCGGAAGATGGCCCCCTTAAACCAGCATACGAGGTTCTGTCTCACTCCGAGCGAGGTCTTGCCCTCGCTGATGAGCGGACGGTAGGGGAGGTCTCCGGTGCATTGGAGCACCCCGTCCACATAGCTTCTGAGCCCGTCCGCGTCCGCTACGAGGGTGAGGTTGTACCACTTGCCGCAGGGGTGGGTGAGGCCCGGGTCGATGAGCACGCAGGAGCGCTCCTTGTCTTCAAGGTATATGAAGGCGTCGAAGTACCAGGTGCTGTCCGGATTGACCCTGCTCTCAAACATCATGCGAGCGCCCTTGTAGGCGCCGAGGTGCAGGAAGCGCTGCTCGAACGAACCTCCGGGGTACTGGTTGAATATCAGCTCTGCGGTGAATTCCTCCATCCCCTCGAGCGGAACGCTGTCGAGAAACACTCCGTCGTCGACCCCGTCGAACTCGACGGCATCTCCGAGCGCGGTCCCGATGAGACGGGGCTCTCCGAATATCTGCAATATCGGAGGGTGATTGGCCGCTGTCCAGTCAATCACCCCCGGGATATTGAGCATCAAGCCAAGCAGCAGTGTCAGCACTTCGCGGGTCTATTGGAGTCCGTTGACGATTTCAAACCAGGCCGCGGAGTTCTTGACATTGCCTTTCGACCAGCAGGAGCCGAACCAGTAGGTGAGGGTCTCGCCCGACTTCACGCTCCTGACGCAGATGCCGTGCGAGCCGTCAGGAGTGACGCTGACGCTCTCGGCGCCGGGCATATATACGCCCACTCCGAGCCGTCCGTCCTCGGGCTCTACGCTCTGGTCGGAAGCCTGCTCCCAGATTGCATAGCGGTCAGCCCCGATGAGCTCGTCCTCTATGGTGTCCTGGGACGGGTGGCGGAACACGCCCGCCGCGACTTGGATGGTCTCGGCCCCGCTGAAGGTGTAGGTGTCCTCGACCTTGCTGAAGTAGCTGTCGGCGGTGACGGTGATCTTCTTGTCGAGCTTCACGCCGACAGGCCCGGCTTCCCACTCAGGGTAGTGCAGGATGAATACCGTCTTGTCGGCACTCCGCTCCACGAGGTCGCAGGAGCGCCAGTTGGTGGCTGGATACCAGAGTTCTCCGTCGATATAAGGCACTGACGCGCCGCCTCCGAGGCTGACCGCAACTTTGTAGCAGTCCTTCCCGCCGTGGTCGTGGTGGTAGTATTCGGGGTCCTTGAGCGCCTCGGCATACCACTCGTCGGCGACGAGCTTGCCCGGAAGCT
Source organism: bacterium (assembly GCA_963630225.1). Lineage (GTDB taxonomy): Bacteria > Bacteroidota > Bacteroidia > Bacteroidales > UBA932 > Cryptobacteroides. The sequence continues at coordinate 8,486 of CAVGLS010000019.1, forward strand.
TCACCCAGATGTCTATGCCCGGCGAAGTGGGGTTGCCCTCGAGCGCCTTGCCATAGATGCGGCCGGCGATGAGGTTGTTTTCGAACACGAAGTCGTCGGCCCTTTCAGGCACATAGCGCGCCATCACTTTCTGCTTCGGAGCGGAGTTGCAGGCGCAGAGGGCGGCGACGAGCGCCGCGGCTAATATCGCTTTCCTCATAATCACTTCATATCTGTCGTCTTGCAGGCGTCCATATCGTTGTAGTCGTCGTTCTCGCCGCACATACCCCAGATGAAGGTGTAGTTGCGGGTCGCGCAGGCGGCGTGGATGCTCCACTGCGGGGAGATGACTGACTGCTCGTTGTGCATCCAGATGTGGCGGGTCTCCTGAGGCTCGCCCATAAAGTGGCATACCGCCGCGTCTTCAGGGAGCTCGAAGTAGAAGTAGACCTCCATACGGCGGTCGTGGGTGTGGGCCGGCATAGTGTTCCAGGTGCTGCCCGGAGCGAGTTCGGTCATGCCCATCTGAAGCTGGCAGCAAGGCACTACCTCCTTGACGAGCAGACGGTTGATGGTGCGCTCGTTGGACTCTTCCAGGGAGCCGAGGTGCATCACGACCGCGTCTTTCTTGCTGACCTTCCGCACTGCGGTGTCGCGGTGTGCGGTGGCCGAGCAGAAGTAGAAATGCGCCGGCTTGTCGGCGGAGTCGCTCCTGAAGACGACATCCCTCTCGCCCCGGCCCACATAAAGAGCCTCCTTATAGTCGAGGTGGTACTCCTCCTCGCCCACGACCACGGTGCCCGCGCCGCCCACGTTGATGATGCCCAGCTCGCGGCGCTGCGTGAAGTAGTCCGCGCGGAGTATCTCCGGAGCGGAGAGTTTCAGCTCCTCCCTGACCGGGACCGCGCCGCCGGAGATGATGCGGTCGAACATCGAATAGACCATATTGATCTCGTCCGGAGCCATCACCTTCTCCACGAGGTATTCCTTGCGGAGACGCTCGGTGTCGTAGTGCTTCGCGTCGATATTGCTCGAAGCCTGACGTACTTGACAATTGAGTTTCATCCCGCGGACCTCCTATTTGGGCTGTTTGCCGATATATGCGAGTATGCCTCCGTCCACATAGAGGACATGGCCGTTGACTGCGTCGGACGCGTGTGAAGCGAGGAAGACCGCAGGGCCGCCGAGTTCCGAAGGGTCAAGCCAGCGTCCGGCAGGGGTGCGGCTGACGATGAACTGGTCGAACGGGTGACGGCTGCCGTCCGCCTGACGCTCGCGGAGCGGAGCGGTCTGAGGGGTGGCGATGTAGCCCGGTCCGATGGCGTTGCAGTTGATGCCGTACTCGGCGTACTCCGCGCAGATGTTGCGGGTGAGCATCTTGAGGCCGCCCTTGGCAGCGGCGTAGGCGGACACGGTCTCGCGTCCGAGCTCGGACATCATGGAGCACATATTGATGATCTTGCCCTCGTGCCTCTCCATCATCTCAGGCAGCACGGCTGAAGAGACGATGTACGGTCCGACGAGATCGATGTCGATGACCTGCTGGAACTGTGCGCGCGTCATCTCGTGCATAGGGATGCGCTTGATGATGCCGGCGTTGTTGACGAGGATGTCGATGTTGCCGACTTCCTTGTGGATGCGCTCCACCAGAGCCTTCACTTCATCTTCCTTGGTCACGTCGCAGACATATCCCTTGACGTTGCTTATCCCGGCTTCCTTGTAGTTGGCGAGTCCCTTCTGGAGGAGTTCCTCGTTGATGTCGTTGAAAATGATGGTCTTGATACCGGCCGCCACGAAAGCCTTGGCGATATTGAAGCCGATACCGTAGGATGCGCCCGTAATCCAGGCGTTCTTCCCTTCGAGAGAGAATGGATTGCTTGTCATAATGGTAATGTAAATTAAGTGTGTGTCTATTTGAGTCTTTCCATCTCGAGCGACGCCCAGATGAACGGTCCGACCCCCTTGGAGTCGTTAGGTCTCACCGGTTCGCTGAGGTAGTATGCAAAATCGCCCATACGCATGCTTGAGCCGCCCAGTCCGCCGACCGAGCAGCACTTCTCGAGGCTGATGTGGCCCGAGTCGTCAGCGGTGATGAACTCTTTCACCACGTCGCCGTAGAGTTTCTTGGCGTAAGGCAGCAGGGAGGCGTCGAGATAGCCCATACGGACTCCCTTGAGGTAGGTGTAGGAGAACATCGCGGAGCAGGTGGCTTCGAGGTAGTTGCCCTCGCGGCCCGGCTGGTCCAGCACCTGGTACCACACCCCGCTCACCGGGTCGGCCCACTTCGGAAGTTCGGCGCAGATGCCCCTGAGCAGGTCTATGATCTGCTGCCTCTCCTCTGCCATCTCCTGCGGGAGGAAGTCGAGGACCTCGACTGCGGCCATACAGTACCAGCCGAGAGCGCGGCCCCAGCAGTGCTGCGACTGTCCGGTCTGCGGGTCACACCAGAACATGGAGCGGGACTCGTCCCAGGCGTGGCGGTAGAGCTTGGTGGCAGGGTCGTAGGTGTGCTTCGCGGCTATTGTGAACTCGCGCGCGATCTCCCTGTAGGCTTCCGTCTGCTCTTCGCCCTTGAGGTAGCGGGTGGCGTACTCGGCGTAGAACGGCTCTGCCATATACACTCCGTCGAGCCAGATCTGGTGAGGGTATATCCGCTTGTGCCAGAAAGCGCCCTCGCTCGTGCGCGGCTGGCCGTCTATCTGGGTCTTGATGAGCTCGATGGCCTTGCGGTATTTCTCGTCTCCGGTCTTGTCGTAGAAGTAGAAGAGCGACCTTCCCGGACAGATGAGATCCACATTGTACTTCTCCACCGAGTAGGTGTTGATGCTGCCGTCGTCGTTGACGGCCTGGTCGTACCAGCGGAGCACATAGTCGTAGATGGCCCGGTCGCCGTAGGTCTCGTAGACGTCGAGGAACGCCTTGAGCTCAAGCCCCGGGGTGTAGCCCCACTTGAAACGCCCTTCGGCGTAGTCGAGGTATGTCGGCTCCGGGCAGCGGTACATCTGCGAGCGTACCATCTGCTCGGACATAGGTTCCGTCCTGCCGCAGGACATCAGGGCCGCGAGCGAAAGCAGCGACAGTGCGATTGTTCCCTTCATGGCTCTACTCGTTGGTGAAATTCTTGACTCTCATTGTGGTGATGGCGTCCCCGCTCTTCGGGAAGCACCTCACGTTCTTGAAGGTGATGTCCTGTGAGTTGCGCAGGACTATGCCCTCGTCTGCGGTCAGGGTGCAGTCGCTGACGTTGATGTTGCTGACCGGCATCTCCGGCAGTCCGTTGAAGAGCATCGCCCTCGACGCTCCGTTGCAGCAGACGTTGCTTATGTAGATGTCGCGGAACTCCGGGGTGGTCTCGTCCACCGGCACGGCGGGCACCTTGACGGTCTCGTCCTTCTCGGCCGCGGCCTCGACCGCCGACTTGCCTCCGTAGAAGAGGTCGAAGAGTATTGCGTCAGCCACGATGTCCTTCATATATATGTCGTTGATGTAGATGTTCTTGACGACTCCGCCGCGGCCTCTGGTGCTCTTGAACCTCAGGCCCACGTCGGTGCCGAGGAAGCGGCAGTTGGACACCTTCATATTCTCGACTCCGCCGCTCATCTCGCTGCCTACGGTGAACCCGCCGTGGCCGTGGAACACGGTGCAGTTGTCCACGATGAGGTTGCGGCAAGGTTTGGCGCGGCGTCTGCCGTCAGCGTCCTTGCCCGACTTGATGCAGATGCCGTCGTCGCCCGCGTCGAAGGTGGAGTTGACTATCAGCACATTCTCGCAGCTGTCCACATCAATCGCGTCGCCGTTCTGGGAGTAGTACGGGTTGCGTATATTCACTCTGTTGACTATCAAGTTCTTGCAGAGCAGCGGGTGCACGTTCCAGCAAGGTGAATTCTGGAAGGTGCAGTCTTCGAGGAGCACATTCTCGCAGTTGCGGAGCGAGACCATATTCGGGCGGAGGAAGCTCTTGTATTCGTTCCACTCCTCCTCGCTCTTGATGAACGTCGGCACGTTCATATTGCTCATCTTGCTGGCACGCAGGAAGCCCTCGTCCGGATACCAGACCTTGCCGTCCTCGCTGACATAGCCTCCGGAGGCGACCTGTTTCTTCCACTCGCTGTCGGTGAGCTTGGACTTCTTGACCATTCTCCAGGCTTCTCCGCTGCCGTCGATCACGCCGCCGCCGGTGATGGAGATGTTGCGAGCCCCCTCGGCGTGGATAGGGGATTCGCACCTGCGGGTGTCGAGCCCCTCGAACACGGTCTTTATGATGGGGTAGAGGTCTCTGTCAGGATTGAATATCACCACCGCGTTCGGGGTGACGTGCAGGTCGCAGTTGCTCAATATCTCGATGGGGCCGGTGAGCCAGATGCCGGCCGGGACGTTGAGGTGTCCGCCTCCCTTGTCGGAGAGGTGCTTCATCGCGCTTGCGAACGCCTCGGTGTTCATGGCCACTCCGTCGCCTACCCCGCCGAAGTCGGTGAGTTCCACGCTATAGTCGGGGATTGCAGGTCTGGACACGCGGTCCATCTTGAAAGGCAGGTCCTTGTAGAGATAGGCGAATTCGTCCGCTCCTCCGCCTTTGCAGGATGCGGTCAGGGCAAGCGCCGCGGCTGCGGCAAGCACTGCCAGAGTGATGTTGGATGGTTTCATTGGTATGTTGGTTGGTTTTTGATATCGTTATTTTATCACATCAAGTTCCTTGCCGACTTTGACGAATGCGGCCACCGCCTTGTCGAGATGCTCCCTCCGGTGTGCGGCGGAGAGCTGAACTCTGATGCGGGCCTGCCCCTTGGGCACCACAGGGTAGTAGAATCCTGTCACGAAGATGCCCTCGTCCGCCATTTTGGCGGCGAAGTCCTGGGACAGTCTGGCATCGTAGAGCATCACGGCGCAGATCGCGGACCTGGTCGGCTTGATGTCGAAGCCCGCCGCCAGCATCTTGTCGCGGAAGTAATCCACATTCTCCTGCAGGCGGTCGTGCAGGGCGTTGCTCTCGCCCAGCATCCTGAACATCTCGATGCCCGCCGCGACTATCATAGGCGGCAGGGAGTTGGAGAAGAGGTAAGGGCGGGAGCGCTGGCGGAGCATCTCTATGATCTCCTTGCGGCCCGTGGTAAACCCGCCCACGGTGCCTCCGAAGGCCTTGCCGAGCGTGCCGGTGAAGATGTCGATGCGTCCGTAGCAGCCGAACTGCTCGGCCACGCCGCGGCCCGTCCTGCCGACCACCCCTGCCGAGTGGCTCTCGTCCACCATCACCAGCGCCCCGTACTTCTCGGCGAGCTCGCAGATCCTGTCCATAGGGGCCACGTTGCCGTCCATCGAGAACACGCCGTCGGTGCAGATGATGCGGAATCTCTGCGCCTGAGCCTCCTTGAGGCAGCGCTCGAGGTCTTCCATATCGGCGTTGGCATATCTGTAGCGCACCGCCTTGCAGAGCCGCACGCCGTCGATTATGGAGGCGTGGTTGAGCGCGTCGGAGATGATGGCGTCTTCCGGCCCGAGCAGCGGCTCGAATACTCCGCCGTTGGCGTCGAAGCAGGAGGCGTAGAGTATGGTGTCCTCGGTGTGGAAGAAGTCGGAGACGGCCTTCTCAAGCTCCTTGTGCAGGTCCTGGGTGCCGCAAATGAAGCGGACGGAGGACATACCGAAGCCGCGGGCGTGCATCGCGTCCTCGGCGGCCTTCACCAGGCGCGGCGAGTCGGCGAGTCCGAGATAGTTGTTGGCACAGAAGTTCAGCGCCTTTGAGCCGTCCTGAAGAGTGATCTCCGCGCTTTGGGCGGATACTATGTTGCGTTCGTTCTTGTAGAGTCCGGCTTCCCTGATGGAGGCGAGCTCGTCCTGCAGATGTTTCTGGAATTCCCCGTACATAATGGTTGCCTAGTGTTAATTCCTACAAATTTACGATTTTTTTGTATATTCGCGGCAATAATTATAGCACTAGTCGATGAAAAATATTCTTGTGATCGGCTCGACCGGCCAGATCGGTTCAGAACTCACGATGAAGCTGAGAGGCTTGTATCCGGAGGGCAATGTCGTTGCAGGTTATATAAGGGGTGCGGAGCCCAAGGGCGAACTTCTGGAGAGCGGCCCCTGCGCCGAAACCGATGTGCTCGACGCCGCCGCGCTCGCAGCGACGGTCGACAAATACAGGATAGATACCGTCTACAACCTTGCGGCCCTGCTCTCCGCAGTCGCCGAGAAGAAGCCCCGGCTCGCCTGGGACATACAGATCAACGGTCTCTTCAATATACTCGAGATCGCCCGCGAGAAGAGCTGCGCCGTCTTCACCCCGAGCTCCATCGGCTCGTTCGGGCCGGAGACCCCACGCGTCGACACGCCGCAGGACACGGTGCAGCGCCCGCGCTCGATGTACGGCGTGACCAAGGTGACGACCGAGCTGCTGAGCGACTACTATCACCTCAAATACGGTGTCGACACCCGTTCCGTCCGATTTCCGGGGCTCATCTCCTATGTCACCCTGCCGGGAGGAGGCACCACTGACTATGCAGTCAACATCTACTACGCGGCCGTCAGGGGCGAGGAGTTCGTCTGCCCGATCAAGGCCGGGACGTTTATGGATATGATGTATATGCCGGACGCGCTCAAGGCCGCCGTCGACATAATGAACGCCGACCCTGGACGGCTCGTGCACCGCAACTCTTTCAACATCGCCTCGATGAGCTTCGACCCGGAGATGCTCCGGGCCAAGATTGCCGGGCACGTCCCGGGATTCAGGATGCGCTATGAGGTGGATCCGGTCTGCCAGGCGATAGCCGATTCGTGGCCGGACAGGATGGACGACAGCTGCGCGCGCGAGGAGTGGGACTGGAAGCCGTCCTACGACCTGGAGACGATGACGGCGGATATGATTGCCCAACTTCGCAGGAAGCTCGGCCTGTAGGAGGGGGCGGAGTGATCCTCAGGATAATCAGACGGCGCCCCCGGATGCGGCGGAAGCTGCCGGAGACCCCTCAGATCGCGGCGCTTCGCTCCGAGGCCAAGGCCTATCTGCCGGGGAGGCTGAGAGAGCTCGCGGAGCGGTACGGATTCGAGTTTAACGCTGTCCGCATCAAGCACAATGTGTCCAATTGGGGGAGCTGTTCGTCCAAGAAGAACATCAACCTCAATCTCAACCTGATGCGGCTGCCGGAGAGGCTCCGGGACTATGTGATGCTGCACGAGCTCTGCCACCTCCGGGAGATGAACCACGGACCGGAGTTCAAGGCCCTGCTGGAGAGCGTCTGCCCCGACTGGAAGGAGCTGCGGAGAGAGCTGAAAGAATACAGACTGATCTGACGACGGATCGGACCATATATAAGAGACAACACTACACTGCCATGGCATCAATAGCTATAGACCTCGGCGCCACAAGCGGGCGCGTCGTGCTCGGACGCTTCAAGGGCGGGAGCATCGAAATGACCGAGATACACCGCTTCCCCAACCACATCGTGAGGGCGGGGGGCAGGTACTGCTGGGATCTGCTCGCGCTCTGGCGCGAGATTCTTGAGGGGCTGCGCAAGGCCGCGTCGGCGGCTGCATCTTCCCGTGTCGAAGTCGAGAGCATCGGCGTGGACAGCTGGGGAGTGGACTTCGTGCTGCTTGGCTCCGACGGACACATCCTCTCCCAGCCCCGCTCCTACCGCGACCCCTACACTGCCGGGACCCCGTCCGAGTTCTTCCGCCTCATCCCGCGTGACGACCTCTACCGCCGCACCGGCATACAGATCATGGACTTCAACTCGGTCTTCCAGCTCTACGCCCAGAAACGGGAGCGCAATTCGGCTCTGGAGGCGGCCCGGGGGCTGCTTTTCATCCCCGACGCGGTCTCATTCCTGCTCTCCGGCGAGAAGGTCTGCGAATACACCATACTCTCCACTTCAGCCCTGATGAATCCTGAGACCCGCGACTTGGACGACGGGATACTTGCCGCGGCCGGAGTGAGCCGCAGCCTTTTCGGCCGCCTCGTGATGCCGGGAGAGGTGATAGGGACACTCACCTCCGAAGTGGCGGAGGAGACCGGGCTGGGACGCGGGGTGAAGGTAGTCGCCGTGGCCGGCCACGACACGGGCTCCGCGGTCGCCGCTGTGCCCGCCTCCGACGCGGACTTCGCCTACCTGAGCTCCGGGACCTGGTCGCTGATGGGCGTGGAGACCCCGAAACCTATAGTGACGGACGAGTCCTTCGCGATGAATTTCACCAACGAGGGCGGGGCCGAGGGCGACATCCGCTTCCTCAAGAACATCACCGGGATGTGGCTGCTGGAGCGCTGCCGTGCACAGTGGAAGAAAGATGGGAGGGAGTACTCCTACCCGGACATAGTCTCTATGCTGGAGGGAGCGGGACCGGGAAGCGCGGGGCTCATAGACCCGGACGACCCCTCGCTCGCCAACCCGGCGGATATGCCGGCGGCGATCAGGAAATACTGCGCGGCGCACCGCGAGGCGATCCCGGAGACCGACGCGGAGATGGTCCGCTGCATCTTCGTCTCCCTCGCGCTGAAGTACCGTCTGGTGCTCTCTAAGCTCAAGGCTTTGTCGTCCAAGGACATACGGAGGCTGCACGTTATCGGCGGAGGCTCGCTCAACGCGGCGCTCAACCAGATGGTCTCCGACTCCATCGGGATGGAGGTGGTCGCCGGACCTGCCGAGGCCACGACCGCGGGCAACCTTATGGCGCAGTTCGTCTCCCTGGGCCTCGCCCCGACTATGGCTTCGATGCGCTCCGCCCTCGCCGCCGACCCGTCCCTGAAGCATTTCCGTCCGCGCAATCGCGAGGAGTGGGATGCGGCATACCGGAAATATTTAACCATTACATCTGAAATATGAAACAGCAAATCGTAGAAAAGGCATACGAGATCGCACGCGAGCGCTATGCCGAGATCGGGATTGACACCGAGAAAGTCATCGCCCGTATGGAACACTTCCACCTCAGTATGCACTGCTGGCAGGCGGATGATGTCAAGGGATTTGAAGTGCAGGCCGGAGCGCTCTCCGGAGGCATCCAGGCCACGGGCAACTACCCCGGCGCCGCCCGCAACATAGACGAGCTCCGCGCCGACATCCTCAAGGCCAAGAGCCTCATCCCCGGCACGCACAGGCTCAATCTCCACGAGATCTACGGTGACTTCAAGGGCAAGGTCGTGGACCGCGACGAAGTGACCCCGGACTACTTCCGGAGCTGGATGGACTGGGGCCGCGACAATGGCACCAAACTCGATTTCAACTCCACCTCGTTCTCCCACCCGAAGAGCGGCAGCCTCTCCCTCGCCAATCCGGACAAGGGCATACGCGACTTCTGGATCGAGCATACGAAGCGGTGCAGGGACATAGCCGACGAGATCGGCAAGGCCCAGGGCGACCCTTGCATAATGAATCTCTGGGTGCACGACGGCTGCAAGGACGTGTCGGTCAACCACTACCTCTACCGCAGCCTGCTCAAGGAGTCGCTCGACGAGATCTTCGCCGAGAAGAAACAGAATATGAAGGACTGCATTGAGGGCAAGGTCTTCGGTATAGGACTGGAGAGCTTCACCGTGGGTTCGCACGATTTCTATACGGCCTACGCCGCCGCCAACGGCAAGATACCGACCATCGACACCGGCCACTATCACCCTACCGAAAGCCCTGCCGACAAGGTCTCGGCTCTCCTGTGCTTCGTGCCTGAACTGATGCTGCACGTCAGCCGTCCGATACGCTGGGACTCCGACCACGTCACCATAATGGACGACGGCACCGCCGAGCTTTTCGCCGAGATAGTCCGCGCCGGAGCTCTCGACCGCGTCCACTACGGCCTCGACTACTTCGACGGCGCGATGAACAGGGTCGGCGCGTATGTGATAGGCTCGCGCGCCGCGCAGAAGTGCATGCTCCGCGCTCTGCTCGAGCCTAAGGAGACGATTTCCAAGTACGAGCTCGAAGACCGCCATTTCGAGGTCCTCGCCCTCGAAGAGGAGTGCAAGGCCCTCCCGTGGAATGCCGTCTACGACGAATACTGCCTCCGTTCCGGCGTGCCTGTCGGCTCCGAGTTCATAGCCGAAGTCGAGCGCTACGAGCGTGAAGTGACATCACGGAGGTAGGGTTATGGAACTGTTTCTGGGTCTGGTCATCATCGCGCTGGGCAGCCTGTGCCAGTCGAGCTCGTATGTGCCGATAAAGAAAGTCAAGTCCTGGAGCTGGGAGAGTTTCTGGCTCACGCAGGGGGTATTCGCCTGGATAGTGTTCCCGCTTCTGGGGGCGCTGCTCGCGGTGCCGGAGGGCAGCAGTCTCGGCGCAATCCTGGGCTCCGACCCGTCGGCGGCGCTCAAAGCCGCGGGTTTCGGCGCTCTCTGGGGGGTCGGCGGACTCACCTTCGGCCTCAGTATGCGCTACCTCGGAGTGGCCCTCGGCCAGTCCCTCTCGCTGGGACTCTGCGCCGCTGTGGGCACCCTGCTTCCAGCCATCTTCGCCCGTGAGGACCTCTTCCGGGGCAGCGGCCTGGTGCTCCTCATAGGCGTGTGCCTCACCATCGCCGGCATCGCCGTCATAGGCTACGCCGGAGCTCTCCGCTCGCGCGGGATGAGCGAGGAGGAGAAGCGCAAGGCCGTGCAGGAGTTCGCCCTCACCAAGGGACTGCTGATCGCCATCCTCGCCGGAGTGATGTCGGCCTGCTTCAGTCTCGGGCTCGAAGCGGGCAAGCCGCTCCGGACTCCGGAGATGAAGCCGCTCTTCGCCACCCTCCCGGCCACCCTGATGGTGACTCTCGGAGGCTTCCTCACCAACGCCGCCTACTGCCTCTTCAGGAACTGGAAGAACCGCTCTTTCTCCGACTACGGCAAGACTGAGGTCCTCGGAAGAAATCTGCTCTTCTGCGCCCTTGCGGGACTCCTGTGGTACAGCCAGTTCTTCGGACTCGGGGTGGGCAAGTCCTTCTTTGCGCCGGACAGCATAGCGATGAAGTTCTCCTGGTGCATCCTGATGGCGCTCAATGTCCTCTTCTCCAACATCTGGGGCATAGTCCTCAAGGAGTGGAAGGGGAGCGGACGCAAGACTGCGGCGGTCCTCGTGTGCGGCCTTGTGCTGCTGGTGTTCTCGCTGGTTTTCCCTAATCTCTTCTGACAATGCAATCAGTACTCGACAATCGCCCGGCGCTGCGCCGGGAAATAGACAAGGTCGCCGAGGTCGCCCTCTATCTCTGGGAGAAGGGCTGGGCCGAGAGGAACGGCGGCAATATAGTGGTCAATATCACAGAATATGTCGACGCCGGACTCGAGGCCCTGCCGGCTCTTGCGCCGGCGGTGCCTATGCCGCAGAAGCTTCCCGCTCTGGAGGGACAATGGTTCTTCTGCAAGGGGACCAACCGCAGGATGCGGGACCTCGCGCGGCATCCTATGGACAACGGCTCGATAATCCGCATCCTCCCGGGCTGCGAAAGCTATGAAATAGTGGCCGACAATCCCGTGAAGCCGACTTCCGAGCTCGCCTCGCACCTCGCGATGCACGCCCGGATGCTCGCCTGCGGCAACGGCTACAGGGCTTCGCTGCACACTCACCCCATCGAACTGGTCGCGCTGACCCATCACCGCCCATTTCTTGAGAAGGATGTCCTCACCCGCCTGCTCTGGTCTATGATCCCGGAGACGAGGGCTTTCTGCCCTAAGGGTCTGGGCATCATCCCTTACGAGATGCCGTCGTCCTCGGAGCTGGCGGACGCGACGGTGGCCCGGCTCGACGAATACGATGTGGTGATGTGGGAGAAGCACGGAGTCTGCGCCGTCGGCCCCGACATAATGGAGGCGTTCGACCAGGTGGACGTGCTCAATAAAGCGGCCCTCATCTATGAAGCGGGCCGCAATATGGGTTTCGTCCCCGAAGGGATGAGCGAGGGTCAGATGGACGAGCTCAAGCAGGCTTTCGGGCTGTAGGGCGAATGCTCCGGGTCCGGGCTCAATCAGCCCCGCTGTCCGTCTCCTCCGGGCCGGCATCGCAATATGCGAAGAGAAACAATCTCCCGGGGAACTTATGCTTCATAAGTTTTGTGACGGCCTGTGTCTTGTGAAGATAATGAATTATATTTGTATCAAAATGACACGGACATATGAAAATCGGAATATGCAGCGACCACGCCGGGGTGGAGTATAAGTCCAGGCTGATTGCGTATCTGCTCGGAAAGGGCTATGAGGTAGTGAATTACGGCACGGACTCCAGCGAGAGCTGCGACTATCCGGACTTCGCGCATCCTCTCGGATACGCCGTCGAGAACGGGGAAGTGGACGCGGGCGTCGCGATCTGCGGCACCGGCAACGGGATGGCGATCACCCTCAACCACCACCGTGGCGTGCGTGCAGGCCTTGCCTGGAACGTGCAGGTGGCGACCCTTGTCAAGGAGCACAACAACGCCAATGTGCTCGTCCTGCCGGCACGCTTCGTCTCCTACAGGATGGCGGTGATGATGGTTCGTGCCTGGCTCAACACCGGATTTGCCGGAGGAAGGCATCAGAGAAGGATAGACAAGATTGTTTGCGGATAACATCAGCGAATACCCGGAGGGGATGGTCCTGCCGATAGACAAGCCCTATCGCTGGACTTCGGCGGACGTGGTGCGCAAACTCAAGTTTGCCGCCTCGCGGCATTTCGGCAAGAAGCATCTCAAGGTCGGTCACGCAGGCACCCTTGACCCGCTGGCGACGGGGCTGCTGCTCGTCTGCATAGGCGGGGCGACCAGGCGGGCCGAGGCTTTGCAGGCTTCTCCCAAGGAGTATATAGCGGGGGTGACTTTCGGCGCGACGACCCCCTCGTACGACCTCGAGAAGGATATCGACAGTGAATACCCTCTGGACGGCGTGTGCGAAGAGTCGCTCCGCGCCCTGCTGCCGTCGTTTGTCGGGGAGCAGATGCAGGTGGCGCCGCTCTTCAGCGCCAAATCCGTGGACGGGGTGAGGGCCTACGAGACGGCCCGCAAACTCTTCCGGCAGGGCAGGCTCGAAGAGGGCTCGGGGATTATAAGCGCCAACAGGATAGAGATCTATGATCTGGAACTGCTCTCTTTCGGGACGGTCCCGTTCGCCCCGCCCGCGGAGCCGGAGGGCCGGGGATGCCGCATCAATGTCGCGGACATCAGTTCATACGCCCTCCCCACGGCGACGATCCGCGTCAGCTGCAGCAAGGGGACATATATCCGGGCCCTTGCCCGGGACCTCGGCGAGGCCCTCGGCGGCGGGGCCTTCCTCAGCAGTCTGCGCCGCAGCCGCAACGGCGGCTTCACCCTCGACGACGCGCTCGGCCTCGATGAGGCTCTCGCCCTCTTCCGAAGCCCGGCGGCGGGACCTCAAAAAATGCAATGATTTTTTTGTCCGTCTGTGAATTAAGTGTACCTTTGTCTCCCAAAAATACCTTATAGTATGAAAAGAATCATAGCTTTGGCTGCAATGGCGGTGGCCGTATTGGCCGCCTGCAACAAGGAGCAGTCCGAACCAGTAAAGAAAGTCATCGATCCGAGCGGCATCGTGCTGCTCTCCGTTCCGGATCAGGTGGTGGCGGGGGATTCCGTCGCAATCCGTCTCCGCGTCAACCCTTCAACCGCCCGTCTCACGGTCGAGAATCTTGCCCTGGACTGTGTGGAGTCCAATGTCTATGACGTGGTGATCAGCGAGGCCGAGCGGAAATACTACGGCACGGCGACCAAGTCTTCCGATGCCGCGGACGGGATGGCCGCCATCCCTTATGTGCAGGACGCGGAAAACTACTCCATCACCCGGGTCGTGCCGGACACTCTCAACAACCAGCCTCTTGAGGGGCAGTACATCGTGATTGTCAAGGCGCAGAGCGAGCGCAACATCATAGACCGCTCCACTCTGGCTCTGGTCTGCTGTTACCAGGACGAGAACGGCGACGCCGCCTACATCTCGACAGGCACGTTCACGCTGCCTCAGATGCCTCAGCCGAGCGACGCCATCTTCGCATGGTCTCCACAGTCGATCAGCCTCCACGCGGGCGTCCTTGAACTCCATAAAGACGGCGGCGTCACACGCGTCACATTGAATGGGGACTGCGCGAATGCCGCGAAGTGGTATCTGCTGACCCACACCTACAAGAATGCCGCCACCGGCGCTACGATACGCTATGACTATAAGAAGAATATCGGCGAGGTGACGGTTCGGCTCGAACAGAATTCCGTCGAGATCGCCTGCAAGCAGGAGAAGAGCGATTTCGACGGGGCGTACTCCTCTATGCTGGACGAGATGCGCGCCGCAGTGCCGGATGTCACGCAGGAGCCTTACAAGACTCTCTTCGAGAAAGGGTCCGACAATAAATACGAGACTTTCACCAACAAGCTCACCGTCACCGACAAATCCGGACACGCCGGGGTGTGGTCGCAGAAGCTCAATGTCGTGGTGCCTATCGAGGCATATTTCGACCTCGACGTCCCTGAAGACGTCGTCAAGGGTCAATACTCGATAGTGGACAAGGACAAGACCTTTGCGGAATACGGCATCGACACCGAGATGATGGCGAGATACCCGAGCCTCAACCTCGTGACCGAGATCGGCGTGAATGTGAGCGGACTGAATTTCTACTTTGTCGGCATCAAGCGTGAGGACGGATTCGGCATCGCCGGCGTCGGCGCCAACGGAGGCACGGTCGAGTCGATCAAGTCCGACGTGCTGTGCAGCAGAATAACCTCCGCGTGGTACGTCAAGGGTCCGGGGGTCGGCGGCGACACTTCCGTCGCACTCGGCAACTTCATCAACCTCGTAGAGAGACTGAAGCCGGCCGGCAAATAGAGCTAGCCCAATCTCTCCTTAATCCAGTGCAGTCGGCTGAGGGTCTCGCCCTTGCCGACTGTATTCATTATGTCCTGTATGCCGAGTCCGCTGGCGGAGCCGGTGAGAGCGAGCCTGATGCAGTTCATCACCTTGCCTATAGGCATCCCCTCGGCGCGGATATAGCTCTCAAGAGTGTCGGCATCAGAATTCTCGACGGCCCTCAGGGCGTCGGAGTAGATGTCCTCCTTCCAGAACTTCTCCACGTCCCTGGCGAGGAACGGGGCGGTGAGACTGTCGTCATAGACCTTGGCCCGAGGGTCGGCGGGTCTGCTCTCCGGGGCCTTCCCGCCGGCGGCGCCGGCCTTGACCCCATACTTGGCATATTCCGACGGGGCGATGAATAGGCACGCGGCTATCTCCCAGAAGTCGGAGACGAAAGTCGCCCTCTCCTTGACGATGGAGACGACGGCGGTGACCTTGTCGAGCCCGGCGTCGATGCCTTTGGACTTCAATATCGGGATGAAGAGCTCCGCGAGCTGCCCGTCGGACTTCATCCTCAGGTATTCCTTGTTGAACCATCTGGCCTTGTCGGGGTTGAACTTGGCCCCGGCCTTGCCCACCTTGTCGAGGGAGAACGCCCCGATGAGCTCCTGCATGGAGAAGATCTCCTGCTCCGTGCCCGGGTTCCATCCCAGCAGGGCGAGCATATTGACGAACGCTTCAGGGAAATATCCGTCTTCGCGATAGCCGTGCGAAGTCTCGCCGTCAGCGCCGGTCCACTCGAGAGGGAATACCGGGAACCCCATCTTGTCGCCGTCACGCTTGCTCAGCTTGCCGTTGCCGACGGGCTTCAGGAGCAGAGGCAGGTGCGCGAAGCGCGGCATCGTCTCCTCCCAGCCGAAAGCCTTGTAGAGCAGGCAGTGGAGCGGAAGCGAAGGCAGCCACTCCTCGCCGCGGATCACCTCGGTGATCTCCATCAGGTGGTCGTCCACTATGTTGGCGAGGTGGTAGGTCGGAAGCTCGTCGGCCCTCTTCCAGAGCACCTTGTCGTCGAGGGTGGAAGTGTTGACCCGGATATGGCCGCGGATGAGGTCGTCCATATCGACCTCGGTATCCTCCGGCATCTTGAACCTCACCGTCCAGTCGCTGCGGCTCTCCAGCAGCTGCGCCACCTCGTCGGCGGGGATGGTGAGGGAGTTGCGCATGCGGTCGCGGGTGGTGTGGTTGTAGATGAATGTCTGTCCGGCATTCTCGCAGCGGGCGCGCATCAGCTCCAGGTCTTCCGGGGTGTCGAAGGCGTAGTAGGCCCAGCCGTTCTCCACCAGGGTCTCCGCATACTTGCGGTATATGCCTCGGCGCTGGCTCTGCCTATATGGGGCGTGCGGATGCCTTGCGGAGGCTGTCTCCACTACCTTGCCGTCGGCGTCAACCCCCTCGTCCGGAACTATCCCGCACCAGTTCAGGGCCTCTATTATATATTTCTCCGCCCCCGGTACAAATCTCTGGGAGTCGGTGTCTTCGATGCGGAGGATGAAGTCCCCTCCGTGCTGCTTGGCGTACAGATAGTTATAAAGCGCCGTCCGGACTCCGCCCATATGCAGCGGCCCGGTCGGCGAGGGTGCAAATCTTACTCTTGTCCTTCTCATTGCTGTGTTGTCCTCCTTATTGCCGGTATGCTTTCGAGTTCGGCGAGCCTGTCCCCCTTGGAGATGATGAGCGCGGGCTTCGCGTCCGGGTCGTAGTTGAATTTGCGCACATTGCTCTTGGAGTTGAAGCCGATCTGCTGTGAGCCGCTGTCCGCCGCGAGCGATATGCCCTCGCCCCGGGAGAGCGAGCCCTTGTCATAGGTGAAATCCTTGTTGATGATGATGTAGTTGCCCATATCGCGGTTCGGGCCGATCACATCGCAGAAGCGCAGGCCGGTCACGATGGAGGTGATGCGTACCGTGTCCCCGATCTCCGGATCGGTGTCCCAGATGAGGCCGCGCTTGAAGTTGTTGGCCCGTCCGGTGTATTCGTCGATCTTGGAGTTGATCTCGTTGAGGTCGTCCATAGTGAGCCCGTGCTCGTTGTTGCCGCAGGAGATGTTGATGAGCACCTTCTTGGCGGTCTTGAGGTCGAAGTCGTTGAGCAGCGGCGACTCGAACGCGGCCTTGACGGCATCGTCGATGCGGCTCTTGCCCGAGCCCACCCCGCAGCCCATCAGGGCCATGCCGCTGTCCTTCATCATCGTCTCCACATCCTTGAAGTCCACGTTGATGTAGCCCGGCTTCTTGATGATCTCCACTATGCCCCTCACGGCGGTGGCGAGCACTTCGTCGGCCTGGGGGAAAGCGTCCTGTATCAGCTGGTTGCCGTAGTATTCGTGCAGTTTCTCGTTGTTGATGATGAGCAGGCTGTCCACGTTCTTCTCAAGCTCGTGCACGCCGTCGATGGCTCTGGACAGAGCCTCGTTGCCCTCGTTGAGGAACGGCAGCGTCACCACCGCCACGGTCAGCACCCCTTTGTCCTTGGCCATCTTGGCGATGACCGGCGCGGCTCCAGTGCCGGTGCCGCCGCCCATGCCCGCCGTGATGAACAGCATCCTGGTGCTGGGGTTCAGTATCACCTTCTCTATCTGGTCCTGGCTCTCCAGGGCGGCGTTGCGTCCCACGATGGGGTTGGTGCCCGCGCCGAGTCCGCGTCCGAGCTGGATCCTGGTCGGGACGGGACTGCCCTTAAGTGCTTGTGAGTCAGTGTTGCACACTGCAAAGGTGCAGCCCTTTATGCCCTTGCTGAACATATAGTTGACCGCGTTGCAGCCTCCTCCTCCGACGCCGAGGACCTTGATGATCTCGTCGGATGTCACCCAGTCGTTGGGGGTGATGGCGTCAATCATAGAATCGTCCATATCTCTCTCTTGTCTTTTTATTGCATTGAGTCGAACAGGCCGCCGACCGTGTTGTCGAACGCACCTTCGAGCTGAGTGCTGATCTTCTTGCGCAGGACTCCGGTCCAGCGTATCTTGCCCTTGTCCTTCTTGCCCCTCTCCTTGTTGGGGGTGATGATTTCGCCGTCGGTCTGGTCGGAGAAGAGCTCCCCGTTGCCATCCGCGTCGAGCGACGGGGTTTCACTTCCCGGCTCCGCGGCCCGGGAGGTCTCCTCGATGCAGTTGAGGCGGGCGTCGGTCCGGGCTTCGAGTATCATACCTATCGAGGCTGCGGCTGAAGTCTCGCTCACTCCCGGGCATCCGCCGGAGGAGAACTTCTGGGCGCGGGGGTAGCCGAGCCTCACGATGTATCCCGACATGTCCCTGAAGAGGTTGGCGAAGTTGACCAGCTCCGCGCAGCCGCCCGTCAGCACGATACCGTTGCGGAGCTTGTCGGCAAATCCGCTCTCCTGTATCTGGAAGAGTATCGCGTCGATGATCTCCTTGGAGCGGCAGTTGACGATCTCGGAGAGGTACTTGACCGGAAGCTGCTCGTAGGTGCCGTTCTCGTCGTCGTTGATCTGTATGATCTTCTCGCTGAGCGACTGCAGCTTGTCGGGCATACACGCGCCGTAGGCGAGCTTGATGTTCTCGGCGAGCCTCTCGGTAAATCCGCACTCGTACTTGATGTCGGAGGTGATGCTCTTGCCGCCGAAAGGTATCGAAGAGTAGTGGCGCAGCAGGCCCCCCTTGTAGATGGTGAGCGACGTCACTCCCGCCCCCACCTCCACCAGGGCCACTCCGTTCTCCTTCTCGCCTTCGGTCAGCACGGCCTTGGCGACTGCGGTGGGGATGAATACCTTGCGTGCCGGAGCTATGCCTATGTCGTTGAGCATCGTGTCGATGTTGCTTGAGGCTTTCTGGTTGCCGATGAAGACTTTGAAGTTGCCCTCTATGTTCTCGGCGGTGACTCCGACCACATCGTTCTCGCTGGCGCACACGAGCTCGTCGTCAGCCGAGAATGACTGGGCCACAGCCCCGTAGATGACCTCCTTGAGCTCGTTCTCGAGAGGGTAGCTGTCGATGGCGAGGCTCTTGAGAGTGGAGATCTCCTCGCGGGTGATGCAGGACGAGGGTTCGCCGCGGCTCATACTCGCGCTCGCGCTCTCCTGACGCACCTCATAGCGCGGCAGCCCCAGCACCAGCTGGAGTATCCTGATGCCGAGCTCCCCCTCGG
Organism: bacterium; assembly: GCA_963630225.1. Classification (GTDB taxonomy): domain Bacteria; phylum Bacteroidota; class Bacteroidia; order Bacteroidales; family UBA932; genus Cryptobacteroides. Next base: position 27,344 of record CAVGLS010000019.1, read on the forward strand.
CGTCCTTTACGGCGAGGGACAGCGCTGCCGCCGCCCTCTTCGGGTTGAACACGGAGCTGTAGCGCACCCCGTCGGAGGGCACCTCCTTGTAGTAGATGACCTGGACATCCTCTCCCTCGACTTTCGCGACGGTCAGGGCGATCTTCGACGAGCCGAGGTCCGCCGCCGCTATGTATCGTTCTGTCTGCATATTATTTGTTTCTTGTATTTTAGATTCACGCTTCCGTAGAGCCCCGCTTCCTTTGAGGGCGCAATGTAGTCATAATATTTCTCAATTCCGGCAAATTTCTCCCTGAGCGAGCGCGGTTCGCCCAGTATGAAAAGCTCCTCCCCGCGGTTCGTCTTCAGCACTATGTCCCCGTCGGGGCGGACGGCGATGCTGTCGACTCCGGACTTCCACCGCCGGGAGTTTTCGATGATCGAGTTCATCTCCAGCATGGAGCCGAGCCACTCCCGTTCCTCCTCCGAGGAGGCGGGGCCCTTGTAGCCGTCCCGGACATTGACCGGGATGCTTCCATAGACGACCCTCACCGGGGCGGTGTAGCTTCGGTGCAGGGGGAAGATGTAGCCGTCGGCATCGATATAGAAGCCCCTGTCGCCGCTCTGGAAGCGCATCACCGGCGCTCTCTGCGTGATGCTGACGTGGAGCGTGCCGTCGGAAGTGGTCCACGCTTCGCTCCGCAGCACCGCGCTCCGGCTCTCGATGAGTTGCTCTATCTCGCCGAGCCGTACGCTGTCGAGCCGCTGCCCGACATAGCAGCCGTAGCGGCTGTCCAGAAAGCCCCTTATGTCTGCCTCGCTCACAAACTTGAGGGAATCCTTGAAATGTACCTCCAGAGAGTTGCAGTTGAGTTTCGAGCGGTCTTCGCGGGTGAGGTGCACGAGCATCCCCATCCCCGTGCAGAAGGCGGCGGCGAGCACTGAAGCGGCGATTATTCCGACGGCGCGATGCATATCCTACCTCCTCCCGAGCATTTCAGTGATAGGGCCGACGAAGCGGTCGATGTCTCCCGCGCCGAGGGTGAGGAGCACGTCGATGTCTTCGCTTTCCAGATACCGCATCAGCCCGTCCTTGCGGATCAGGATCTTTTCCGGGGCGGTGACATCCTTGAATATGAGTTCGGAAGTCACGCCCGGGATCGGTTCCTCGCGGGCGGGGTAGATGTCCAGCAGGACGAGACGGTCGAGCAGGCTCAGCGAGCGGGCGAATTCCGCCGCGAAGTCCCGCGTGCGGGTGTAGAGGTGCGGCTGGAATATGCCGGTGATCTTCCTTCCGGGGAATATGTCCCTTACGGAAGTGATGGCGCACGCCAGCTCCGCCGGATGGTGGGCGTAGTCGTCGATATAGGTCCTGCCTCCCGAGTTGAAATGCATCTCCAGACGGCGCCGCGCGCCCTCGAAAGTGCCTATGGCGTGCCTGACCTTCTGTGCGTCAATCCCGTAGCAGAGGCAGACGGCAGCCGCCGCGATGCTGTTCTCCACATTCACCCGGCCTATCGCCCCGACCTTGACGTCGGAGAGAACCCCGCCCGGGTAGACGAGGTCGTAGACATAGTGCCCGTCGGAGCCAAGCCTGAGGTTGGCGCCGTGGAAGTCGGCCCTTTCCTCGCCGGAGTGGTAGCTGAAAATCCTGCAGCCCACATCCTCGCCGCCGATCGGCAGGCCGTATTTGAGTATCAGGGTCTCGCTGATCCGGGAGGCGAACTGTCTGAAGGCCTCCTGCACGTGCGCGAGATCCCCGTAGATGTCGAGATGGTCCGCGTCCATCGCGGTGATGGCGGCGATGGCGGGGTGGAGCCGCAGGAACGAGCGGTCATATTCGTCGGCCTCCACCACCACGGTCGGGGTGTCGCTGACGAGCATATTGGTGCCGTAGTTCCTCGAGATGCCGCCGAGGAACGCCGAGCAGCCGCCGCCCCCCTCTGTGAGGATATGTGCGATGAGGGTCGAAGTGGTGGTCTTGCCGTGGGTGCCCGCCACTGCGAGGCAGGTCTCTCCGGCGGTCAGTTCGCCCAGCATCTGCGAGCGCTTCAGCACGCGGTAGCCGTGCCTTCTCGCATAGACGAGCTCCGCCATATCGTCAGGCACTGCGGGAGTGTAGATGACCAGCGTGTCGTTGACCTCCTCCGGGATGAGCTCCGGCCTCTCCTCATAATGCACCGGTATGCCTTCCCGCACGAGCGCGTCCGTCAGCTCCGACTCTGTCCTGTCGTAGCCGCTCACAGAGCAGCCCTTGGCCTTGCAGAAGCGGGCGATGGCGCTCATCCCTATGCCGCCGATGCCTATAAAATATATGTTTCTGTAGTTCATACGAGTCTATATGCTCAAGTTTCGCAAGTAAAAAATATTGTTGTAAAACAAGCATTGTGCAGGTACTTGCAAAACTTTCCCCTCCCGCACAAGCTTCGCTTATTGTTATTGTATTACCCTTTCCCTAAATCCCTTTCCTCGGGAAAGGGACTTGCTTTCGGCCCTATGGGCCTCTAAAACCGTGTTTCGCATTTGCGAAACTCAAATCTATATACTTCGTCAACAATGGTCTGTGCCGCGTCGAGCCTTGCGAGCGGCGCGACGTTCTGCTCGATTGCGGCGATCTTCGCCCCGTCGCGGACGAGTCCGAGCGTGACTCCCATCAGAGTGTCCGCCGCATCCGCGTCGCGTACCATCAGCGCCGCATCCCTGCTCACCAGAGCCATCGCGTTGTGGGTCTGGTGGTCTTCGGCCACGTTTGGCGAGGGCACGAAGACGGCGGCCTTGTGCGCTGCGCAGATCTCCGAGATTGAAGACGCCCCCGAGCGGCTCACGACCACGTCCGCCATAGCGTAGGCGAGGTCCATACGGGATATGAAGTCGCTGTATATCACATTATTGCAAGGATGCTCCGCCATAAAGGCATCCACCCCCGCCTTATAGTATCTGCCGCACTGCCAGAGCACCTGGACTCCCTCGCCGCCGGGACATCCCGCCGCGATCCAGGACTTCATCGCATTGTTGAGCGTGCCGCAGCCCAGACTCCCTCCCACGACGAGGATGTGCCTGCAGCCAGGGTCGAGCCCGTAGAAGCTGAGTCCTTCGAGCCTCTCCTCCCCGGAGTACGGGTGGATGGACGGGCGTATCGGGTTGCCGCTCAGGACTATCTTGTCGGCGGGGAAGAATTTCTCCATCCCCTCATAAGCCACGCAGATGCGTCCGACCCGCTTGGAGAGTATCCTGTTGGTCAGTCCGGCGAAGCTGTTCTGCTCCTGTATCAGGGACGGAATCCCCTTGTGAGTGGCCTGCCAGAGCAGGGGGGCGCTGGCATATCCTCCCACCCCGACGGCTATGTCGGGCTTGAAACGGTCGATTATCCGGCCCGCCTTGCACAGACTCGCGGCCAGCCGGAACGGCACGCAGATGTCGCCGAGTATATTCTTCGCGCTGAGCTGCCTCTGAAGTCCCGCCACGGGCAGGCCTTCTATCCTGTAGCCCGCCGCAGGCACTTTCTCCATCTCCATCTTGCCCTCCGCCCCGACGAAGAGGATCTCTGTCTCGGGATTGGCTTCCTTGAGCTTACCCGCTATGGACAGGGCCGGGAAGATGTGGCCTCCCGTGCCGCCGCCGCTGATTATCACCCTGAGCTTCCTATATTCCATAATTCTCATCTGAAAGTGTTCCCGATTCGAAAGCGTCGAGTTCGTTGAGTCCCGCCACTACATTGTCGTGCATCTCCACCAGAGGAGCGGCTTCCCTCGTCTCCTTCTCGATCCTGCGGGCCGCGATGCGGCTGAACGAGAGTATGATCCCGAATGCCACGCAGAAGCAGAGGAACGCGCTCGTGCCGTGGCTCACCAGCGGCAGAGTCTGTCCGGTCATAGGCCCGATGTCGGCGTTGACGAACATATGCAGGAACGCCTGTCCGGAGATGAGGATGCAGAGCCCCGCAACGCTGAGCTTGGCGTAGAGATCGTTGCCGCAGCCGCGCACTATGATCGAGCCCCTCGCGAGCAGGGAGATGTAGATGAATATGATGAAGAGACCTCCCAGCAGGCCGTATTCTTCGATGATGAAGCTGTACATATAGTCCTCGGAGTAGTCCGGGACCATATATCTCTGGGTGCTCTGTCCCGGCCCCTTGCCCAGAAGCCCGCCCTCGTGGACGGCTATCTTGGCGCTGTACGGCTGGCGCATCGCGTCGAGCGCGTCCTGATATTCCACCGTGCCCCTCTTCGCTTCGAGGAACTTCTTCTCCAGGTCCTCGTCCTCGAATATTCGCGAGATGCCGGTGCCGATGCGCTTCATATACTTGCCGTCAGAGAGCTTGTAGATGCCCGTGCAGATGCCTACAATCACGATTCCGCTGAGCAGCAGCAGGGACATGTCCCTGAAGTTGCCGCCGCCGAGCAGGATGACGATAAACATTATCCCTCCCACGATGATGGCGCTGGAGTTGCTTCCGATCAGGATCATCACGAAGACGATGAGGAACGGCAGGTAGATGAACAGGATCTTCTTCCAGATGTCGCTCAGCCTCTTGCCGGGGAGGCGCTTCTGCTGAAACATATCGATGGCCCAGGCCAGATACATCACCATCGCCACCTTGACGACTTCGAAGACGTGCAGCTGGATGTTCCTCACCTGCAGCACGCGGTATGCGCCGTTGATCTCCTGCGCCTCCAGCACCCCCTCGATGTTGATCCTCAGGTCGAGCAGGAGCAGCAGGAGCAGCGAGAGTCCGAAGCCCAGGGAGCTGCATATACGGAAGAACTTGATGCTCTTGATGTTGTATAGGACGATGACCACCGCCAGCCCGGCCACCACCACCATCAGCTGCTGCTTGACGACGTCGAGCCGCGTCGTGCCGTCCTTGAGCAGGCGGGAGGTGGAGGAGAACATGCAGACGATGGAGATGAGGAAGAGCAGGAGCACGATGATCCAGACCACCTTGTCTCCCTCAAAGCGATCCGCGAATGTCCAGAATGTGCCTTTCTTCCTTGCCATATCCTAAAGATGTCTTACCGCCTGCTTGAACTGTTCGCCCCGGTCCTCGTAGTTCCGGAAGAGGTCGAAGCTCGCGCAGCACGGGCTGAGCAGCACCACGTCGCCGTCCTTGGCGTAGGCGGCGCCCGCCCTGACGGCCTGCTCGGCGGAGAGGGCGTCGCAGATGTTGTCCGGGCCCACTATGTCCCCGAATGCCGCGCGTATCTTGGAATTGTCCACCCCGAGGCACACTATCGCCTTGACTTTCTCGCGCACGAGAGCGCTCAGGACACTGTAGTCGTTGCCCTTGTCGGTGCCGCCCACTATCCACACCACCGGTCTGGTCTGGCACTCCAGGGCATACCAGGCCGCGTCGACGTTGGTGGCCTTGGAGTCGTTGACATATAGCACTCCGCCCACGCTGAGCACGGGTTCGAGCCGGTGCTCGATGGGGGAGAATGTCTTCAGAGAGTTGCGTATCACCTCGTCGCTGATGCCGCTCGCCTTGGCCGCGAGGGCCGCCGCCATCGAGTTGTAGACATTGTGCCTGCCGCCCAGCGCGAGGTCCTTGAGATAGATTTCGGTCTCCTCCTCCTCGTAGCGCAGCACCATGCTGCCGTCGCGCACGAACGCCCCCTGCTCCACTTCCTTCTCCTGGGAGAAGGGGAGCATCTTGGCCTTGAGCACTATTTTGCTGAGGTGCCCTATGGTGATCGCGTCGTCGGAGTCGAAGATGAAGCAGTCCTCCCGGCGGAGATTGCGCGTGATGCGGAACTTCGCATTGACATAGTTCTCCATCTTGTGGCCGTAGCGGTCGAGGTGGTCCGGGGTGATGTTGGTGATGATGGCGATGTCCGGACGGAAATCGTAGGCGTCGTCCAGCTGGAAGCTGCTGATTTCCAGCACATAGTAGTCGTGCTGCTCGGTCGCCACCTGCAGGGCGTAGCTCTTGCCTATGTTGCCCCCGAGCCCGACGTTGAGTCCGGCCTCCTGCAGCAGGTAGTAGATCAGGGAGGTCGTGGTGGTCTTGCCGTTGGACCCCGTGACGCATATCTTCTTCGCGCTGTCGTACCTTGCGGCGAACTCGATTTCGGAGATTATGTGCGTGCCCTGCTCCCTGAGCGCCTTGACCATGGGAGCGGTCCCGGGTATCCCCGGACTTTTCACCACCTCGTCGGCGTTGAGGATGAGCGAGGCCGTGTGCCCGCCCTCCTCGTAGGGGATGTCATATCTGCGTATGGTCTCCAGATATTCTTCCCCGATCTTGCCGTTGTCGGAGAGGAACACGTCGAATCCCTTGACTTTGGCGAGCACCGCGGCCCCCACGCCGCTCTCGGCTCCGCCCAATATAACTATTCTTGCCATAACGATCTTACCCAAGTTTCGCATTTGCGAAACTCAAACTATCTTATCTTCAACAGTGCCAACGTGCCTACCGCAAGGAGGACCCCCACGATCCAGAATCTCGTGACTATGCGCGGCTCCGGGATGCCCTGCTTCTGGTAGTGGTGGTGCAGCGGCGCCATCAGGAAGACGCGCCTGCCCTCACCGTATTTGCGTTTCGTATGCTTGAACCAGCCCCTCTGGATGATGACGGAGAGGCTCTCGACGAGGAATATCCCGCAGAGCAGGGGCAGCAGCAGCTCCTTGCGGATCAGCACCGCGCTCACTCCGATGACCCCTCCTATGGTGAGGCTTCCCGTGTCGCCCATAAATACCTGCGCCGGGAATGTGTTGTACCAGAGAAATCCTATCAGCGCTCCGACGAATGCCGACATGAATATCGCCACCTCGCCCGAGCCGGCTATGTACATAATGTTCAGATAATGTGAATTGAGGATGTCGCCACCCAGCCAGGCCATCACTCCGATGGCGATGCCGACTATGGCCGAAGTCCCCGCCGCGAGCCCGTCCATCCCGTCGGTCAGGTTGGTGCCGTTGGAGCAGGCCAGGATCACCAGGATGATCATTATCATATAGATCGCCCATGAGCAGTAAACCCCGAGCTGACCCTTGAACGGGGAGAGACAGGAGTAGTCGAACTCGTGCGCCTTGACGAACGGGATCGTGGTCACGAGATTGTCGGAGTGGATGTCCGGGCTTATGCAGACCGTCAGCGCGATGAACAGGCCGAGCCCGAACTGGAGAACCAGCTTGCCGTGCTCGCTGAGGCCCTCCTTGCGGTGCTTGAACACCTTGATGTAGTCGTCGGCAAAGCCTATCGCCCCGCACCACAGAGTGGTGACTATCAGGAGTATGCTGTAGATGTTGTCCAGCTTGCAGACAAGCAGCGCGCTGCCCAGCAGGGCGGCGATGATGATGATCCCTCCCATCGTGGGAGTGCCCTTCTTCTGCATCTGCCCCTCCAGACCGAGGTCGCGTATGGTCTCGCCGATCTGGTGGCGCTGAAGTACTTTGATGATTCTGCCTCCGGCGAAAAAGGCGACGAGCAGGCTTATCACGAAGGCGAGCATCGCCCTGAACGAGAGATAGTTCATCAGCCTCAATCCGGGGAGGTCGACCCCGAGCCCGCATAGCCATTCTGAAAGGTGATACAGCATTACTTTATGGTTTTGAATACATCGTTGACTATTTCTCTCTCATCGAAATGAGACTTCACTCCGCCCAGGATCTGGTAGGTTTCGTGGCCCTTGCCGGCGAGCAGGACTGTGGCGTCCTTCGGAGCGAGCATTATCGCCGTGCGTATCGCCTCCCTGCGGTCGGGGATGCTGATCGTCTTGGCGAGTCCGTCGGGGGTGAGCCCCGTCTTGATCTCTCCGATGATGTCATCGGTGCTCTCCGAGCGGCTGTTGTCGGAGGTGAGGAAGATCCTGTCGGCATATCTGGCCGCCACCGCGCCCATCTCGGGGCGCTTGCTGCGGTCGCGGTCGCCGCCGCAGCCGAAGAGGCAGATGAGCTCCCGGCCGGGGGCTATGTCCCGGAGCGTCTTCAGGACGTTCTCCAGGGCGTCCGGGGTGTGGGCATAGTCGATGACGACGGCAATGCCCCTCGGACCGCTCATCGTCTCCAGCCTGCCCTTGGCGGGGCGCAGAGTCGAAATCGCTATCAGAGCCTCCTCCGGGGCGACTCCCAGCTCCACCGCCGCAGAGTAGACGGCGAGGATGTTGTAGGCGTTGTGTGCGCCCGTGAGCCTGGTCCATACGTCCACCCCGTCGATGCGGAGCTGCATCCCCTCGAAGCTCTCCTCCATCACTTTGCAGCTGTGGTCGGCGAGGCCCCTGCAGGAATAGCTGACCACCCGCGCCCCGGTGTTCTGCACCATTATCATCCCGTTGCGGTCGTCTATGTTGGTGAGCGCGACGGCGCTCTTAGGAAGGGAGTCGAAAAATCTCTGCTTGCAGCGCAGATAATCGGCGAAGGTCTTATGGTAGTCGAGGTGGTCGTGGGTGAGGTTGGAGAAGATCCCGAGCTTGAACTCCAGCCCTGCGGTGCGCTGCTGGTCCACCCCGATGGAGCTGACCTCCATAAAGCAGTATTCGCAGCCCGCGTCGAGCATCTCGCGGAGCAGGGAGTTGACGGTCACGGGGTCGGATGTGGTGTTGGCGGTCGCGATCTCGCGGGAACCCACGTAGTTGGCTATGGTCGAGAGCAGTCCGCACTCGTGTCCGAGACTGCGGAAGAGGTTGTAGAGCAGGGTCGCCGTGGTAGTCTTGCCGTTGGTGCCGGTGATGCCGACCAGCTTGAGGCGGCCGCTCGGGTGGGCGTAGAACCTGTCGGCGGCAAGGGCGACGGAGAGCCTGCTGTCCTCGACCCGGACAGCGGTCCCGACGAACTCCGGACACTCTCCTTCGAGTCCGGGATACTCTCCCTCATACATCACGGCGGCGGCGCCGGCACCGACGGCATCGCCTATATATGCCCTGCCGTCGTTGCCGCATCCGGTCACGGCCACGAAGAGGCTGCCCGGGCCGACCTTGCGGGAGTCGTTGGTGACGTCCGAGATCTCGACATCGAGCGGACCGCTTGTGGAGAGGACTCCGCAGTCAGTTATTATATCGCTGAGTTTCATCTGCTTCTATGTATTTTCTCCTGGAAGTAAGGGTCTATGTTGTAGATGTTGTCTATCACTGTGCGTATCGCTCTGGCCGGGATGCCGCCGCCCTGGAACTGCTTCCTGGTCGGCTTGGAATACACCATGCAGATGATGCTGTACTGCGGGTCTTCGGCCGGGAAAAAGCCCACGAACGTGCCCTGATAGATCTTGCGCCCGGATGAGTCCTCGTAGCGCCCGTTCCCGAAGGTGCCGAAGGAGGTGCCGGTCTTGCCCGCCACGGAGCATTTCGCTCCCTTGAGCCTGCGTGCCGTGCCTTCCTCGGTGACCGCCTTGAGGGCGCGGGTCACAGTGTCGGCCACCGCCCTCGAGCAGACCGCCGAGTTGAGTATGCTCTCGCCGCGCCGGCTGACCACCCGGCCGTCCTCCTCGATATGCTCCACCAGATAAGGCTTCATCATCCTGCCCTTGTTGGCGATGGCGTTGTAGAAGGTGAGGATGTGCAGCGGAGTCTCCTCCGTGCTGTAGCCGAAGGCGATGGAGCCGAGATCAGTATCAGTCCAGTATCTCGTGCCGGGACTCGGGATGGTCGGGGTCTGCAGGCCGTCGAGGTCGAAGTCGAACGCCTCGCCGAGCTTGTAGGTGTAGATGTTGGAGAGGAACTTCTCCGTCTTCTCCAGCCCTTTGCCCTTGCCGGCGGACTTGTCGCGGCCGTAGTGCCTGACCGCGAGGGTCGCGAAGACATAGTTGGAGGATATCTTGAATCCGTCGATGATGCTGATCCTGTCGGTGCGGTGCTGCGCGGCGAACTCAGGGATATGCCTGTCCCTGATGCCGGTGCCCTCCACCAGCCCGTTGGTCGCGGGGAGGGTCTCCTCCAGGCTCTTGACGTAGCCGTCGTTGAGGACCGACAGGAGGGTCACGGTCTTGAAGACGGAGCCCGGCTCGGCCTTGCGCCCGATGGCGACGTTCTGGATTTCGGCGAAGCGGCCGCTCGCCTCGTCGCGCACAAGGTTGACCATGGAGCGGATGGCCCCGCTGCGAGTCTCCATCAGCACGAGGCAGGCTCCCTCGAGGTCTTCCTCGCTCTCTATCTGCTCGCGCAGCGCCCTGTCGGAGAGCTCCTGATAGTCGATGTTGAGCGTGGTCACGAGGTCCTGTCCGTCAGTGGCCTTGACATAGCTGCTGTCGCTGTTGACGATGCGCCCGTTGTCGCTCCTGCGGAGGTATTCGCGGCCCTCGCTGCCGTGGAGTATGTAGTCGAAGCGGCCCTCCAGCCCGATGTGGGTGTTGCCCACGTCCGACTTGTTGTTGCGCACAAATCCTATGGTGCGGCGGGCGAGCTCTCCGTAAGGGTACTGGCGGATGTTCTCCTGCTCCACTATCATCCCGCTCCGGTAGCGGCCCTCGCGGAACAGCGGAAGGGAGATGATGCGGTTGTAGGCGTTGCGATCCACCTGATGGCCTATGCGGAGGTACTTCCTGCCCTCCCGGCGGCCCTTGACTATCATATTGTAGAACTCTTCGGCGCTCCTGCCGGGGAACTCCTCGGCGAGACCCGCCGCGAGGTCGCGGGCCTTGTCGAGCCAGTCCTGCTCCTGCTGCGGGGAGTTGGTCTCCTTGCGTACTGTGCAGTCCATATAGAACTGATACATAGGACAGGAGATGGCGAGCAGACGCCCCTGCGAGTCGTAGATGCGGCCCCGTTCCGGCTCGATGAGCCTGACGGAGCTGGAAGGAGTGAGGGCCGAGGTGATCTTCGGGTCCGGCTTGAAGAATATCTGGATGCAGGCGATGCGCACGACAAGGGCCGCCGACGCCAGCAGCATCAGCACATAGAGAATATAGAGCACCACCCCTATGCGGTCTCTGCCTTTCTTCTTTGTGCGCGCGTCGGTGTTCATCTCTGTATCATTGCGGCGGGCTTCTGCGCTTCGCCCACTTCCGATCCCATCTCCTTGAGCCTGCCGGCCACGGTGGACCGTCCCGTGGCCTTTGCTATGTCATAGTATTTCTGTGAGTTGGCTATCTCAAGCTCCTTCAGCGTCGCCTTGTTGGCCTCCACTTTCGCCATAGTCGTCTCGATCGAGAGGCTGACCCAGATGATCATCGCGAAGAGGAAGAAGGTGTAGATGATGTGGATGAAGTACCTGCCTATGTTGAGCCGGAGCAGGAACTCTCCCTTCATCACCGCCGTGAAGATATTCTTCAGCAGCACCCTTATGTCCGACAGTTTCCAGGTCTTCATATCTTCTCGGCAATTCTGAGCTTGGCGCTGCGGGCGCGTGTATTGCTCTCTATTTCAGTCTCTTCTGGCAGTATCGGCTTGCGGTTGACCGCCTTGAGCGGGGCGAGGCTGCGCCCGAAACCGTCCCTGCACTCCTTCCCGTCGACGCTGCCGCTGCGGATGAAGTTCTTGACCATCCGGTCCTCGAGGGAGTGGTAGGTGATCACGACCAGACGGCCTCCGCTCCGGAGCGAGTCGGACGCCCCCCGGAGGAACTTCTCCAGCGAGCGCATCTCGTCGTTGACCTCGATCCTGAAGGCCTGATAGACCTTGGCGAGGTATTTATGTTCGGCGAATGAGGGCAGGGCAGGGGAGATGGCAGCGCGGAGATCGTCGGTTGTGAGGATCGGGGCGCCGCTCCGGGCCGCGACTATGAGCTGCGCGAGCCTGCGGGCTCCCTCCACCTCTCCGTAGAGGCGGAGTATGCGTTCCAGATCCTCCTGCGTATAAGAATTGACGATGTCCGCCGCCGTCTTGCCGCCCTGCGCGTTCATCCGCATATCCAGTGGGGCGCTGTAGCGAAAGGAGAAGCCCCGCAGAGCAGTGTCGAACTGGTGCGAACTGACCCCGAGATCGGCGATGATGCCGTCCAGAGAGCTGAAACCTTCCTGTGCCCCGTAGAGGAGAACATAGTTGTGTATAAACCTGAAATTGTTGTGTATCAGAGTAAATCGCGGGTCGTCCGGGGCGTTGGCGAGAGCGTCTCCGTCGCGGTCGAACGCGAAGAGCCGGCCCTTGCCTGAGAGTCTGCCGAGGATCTCCCCGCTATGGCTGCCGCCGCCGAAGGTCGCGTCGGCATAGCGCCCGTCCGTGTCCTGCACGAGGGCGTCCACGCTCGGGTATAAGAGTACGGGATTGTGATATTCGCTCATCGCTCCTCCCCCTATCTTGAGGAGAGGCTTTCCGCTATGGCAATGAATTCTTCGCCGGAGAGTGCCGAGGAGTCATAGTTCTCTTTGGCCCAGATCTCGATCTTGAAATCATTGCCGGAGAAAACCACTTCCTTGTTCACACCAATCGAACCCAGGAGTCTGCGGTCGATCGAGATGCGGCCGAACTTCGGATCCGGCTCCACCACGTCGCGCCCCCGCATGTATTCTCTCCAGAATGTCGCGTGCTTTCTATTGAAAGTGAGGTCAAGACTTGACTTCAGCTCTCCCGACTGCCGCTCCCACTCCTGCATCGTGTACATCTCCAGACAGGGCTCGAAGAGGTTCTTCTTGACCACGAACCTGAGGTCGCTTCCCGGCGGCAACGCCGCCTTGAGCGGCGCGGGGAAGACGAGTCTCCCCTTGTCGTCCAGCCTGGCGGTGTATTCTCCGATGAAAGTGACCATTTTTCAATTCTTATACGCAGGGGTCAAAGTTAAGCAAAAATTTACATTTTTTTACACCTCGTTCCATTTTTTTACACTTCCCGCTCCCGGCATCGCTCTGACGGACGAAAACCGGACTGTTTTTTTGGATTGTCGACAGATCTGCATATATTTGCAGGATTTAGTATTTGAGTTTTGCAAGTACCTGCACAATGCTTGTTTTACAACAATATTTTTTACTTGCG
>CAVGLS010000020.1:0-38339 GCA_963630225.1 bacterium
CCCCCCTCACCATTGCTGCCGGCAAGGAAGCTGTCCTTGACCTCAATGGACACAATCTCAACGCCGCCAGCACGGCGACCGTCAATAATAGGACTGCGGCTCTTGTCGCAGACGGCGGCAACCTCACCGTGAAGAACGGCACAGTGGGTTCTGATGATGAGGTCTGCTGGTACGGCGTTTATAGCAAAAATAATAATTCAACCGTCGTTCTGGAGAATGTGACTTTCGGCGAAAAGGTCACCTACGCATACAACGGCAGCGGTAAACTTGAGGCCATGGGCTGCAAGTTCCACGGCTGGTTGTCAGGATGGCACGGCGGTGCAGAATTCGACGGGTGCGAGTTCGGCATCGGAAAAGAGTGGTATCCTGCCGCCATATGCTACGGCAATACTGTGTTCCGGAACTGCAAGTTCTTAAATATCGGAGTAGATGCTGACGAATATAGTAATCTGAGGCGTCCTGACGATGATGGCTACTACCGCTGCAATTATGTGGTCAGTCTATGCAGCCCCGCAACGAGCCTCAGCTTCGTAAGCTGCAAGTTCATCGACGCCGACAACAACGAGACGAACATCACCGCCACGAGTCACCCAGTAGTACAGGGTTGGGGCGACGGCTCAGCTTCCACAAGTGCTACAATCACCGTTGACGGTGTTCCGGTCACTCTATAACCGGTCCCAAATCCCATAACTTCCAACCGGTCCGAAGGTATCCCCTCCGGACCGGTTTTTTGCGGGTGCTGTGGCGTGTTCTGCAGCGGGTTCTGCGGTGTGTGCTGCAGTGTGTGCTGCAGTGTGTGCTGCAGTGTGTGCTGCGGCGGGTGCTGCGGCACTTTCTGCGGTGTGTGCTGTCGCCTTACATCTTCCTTAACCCCCCGTAGGCTGGCGTCGCCTTAACCCCCGCGGCCCGTCGTCGCCGTCCATCTTGGAGGCTGAATTATGGACGAGGCGGGCAAATCTTCCTCGCCGTCCATCCTGGCGGCTGAATTATGGACAGGGCGGGCAAATCTCCCTCACCGTCCATCCTGGAGGCTAAATTATGGATGGGGCGGGCAAATTTCCCTCACCGTCCATCTTGGAGGCCTTTTTATGGACGGGACGCTGTTTTTGCCCGGCTCGTCGCGGTCCCGGGGGTGACCAACAAGTCGAAGGGCTGATTAGTCACCCCCTCTTTTATATTTGGGGGTTCCGAGCCGTCAGGCAGCCGGGCTTCGGAGAGACTCCGTTCGTAAGTCTGCGCCTTGCTTCACTCCGGCCCCTCCCGCAATCTGCTTCGTCCTGCTGGCGCAGAACTCGCATCTTGCGGGCCCCGCCCCCTGCCCGAGTCCGGGGGTGGACACGCTCTCCGAAGCCCGCTGCCCGAGCGGCATCTGCACCCTGCCTTGGGTGTAAAATAAAATAGCTATTTCTTTGACGATCATCGAAATAGCTTTTGCTTTTGCTTTTGCTTTTGCTTTTGTGGCGGATTATCACTATTTTGAGTTTCGCTCTTGCGAAACTTGAATTACTATCCTGTATTTGCAATCATAGACAGGCCGGACATCTCCGAGATAGAATCCGACTACAGGGGCGGCGGAACCGGGGGAGAAAAGTTTTAAAGAAAAATGCGCCGGAGTGTTGGATTTACAAGAAAACTGCGTAAATTTGCAGTCCCAAAGTAATGCGGACGTGGTGAAATGGTAGACACGCTACTTTGAGGGGGTAGTGGGCGTTGGCCTGTGTGAGTTCGAGTCTCACCGTCCGCACGAGGGTGGTGACTAAAAAGTCCATATGGGACTTTTTAGTCACCACCTTTCGTTGTAGCCTGCCGCCCGCAACCGCGGCCCGCCCTCCACCGGGCCAAAACCGCCAGCCCGCCAGCCCGCCGCCCCGTCCCAAATCCCAAAAAATGGGGATTGACCTCGCGGCGCTTATTCCCGAAATTTGCAGCCGACATTTAGCGGAACACTCCAATGACACTTGACAAACTCGCTATAGGCGACTCTGCGATGATCAGGGCGGTGGGCGGCGAGGGATCGCTGCGCCAACATTTCCTTGATATGGGGATGATTCCGGGGCAGGAGGTCACTCTGACCAAATACGCCCCCCTCGGCGACCCTATGGAACTCCTCATCGACGGCTACTCCCTCACTCTCCGCAAAGCCGACGCTGCCAGAATCGAGATTTCTCAAGTCTCCGCCCCGACCCCCGAAGACCGCCCCGTGAGCGACGACTGGCTCTACCTGGGCGAGAGCGCCCACCCGGGGCTCGGCGAAGGCGGCAAATACCACACGGGACACGAAGATCCGCTCCCCAAAGACACCATCCTCACGTTCGCCCTCGCGGGCAATCAGAACTGCGGCAAGACCACGCTTTTCAATCAACTGACCGGCGCCAATCAGCACGTCGGCAACTTTCCTGGTGTGACGGTCGACCGCAAGGACGGGGTCATAAGGGGCTGCCCGGAGACTCGTGTCACTGACCTTCCGGGGATTTACTCCCTCTCTCCATACTCTTCCGAAGAGATCGTCTCCCGCCGGTTCATCCTCGACGAGCGGCCCAAGGGCATAATCAACATCGTGGATGCCGGCAATATCGAGCGCAATCTCTACCTCACCATGCAGCTGATGGAGCTGGATATCCCTATGGTGCTGGCCCTCAATATGATGGATGAGGTGCGTGGCAACGGGGGCTCGATCAATGTCAACGAGATGGAGCAGATACTCGGCCTGCCGGTGGTGCCTATCTCCGCCGCAAAGAACGAAGGCATCGAGGAGCTCATCGAGCACGCGGTGCATATCGCCAAATATCAGGAGAAACCCTTGAGGCAGGACTTCTGCCACCCCGACGAATACGGCGGCGCGGTCCACCGCTGCCTGCACGGCATAATGCACCTCGTGGAAGACCACGCGCAGCGTGCCGGGATTCCGCTGCGCTTCGCCGCGAGCAGGATAGTCGAGGGCGACGAGGCCATAGTCTCCGCCCTCAAGCTCAGCGACAACGAAAAGGAAACCATAGAGCACATCATCAGCCAGATGGAGCAGGAGCGGGGGTTGGACCGCTGCGCCGCGATGGCCGATATGCGCTTCTCGTTTATCCGCAAGCTCTGCGCCCGTACGGTCGTGAAGCCGCACGAGAGCAAGGAATACCGCCGCAGCCGCGCCATCGACAAGGTGCTCACAGGCAAGTTTACCGCCATACCTATCTTCCTGGCGGTCATCTCCCTCGTGATATGGATGTCCATCGATGTGCTCGGCGCACCGCTTCAGGACCTCCTGCAACGGGGGATAGACGCGCTTGCGGGGGCGTGCGATGCGGGGATGGAGAGGCTCGACGTCACGCCGGCCGTGCGGAGGCTCGTCACCGACGGAGTCTTCGGCGGCGTGGGCAGCGTGGTGAGCTTCGTGCCTGTCATCATCATCCTCTTCTTCTTCCTCTCCCTGCTCGAAGACAGCGGCTATATGGCGCGTATAGCCTTCGTGAGCGACAAACTGCTCCGCAAACTGGGGCTGAGCGGGCGCAGCATCGTGCCGCTGCTCATCGGCTTCGGCTGCTCAGTGCCGGCCGTGATGGCCACCCGCACCCTCTCCTCTGCGCGGGACAGGAAGATGACCGTGCTGCTGACCCCGTTTATGAGCTGCTCCGCAAAGATTCCGATCTACGCGTTCCTCACCAGCACATTCTTCCCGGGGCACGGCGGTCTCGTGCTCGTAGCACTCTATCTTTCGGCGATATTGGTCGGCATTATCGTGGCACTCTGCGCCAAGGCGCTGCCGCGTTCCGGCGAGCCGGCGCCGTTTGTGCTCGAGCTCCCCAACTACCGTATGCCCGGGGCGAGGAATGTCGGCCACCTGCTCTGGGACAAGACCAAGGACTTCCTCCAGAGGGCGTTCACCGTGATATTCATAGCCTCCATCGTCATCTGGTTTCTCCAGTCGTTCGACTTCAGGCTGCGCCTTGTCGATGCGCAGAGCAGTATGCTGGCGGCCATCGCCGGCCTGATTGCCCCGATATTCTCCCCTATAGGCCTCGGCGACTGGCGCATCGTCACTGCGCTGATCACCGGCTTCCTTGCCAAGGAGAGCGTGGTCTCCACCCTTCAGGTGCTCGGAGTCGCTTCCGCTCTGACCCCGCTCACGGCCGTGCCGATGCTGGTCTTCTGCCTGCTCTACACCCCTTGCGTCGCAGCGATTGCAGCCGTCCGCAGGGAGCTCGGGGCCGGGAGGGCCTGGGCTATGGTGGCGTTCCAGTGCCTCGTGGCATACGCCTGCGCATACCTCGCATATATTGTAGCCGGACTGTGTGTGTAGGATGAATCTGGCTTCGATCATAATTCTCGTACTGGTGCTTGCGCTGCTCGCCCTCGCGCTGCGCACCTATTTCTCCAAGGGTCACTGCGGAGGCGGCTCCGCCTGCGCAGGATGCAGCGCCCGCGAACTCTGCCATAGGAAGCCGAGTTGATTTATTTTTACTTTTCCCGCACTTTGCGTATATTCGCGAGAATATGGACTTATTCTCCGTAAATATGAAAGCATCCGAGCTGGTCGAGCGGAATCCCGGCCTGCTGATGGTGCTTTCCCGCCTCGGGGTGGTGGGCAGCTTCGGCGAGAGGACGGTGTCGGAAGTCTGTGTGCAGCACGGGATTGACTCCGACACGGCGATACTGCTCTGCCGGGTCTATACTTCGGCGGACTTCGTCCCTGCGGCATCCGATCTCAGGGGGTGCAGCGTCGCCGACGTGCTGCGCTACCTCCACTCCTCCCACGACTATTACCTCAAGCGGGCGCTCGAAACCATGGCCTCCTCCATCGAGCGGCTCATCGAGCCGTGCCGCCCGCCCCAGCAGCAGGTGATCCGGGACTTCTTCGCCGACTACAAGCGCGAGCTGCGCGGGCACTTCGAGTTTGAGGAGGGCAAGGTGATACCCTATGTGCGCAACCTCATACTCGGCAGGCAGGACCCTTCGTTCAGCATTGACGACTTCGAGGAGAACCACTCCAACATCGACGAGAAACTCTCCGACCTCAAGAGCCTCGTGATGAAGTCGCTCCCGCACGAGTGCGACGACGACGGACGCATCGCACTGCTCACTTTCATCTTCAGCCTTCAGAACGACCTCCGCTCGCACACCTATATAGAGGACAATATCCTCGTGCCTATGGTGCGCCTGCTGGAGAACCCGCTGCGCAGCGATATCGAACCCAAGACCGCCGGCGACTCCGACGAGCGGGGCGCGGAACTCTCCGAGCGGGAGAAGGAGATCCTCGTGAGTGTGGCTCACGGTCTGATCAACAAGGAGATAGCCGACCGGCACCACATCTCTGTCAACACCGTCATCTCGCACCGCAAGAACATCACGCGCAAAACCGGCATCAAGACGGTCGCCGGCCTCACCGTGTACGCGATACTCAATAACCTCATAGACATCAAGTCGATCGAATAATAATGCTTCAGCTGACTGTCCCCGGGGGAGCTGACAGGGTGCTCCTCCATTCCTGTTGCGCACCCTGCAGCGGCGCAATCCTTGAGTGTATGCTCTCCAACGGCATCACGCCGGTAGTGTTTTTCAGCAACTCCAACATCTTCCCGGCGGAGGAATATGAGCGCCGGCGCGACGAGCTGCGGCGCTACTGCGACGCTCTGGGGGTGGAGTTCCACGAAGACGAATACGACCACGACTCGTGGCTCGGCATCGCGAGAGGGCTGGAGAGTCTTCCGGAGCGCGGGACGCGGTGTGTCAAGTGTTTCCGCTTCCGGCTTTTCAGGGCCGCCGCCTGGGCTTCCGCGCACGGTATCAGGGTCCTGACATCCTCCCTTGCATCGTCGCGATGGAAGAATGTCGACCAGGTCAACGCCGCCGGAGCGTGGGCGTGCTCGATGGTCAACGGGACATTCCCGGACGAGGAGCCCCTGCTGTGGTGGACGCAGAACTGGCGCAAGGGCGGTCTGCAGCCGCGCCGGGGCGAAATCATCAGCGAGCAGGGCTTCTACAACCAGGTCTTCTGCGGCTGCGAGTTCTCCAATCATCCCGGCGCGGGAGAGCCCCGGGCCGAAGAGAGGAGCGGAGCGCCTCGCGATGGAGCGGAAGACCTGCTCGACTTCTGCAGGGGCGGGGAGATAGCCTTCTGATTGAGGTTTTCTCGTAAAAAATTCGTTAATTTGTCATTTCTGAGCAGGGTTTGCTGATTTCGCAGACTCTGCCCGGGGATAACTTTGAATATGAGCCAGATATGAAGAAGACCGTACTTGTGTCCGGCGGAGCCGGATTTATCGGAAGCCACGTCACCGTGGAGCTTGTCGAGGCCGGGTATGACATAGTCATAGCCGACAATATGTCCAACTGCGATGAGACCAACTACCGGGGGGTATGCCGGATAGTCGGCAGGGAGCTCCCGCTGATAAAGATGGACTTCTGCGATATGGAAGCGGTGCGCAAGCTCTTCGCAGACAATCAGATAGACGCGGTGATCCATTTCGCGGCCTACAAGGCCGTGGGGGAATCCGTCGCCGATCCGGTCAAGTACTACCGCAACAATCTGCTCTCCTTCGTCAACATCATCGACGCCGCAAGGGAGAAAGGCGGGTGCAACATCCTCTTCAGCTCCTCCGCCACAGTCTACGGCGAGCCGGAGCGGCTTCCGGTGACGGAGCAGTCTCCGCGCCAGAGCGCCACCTCGCCCTACGGCAACACCAAGCAGATCTGCGAGGACATCCTGCGCGACAGCGTCCTCGCCTATCAGGGGCTCAAGGGCATAGCCCTGCGCTATTTCAACCCGATCGGAGCGCATCCTTCCGCACTCATCGGCGAGCTCCCGCGCGGCGTGCCTAATAACCTAGTGCCTTTCATCACCCAGACCGCCATTGGCAAGCGGGAGTGCCTGTCCGTCTTCGGCAACGACTACCCGACCGCCGACGGCACCTGCCTGCGTGACTATATCGACATCGTGGACCTCGCAAAGGCGCACGTGTGCGCGGTGGCGAGGATGATTGACGGCGGGATGAAGAGCGGTTACGAGATCTTCAACATCGGCACGGGCCGTCCGGTATCCGTGCTGGAGCTGATCAACACCTTCGAAAAGGTCAACGGATTGAGACTCAACTGGAAGTTCGCTCCCCGCAGGACCGGGGACGTGACCGCGGTGTGGGCCGACCCGTCTCTTGCCGAGAAGGAGCTCGGATGGAAGGCGCAGCGCAGCGTGGAAGACACCCTTGAGGCAGCCTGGGCCTGGGAGAAACGCCTCGCCGGGAGGGAATAATGTACGTCGGACTCATCAGCGACACGCACGGAGTGTTCAGCGACGGCTTCAGGAAGTTCCTTGAGCCGGTGGACGTGATATGGCACGCCGGAGACTTCGGGGGCGGAGCGGCTTTCTTCCGGGAGCTTGCAGCGTTCAAACCCCTTGTCGGGGTCTACGGCAACTGCGACGGACTCGACATCCGCTACGAATGTCCCGAATTCCGCTACTTCGGCGAGCAGGGGATGAAAGTGCTGATGATGCATATCGGAGGCTCGCCCGGACACTATCCCGCCAGAGCCGCCCAGTTGCTGGACAGCTACCGTCCGGACATCTTCGTCTGCGGACATTCGCACATCCTCAAAGTGATGCGCGACGACTCCCGCGACCTGCTCTATATCAACCCCGGAGCCGCCGGGCTTCAGGGCTGGCAGGTGGTGCGGACGGCGCTCCGCTTCCGTATCGAAGACGGGGAGCTGCGGGGGATGGAAGTGTTTGAATTGCCGCGCAGCGTATGAACCTCAAGTCGTTAGCCAAAGACACGGCCATCTACGGGCTGAGCAGCATAGTGGGCAGGTTTCTCAACTACCTGCTCGTCCCGCTCTATACCTACAAGATTGCCGCAGGCAGCGGAGGCTACGGCATAGTGACCAATCTCTACGCTTACACGGCCCTCTTCCTCGCCCTGCTCACCTTCGGGATGGAGACCACCCTCTTCCGCTTCGGCAGCCGGGAGGACGAGGACGGGCGGATGGTCTACAGCACCGCCCTGCGTATGGTGGGGACGGTGGGAGCGGCGTTTCTGCTGCTGGTGTTCGCCTTTCTGCATCCCATCTCGGCGGCGATGGGATATGCCGACCATCCCGAATACATAGGCTGCTTCGCCGTCATCACGGCTCTGGACGCGTTCCAGGCCATAATGTTCAGCCGTCTGCGCCAGCTCCACAAGCCGCTGCGCTTTATGGCCCTCAAGTTTGCCTACATCATCCCGAGCATCGCGCTCAATCTGCTCATATTCCTCGTCTTCGACAAGATTCCCGCTCTGGAGGGAGTCTATGCGCGATTTGACGGCGGAGTCGGGCTGATATTCTTCACCAACCTGCTCTGCACCTCGATGGTGATGCTCGCGTTTGTCCCGGAGATACGCGGCATACGCTACGGCTTCGACCGGGCTCTGTGCCGGCGTATGCTCGCCTACACCTGGCCTCTGCTGCTGCTCAGCCTGATAGGCATCCTCAACCAGGTCGCCGACAAGATACTCTACCCGCATCTGGTGAGCG
The DNA here is from genome assembly GCA_963630225.1 of bacterium. Taxonomy (GTDB): domain Bacteria; phylum Bacteroidota; class Bacteroidia; order Bacteroidales; family UBA932; genus Cryptobacteroides. The sequence continues at coordinate 8,494 of CAVGLS010000020.1, forward strand.
GGGAAGAAGGCCTGGTGCAACTGGGGATCTACGGGGCCTGCGTCAAGATTGCGATGATAATGTCGCTGCTCACCCAGGCGTTCCGCTATGCCTACGAGCCGATAGTTTTCTCTTCCGGAGCGGAGCGCAACAGTCCGCAGACCCTCGCGGACGGGATGAAGTATTTCGTCATCTTCACCCTGCTCGCGTTCCTAGCGGTGGTCTTCTATATGCCGCTGCTCAAGTACTTCGTGGGCCGCTCCTACTGGGAGGGGCTCGGGGTCGTGCCGGTGGTGATGGCGGCCGAGATCTTTATGGGGGTCTATTTCAACCTCTCGTTCTGGTACAAGCTCAGCGACAGGACCTGGTGGGGCGCGATCATCAGCGCAGTCGGGGCCGCCGTGATGATTGTCGTCAATGTGGTCTTCGTGCCGCGCATCGGCTACTGGGCCTGCGCCTGGGGCGGATTTGCCGGCTACGGCACTGCGATGCTGCTCAGCTGGGCTCTCGGACGGCGCAGATTTCCTGTCCCTTACGACTACGGGACCATAGCCCGCTATGTCGCGGCAGCGGCGCTGCTCTATGCCGTCTCACTGCTGCCGGGCCGGCTCTTCCCGGGGCTGCCGACCGCAGCGACGCTCACGATCAACACCCTGCTGCTCTGCCTCTACTGCCTCCCGCTCGCCCGCAGGCTGCTCGCCTTTAGACACTCAAAACACACAAAGATATGAAACGTACAATCAGTTTAACTCTCTGCTGCCTGGGCGCGGCCGCCCTGGTCTGCAGCTGTGGCAACAACGCCGGAAAGTCTGAAGAACAGGCCCGTAAGTCTGAAGAACAGGCCCGTAAAGCCGCAGAGCAGGCCACTGCCGACTCGCTCGCAGCAGCGGAACAATCCCAAAGAATAATGGACAAAATCGCACAGCTCCCGGAAGAACCGGTGTTCGACATCATCACAAGCCTCGGAGTGATCAAGGTCAAGCTCTACGCCAAGACCCCCAAGCATCGCGAGAACTTCGAGAAACTCGCGCTGGAGAAGTACTACGACGGGATACTCTTCCACCGCGTCATCAACGGATTTATGATTCAGGCGGGCGACCCGCTCAGCAAGGACCCGGCCAACAAGGGGCGTTTCGGCACCGGCGGGCCGGGCTATAACGTGCCTGCCGAGTTCGTGCCGGAGTACACCCACAAGAAGGGCGCTCTCGCCGCCGCCAGACGCGGGGATGCCGCCAACCCGCTCAAGGAGTCGTCCGGCTCGCAGTTCTACATCGTCCAGGACGCTGCACACTGCGCACAGCTTGACGGCGACTACACCGTCTTCGGCGAGACCGTCGAGGGACTCGACGTGATCGACAAGATAGCCGCGGTGGAGACCGACTCCCGCGACTGCCCTCTCCAGGATGTCAAGATCATCACCATCAGACTTGACGGGAATGGTGATTAGTTTTTCCGCAAAACGCTTGTTTTTGGCAGGGAAATTGTTATATTTGTAACGAATAGTTTTTTCATAGGTTTAATTTTAGGTTAGAATTGCTGAATGTTCCCGTTGTGAAACGGGAACATTTTGTATATATTTGCGTAATAATCATCATACTTGCTTATGGAAAAGGTCACAGTGCTCCCGCCGGAGAAGCTCGTGAACGGTTGGATTGACCCGTCCTTTCTCCCCGAGGGGGAAGACAAATACTATATCCGCAACCGTCAGGTACACGCTCCGAGCGGCGGATGGAGGCATCTGACGAGCGATGAGATAGAGAGGCTCGTCAAGAACGACAACACCGCTTCGAGCTGGGACACCATCTGGGTCACCGACGAGTTCATCCCCCGGATGCTCAAGAACAACAACTTCTTCGGCACCGTCCGCATAGGCCGCGTCTCCGACCGGGGGCTTCAGTTCCACGACCTCAGACTGCCGGTCGGCATCACCAACTCGTCCATCCATTCCTGCGACATAGGCGACGACTGCGCCATCCACGACGTACATTACCTCAGCCACTACATCATCGGCGACCGCTGTATGCTCTTCAATATCCACGAGATGTGCACCACCGACCACGCCAAGTTCGGCAACGGGGTGATCAAGGACGGGGAGAGCGAGAGCGTCAGGGTGCGGCTGGAGATTATGAACGAGACCGGCACGAGGGCGGTGTATCCCTTCAACGGGATGACTACCGCAGATGCCTATCTCTGGGGTAAGTATGTAGACGACAAGGAGTTGCAGGAGCGTCTGCGCAGCATCACCCAGGCGGGCGTGGACCATCGCCGGGGCTACTACGGCACCGTGGGCGAGGGCTGCGTCATCAAGACTTCCGAGATCATCAAGGACGTCGAGATCGGTCCGTGCTGCTACATCAAGGGAGCGAGCAAACTCAAGAACATCACCATCAACTCCTCCGAACACGAGCCCTCCCAGATAGGGGAGAATGTCATACTGGTCAACGGCATAGTGGGTTACGGCAGCCGCATATTCTATGGCTGCACCGCGGTCAAGTTTGTGGTCGGCACCAACTGCAACCTCAAGTACGGAGCGCGTGTCATCGACTCGGTGCTGGGCGACAACAGCACCATCTCCTGCTGCGAGGTGCTCAACAACCTCATCTTCCCGGCGCACGAGCAGCACCACAACAACTCGTTCCTCATCGCCTCCTGTCTGCAGGGGCAGACCAATCTGGCCGCCGGAGCCACCATAGGCTCCAACCACAACAGCCGCGCCAACGACAACGAGGTCGTGGCGGGGCGAGGATTCTGGCCTGGCCTCTGCACCTCGGTCAAGCACTCCTCCGTGTTCGCCTCCTATGTCCTGCTCGCCAAGGGAGCATACCCTGCCGAGATGCATATCAAGCTGCCTTTCAGTATGGTGAGCAACAACGAGTCGGAGGGATGTCTGGAGATCCTGCCTGCATTCTGGTGGCTATACAATATGTATGCGCTCGCCCGCAACAGCTGGAAATACCAGACCCGCGACAAACGCGTCACCAGGACCCAGAACATCGAGTTCGACACTTTCGCGCCGGACACTATGGAGGAGGTGATCGCGGGACGCGCACTCCTCGAGGAGTGGACGGCCAAGGCATATCTCCGCTCAAGGGGCGAGGATGTCGCGCGGTTCAGTCCTGAAGAGCTTCGCGCCAGGGGTGCGGAGCTGCTCGGGGGCGATGCGTCGCTGCTCGACGGACTGACCGTCTATGGAGAGGGTGCGGAGAAGAGCTCCCGCAAGGTGGTCATCCGGCATCCCCGCAAGGCCTATCACGCCTACGGCGATATGCTCGTGCACTATGCGATGCTCAACGCGATGAAGTATCTGGAGGCTCATCCGGAGGCCGGACTCTCTTCGCTCTCGCCGCTTTCCGGTGGAGAGCGCAACCGTGTCTGGGTCAACCTCGGCGGGCAGCTGATGAAGGAGTGCGACGTGGACAGGCTCCGCGCCGACATACGCTCCGGAGTCCTCTCCGACTGGAATGCCATACACGGACGCTACAACGAGGTCTGGGCCCGCTATCCTCAGGACAAGCTGATCCACTCGCTGCAGTGTCTTGCAGCCTTCTACGGGGTGGCGCAGCTCGACCTCCCGGCCTGGAGACGGGCGGTCGCCGACGAGGAGCGCATACAGAAGCATATCGACGAGCAAGTCTTCGAGACCCGCCGCAAGGACTATCTCAACCCTTTCCGCCGAGCCACCTATCGCAATGAGGACGAGATGATTGCAGCCATCGGACCGCTGGAGGACAACAGCTTCGTCCAGCAGATCCGCCGCCGCACCGAGGGGTGTCTGAAGGCGCTTTCCGAACTGAAAAACCAATTATAACGTTTATGAACCTAAAAGAACAGAAATACTCGGAATTCAATCTTGTCCGGGAGATGATGGGCACCGTGCCCACGGTAGAGCGATTTGACCCGGCCTGCTCCGACTTCGTCGCCGACTCTGTCAGGAAGACAGGAAGGATAATGTTTTCCGGAGAGGGCTCGTCCCGCATCATGCCGGCCAAGAACGCCCGCCGCAGGGCTCTGGCCTGGGGGCTTGCCGCCGACGTGCAGCTTGAGGGCGCCCGTCAGGCCGCGGAGTACGGGCTGGACGGCTACACCGTGCTCGTGGACTCCAACTCCGGCAGGACCAAGGAGGCTCTCGCCCTCGCCCGGAAGCTTCAGGAGCGGGGCCACCGCGAGCTATATTCGCTGAGCGCCAATCCGGACACCCCTATCGAGAGAGTCTGCACCCGGGGCCACGTGCTGGGGTGCGGCTGGGAGGAAGCCGTGGCCGCCACCAAGAGCGTGGTCGAGCAGGGACTCTTCTGCGAGTCCATATTCTGGAGTCTCGCGGGGCGGGATATGAAGTGCGCCCTCGCCGGTCTGCCGGAGAAGATAGAGAGCGCTCTGACGCAGCGGATTCCGCCCGAGATCATCGACTGGGTCAGGGGGGCGCACACCGTCTACTTCAGCGGGCGCAACGACGGAGTGGCCGAGGAGCTGACCCTCAAGACCAACGAAATCACCCGCCGCAAGAGCGACTTCCTTGAGGGCACCTACGCCGTGCACGGCATCGAGGAAGTGATGCAGGAAGGGGATATAGTGTTTATGGTCAACCCTCTTGAGAGCGAGTACGAGAAGTTTATCTCAGTGATGGGGGGAGCGGGCGTGCACACAGTCGCCATCGACACGAAGCAGACCCCGTTCGAGCGCACCATAGTGGTCCCGGATGCGGGAGAGATGCAAAACTATGTCTATCTCTGCGCCGGCTGGAACGTGCTGGTCGAGGTGGCCGTCAGCGACGGCATCAATCTCGACAAGCCGGAGCGCGCGCGCAAGGTGGGCAACGAGATGTAGCCCGGCGATGCGCTTCGCAGTCAACTCGTCCACCGACCCGCACTTCAACCTGGCCTTTGACGAGTACTGCCTGCAGCAGTACCGCTCCGACGAGGATTTCTTCTTCCTCTGGAGGAACCGCCCGTCGGTCATCATAGGACTCAACCAGAACGCCTACAGCGAGGTCAACCTCGACTACCTCAACTCACACGGCATCACCCTCGCGCGGCGCGTCACAGGGGGCGGAGCCGTCTATCACGACCTGCAGAATCTCAACTACACGTTCATCGGGCGCTCCGTGAGCCCCGAACCGTTCGCCCGGGCGCTGCGCAGCCTCGGAGTGCCTGCCGAGGTCAGCGGGCGCAACGACATATTCGTGGAGGGGCGCAAGGTCTCCGGCTATGCCCGCAGGGTATGGCACGACCGCGAGATCGTGCACGGGACCCTGATGTACGATGTGGACATCGAGACCCTGACGCGGGTGCTCGACGCTCCGGGCTCCAAGATGGAGGCCAAGGGAATAGCCTCGGTGCGCTCCAGGGTGGCCAACCTGAAGGACTATCTGCCGCAGTTCGCCTCCCTTGACGAGGTCCAGGCGGCTCTGCACGAGATTCTCTCGGGCGGAGACACCCGGATGCCCTTCTCCGAAGAGGATATCGCCCGTGTGAGGCGCATCGCCGAGGAGAAGTTCGCCAGCTGGGACTGGATCTACGGCCATTCCCGCGAAGCAGACTTCCGCCGCAGGGCCAGATTTGCCTGCGGCACAGTCGAGGTCGGGGTGAAGATAGACCGGGGCAGGATCTCCGCGCTGGAGTTCTCCGGCGACTTCATCGGAGACCGGCCTGCTTCGCAGCTCGCCTCCGCGCTCACCGGAGTGCGTTTCGGGAGGGAGGCCATCGCGGAGGCGCTGAGCGCCGTGTGCGTGCGGGACTACCTGCCCGGGGTGAGCGCGGAGGAGCTCTGCGAGCTCCTTATCTGTTCTTGACCGGGGCCGCCGGGGTAGGAGGGAGCGGCTTGTAGCTCTTGAGCTCTTCCTTGAGCACTTCCACCGCCTTCTCGAGCTGGGCGTCCTTGCCGAGGTAGTCCTCAAACGGGTTGATGTCCACCTCGATGTCCGGATCCACTCCGTGGCCTTCGATGATCCACTCTCCCTCCGTCGAATACGAAGTGAAGAACGGGGTGCGCATATCCTGCCCGTCCACAAACGGCCTGGAGCCGGAGATGCCCACTATGCCGCCCCAGGAGCGCTTGCCGATGAGCTTGCCGAGACCGAGCTTGCGGAAGCCGTAAGGGAAGAGGTCGCCGTCGGAGGAGGAATACTTGTCGATCAGGCAGACTTTCGGGCCGTAGAACGCCTCGTTAGGCACAGGCTGGTTGCTGCCGTTGCGGTACATGCTCATACGGTACACTTCGCGCTGCAGGCGCTCAAGTATCATAGGCGACACATTGCCGCCGCCGTTCATACGGTCATCGATGATGAGGGCCTTCTTGTCGAGCTGGGTGTAGAAGAGCTTGGTGAACATATCCAGTCCCTCCACGCTCATATCCGGGATGTGGATATAGCCTATCTCCCCGCCGGAGAGGGCGTCGACCTTCTCGATGTTGTTCTGAACCCACTCATAGTAGGCGAGCTGTATCTCGCTTCCGACAGGCTCCACATACACCGTGCGCGCACCCGCCCCGTCAGCGCCGGAGGCTATCTTGACGGACACCGTGACTCCGACCTTGCCGATGAGCGCCTGACCGATGTCGGTGAGGTCTCCCGCCGCTATGCCGTTGACCTCCACTATATATTCCCCGACCTTGGCGTCCACTCCAGGTGCGCGCAGAGGGCACTTGAGAGATGCGTCCCAGTCCGCGCCGCGGAATATTTTCTCGATTCTGAACGCGCCCGTCTTCCCGTCTCTGCTGTACTGGGCCCCGAGGAGGCCGGTCTTAATGCGTGGGATTGCAGGACTCTCGCCGGAGGTGATATAGGCGTGGCCCACGTTGAGCTCGCCTATCATCTCGCCGATGAGGTAGGTGAGGTCGTCGCGGTGGTTGACATAAGGCAGCATCTCGGCATATTTGTCGTGGATGTGGTTCCAGTCCACCCCGTGCATATTCTCCACATAGAATCCGTCGCGGGTGATGCGCCAGCTCTCGTCGAATATCTGCTTCCACTCCGCCTTGTGGTCCACCGTCATATCCATCTCGTCGGTCGGCACTGCGGCGGCCTTGCCCGCAGGGGAGCCGAAGTTCACGACCTTATACGCTCCGTCGGCCCTCACGAGGGCCTTCTGCGCGTCAGGCGTGACGAGAAGCGGAACTTCAGGGGTGCCGTCGGAAGTCTTCAGTGTCTTGAGGTCCAGCACTTTCATCCCCTTCCCGTTGGCGATGCTGCTGTAGTAGAGCTTATCGTCCTTGCTGAGGATGAGGCGGTAGCGTCCCGCAGGCAGAGGCAGGGCGGTGATGCGCTGACCCATCCCCTCGATATCGACTCTCATCGCCGCCGGGGCGTCGGAGGTCTTCTTAGCGGAGGCCTTGCCCTTCTTGTCAGAAGCCTTCTCCGCAGCTGCAGGCTTCTCCGGGGCGTATTCGTCGGACGACAGGGTCAGAGGATTGGCGGTGGACGCAGCGAGAGGCAGGACGAACACATAGTCCTGCACCCTGTAGCCCGCATTCCACTCCACGCTCGAATACTGTGCGTTGAAGTCGCGCGAAGAGGTGAAGAACAGATACTTGCCGTCGCGGGAAAACAAAGGCGAGCCCGCGTCGTACCAGCGGTCGGTGACCTGGTAGCTCCTGCGCGCCTTGACGTCGTAGAGATACACCGCGCTCACCCTGTTCGGCAGGGCGGTGGTGTAGGCGGCCCAGCTCCCGTCCGGGGAGAGGGTGAACGAGCGGTAGCCGCTCAGCTCGCTGGTGAGGATACGCTCCAGGGAGCCCGTGTTGACGTCGAGTTCATAGACGTCGCGCTTCTCGGTGCCGAAGTAGAGCTTGCTTCCGTCCGGGCTCCAGTCAAACAGGTCCGGATAGCCGTTCTCAAAGGAAGTCAGGCACTTGGCATCTGTCATATTGTCGGACGGGGCGGTGTAGATCTGATACTCGCCGCTGATGTCCGAAACCCAGGCTATGCGGCTTCCGTCCGGGCTCCAGTCCGCGCCTCTCTCGTGCGACTGAGGGGAGCGGGAGATATTGTAGACCGGGCCCTTCTCCGCAGGGAGGGAGTAGATGTCGCCGCGTGCGACGGCAAGCACCCTCTTCCCGTCCGGCGAGAGGCTCAGGCTGTGGATGCCCTCTCCGACCTTGCGGTATTCGCTGCGGCTGAAGATGTCGTCGTCCGCGAGGCTGATGCTGACCTTCTCGGCCTTGCCGCCCTTGCGGACGTCGTATTTGTAGATGTAGCCCCCATTCTCGAAGACTATATATCCGGAGGAGCTTGCCGGGAACTTGCAGTCGTATTCGCTGAAGTCGGTGACCTTGCGGGTCCGGGCGGTCCGGGTGTCGTAGACGAATAGATTCATCGTCCTGTCGCGGTCGGAGAGGTAGTAGATCTCGTCCCCGACCCACATAGGGAAGATGTCCTGCGCGTCGTTGTCGGTGATCTTCTCCATCTGCGTGGTGCCGACCGTGTTGATCCAGATGTCGTCGGCCTGCCCGCCGCGGTAGTATTTCCAGGTGCGGAATTCGCGGAACATCCTGTTCATCGCGAGCTTGCTCCCGTCAGGCGAGAACGAGCAGAAGCCGCCCTCGGAGGTAGGGATGATCTCCGGGGAGCCGCCCTCCGCGCTGACTAGGCAGAGCGTGCCGCGCAGTCCGCTGAAGCAGTACTGCTTGCTGCGGTAGATGACCTTCTTGCCGTCCGGAGTCCAGCCCATCACGATGTTGTTAGGGCCCATACGCTCGCCCACCTTGTCCCTGTCCACGAGAGCGGAATAGGTGAGCCGGCGCGGTTCGCCGCCCTCGATCGGGATGGTATATACCTCGGTATTGCCGTCGTACTGGCCGGTGAATGCGACCGTCCTGCCGTCCGGGGAGATTTTAGGGAAACACTCGTAGCCCACATCGGAGGTGAGCTTCACGGCAGCGCCCCCGTTGATACCGACCCGGTAGAGGTTGCCGGCGTAGCAGAAGACGATATTCTCGCCGCCCACGGCGGGAAATCTGAGCAGCCGCGCTTCATCTCCGGCGGCTTCGGCGCTGAGCGGCAGGCAGAGCGCCGCCACTGTCAAGGCAAACAGTAATCTTTTCATATCAAATACATAATTATATCGTGAACGCGGTCTCCCTGATGATTTCGGACACGGACGGGTGCGGGAACACCACTTTCCTGAGCTGCTCCGCCGTCATCCCCGTCTCGATGGCGATGCAGGCGCTGTGGATGATCTCGGAGCACGGGTTGCCCAGCATATGCACGCCGAGCACTTCGTGCCGCTCCTTGCCCACGATCATCTTGCAGATGCCCTCGCCGCCCTCGTTCTCCGCGACGAAGCGCCCGGAATATGCCATAGGCAGCTTGAGGACCTCATATTCTCTGCCGGAAGCCTTGGCCTGCTCCTCCGTGAGACCGGCTCCGGCCACTTCCGGGTTGGTATAGACCACTCCCGGGATGGCGTCGTAGCGCATGCTGTCCTCCTTGCCGAGGATGTCGGCCACCGCCACTTCTCCCTCGCGGGAAGCGGTGTGCGCCAGCATCGAGAAGCCGGTCACATCGCCTGCGGCATAGACGCCCGGGACGGAGGTGCGCATCCTGCTGTCCACCTTGATCCCGCACGGCCTGCCGCTGCGGGTGAGAGTCATCTCAAGCCCGAGGTTTTCCAGCCCGTAGCCGTCCAGCCTGGCTCTGCGGCCCACAGAGACGAGGATCCTGTCCCCGCAGACGCGGCAGGTCTGTCCCTCCGGGTCTTCATATACGACGGTATTGCCCTCTATGCCGGTCACCTTGCAGCCGAGGCGGAAGCTGACCCCGCGCTTGGCGTAGATCTTCTGGAGCAGGGCGCTGATCTCGTCGTCGAGCGGTCCGAGTATCTTGGGTAGCATCTCGACCACTGTCACCCTGGTGCCGAGGCTGCTGAAGAATGCGGCGAACTCCATCCCGATCACGCCTCCGCCGATGACCACCAGTTCGCCGGGCTGCTCCTTGAGGGAGAGTATCTCGCGGTTGGTCACTATGGCTTCATTGTCGGTCCCGAAGCCCGGGAGCGGCGGGATTGCGGCTTCCGAACCCGTGCAGATGAGCAGTTTGCCCGCCTTGTAGCTCTCGCCGGCGGCGGAGATGCAGAACCCTTCCTCGTCGCGTCCCCCGATGTGGGCTTCTGCGGCGACGACTTCCACCTCGCCCGCCTTCATCGCGGCTTTCACTCCCGCGACGAGCCTCCTCACCACCCTGTCCTTGCGGGCGACGAACTCGGCGTAGTCGTAGCCCGCCCCCTCGGTGCGGACCCCGTAGCGCTTGCCGTTCGCGGCATAGTTATAGACCTTGGCGCTGTAGAGCAGCGTCTTGGTGGGGATGCATCCCTCGTTGAGGCAGACTCCGCCGAGCGAGTCCTTCTCGAAGAGCACCACCTTGAGTCCGGCGGAGCCGGCCCTCTCTGCGGCTACGTACCCGCCGGGGCCGCCGCCTATGATTGCCAAATCGTACATTATCTTGATGTTAAGAGTTTACCATACTTCCCCCGCCATCTCCCCTATGCGCCCGGATTCCCCCGGCCTCACCTCCGGCCAGGAGAGCGCTTCCTCTCCCGCCTGGGTCTTGCCGTACTGCTCCAGGACTTCCTGCGTCCCGGGGTATTCCTCGTCCCGCAGGCTGACGCCGCCTCCCGGGAAGAGAAGCGCCGTCTCTCTCACTATCTGGCTCAGGAACGCCTCCGGCTGCATCCCCGCCGGGCGGAGCTCCCTGTCGCTGACTATCCTTCCCTCGATGCAGAGCTCCGGTATGATGCTGATGCCCAGACCCTCCGCATAGCGGACCACCCGCCGGATGTCCTCCTCGGTGTAGTAGCCGCCGTAGCGTGCGCCGTCCTGCATCCTGTATCCCGCCACCTGGGCGAGGAGCGGACAGGCGCTCGTCTCCATCCTCCAGCCGTCGCCGTCAGCGATGTGCCAGAGCAGGCGGTTGAACTTATATTTCGCCATCTCGTCGAGCAGCCCCACGATCTGCTCCACGCTCCAGAACTCGGAGCTGCTGTCTAGCCTGAGCCCGCGCTCCGCAGTCCGGGGCCTGTCACTGATCTCGCAGCAGGGCAGGGACCACTTCTCCCGTTCGCCGGTCCTCTCTTCGTAGATGGCGGCGGGGAGCATCTGCTTGAGGGTCTGCACCGCGCAGAGGAATCCCTCCGTGCTCCCGGAGCGGACGAGGGCGGCCTTGTGGCCTATCGTGATGCTGTATTCGCCTTCGGAGAGCTTGGCGTCCCGGAGGAAGACGAAGCCTTTGACCGAGCCGTCGGCCACCACGGACTGAAGCCCCAGCGGGGTGGAGACGCTGCTCGTCCTGCCGCTCGCCAGCGAGAGCCTTGCGGCGAAGCGGCTGACCGCTCCGAGCGAGATCGAGTCGATGCCGGGGTCGCATTTAAACACCGCTCCGGCGGCCCGCAGGCTGCCCTTGGCCATCTGCAGATGGGCCGGTTCGGGGACTATCGCCGGGGCCGGGGCGCTGCCCTGCGCGTGCAGCAGAGCCGGGGCCATCGCGGCGAGAAGCAGGAGAAGTATGGTTCTGGACATAGTTATATCATCACTGTGTCCACAAATTTAATATAATATTTCACAAAAATGTAGCAGGTCCGTAACCGCTCTGTAAGATGCGGGCAGTACTTTTGCGGCCGAGATGAAAGAACGAAGAAAAAGGCTTTTCTGCCTCATCGGGGCTGCGGCGCTTATCCTGACAGGAGCGCAACCCGTTGAGGGGCAGAGGATCAAGGGCAGCGACACCTTGCTGCCGCTCTCCCAGGCCCTCTCCGAGAGCTATATGGCGGCAAATCCCGCCGCGGTCGTGACGGTCACCGGCGGAGGCAGCGGGGTCGGTATCTCCGCGCTGCTCGAAGGCACTACCGACATCGCGATGGCCTCCCGTGCCATCAAGTTTACCGAAAAGATGAAGATGAAGCGCTCCGGGCGCGATCCGCGGGAGTTCGTCGTGGCCTACGACGCGCTCGCAGTCATCATCAATCCCGGCAACCCGGTCACCAACCTCACCCGCGAGCAGCTGGAGGGCATATTCAGAGGCCGCATCACCAACTGGAAGGAAGTCGGGGGCGAGGACCTCAGGATAGTGGTCTATTCCCGCGAGACCTCGTCCGGGACCTACGAATTCTTCAAGGAAAGCGTGCTGCAGAACCGCAACTATATGCCAGGAGTGCTTTCGATGCCGGCCTCCGGGGCCGTCATCCAGTCGGTCCGGCAGACGCGCGGGGCCATAGGCTATGTGGGGCTCGCCTATCTCAACCGCTATGTCAAGGCGGTCGCAGTCTCGTACGACGGGGGAGGGCACTATGTGTGCCCGTCCGTCGGGACGGCTCTCTCCGGGGCCTACCCGGTAGTCCGTCCGCTGTACTACTACTATGATGCCTCTTCCGAGGCGGAGGTCAAGCCTTTCCTTGACTATCTCCGGACGGAGGAGGCGAGGGAGAAGATGTTGACGATGGGATTTATTCCGAGATGAAGAAACTGATAGACAACATAGCCCGCAAGGTATTCACCGTGAGCGGCTTCGTCACGAGTGCAGTCATCCTCCTGATCATCTGCTTCCTCTTCGGGGAGGCCGCAGGACTCTTCCGCAAAAACGTGGTCGAGGACGGATACTCGGTGGTGCTCAACGGGTCCAACCCCGTCTCCGCACTCAACGCCGCACAGCTCAAGGCAGTGTTTGACGGCGATATCCTCAACTGGAGCGAGCTCGGGGGCGACGATGAGCCGATATCCGTGTTCAGGCTCGAAGACCTTGAGAAAACATATTCTCAGGAAGAGCTCGGGGCGCAGTACGAATACGCCGGCGAGAAGATTGCCGAGCAGGTCCGTCTGCATCCGGGGATCATAGCCTTCCTCCCGACCTCTCTGGTCGAGGGGCGTCCGGACATCGCCCTGATGCCGGCGGGCCACATCAGGGGCAGGGACGTATTCTTCGGCAGAGAATGGTATCCTACCGCCTCCCCCTCACCCATCTTCGGGATATGGCCGCTCGTGGCAGGCACGCTGTGGGTAAGCTTCTTCGCGATACTGATAGCCCTGCCGTTCGGCCTCGCCGTCGCCATCCACCTCTCGGAGTGTGCATCCGAGCGGGTCCGCAAGCTGCTCAAACCCGTGATCGAGCTGCTCAACGGCATCCCGTCCGTGGTGTACGGATTTTTCGGGCTGACGGTGATAGTGCCGCTGCTCCAGCGCACCTTCCGCCTGCCTGTCGGCGAGTCCGGCATCGCTGGCAGCATAGTGCTGGCGATCATGGCGCTTCCGACCATCATCACGGTCTGCGAAGACGCCCTCCGCTCCTGCCCCCGGGCTATGCGCGAAGCGAGTCTTGCGCTCGGGGCGACGCGCTGGCAGACCATACGCAAGGTGGTCATCCCCTACTCCGTCTCCGGCATCACTTCCGGGGTCGTCCTGGGGGTGGGCCGCGCGATAGGGGAGACTATGGCCGTGCTGATGGTGACCGGCAACGCCGCCGTCGTGCCGCACAGCATCCTTGATCCCCTCCGCACCATCCCGGCCACCATTGCCGCCGAACTCGGCGAAGCCCCTGCCGGCGGAGCCCACTATGAGGCGCTCTTCCTGCTGGGAGTCATCCTCTTCTTCATCACCCTGTTCATCAATTCCTGCGTGGAGCTGGTCTCCATCCGCAACTCCCGCAGAAGCCATTGACGATATGATAAGTTTCGACAAATCTTTCGCACGCCGCAAGCACCGCAGCCAGAGCATAATGCTCGGCACTTTCGGGCTGTTCAGCGCGGTGGTGGTGCTGATGCTGTTCTTCATCCTCGGCTTCATCCTCGTCCGGGGAGCGGGGGTCATCAGCTGGGATTTCCTCACCAAGGCACCGACCGACGGGATGACTGGCGGAGGCATCCTGCCGGCAATCGTCGGCACCCTCTGCCTTATGGCGGGAAGCGCACTTTTCGCCTTCCCGGTGGGGGTGCTGAGCGGCATCTATATGAACGAATACGCCCCCCGGGGAGCGGTGCTGAATTTCATCCGTATGATGACCAACAACCTCTCCGGTATCCCGTCCATCGTCTTCGGGCTCTTCGGTATGGCGTTCTTCGTCAATAGATTAGGTTTCGGGGACAGCATCCTTGCCGGCTCGCTCACCCTCGGGCTGCTGGCCCTCCCGGTCGTGATACGCACCACCGAGGAGGCGTTCAGGAGCATCCCTGACAGCTGCCGCGAGGGCTCTATGGCGCTCGGCGCGACCAAGGCCCAGACCGTTTTCAGGGTGCTCCTGCCTATGGCTATGCCGCGCGTGATGACGGGGCTGATCCTCTCTTTGGGGAGGGTGTCGGGGGAGACCGCCCCGATCCTCTTCACCTGCGCCGCCTACTTCCTGCCGAAGCTCCCGCAGAGCATCTTCGACCAGTGTATGGCCCTGCCTTACCACCTCTATGTGGTGGCGACGAGCGGCACCGACATCGACGCGCAGACCCCGATAGCCTACGGGACGGCCTTCGTCCTGATTGTGATAGTGCTGATTATGAACCTAACCGCAAACGCTATACGCAGACAATTCGAGAAGAACCATGGAAAGTAAGATCATAGCACGCGACGTCAACTTCTACTATGGGAAGTTCCGGGCGCTGAAGAACATCAGCATCGAAATCCCGAAAGGGGAGGTGGTGGCGTTCATCGGCCCCTCGGGATGCGGGAAGTCCACCTTCCTGCGCCTGTTCAACCGTATGAACGACCTGATCCCGGACACCCGTCTGGAAGGGAAGATCCTGCTTGACGGCGCGGACATCTACGAGCGCAGCGTCGATGTGGACGCGCTGCGCCGCAATGTGGGGATGGTCTTCCAGCGGCCCAACCCCTTCCCGAAGAGCATCTATGAGAATGTGGCTTATGGCCTGAGGGTCAACGGAGTGCGCGACCGCTCGCTCATTGAGGAGAAGGTTGTGGGGGCGCTCAAGGCCGCGGCTCTCTGGGATGAAGTCAAGGACAAGCTGAAGAAGTCGGCCTACGACCTCTCGGGCGGGCAGCAGCAGCGGCTCTGCATCGCGAGGGCGATGGCTGTCGAGCCGTCGGTGCTGCTGATGGACGAGCCGGCGTCCGCCCTGGACCCCATCTCGACTTCCAAGATAGAGGAGCTGATCTGCGAACTCAGCGGGCAGACCACTATAGTGATAGTCACCCACAGTATGCAGCAGGCGGCCCGCGTGAGCATGCGCACGGCGTTTTTCTACCTCGGCGAGATGGTGGAATACGGCAACACCAAGAAGATTTTCACCAACCCCGAGAAGGAAGCCACGCAGAACTACATCACCGGCAGATTCGGTTAGGGAGCCGGGAGGTTCTCCTCTTTCGGAGACCGTCGCTTCGTTCCGGCCACCGGGCGGGCGGGGTTGTATGAGAAGACAGGTAACAGTGGATTATATTCGATTATTATGGTAAAATTTGTTGAAAACGAGCTCCAGGTCATCAAGCAGGAGATCAATGATATGTGGGTGCTGGTGCAGCAGCAGTTCGACAACGCCCGCACGGCGGTGCTCAGCGGCGACAGGCAGCTCGCGGAGAAGGTGGTGGCACGCGAGAAGCGCGTCAACTCCTTCGAACTCAGGATAGACAGCGACATCGAGGACTTCATCGCCCTCTACAACCCGGTGGCGATAGACCTGCGATTCGCGCTCGCGATGCTGAACATCGCCAACAACCTTGAGCGCCTCGGCGACTATGCCGAGGGCATCGCCCGATTTGTGAGCCGCTGCGAGACGCCCGCCGCCGCCCGCGACATCATCTCCGGGACGGATCTGATCAAGATGTACGATATGGTGCTGGGTATGTTCTCCACCGTCTATAAGGCGCTTAAAGACCACGACATCGAGGCCGCCAAATCGGTCTTCGGGCGCGACGACGCCATCGACGAACTAAACCACCGCTCCCTCGATGCGCTGACCCGCTACGCCTCCGACCGCCCGCAGAGCGTACGGCTCTGTCTGGAGATATCCGCCATCTTCCGCAAGCTGGAGCGGGCCGGCGACCACATCAACAACCTCGCCGAGCAGACCGTCTACTACATCGACGCCGAGGTCCTCAAGCACAGGACCAACCGCGAATGACGGAGGATGATCCGCTGTGGCGCCCTTCCCTAGAAGCTCTTGAAGGCGCTCCAGCTGGAGTTGGTCTCGGCGGCGGCCTCCACGGAGTCCGGGAGGTTGACGAAGAAGTCGAAGCCGGTCCACTTCTCGACATCGTCCACGCTGACCGCGTAGGCGCTGAAGTCGCTGCCGGAGTAGTCCTGGTGCTCGAACCAGAAGCCTATGGTGCTGGCCGAGGTCACGGTGCCGGAAGAGTTGGTCTTCACCCTCAGGACGAGCTTATAGAAGTAGTTAGGCACCGGCACCTTCTGGGAAGAGGCGTCCTTCGGAGTCGCATATTTGACGGTCAGGCTCTCACCGACCTTGTTGAACGCGACGCCGGTCACCACATAGATCTCCTCGTCGTTGCCCGTGGCTACGCTGCGCACGGAGTCCTCGAGGGCGTTCCAGATGGTCCCGTTGAACTTGTCCTGAAGCTGCGGCACCTGGTTGGTCACATAGAACACCTGCTTCTGCAGGGCGCTGTTGGCGTTTCGGGATCCGTTGGGACACATATGCCCCCGGGAATAAGTGCCCGCGAGGTAGCTGTGCGAGATCACATTGACCTGAAGGCTCTCGTCGATCTCAGGATTGTAGTACCAGCTGCCCGGTCTCGACGAGCTCCCGATATAGCTGCTGCTGAGCGGATAAGCCGTCCAGAGGGAGGTCAGGTTGTCGGTATCGTAGAGGTGGGTGTAGTTCCTCAGGCCGCCGGCGCTGAAGGACTTGACCACATATTGGCTGCCCTCCAGTCCGGAAGGAAGTTCGAGCCAGTCCTCGTCTATGGCAGGCTTCGCGCCGCTGCCGCCACCAGAGCCGCCGCCGTCCTCCGAGCCGCCGCCAGAGCCGCCATCACCTGAGCCGCCGCCATCTCCCGAGCCTCCGTCACCCGAGCCGGAGCCGCTTCCCGCGTAGATGACAGTCATAGTGCCCATAGAACCTGTCCCCGAAATGCTCAGAACCACTTTCTCGGAGCTTCCGGTCCATCTCAACGCGCCGCTTTTGATCGAGAGAGTGCCGCAGTTTGCCTTGACAGCCTTGGATGCGAAGGTTTTCTCGCCGGCGGTTGTGGTGATCTCCGTGATCTTATTCCCCGCAGGTACGGAAATACTCATCGTATAACCGTTGTAGAGGCGTATCTCACTGTTCTTGATGTAGCCTTTGTTGGTGCAGCTGCCGCTCGCCACCGCAACGGTGACACTGCTCTGCGTGCCCGAGAGATTGACGGTCTCTGATTCGGTCTGACCGTTGTATGAAGTTCCGAACAGGGCATTCCAGTTGGAGATGGTGGTGCTGCCGACTGTTGTCGCCTTGTCGTAGACGAAGTTCAGGGTCTTGACCTTGCCCGCCGCGAAGCTCGCGTCGCTGCTCAGGGTCACGCTCTTGCTGTTGCCGTTGACATTGAGCGTTATGGTCTGTCCGGACTTGGCGGTGTGCGGCTTGATCGCGAGGTAGAATTTTGCGGAAGAGCCCGTGGCGATTGCCGTCCCGCCATTGACGCTGAGGGTGGCGGTATTGCTGACATAGTCGGCCCCGCTCCCGGTGTATGCGGGCGCCGCACCGGTGAAGTCGATATAATAGGTGCCGGCTATGCTCTCGACGGAGGTGAACGCGATGCTCGTGACCGTCAGGTCGCTGCCGCTCAGGTTAGTGACATTGACGCAGATGGCGGAGCTGAGGTGCTTCATCGCGAGGAGCGGAGTGTCGCCCGCGCTCACCGCCTTGGCTACCCCGTAGAGAGGGCAGGCCTCTCCGCTGAGGTGGGCGGTGGAGTTGTTGCCGGCCTGGGTCTGCTTAGTCCCGCCCACCTTCACATACCCGCTCTCGGTGGCGGCAGGAGTGGTGATATGGTGGTCGTAGGGGTAGAGGGCATACCAGTCGTAGGACTTGGTCCCGTCCAGCGTGGAGGCGAGCGTGCCGGTGAAAGTGCCCTTGAGCGCCGCATCGACCGTAAACTCGCCGTCGGAGACATAGTCGGAGGTCCCCGCCACGGCGTGGAATATGTTCATCGCATCGTCTTCGGTCCAGGTGGTGTGGGTGCCGTCTGATGCGGTCTTGGTGATGAGGGCGGACAGCTCGAACGGGGTGTCGGCCCTCTCCGACGGGGAGTCGAACTGCTTCGCGCAGCCTGCAAGCACGGCGGCGACCCCCAGCGCAATCCCCGCAAAAGCAAACTTATTCTTCATGATGAGCACATTGGGAAGCCGTTATGAAGATAGCTCCACAACAGCCTTAAAAGCTGCCCGGAATGCTCTTGACGGGCATATCCGGACAGCCCTGACTAAAATCTATTACTCAAGCTTCGCAAGTAAAAAACCGTGTTTCGCATTTGCGAAACTCAAATCTATTACAATAACGGGAAATCTATGATGTCCGGGTCGGTGAGCCAGTCTTCGATCGAAGTGGTGCCGCTCGCCATAATCACGGCGCCGTCGCAGACCAGTTTCACCTCCTCGCACTCAGGGGACACATATCCCCTGAGGGAGTTGGATGGAGTATTATGCATAATGCGATACTATTTATACGTGATTCTAAATTGAACCTGCGAGTTTTTGGAGTTCGTAACCTGATACCAGAAGTACTTGGCGTCTTCAGGCAGTTTACTCGTACAATCATATACCGTATCGTCATCCGAGAGAGTTGCGGTGTATGTGTTTGATGCACTGGCAGAATACGCTGAGATGGCAGTTGAGCTGAAATTCACACCAACGCTAACAGATGTGCTGCCTCCTTTATTTGAATATATCTCAAACTTTGTTATTGTGCCAGGGATAGCTGTTTTGTTATATATATATGCACCACTTTTGCCTATTAATATTGCCGGATTTGTGCTAAAATTATTGCTTGCGCCTGATTGGACGGCTTGTTTCTTTGCGCCCTTACTAAATGTGAACTCAAGACCGTCAAAGGTTAAAGTGGATTCTGCCGATGTTGCGGTGCTTGTTAACTTAGAGCCGTCGATAATCAACACTTTCTCTCCGGTTCCTGCGGCGCTAAACTTCACTGTCTTGATCTTGCCGGCCTCGAAGGCTGTATCTTTGGTCAAGGTAGTGGTCTTCTCTTGGCCGTTGACGCTCATCTTGAGGGCGGCGCCGGAGGCTACGGTGTGAGGCTTGATCGCGATGTAGAACTTGGCGGAGTTGCCGGCTGTGATTGCCGCCCCGTCGGTCACGGTGAGATTGGCGGTGCTGCTGACATATGAGTCGCCCCTTTTGGTAAATGCCGGGGTCGTCCCGGTGAAGTCAATATAGTAAGTGCCGACGATATCTTCAGTGGAGGTGAAAGCAATGCTGCTGACGGTCAGGTCGTCCGAGCCGCTGTTTGTCACCTCGACGCAGACGACGGAGGTGAGGTTCTGCATCGTGAAGCCAGGGACATCGCTTGCCGCCACGCTGGTGGTCACTCCGTAGAGCGGGCACGCCTTGCCGCTGAGGTGGGCGGTGGAGTTGTTGCCGGTCTGGGCCTGGGAGGTGCCGCCTATGGTAGTAAAGCCGAATGTGTCCTTATCCTTTCCGGCAGGGGTCTTATTGTAGCTGCTGTACGGATAGAAGGCATACCAGTCGTAGCTCTTGGCGGCATCCAGAGTGCCGGTGAGCGTGCCTTTGAAAGTGCCGGTGGCGGCGTTGGACAGGGTGAACTCGTTGTCGGAGGTGTAGGTTGTGGCCCCGGCTTCGGCGTGGAAGATGTTGATACCGTCGCTTTCGGCCCACTTGGTCGCGTAGCCGTCGTTGGTGGTCTTGGTGAGGAGGGCGGACACCTCGAAAGGAGTCCCGTCCTGCTCCGGAGTCACAGGAGATTCGATCTGCTTGGTGCAACTGCTGAGGGAAATGGTGGCTGCCAGCGCAATCCCGAGATAAGCGTAAATCTTTTTCATAAGGCGTTCAGGTTTAGAATGAGACGGAGTCGTCGCTGTCGTCGCTCCAGTCGCGCACGGAGGATGTGGTGCTGCTCGTCATGATGACGGCGCTACTATAGATGAGGCTAACTACCTCACAGTCAGGAGTTTGATACCCCCCCCTAAGGGTGTCGGAAGATTGTTTCATATAGCTTTTTGATTTGGATTTGTCTTCAAGCGCCGAATTTAGCAATCTTCCTCGCCATTTCCAAATCCCCGCCGACTTTTCTCCCGGATGCGTCTAATAATTAACAGTTTCGTAACCCCGTTGCCCTCGGAGCCCCAGTGCCCCGGAGCCCCTTGCCGTTCTCTTTGTTCTCGCCGTCCCTCTATTGCCTCCCGCGCGGCTCCTCTTAAGCTCCCGTCCACAATCCGGCCCTCTGGATGGACGGCAGGCAGTAATTGCCCTTCCCGTCCACGATTCGGGCCCCAAGATGGACGGCAGGCGCTTATTGCCCCTCCCGTCCACAATCCGGCCCTCTGGATGGACGGCGGGCGGCAGCCCGGCAGGAGTCTCGAACATCAGTCCAGCAGGAGTCTCGAACATCAGCCCGGCAGGGGTCAGGGCAACGAAAGGGGCTGACTAAAAAGTCCCTGCGGTCCTTTTCAGCCAGCCCCCTCCCCGCTTCTCTCTCCCTATCCGCAGTGGTAGAAGCGTCGCACCATCTCCAGGAGCTTCTCCGGGTGGGCGGCGACCTCGGCGCGGACGTCCTTGTCGCCATAGCTCCGCAGCATCGCCACCGTGCCGTCGATCATCCCCGGGCTGAAGACCCCCTTGGCCTCGTAGAGCGCGCGCTTCCGCTCCAGCTCCCCTGCCGACTCCCAGCAGGAGGAAGGCACCTCGTGGAGCGCCTTGAGCAGGGTCTCGTTCTCCTTGGCGTGGATATTCACGTCCACATAGGTCTTCGCGGCGAGCTCCAGAGCCGCGCTCCTGTCCATCTCGAAACCGATGCGGGCCGCGGTCACAAGCCCCGCGATCATAAAGTACACGTCGGCGGAGCCGTCGGCCGAGCGCATCTCGACGGTCTGCTTGTCCGGCATCGCAAGCCCGGCGGCCTGCGGCAGGCCGTTGGCTATCGCGGACATATCGTTGTGGCCCGTCCACCCGAGCGGCACCCTGACGAGCACCGAGCGGTTGCGGTCGCCCCAGCAGATGCTGGTCGGGGCCTCCTGATGCGGCACGAGCCGGAAGTACGACAGCGGGTTGGTGTTGCCGAACGCGGTGAGCGACGAGGCGCAGGTCATATAGCCCGCGATGGCCCTGCGTGCGTCTTCGGACAGCCTGCCGTCCGCCCCGACCATCGCGGACTTGCCGTCCCTGACGAGCCGGGTGTGGAAGTGCAGGCCGCTGCCCGCCTTGCCGGAAGTGATCTTCGGCGCGAAGGTGATGTCCACTCCGTACTGATACGCCAGCGTGCGCAGTATCCACTTCGCCATCACGAGCTGGTCGGCGGCGGACTCGGCGGGCGAGACGAGAAACTCGATCTCGTTCTGCTCGTAGCGCCTGCCGTCGAGGGTGAAGTTGCCCACCTCGGAGTGGCCGTATTTGATCTGCCCTCCGACCTCGGCTATCATCTTCATCGCCTCCGTGCGGAAATGCTCGAACTTGGTGAACGGGCTGGACTCGTGGTAGCCCCTCTGGTCGGGCGCCGGGAACGCCCCGTCGTCCGGCTCGATGAGGTAGAACTCCAGCTCTCCCATGCACTCGAAGCTGTAGCCGCTCACCTCCCTGAACGCGCGGTGGGCCTTGCGCAGAGTGTACTCCGGTGCGCTCTCAAGCGGCTCGCCGTCCTTGGTGAAATAGGAGCAGAGCAGCCCCAGGGTCGGGATTTCGGCGAACGGGTCGAGATATGCCGTGCTGAAGCGCGGCAGCACGTAGAGGTCGCTCGAAGAGGCCTCGATGTAGGGGAACAGGCTTGAGCCGTCCACCCTCTCGCCGTAGCTGAGGATGCTGTCGAGATACCGCAGGTCGGTCACCGGGAAGTTGAGTGTCTTGAGCCTGCCGTCTGCGGCGACATATCTGAAGTTGACGATACGGACATCGTGCCTGACGATGTAGTCGATGATGTCCTGCTTCGTGAAGTCGGACGTCGGTTTGCCGATCTCCCTCACGAGCGGATTGATGTTGTATTCCAGTGTCATATCGGTTATTAGATAAGTGGTTCTAGATCTCCGAGCTGATGTTGTAGCGGTTGCGCTCCCCGGACGAGCGCGCGATCATCTCCCCGATGAAGCCCGCGAGGAAGAGCATCACGCCCAGCACCACGCAGAGCAGCGCGAGATAGAAGAGCGGCTGGTCGGTCACGGCCCTGAACTTGAGCCCCCGGCTCTGGTGGACGAGCTTCGCGACGATGATCCAGACGGTCATGATGAAGCCTGTCAGGAACATCAGCAGGCCGCTGTAGCCGAAGAAGTGCATCGGCTTCTTGCCGAAGGTGCCCAGAAACCAGAGCGACTGCAGGTCGAGGAAGCCGTTGACAAACCTCTCCAGCCCGAACTTGCTCTTGCCGTACTTGCGCTTCTCGTGGTGGACCGGCTTCTCGCCGATCTTGGTAAACCCCGCATTCTTCGCGAGATAAGGTATATATCTGTGCATCTCCCCATAGACCTCGATGCTCTTGACGACCTCGCGCCTGTAGGCCTTGAGCCCGCAGTTCATATCGTGCAGTTTTATCCCCGTGATGCGTCGCGCGGTGGCGTTGTAGAGCTTTGAGGGGAGGTTCTTGGTGAGGGCGTTGTCCTTGCGGTGCCGCTTCCAGCCCGAGACGAGGTCGTAGCCGTCCTCGCATATCATCCGGTACATCTCCGGGATCTCGTCCGGGGAGTCCTGCAGGTCCGCGTCCATCGTGAACACGACATCGCCCTGCGCCCTCTCGAAGCCGCAGTAGAGCGCCGCCGACTTGCCGTAGTTGCGCCTGAAGCGGACGCCCCGGATGCACGGGTTCTCCGCCGCGAGCCCGAGGACGGTCTCCCAGCTGCCGTCGGAGCTGCCGTCGTCCACGATGATCACTTCATAAGTATAGGAGTGCTCCGCCATCACCCTCCCGATCCAGGCGGTGAGCTCGGGCAGGCTTTCCCTCTCGTCGTATGCGGGTACTATTACTGAGATGTCCATAATCTAAAACGGATTCCGGGGCGGGACGTTCCTCGAATATATGGCCGACAGCACCGTGCCGAAGAGCCAGCAGTAGAGGAGGTTGCCGAAGAACGCATAGGTCGGCATCGCCGGGATCATATTCTCCATCGCCTCCATCGTGGCGCGGTCCGCCATCGGGTTGTCCCGGAGCAGCTCCATCGCCTGCGAGAATATGTCCGGGTTGATGAAAGTCACATATGCAAGATAGCAGCCGGAGTACACCAGCGCGGAGAGCAGCGCCGTCACCATCCCGAAGCGGAACGTGTCGGAGCGCTCGGCATCAGGGTTGGCCGCCGCCCAGCGGACCATAAAGAGGCGCAGCAGAAACAGGCAGCCGAAGAGTTTCGCGGCCCATAGCAGGGCGTTCACCACGCTCACCGCAATCGCCGCGGCCTTACCCCCGCCCGTCAGCGTCCCCGTGAGGGCTGTGAGCGCCAGATACAGCACGCTCAGCCCCCCGAGCACCAGTCCCGCCCTGGCGGCACCGTCCCATAAAGAATGTCTGTCAACCATAATTCACACAAATATAATATTCATAATCCGATTTACGAAAATAATTCCTAATTTTGCGGGCTACATAAATAGGAGATAATATGTTGACGATTGCATTTACCGACGGCACCGTGCGCCCCTGGGACGACGCCGAAGCCAAGAAGATATTCTGGCACTCTTCCGCCCACCTTATGGCGGAGGCGCTGGAGGCGCTCTATCCGGGCGTGAAGTTCGGAGTGGGGCCGGCCGTGGAGACCGGGTTCTACTACGACGTGGACCTCGGGGGCAGGCAGATTTCCGACGCGGACCTCAAGGCCGTCGAGGACAAGATGGCCGAGCTCGCCCGCTCCAAGGAGACCTTCGAGTGCACCAGCGTGTCCAAGGCCGATGCGATGAAGTATTTCGAGGAGAAGGGCGACAAATACAAGTGCGAGCTCATCCGCGACCTTGAGGACGGACATATCACCTTCTATACCAACGGCCACTTCACCGACCTCTGCCGCGGACCGCATATCAAGCACGTCGACGACATCAAGGCCATCAAACTCACCGCCATCGCCGGCGCATACTGGAAGGGCGACCAAAGCCGCGAGCAGCTCACCCGCATCTACGGCGTGACCTTCCCGAAGAAGAGCATGCTCGACGAGTACCTCAAGATGATCGAGGAGGCCAAGAAGCGCGACCACCGCAAGCTCGGCAAGGAGATGGAGCTCTTCACCTTCTCCAGCCGCGTGGGCCTCGGGCTGCCTCTCTGGCTGCCGAGGGGCGCGGTGATGCGCAACATACTCGAGAACTTCCTGCGCCGCAAGCAGGCGGAGCTCGGCTACCTCCCGGTGGTCACCCCGCATATCGGAAGCAAGGAGCTCTACGTGACTTCCGGACACTACGCCAAATACGGCAAGGACTCGTTCCAGCCGATACACACCCCGCAGGAGGGCGAGGAGTACATGCTCAAGCCTATGAACTGCCCTCACCACTGCGAGATATTCCGCAGCTCCCCGCGCTCCTACAAGGACCTCCCGCTGAGGTTCGCCGAGTTCGGCACGGTCTACCGCTACGAGCAGAGCGGCGAGCTGCACGGACTGACCCGAGTGCGCGGCTTCACCCAGGACGACGCCCACCTCTTCTGCCGTCCGGACCAGCTCCAGACAGAGTTCGAGAAGGTCATCGACCTTATCCTATATGTGTTCAAGACGCTCGGCATGAGCGAATATATGGCCCAGATCTCGCTGCGCGACCCCGACAACAAGGAGAAGTACATCGGCAGCGACGAGAACTGGGAGAAGGCGGAGAGCGCGATCATCGAGGCTGCCGGCAAGAAGGGGCTCAAGACCGTAGTGGAGCTCGGTGAGGCCGCGTTCTACGGTCCGAAGCTCGACTTTATGGTCAAGGATGCGATCGGACGCCAGTGGCAGCTCGGCACCATCCAGGTGGACTACAACCTGCCTGAGCGCTTCCAGCTGGAGTACACCGACGCCGACGGCTCCAAGCAGCGTCCGGTGATGATCCACCGCGCCCCGTTCGGCTCCATCGAGCGGTTTACCGCCGTGGTGCTTGAGCACACCGCCGGCCATCTGCCTGTATGGCTCTCTCCGGATCAGGTTAAAATCCTGCCAGTCAGCGAAAAATATGCAGATTATGCCGAAAAAGTTTGCGAATTGCTCAAAAATTCCGAAATTCGCGCCTCCGTTGACTCGCGCAACGAGACCCTCGGCAAGAGGATCCGTGAGATCTCTCTGCTCCGCGTGCCTGTGCTTGCGATAGTCGGCGAGAAGGAAGTGAACGACAACGCCGTGTCCGTGCGCAGAGAAGGCGCGGATCAGGGCAGTATGCCGGTCGAACAGTTTATACGGTACATCGAGTCAGCCGTTGCTGACGAACTTAAAAATTAGGAGGGAAAAGCTATCGCATTGCCTTACAGACCGAAGCCAGCAGGCTTCAAGCCCGGCGGACGCAAGCCGGATCCTCGTCAGAGCCAGAAGCGCGACGAGAACGAACTCAACATCAATGAGCAGATATCTGCCCAGCAGGTGCGCCTTGTCGGGGACAATATCCCCGAGCCGGGGGTGTACCCGATCGCCAAGGCTATGCAGATGGCCGATGAGCTCGAGCTTGACTTAGTGGAGATCAGCGCCCAGGCCGATCCTCCGGTATGTAAGATTCTCGATTATCAGAAGTACCTCTACCAGCGCAAGAAGAAGGCAAAGGAGATGAAGTCCAATGCCGCCAAGGTCGTGATCAAGGAGATCCGCTTCGGGCCCAACACCGACGAGCACGATTTCCAGTTCAAGCTCAAACACGCCAAGGGCTTCCTTCAGGAGGGCTCCAAGGTCAAGGCTTCCATCTTCTTCCGCGGACGCTCGATAATGTTCAAGGACCAGGGCGAGAAGCAGCTGCTGCGCTTCGCCGTGGAGCTCGAGGAGCTCGGCCACGCCGAGAATCTGCCTGTCCTTGAGGGCAAAAGGATGTCGATGATGATCGCCCCGAACAAAAAGAAATAGGGACGTCACCATATTATTAACAATTAATCATCAAAAACAATGGCAAAGCTTAAGACCAATTCCGGTGCCAAAAAGCGCTTCACGCTTACCGGATCGGGAAAAATCAAGAGGAAGCACGCTTACCACAGCCACATCCTCACCAAGAAGACCAAGAAGCGCAAGAGAAACCTTGACCACTTCGCCCTCGTGGAGAAGGTGGATCTCGGAAGAGTAAAAGAAATGTTGGTTCTCTAAAAGTATCGAATTATGCCAAGATCAGTCAATTCAGTAGCTTCAAGAGCTCGCCGCAAGAAGATTCTCAAGAGAACCCGCGGTAATTTCCTCTCAAGGAAGAATGTCTGGACAGTAGCGAAGAACACCTACGAGAAGGGTCTCACCTACGCCTACCGCGACCGCCGCGCCAAGAAGGGCAACTTCCGCGCCCTCTGGATCCAGCGTATCAACGCCGCCGCGCGCCAGTACGGTATGTCCTACTCGCAGTTTATGGGCAGGCTCAACGCGCAGAACATCGGGCTCAACCGCAAGGTGCTCGCCGATCTCGCGATGAACAACCCGCAGGCGTTCGAAGCAGTACTCAACTCTGTAAAATAGTCCGGAGTGAGCCTGAAGGAGTTTACCCGCAACAGATGGACAAGGTTCACATTCTGGGCCCTGCTCTACATCGCGTGGGTAATCTGGCTGGGCAACTTCTGGTGGCTCTTAGGTCTGGTCGTCATATTCGACGCATTCATCACCCGCAAGGTCCGCTGGAACTTCTGGAAGAAGCGTTATAAGGAGGGAGAGAAGCACAGTGCGGCAAACGACTGGCTCGACGCCGTCATCTTCGCCGTGATCGTGGTGACCTTCATCAACATCTTCTTCTTCCAGGCCTTCAAGATCCCTTCATCCTCGATGGAGAGGACGCTCTATACCGGAGACCACCTCTTCGTCAGCAAGCTCAGCTACGGCCCGAGGGTTCCGCAGACCCCGCTGACCATCCCGTTCACGCACAACACCATCTTCGGCAAGGAGTCCTACTCCACCCTGATACAGAACGGTTACCGCCGCCTCAAGGGCTTCGGTCACGTGCGCAGGGGCGACAATGTGGTGTTCGGATTTCCCAACGGAGACACGGTGCTCCGCAGGGCTCCCGCGGAGGATTATCACGCTCTGGTGAGGATACTCGGCAGCGAGACGGTATCGGGCCTGGGGGAGACGGTTTCGCGTCCGATGGACAAGAAAGACCACTATGTCAAGCGCTGCGTCGCGCTCCCGGGGGATGTCCTCGAGGTAAGGGACGGTAGAGTGTGGACCAACGGAGAGAAGGAGCCGGACTATCCGGGCCTCCAGATGTCCTACAGGGTCACGACCAGCGGTCAGAAGATCAACTCCAAGACCATCGGGAAACTGGGTCTCAACACCGCTGAACTCTACTTCGACCCCGCGCTCCCCGGCTATCCCGCGATGATGCTCACCGCGGAGATGCTTGAGCAGGTCAGGACTCTTCCCAGTGTGGTCGGCATCGAGGACAACCTCGATCGCGACCCCGCCGCAGTCTCAAAGGAGATTTTCCCGTTCACGGAGGACTCCGGCTGGACAAGGGACTTCTTCGGACCGCTCACCGTGCCGGCCAGGGGCGTGACAGTCACCCTCACGCGGGAGAACCTCCCCCTCTATGAGAGGATCATCTCCGCATACGAAGGCGGCGACGTCGGGAAGGCGCTTGCAGAAGGGAAGTACACCTTCAGACAGGACTACTACTTTATGATGGGAGACAACAGGCACAACTCCCTCGACTCGCGGTACTGGGGCTTCGTCCCCGAGGACCACATAGTCGGAAGGCCGGTTGTGATATGGCTCTCTACGGACAGCGGGAAGAAGTTCCCGAACAACATCAGGTGGGGCAGATTCCTGAAATTTGTCTAGGTTTCCGTTTGGAAATCAGAAAATTATCCACGATATTTGCACCCCCGCAACTGGAAATAATAAGAAAAAGCAATATTATGGCAAAAGTTTGTCAAATAACCGGAAGGAAGAGAATGAAAGGCAACAACGTTGCCCATTCCAAGCTGCGCACCAAGCGCGACTTCTCTCTCAACCTCAAGAACAAGCGTTTCTGGAGCGAGGAAGAGCAGAGGTACATCACCCTCAAAGTGTCCTGCAAGGGGATGAGGATCATCGAGAAGAACGGCCTTGAGGCCACGCTCCGCGAAGCGCAGAAGAAAGGATTGATTAACCTTGTTTAATTTTCAGAGATATGGCAAAGAAAGCAAAAGGAAACAGGGTGCAGGTCATCCTCGAGTGCACCGAGCAGAGGGCTTCAGGGGTACCGGGTATCTCACGTTACATCACCACCAAGAACAAGAAGAACACTCCTGACCGTCTCGAGCGCAAGAAGTACAACCCTTACCTCAAGAAGGTCACGGTTCACCGTGAAATAAAATAATCAGAGATTTTGAATTATGGCAAAGAAAGCAGTTGCAACGTTCGCGGCCAAGGCCGGAGCCAAAAGTATGGTCAAGTGCATCCGTATGGAGAAGTCTCCGAAGACCGGTGCATATATCTTCTCTGAGCATCTTGTAGAGGCTGA
Organism: bacterium; assembly: GCA_963630225.1. Classification (GTDB taxonomy): domain Bacteria; phylum Bacteroidota; class Bacteroidia; order Bacteroidales; family UBA932; genus Cryptobacteroides. The sequence goes on from CAVGLS010000020.1 coordinate 37,124, forward strand.
CAAGGCCAAGGACTATTTCGCGAAGAAGTAAGTCCGCGCAAGGGCGTCTTACGACAGACAAGGGGCTGGCTAAAAGGACCACACGGTCCTTTTAGCCAGCCCCTGCCCGTTGCCTTAACCCCCGCAGACTGCCGTCTGCGACCCCTATGAGGGGTATTTCGCTCCTACGTCGCGGTCCCGCAGGGACTTTGCAAGTCGACCCCGCAGACTGCCGTCTGCGGGATGGTACTTGTCAATGAAAATTATTATCTTTGTCAGATATGGCAATCAGTTTCTTTCAGAGGATAAGCAGGGCCGTCGTGGGCCGCTCCAGAGTGGACGACGACACGCTCGACGCGATAGAGGAAGCGCTCGTGGAGTCGGATATGGGGGTGGACACCACCCTCAAGGTGATCGATGCCCTGGAGGACAGGGTCGCCAAGGACAAGTATATGTCGTCCGATGAGCTTGTGGGGCTTCTCAGGGAGGAGATCTCGGCTCTCATCGAGGACAATGTGCAGCCCTTCGACTTCACGAAGAAGCCTTACGTCATCCTTGTCGTCGGCGTCAACGGCGTCGGCAAGACCACGACCATAGGCAAGCTCGCCCATATGCTCCGCTCGCAGGGCAAGAAAGTCATACTCGGCGCGGCGGACACTTTCCGTGCGGCGGCGGTGGACCAGCTCACCGTCTGGGCCGAGCGGGCGGGCGTAGAGATAGTCAGGCAGAATATGGGCTCGGACCCGGCTTCGGTGGCATACGACACCGTTGCGGCTGCGGTCGCGAGGGGGGCCGACGTGGCCATCATCGACACCGCGGGCCGCCTGCACAACCGGATTGACCTGATGGGCGAGCTCACCAAGATCCGCAAGGTCATCTCCAAGGTCATCCCCGACGCTCCGCACGACGTGATGCTCATCATCGACGCCTCCACCGGGCAGAACGCGTTTCAGCAGGCCCAGGAGTTTCTCCGCGCCACGCAGATCACCTCCCTCGCCGTCACCAAACTCGACGGCACCGCCAAGGGGGGCGTGGTGGTGGGAGTTTCCGACCGTTTCCATATTCCGGTGAAGTTCATCGGCGTAGGCGAGAAGATGGAAGACCTCAAGGTTTTCGACAAGGAGGAGTTCGTGGGCGGGCTGTTCTCTCCCGACAGTTTGAAATAAAACAGTTATATAAGTTATTTGAGTTTCGCAAATGCGAAACACGGTTTTAGAGGCCCATAGGGCCGAAAGCA
>CAVGLS010000021.1:0-37063 GCA_963630225.1 bacterium
AGGTGTTCTTCAAGTACTTCTACGTCAACACCGCCACCGGCGAGAAGTCCGGCGACATGTTCGCCTCCGCGAAGCTCGGAGCATAGCCTGAGTAGGAGGTCAACGGCATTTGTCGGTCATCCGACCTGCTGAAATGAATTTCCCCGACCTTCACACAAAGAGGGCCGGGGATTTTTACGCCCAGTTCACGCCCATTTTTACGCCCACTCTTAGATCGAAGGCCGAAACAGCCGGTTGCGGTCCGGGAACGCGAAGTGTAACAGGATTTACCAGCAAAGAATTTTGTAGATTTATCCACTGGAGGTGCGTGGAAGGCCGTTCAGTTTACTACGATAGTAGTAGGATTCCCTACAATAAATTTACGCCCAACTTTCGCTTTTGTGGGCGTAAAATTGGGCGTAAATCGCTTAATTGATTGATTTTCAATCGTTAGCGCGGAGAGTGAGGGATTCGAACCCCCGAACCCGTTAAGGTCAACAGTTTTCAAGACTGCCGCCATCAACCACTCGGCCAACTCTCCTTCCCGTCAGGGACTGCAAATTTAGATAAAATCCGCCGATATGCAATATTTTTGCCCGAATTTTTGTCCGACCGACAAGGCGCGGCGCGGGAAAGCCGGGGCGCACATCAAGGTAAGGCGCGTCGAGACTCGGGCGGCGCGGGAAAGCCGGGGCAGACCACTTGCCGGGAGGCAGATAACCTGCCGGAGGCGGCTACCTGCCGGAGGCGGACTTCCGGTCTGCAGCCGGCTGCTTCTCCCCTCCGGAGAAGAACTTCCACTGGAAGAGCAGAAGGTAGAAGGCGCCGACCGTCACGCAGGAGTCGGCGAAGTTGAAGACAGGGCTGAAGAAGATGACTCTCTCCCCGCTGCGTATCAGAGGGAAGTAGAACATATCCACCACCTTGCCGAACATCAGCGGAGCATAGTCCCAGATGAGGCCGTAGAAGAGACAGTCGATGATGTTGCCGACCGCGCCGGCGGTGATCATCGTCAGCCCCACGAGCACCCCCGTCGGGGTGTCGCCCTTCTTGAGCAGGGAGCGTATCCACCATATCAGCGCACCGCTCAGACAGATGCGGAAGAGCGAGAGGAGAAGCTTGCCTGTCTCGCCTCCGAAACTCATCCCGAAGGCCATCCCCTCGTTCTCCACGAAGCACAGTCTGCACCACTCGCCTATCAGGTAAATCTGCTCGCCGAGGTCCATATTGGTCTTGACCAGATATTTGATTATCTGGTCCACAATCACCAGCCCCGCTCCCAGCAGGGTAAGTCCTACACCCTTCGAGAGCTTCATCAGCGGCCCTTGGACATCTTCTCCTTGGCCTCGACGGTAAGGGTCGCGTGCGGCACGAGCCTGAGCCTCTCCTTAGGGATCAGCTTGCCCGTGGCGCGGCAGATGCCGTAGGTCTTGTTCTCGATGCGCGCGAGCGCGGCCTCCAGATTCTGGATAAACTTGTACTGCCTCTGGGCCATATGGCTCGCCTCCTCCTTGGAGAGTTGGTTGGCACCGTCGTCCTCGACCGTCTTGAACGACGGGGACGTGTCTTCTATATCGTTGGTGCCATTGTTCAGCACTACCTCCCTGAGGGTATTGTACTCAGCCTTGGCCTTGGCCAGTTTCTCTTCGATGATGGCTTTGAACTCCGCAAGTTCCGCATCGGAATAGCGGGTCTTCTCCGTCACAGAAGTGTTCTTTACTTCGTCTGTCATGGTTAAAATAGGTTTTTATTGGTGTTTGCTTACTGATATCCTGATGGATGTGTCGCCCCATTCAATCTGCGACGCTTCCGCCGGGGCCTCGTCGAGAGGCTTCAGCGAGAGCGAGAGCGAGAGTGTCTGGGCGGCGATATAGTCCGAGTACTCGGAGAGTGCCGCGCCGATCTCCTCTGAGGCGCTTCCGTCAGCATAGATAAGAGTGTCGATCCTGTCCGTCACCTCGAATCCGCTGTCCTTGCGGAGGTTCTGGATAGGATGGATGAGCTCCCTCGCCACTCCTTCGCGTATGAGCTCAGGAGTCTGGACTATGTCCAGGGCGAGAGTCAGAGTCCCTTCGGTGGCGACGAGCCAGCCCGGCATATCCTCGGAGCTGATCTCATAGTCGCCCTTGCGGAGGACGACGTCACCGCCCGGCAGGGCAAGCGTGTATTCCCCTTCGGCCCGCTCGATGGCGGCTATATCCTCCTGAGAGAGTGTCTGGAAGGCGGCGGCGATCTCTTTCATCCGCTTGCCGTAGAGCTTGCCGAGGGTCTTGAAATTAGGCTTTATCTTCTTGGTGATGATGCCCGCGGTATCGTGCAGGAACTCTATATCCTTGACATTCACCTCGGTAAGGAAGATGTTGCGTACTCTCTGGATATGCTCCCTGACCCCGTCGTCCATCACCGGCACAAGCACCCTGGCAAGCGGCTTGCGCACATTGATACCGACCTTCTTGCGGAGCGCGAGCACCATCGAAGAGGCTTTCTGGGCAAACTCCATACTCTCCTCAAGTCCCTCGTCCACAAGGGTTTCGTCACACTGCGGCATGGTCCGGAAGTGCACGGAGCGCTCGCCCGGCACAAGGTCTGTCCAGAGCCTGTCCGCAAAGAACGGCGCGATAGGGGCGGAGAGCAGGGCCACACTGCAGAGAGCTTCATAGAGGGTCTGGTAGGCGGATATCTTGTCTTCGCTCATCCCCGCGCCCCAGAGGCGCTTCTTGTTGAGACGGATATACCAGTTGCTGAGGTCGTCGCAGACGAAATCCTGCACCAGACGGCCCGCGGTGGTGATGTCGTAGTCCTCATAGGCCGCGAGCACGGACTTGATGAGGGTGTTGAGACGGCTGACGATCCAGCGGTCGAACATAGGCCTGTGCTCATACGGCACAGCCTCGGCCGCGGGGTCAAATCTGTCTATATTGGCATAGAGCGCGAATACCGAGTAGGAATTGTAGAGCGTGCCGAAGAACTTGCGGCGCACTTCCTCCACCCCGCTCTCGTCAAACTTGAGATTGTCCCAAGGCTGGGCGTTGGTCAGCATATACCAGCGGAGCGCGTCCGGACCGAACTTGTCGAGAGCCTTGAACGGATCGACGGCGTTGCCGAGACGCTTGCTCATCTTGTTGCCCTCCTTGTCGAGCACGAGCCCGTTGGAGATCACGCGGCGGAATGCCGCAGTGCCGCTGACCATAGTGTGGATGGCGTGCAGGGTATAGAACCACCCCCGGGTCTGGTCCACGCCCTCGGCGATGAAGTCCGCGGTGCAGCCGAAGTCGGGGCTGTCCTTGCCGCGCAGTCCGGTCTGGGCGTACGGCATGGCGCCGGAGTCGAACCACACGTCGATGAGGTCGGTCTCGCGGGTCATCTTCCTGCCTGACGGGCTGACGAGGTAGATATTGTCGACATACGGACGGTGCAGGTCAATCCTGCCGTAGTTCTCCCGGCTCATATCAGCCGGATCGAAGCCCTTGTCGCGCAGCGGGTTGCTGCCCATCACCCCGGCCTCCACCGCCTTGTCTATCTCGGCGTAGAGTTCCTTGAGCGAGCCGATGCAGATCTCCTCCCGGCCGTCTTCGGTGCGCCAGATAGGGAGCGGCGTGCCCCAGTAGCGGCTGCGGCTGAGATTCCAGTCCTGGATGTTTTCCAGCCACTTGCCGAAACGGCCCGTGCCGGTGGACTCCGGCTTCCAGGCGATGCCGTCGTTGAGCTCCATCATCTTCTCGCGCACGGCCGTGGTCCTGATGAACCAGCTGTTGAGCGGGTAGTACAGCACCGGTTTGTCGGTACGCCAGCAGTGCGGATAGGAGTGGACTTTCTTCTCGATGCGGAAGACCTTGCCCTGACCCTTCATCATCACGCAGAGGTCCACATCGAGAGTCGGGGCGTCTGCGGGCAGAGTGTCGTCGTAGGCATTCTTCACATAGCGGCCCGCCCATTCGCGGTATTCCGGAGAGACTCTCGCGGCGACATAGTCCGGGTCGAGGTCCTCGATCCTGTAGAAACGGCCCTTGGCGTCCACCTGGGCCTGAGGCGCGCCGTCACGGTCTGTCACCGTCAGCGCAGGCACTCCGGCAGCCTTGGCGACACGGGCGTCGTCGGCGCCGAAAGTCGGGGCTATGTGCACGATGCCGGTGCCCTCCTCGGTGGAGACATAGTCGCCGGCAATCACCCGGAACGCTCCCTCGTCCGGACGGAACCACGGGATCAGCTGTTCGTAGCGCATCCCCACGAGGGTGGAACCCTTGAACGTCCCCGGCAGTACCTCATACGGTGTCTTGTCGTTGAAAAGAGCGCCCACCAGCTCCTCTGCCACGATGTAGACGGCGGGAGCGTGGGTGTACGGGTTGGAAGACTTGACTCTCACATAGTCGATGCCCGGGCCGACGCAGAGCGCGGTGTTGGACGGCAGGGTCCACGGGGTGGTGGTCCAGGCGAGGAAGTAGAGACCGTCCTCTCCGACCACCTTGAACTGCACGGTGCAGGTGGTGTCCTTGACGTCGCGGTAGCAGCCCGGCTGGTTGAGCTCGTGGCTGCTGAGTCCCGTGCCGGCGGCAGGGGAATACGGCTGGATGCTCTTGCCCTTGTAGAGCAGGCCCTTGCCGTAGATGTCCTTGAGCAGATACCAGAGAGTCTCGATGTAGCGGTTGTCGTATGTGATGTACGGGTCATCCATATCGACCCAGTAGCCTATGCGCTCGGTGAGAGTGCGCCACTCGGCGGTATATTTCATCACTTCCTCGCGGCAGCGGCGGTTGTACTCCTCGACGCTTATCTTCTTGCCTATATCCTCCTTGGTGATGCCGAGCTTCTTCTCGACCCCGAGCTCCACCGGCAGTCCGTGGGTGTCCCAGCCCGCGCGGCGGCGCACCTTGTAGCCGGTCTGCGTCTTGTAGCGGCAGACCGCATCCTTGATGGAGCGTGCCATCACGTGGTGGATGCCCGGCATACCGTTGGCGGACGGCGGACCCTCGAAGAATATGAACTCCGGCGCTCCCTCCCTCAGGGCCAGGGACTTGCCGAAGGCGTCCATACTCTTCCACCTCTCCAGCACCTCACTCGCCGCAGCGACGAGATCCAGTCCGCCATACTCTTTGAATATCATAATTTTTACTAATTTTGCGTCTATACCGGGAAGACTCTCTGGGCAGAGGGCCGCTCCGGAATCAATTCGCAAAGTTAGTCAAAAATTAAGACGAATAAAAACTTATGGCCATCATAGACATCATCCTGCTGATATGCTTCGTCCCTGCTGTCGTCTACGGCATCCGCAAAGGTTTCGTGAAGCAGGTGGTGGAGATCGTGGCTATAGTCGCGGGCGTGTGGGCGGCGTTCCACTTCTCCTCCACGCTGAGCGTCTGGCTCGCGCAGTATCTCACTCTGGACGAGGGGCTGCTGCGTATTGTCAGTTTCGTCGTGATTGTGCTTCTGGCGGTGCTGCTGCTCGGGCTCGTCGGTTCGCTGCTGACCCGGCTGCTCAAAGTCGTATTCCTCGGCTGGCTCAACGGCCTGCTGGGGCTGGTCTTCGGCGTGCTCAAGGTCGCCCTTGTCCTCGGGCTGCTGATTATGGTGTTTGAGGGCATCAACTCCACCGTCGGGCTCGTGGAGCCGGAGAGGCTGGGCGACGCGGTCGTCTATCAGTCGCTCAAGAAACTTGCATCCGACATCTTCCCGTTCCTCAAATCGTTTGTGTCCGAAGCGGGAAACGAGCTTAATTTAACATTATAACCTTATGAGCAGAATTATTCTAATCGAGACCTCGACCGCCCTGTGCTCCGTCGCCCTTGCGGACGGCGGCAGGATTGCGGCAAGCAGGGAGAGCGACACTCCCAAGGCTCACGCGGCGATGACTGCTCCTTTCGTCAAGGAAGTTCTTGACTCGCAAGGGCTTGAGATTGGCGATTGCGATGCCGTCTGCGTCAGCGCGGGACCAGGCTCCTACACCGGCCTGCGGGTCGGCGTGTCCACGGCCAAAGGCCTGTGCTTCGCGGCGGGGATTCCGCTGCTCGCCGTCGGTACCCTCGACATCCTCGCCCGGCAGGCCATCGAGCTCGGACTGCCTGAAGGGTGCAGGGCCATCGTGCCGATGGTGGACGCCCGCAGGATGGAGGTCTATACCGCCGTGTTCTCCCCGGACGGAAGGCGGGAGACCGAGGTCGAGCCGCAGATCATCGACCCGGCCAGCTTCAGCGGACTGCTCGACGAAGGGCCGGTGGTGTTTGTCGGCGACGCCGCCAGGAAGTGCTCCGAGGTCATCCAGTCCCCCGACGCCGTATTCGTCCAGGACAACCCCCGCGCCACGGCGATGCTCGCCGGAGCGCAGGAGGCGCTGGATAAAGGGGAGTTCCGGGACTGCGCCTACTTCGAGCCGTTCTATCTCAAGCAGTTCGTGGCGACCGTAAGCAAGAAAACCCTGTTTTGATATGGATTTTTTCGATATGAAAGGCCTGCTGATAGCGACGCTGTGCTTTGCGGTGCCGGTAGTGACGGGAGTCCTCAACAAGCGGACCAAGGCGAAACGCAAGACCCCCCAGGTCAAGGCCGAACCGATAGATTTCGAGGCATTCGAACGAAGCAAACAGGCGGCGGAGCGCTCCGCGCCAGCCGCGCAGGAGGTGCCGGAGGTTCACACCGCGCCGCCGGTACAAGTCGCCCCGGCGCCGCCGGCTGCGCCCGCAGTCCGCTCCGCGCCTGCCGCGCAGACCGTTCCTGCCGTTCAGCGGCCTCTCGCCAAGAGCGCCGCGCCGCCCGCAGGCAGGGCGGCAGCCGCGAACCCCCACAAGGGAGGGACATCTTCCTCCCGCAGACAGGAAGACAGCTCCTGGCAGTTCCCTACGGCGGAAGAAATCAGGCAAGACCGCAAGAAACTCATCCTCTATTCCGAAATCCTCAAGCCGAAGTTCGACGAGCGGTAGAGGCGTAGCCGAATAGCTTTTAGCGCTGCTTCGCCGTCTCCTTCATCTTCTGGCGGCGGGTCTCGGCGGAGTCGTGGCCGAAGAGCAGGCGCGGGCCCTCGACGGAGCGCCAGTGGCGGGAGTCGAAATCGTCGGGATCGCGGGGAGAGAGGTAAGGCCCGTCGCGGTCGATCACGAATGAGAGATAGGTGATGGGACAGCCCTGCGAGCGGAACATCTTCTCGTAGAATGTCTGCACCTGTCTGACCTCGGCGGGGACGGAGTCGTCGGAGCTGCCGTAGAGGTCTTCAGTGCAGGAGATTATCTTCAGAGCGTTGGCCGAGCAGACAGCCCTGGTGTATTGGTGCAGGAACATCGAATCGGTCTTGAGATGCACGACTCCGCCCGGCTTCATGATCGAGCGATACCTCTCCAGAAAGAGGGGCGAGGACAAGCGGGAATTCTCGCTGCGGAACTGCGGGTCGGAGAAGGTGAGCCAAATCTCCGACACCTCGCCGGGCGCGAAAAAGGCGGTGATGAACTCCACGCGCGTCCGCAGGAAAGCCACGTTCCCCAGATGCTCCCGCGTCGCATAGCCGGCCCCCTTCCAGAGCCGCGCCCCCTTGATGTCCACTCCTATATAGTCCGAACCTGGATTGCGCAACGCAAGGTCGATGGTATATTCCCCCTTGCCGCAGCCGAGCTCCAGCACGACCGGCGCGTCCGGCGCCCCCTGCGGAAACATCCGCTCGCGCCAACGCCCCTTGACGGGGTGGTCCCTGAGATTGAAGAACCCGTCCGCGAGCAGCTCCCGGGAAGAGGGCTGCAGAAGACAGGAGAATGTCTCGTTCTCCGCAAATTTGCGCAGTTTATCGTGTCCCATCGCTTACGGTGCAGATCAGTCCGAGGCCGGTGAAACCGTCCCCCACGCCCACCGGGTGCACATTGAGCTTCCACTCCCCGCATTCCGTGAGCCTGACCCCGCTGCGGTAGAGTTCCTTGCACCCCTTGGAGTCCAGACTCTTCATATAGACCGTCTCGGAGAAACTCTCCCCCGACGGGGCAAGCCAGAGCACGCGCAACTCGACATTGCGCTGCCTGCCGGAGAGAAGCCTGCCGTAGAACGAGAAGTCGTAGGTGTCCACCGTGTCGGTGACGGACAGGGAAAACGAATACACCCCGTCGTGCGCATCTTCCGCCCGGACAAAGCCGTTGTAGCCGCTCGGAGGGGAGCAGGCTGCAAGGCACAGCAATGCCGTCAGGAGAGCAGCGGGAAGCCTCATTTGCTGCCGTTGTTGCCTCCGCGCCCGCCGGATCGGCGGCCTCCGTTGGAAGAAACGCCGTTATAAGCGCTCCCGTTGCCGCCGCGGCCTCCGGATCTGCGCCCCTTGCCGCCGCGGCCCTTGCGGCGGCGGGGAGAGTCGAAGCGGCTGATGCTGTCGTCGCCCACCGCCGTGACGAATTCCGGCACAGACGGCTCCGGCTCGCTGCGGAGCGACTCCGGCTTGATGCCGTTGCGGTTCATCTTGATGATCTCTCTCACCTCGGAGGCGTCGAGCGGATAGAGCTGCGCGTCGGAGGACCTGTCGTAGGAGAAGTACATCACCTCCCTGAGGATGTCGGTCTTGCGGAGATACGCCGGACCGTCCTGGAAGTCAAGCGGTTCGTTCACCTTAGGGATGCGTGACTGCGCATCGAGATAGGTCGCCACCTCATAGTTGAGGCAGCACTTCAGCTTGCCGCACTGGCCGGCGAGCTTCTGCGGGTTGAGCGAAAGGTCCTGACAGCGGGCAGCCGAGGTGGAGATGCTCTGGAACGAGGAGATATAGTTGGCGCAGCAGAGTTCGCGCCCGCACACGCCGAGACCCCCTATGAGCCCGGCTTCCTGCCGTGCACCTATCTGCTTCATCTCTATCCTGATATGGAACTCCTCGGCGAAAGCCTTGATCAGCTGGCGGAAGTCCACCCGCCCGTCGGCGATATAGTAGAATATCGCCTTGCTCCCGTCGCCCTGGAACTCCACGTCGCCTATCTTCATCTCAAGACCCATCTCCGCAGCGATGGCGCGGGCCTTGATCATCGTCTCCTGCTCGCGCGCTATCGCCTCCTGCCAGCGCTCGATGTCGGTCTGGCGGGCCTTGCGGTAGATCTTTTTGAACACTGTCGCCTGCGGGTCAATCCCCTTGCACTTCATCTGCCTGGCCACGATAGGCCCCTCGAGCGTGACGATGCCGAGGTCCAGACCGGTGGCGGCCTCGACCATCACAAGATCCCCCAGACGGATATTCTGCGGGGAGTCGTTGATATATATCCCCTTGCGGGTGTTCTTGAAGCGCACCTCGAAGAGGTCCCTGACGGAGCCGTCCTGCGCGTCCTTGAGCCAGTTGTAGTCGCCGAGCTTGCAGCATCCCGCACGGTAGGTGCAGGAGGTGTCGCCGGTCTGCTCGTCGCGGGTCACAACGCAACCCCGGGAGCAGTCGTATTTTATTGATTCTCTAATATCGGTCATATCAGTAAGTAGAGTCTGTCCACAATATCGGTAAAGATGATCTTGGCGTTGACATTGCGCTCGATCATCGAATATCCGCGGTCAAACACCGCAAGCGCCCTGCGCGGAAACGACTTCGGGCAGGCTGCGGCCCAGCGGACCGCGTCCGCGCCGACCGTCCCCAGCTCCGTCAGCCCTTGCGAAGCAAGGAATATGAGCCGAAGCCGGTCTGATGCAAATTTACAAAAAGCTTTCGCACTTTCGCGCGACGGCATCGCAGATATCCTGTCGGCGATGTCCAGACAGGCCTGCAGATCCTTGGAGAGCAGCGCGTCCATCAGCTCCGCAAAGAGTTCCGGGGACTCGAATGCCGGCTCGGCGCCCTTCTCCCCGGACGGACGCACCCTGATGTGCTGGCAGCGTGAGGCTATGGTAGGCAGCACCCTCTCCGCCTTGTGGGTGATGAGCAGGAACTGGGTCTTCTCCTCCGGCTCCTCGATCATCTTGAGCAGCCTGTTGGCCGCTTCCTGGTTCATCTTCTCCGGCAGATATATCACCACCGAGCGGTACCCTCCCTCCAGGGCGCTGAGCGAGAGGGTGTCGAGTATGAACTGGGCATCCTTCACCGCAATCAGGCTGTTCTTCTTCTCAAGCCCGAGGGCGGCGTTGAGCCCGGACTCGGTGAAGCGGGGGTTGGAGAGGGCAAGAGAGCGGAACTCCGCAAGATAATCCACGGAAATCTTCTGCGCCTCGGCAGGGAAGATGAAATGCACGTCCGGGTGGATCAGCTTGCCTATCTTGTTGCAGTCGGGACAGAGCCCGCAGGAGTCCGAAGCGCTGCGGTGAGGGCAGTAGAGGTATTGGAGAAATGCGATGCAGAGCGGAAACGCCCCGCCGCCGTCGTCTTCGTGGAAGATGATGGCGTGCGGAATCCTGCCGGAGTCGACCATCCCGACAAGAGCCCTTACCACATCCGGGTTGCCCTGCAGCTGCGCGAATCTCATACCTGTCTGAAAGCGTTGAAGTGGGCAATCTCCACGAGAGCGTCTTTCGCGGGCGAATCCGGCACCGGAGCCAGGGCCTCAACCGCCCTGAGGATGTGCTCCTCAAGTCGGGCCGAAGCATATTCGATGCCTCCGCCGGACAGCACGAAATCGCGGATCAGGGGGCAGTATTCGGGGTGGGACGGGATCTCGCGTATCATCCGCCTCCATTCGGAGTCGTCCCGAAGCGAACGTAGCGCTCCGAGCAGGGGGAGAGTGATCTTCCGCTCCTTGAGGTCAACCCCGACCGGCTTGCCGAGCTCTTCCGTGCCGGCGTAGTCGAGGATGTCGTCCTTGATCTGGAACGCCGTGCCGAACTCCGAAGCGTATGCCCTCGCGGCCCTGACATATTCTTCCGGAGCGGCGACCGAATAGGCGGCGGTCACCCCGGCGGTCTCGAACAGCGAAGCCGTCTTGCATCTGATGATGCGATAATAGTCCTCCTCGCCGGTGTCCGCGCCGGAAGCCTTCTCGAGCTGAAGCATCTCCCCCTCCGCCAGGTCGGTGAGAGTCTTTGAGAAGAACCCGACGACCTCGGCGTAGCGCTCGGAAGAGAGCACCATCTCCATGGCTCTGGCGAGCCAGAAATCCCCGACAAGCACAGCGGCGGAGGCCCCGAAGATGGCGGAGAGCGTAGGAAAGCCCCGGCGCTCGGGGCTCCCGTCGGCCACGTCGTCGTGCATCAGGGTGGCGTTGTGCAGCAGCTCGACCGCCGCGGCATAGCGCCGGCTGTCCTCGCCCGGAGTGCCGAGCGCGCGGGCGATAAGGAGCGAAATCAGAGGCCGCAACATCTTGCCGGAGTGCGAGGCCAGCCTCTCATTGGTCTGCTCCAGCAGGCGCACGTCGCTGTGCAGGCTGCTGCGGATCAGCGCCTTCATAAGGCCCCAATCTTCACCCAGGACAGATATTATGCGATCGGAGTTCACAGAAGCTTCTTCAATTCTTCAACGGTGTCGGGGAAAGAGATGAGCGCGCGGGACTTCCCGTCGAGGAAGCCGCGCTCCACATAGAGGTCGAGCTGGGCGCGGAACGGCTCGTAGAAGCCGTCCATATTGAGCGCCACCACCCGCCCGGGGTAGAGCCCCATCTTGGCGAGGCAATAGGTCTCGGCGAGCTCGTCGAGAGTGCCGATGCCGCCCGGAAGCGCCACGGCGAGGCAGGTGCCCTCCCGCATCGCGTCCTTGCGCTGCGACATCCTGTCGGTCCAGATGCATCTGGTAAGCGAAGGATGCTCCAGCCCCGCCATAAAGCGCGGTATCACGCCTATGACCTCAACCCCGCAGCGTGAGGCCTCGTCGCAGACATGCCACATAGTCCCCTTGACGGTGCCGCCTGAGACGATGTCGTATCCAGACAAACAAGCCGCACGGACAATCTCCCGTGCAGCTTGATTGTATTCGGCCTTTATGTCACTGCTGGCGGCGCAGAAAAAGACCGCCTTCTTGTCTGACATACAGGATCAGGTCCTAGAAGAGGTATGCCACAGATGCGGCTACGCCGTTGCACTTGCTCTCGCTGATTGTCTTCGCCGTGCCGGCGACGGTGATCTCGTTGCCGTAGACGCTGCCGAGATTCCAGAAATACTTGACCGTCACCTGGAGGTGCCTGAGGACCTCGACGCCCGCACCGAGGCTCACGCCATACTCGAAGCGGCTCTTCACATTGTCCCAGGTGTTCTGGACCGACTCTTTGTTGAGGAGATCCGGTGTCTTGACCTCGTTGTTGATAGCATATCCGACAAACGGCTCCGCAAATCCGTAAACCCTAAGCAGAGTGCCGATGCCGAGACCGGCCTGCACCTGCACAGGGAGTTCGAGGTATCCTGTCTTGTATTCGGCATTGATGTCCTTGACTCCGCCTATCTCTCCGATCTTGGTGCCCTTCATATTGTAGATGAGGGACGGCTGGATGGCGAGCAGATTGCCCAGACCGAGCTTGTAGGTGAGGCCCACGTGGTACTGGTTGACGTTCTTGATGTCTGCATAAGCCGACTGCGCGTCCGTAGCCGATGAGGTGAGACCTGCGACTATGCCGATCTGTGCGTTTGCCGACCACGCCGCGAGAAGCGCGGCGGCGATGATGATGATTTTCTTCATTGTGTAATGTTTTTAGTTAAATCAGTTTGTCTATCCTTTCGGTGATTTCTTTCTTCGATACGACCCCGACAGTCCTGTCCACGAGCTCTCCCCTCTTGAAGAAGAGCAGCGTAGGGATATTGCGGATGCCGTACTTGATGGAGATGTCTTCGCAGTCGTCGACGTTGCATTTGGCCACTATGGCCCTGCCTTCGTATTCCGCCGCCACTTCGTCCACCGTCGGGGACAGCACGCGGCAAGGACCGCACCAGGTTGCCCAGAAATCAATCAGGACCGGCTGAGGGGATGAGAGTATCTCAGCGATGTTTGAGTTGTTGACTACAGTTGCCATAATCGTAAAAATTATCCGCCGGTCAAAAGAGCCGGCGGATACAAATATAAGAAATTAATAGAAAGTTTCAATATTCCAGACGAAAGCCCGCAGCCCGAGTTCGGGGGCGGCCTCGTCTTTCTGCCTGAGCGCCGCGAGGATAGGCTCGACCGCCTCGTCCTTGACTATCGTGAGCAGCGCGTGGTTCATCTCCGGCCAGGCGTGGCTGCCATAGCGCGGGATGCCGTTGAAACTTCCCTTGCCTTCGATGTCTTCCCAGCGGGTGAAGCCCCTCTGGCCCATCCCGGCGAGCATTTCCACTATCTCTTCATTATATGCCTGATTGTAGGCTATGAACATTGCTTTCATTTCTGTTTCCTCCTTTCCTGTCTGCTTGCGAACGAACAATATACCGTAGGGATGAGCACGAGGGTCACGAGGGTCGATACGGTGAGACCCCAGCAGACCGTCACGCCCAGCGAGCGCCACATCTCGGCCCCTTCGCCAGTGCCGACCGCCATAGGCAGCATACCCAGCACGGTGGTGAGGGTGGTCATAAGGATAGGGCGGAGACGGCTCTTGGCCGCCGTGGTGGAGGCGTCGCGGATGTTCATCCCCCTCTCACGACAGAGTATCGTGTAGTCAATCAATACGATACCGTTCTTCACCACCACGCCGATAAGTATGATGATGCCGATCATCGCCATCACTCCGAGCGCGGTGCCGGTGATGCGCAGGCCGAGCAGCACGCCCACAAGGGCGAACGGCACGGAGAACATTATCACGAACGGACTCATAAACGACTCGAACTGCGATGCCATCACCATATACACGAGGATGACCATCAGCAAGATCAGCACGAGCAGGTCGGAGAACATATCCTGCTGGTCCTCATAGTCGCCGGCAATCTCGGTGGTTATGCCGGTCGGCATTTCGGTCTCGGAGATGACTCTGTTGGCGGCTGCGACGGCGTCGCTGAGGGCCGAACCCTTCGCGACGATGCCCGTGACGGTGATGAGCCTCTCACGGTCCTTGCGCTCGATGGTCGGAGGCACGAGAGTCTCCACCACGGTGCCGAGGTCCTTCATACGGATCTGCTGACCCGCCGCATTGGTGACGAGGATATTCTCGAGGTCCTCGATGCTCGTGCGCGCCTCCGGGGCGTAGCGGACTCTTATCTTGTACTCCTCGCCGTCCTCGCGATAGTAGGACGATACCGAACCGCTCATCGCCGCGCTGAAGGCAGCCGCCGCAGTGGTGGATGTCAATCCGTTGAGAGCCAGCTTGGTGCGGTCGAAGTTCATCTGAAGCTCCGGGGTGTACTCGTCGCGGCTGAGGGTGACTTGGGCGAATGCCGGGTCCTGAAGCATCCCCGCCTGGAGACGCTTGGCCACCAGGTCGGTGTTGTCGAAGCTGTAGCCGTAGACCTCGACCTTGATGGAGGACGCGCCGCCCATCCCGCCGCCGCCTTCGGTGACGAGTGCGCGGCGTATCTGGGGATACTGCGCAAGTATCCCCCTGACTATGTCGGCGAGCTCGGCGGACGTGCGCCTGCGGGTGCTGCTGGAGCCGATGTTGAGGTTCATCGAGATGAGGTGCGTGCCGTTGCTCTGCATGCTTGCAAAGGTGTTGTCGGAGTCCGCCTGACCGAAGGCGCCGTTGATTATCCTGGCTTCCGGTATGTTAGCCTTGAGCTCGTCGTATATGGTGTTGAACAGCTCGCGGGTCACGCTCTGCGCCGTGCCCATAGGGAGCTCTACGGTGACGGAGAGGCGGTCGGAGTCGGAGCGCGGGAAGTACTCGGTCTTAAGCCCCGGGACAAGAGTCACCATAGCGAGCACAAACACTGCCGCGAAGCTGAGTATCACGACCTTGCGGCGCTTGGTCGCCCAGCGGATGATGTGGGCGTAGCCCCGGGATATCCAGTCTATGAAGCGGTCGATAGGCACGAACAGGGCATTGTAGACCTTGCCGTGAGTGATGTCTGTCCTGAGCCAGCGGGAGCAGAGCATAGGCACGAAGGTCAACGCGGCCACCGTGGACACTATCATGATGATGCTGACGATCCATCCGAGCTGGCGGAACATAATTCCGGACATGCCGCTGATCATCGTCAGAGGCAGGAACACGCAGAGCATCGTGAGGGTGGAGGCGATGACGGAGATGCCCACCTCGGAGGTGCCGTGGACGGCGGCCTCCTTGGGTTTCTCGCCCCGGGACAGGTGCGTGGAGACGTTTTCCAGCACCACTATGGAGTCGTCCACCACCATACCGATGGCTATCGCCAGCGCGGACATCGAGATGATGTTGAGCGTGTTGCCGGTCACATAGAGATAGATCAGCGAAGCCAGCAGGGCGAGCGGGATGGAGAGTATGATGATGACGGTGGACTTCCAGTTGCCGAGGAATATGAACACCACGAATCCCACGACGAGGAAGGTGATGATGATGGTCTCGAAGAGGGTGTGGATGGTGTTGATGATCTCGGTGGAGCCGTCCACGAAGGTGACGATCTCGATATCGGACGGGAGAGTCTGCTCTATCTTGGCGAGCTGCTTCTTGACGCTGCGGATCACATTGACGGTATTGGCTCCGGACTGCTTCTGGATGATGATTCGCGCGGAGCGCTCACCGTTGGTGTAGGACTCCTGCTCGCGCTCTTCGCCTCCGTCGCGGATGGTGGCCACGTCGCGCAGATAGACTGCCGTGCCGTTGCTCGTGCCGACCACGACGTCAAGCAGTTCGCTCGGGTCGGTGAACTCCTTCTGCACGCGGAGGGTGTAGGTCTCGGTGCCGATGTCGATATTGCCCGAAGGGACGTTTCTGTTCTCGGAGGCGATGGTGGCGGAGATGCCGCTGACGGTAAGGTTGTAGGCTTGCAGCTTCACCGGGTCGCAGTAGATCTGTATCTCGCGGGTAGGAGCGCCGCTGACGGACACCGTGCCGACCCCCTTGACACGCGCCAGCGGGGTGGAGAGCTTGTCGTCAAGGATCTTGTCGAGGCCCTCCAGGCTTTCCTTGGCCGTGGCGGAGAGCATCATAATAGGCATATCGTCGGCGCTGAACTTGAATATGACAGGCATCGTGGCCCCGTCAGGGAGCGCCGAATTGACCATATCCAGCTTGTCACGGACATTGTTGGTCGCCTCCTCGATGTCGGTGCCGTATTCAAAGGTGAGGGTCAGCAGGGAGATATTCTCCTTGGACTGGGAATTCAGCTCCTTGAGGTCCTCGACGCCGTTGAGGGCGTTCTCCAGAATCTTGGTGAGGTTGGTCTCGATATCCTGGGCGTTCGCGCCCTGATAGGAGGACATCACCATAATGGTATTGGCGTCAAACTCCGGGAACTGCGCGATCGAAGTCCTGCTCAGCGAGAAGATGCCGAGCACCGCAAACGCGATGAAGACCAGGGCGGTTGTCACCGGCTTGTTGACGGCGGAACGATAGATGCTCATTGTGCAACCTCCACTTTAATGCCCGACTTGAGGGCGGACTGGCCTCCGGTGATCACTCTGTCGCCCTCCTCAAGCCCGGAGAGGATCTCGTAGCTGGAGCCGAAATGCAGGCCTATGGTGACTATCTTGACGGACACTATGTTGTCGGCATCGATGACATATACCAGCCTCTGCCCCGAACCCTGCTGCTTCACGACTGCGGAGTCAGGGACTACGATGCTGTCGTTGTCGCCCATATTGACGGTGGCGCGGACATACATCCCCGGACGCACGAGCCGGTCGCCGTTGGGTATCTGCACCTCAACCTTGAAAGTGTGAGATGAGGGGTCGATCACCGGATAGAGCCTCGCGACCGAACCCGTGAAAGTCCTGCCGGGCAGGGCGTCGGCGGTCACTGAGACCTTGTCGCCCTTGTGGACCCTGGTGTAGTCGGTCTCGGACACTCCCAAGAGTATCTTGACCGGAGTGATCTGCTGCACGGTGTAGATCGGAGATGCCATCGCATACATATCGCCCCTGTCGTAGTTGCGCGCGGTCACCACGCCGCTTATCGGCGAGCGGAGGACCGTGTTGTCGAGCAGGTTGCGGTAGCTGGTCTCGGAGACCTCATAGGCGAGCCGGAGGGCATCGTAGTCGGACTGCGAGATGCCGCCCTCGCCGAGCAGCGCCTCGACGCGTTCAAGCTCCTGCTTGTCGTTCTTGAGCTTGAGCTCGGCCTGCCGCAGGCTGGCCTTGTCCATCTCGGCGAGTATCTGGCCCTCGGAGACGAAGTCGCCGACCTCGACATTGAGCTTGACTATACGGTTGCTTGTCTGCGGAGCTATGTTGTTGACTATGTTGGCCTGAACAGTAGAGGAGTACACCTCGGTCTGCGGCACCGTCTGCCTGCTTGCGCTCACGACCGAGACGAGAGGAGTCTTCTCCTCCACGGCGGCCTCCTGAGCCTTGTTGCCATTGCCGGCGCAGCCGCATACCATCGCGGCGAGCACCATTCCCATTACGAGTCTATTATTCATTGCTGTAACTCAAGTTTCGCAAGTAAAAAATATTGTTGTAAAACAAGCATTGTGCAGGTACTTGCAAAACTTTCCCCTCCCGCACAAGCTTCGCTTATTATTGTATTACCCTTTCCCTAAATCCCTTTCCTCGGGAAAGGGACTTGCTTTCGGCCCTATGGGCCTCTAAAACCGTGTTTCGCATTTGCGAAACTCAAATTGCTGTAAGTTTTATTCAGTTGGACATTGCCGTCTTCGTCGATGAAGTCCGCGCCGAGCACCCCTTCGAGGCTGGCCTTGGCGCTGACGAATTTGTAGATGGCCTGAGAGTAGGTCAGGCGGGCCTGGGTCAGCGCAAGCTGCGCGTCGTTGAGCTCGGTGAGAGTGCTGCGTCCCACCTCATAGGAGCGGCTTGCGATGTCGTAGGCCTTTTGGGCGGACTCAAGCGCGCTCTCGGCGGAGCCCTTGCTCTTCATCGCGGTCTCCATCTGGTTGAGATACTGACGGATGGAGATGCGCAGCTGGCGCTCGCTCTCCTCGCGCTGCACGTCGAGTTCGGCCTTCTGGACCTTGGCCTGACGGACATCGTTGAGCCGCTTGCCGCCGGAGAAGATGGGCACCTGCAGGCTGAGCCCGACATAAGAGTATGGCGACCACCGGTATTCGCTGAACTTGAAGTCGTTGGTCATCGCGTTGAGGCTATACGAAAACGCGAGCGCGAGGCTCGGAAGGTAGGCGTATTCCCGCATCCGGACCGTGGCCGCAAGCTGCTCGGCCTGGATGCCGAGCTGGCGCAGGGTGGAGTTGTTCTCGAGGGAGAGCTCCTCGGACTGCGCAAAGTCGTAGAGCATGGAGTCGCCGTAGTCCTCCAGCGAACCGGCGATGTCGATGTTCTCGTCGAGGCTGACTCCCATCACGGCCTTGAGCTGCCAGAGCGAGAGTATCACGGAACTCTCCGCATCATAGACGTTGGGCACCGCGCTCGCAAGGGTCGACTTGGCTCTTGCGAGGTCAAGGTCGGAAGCCCTCTGGGCGTTGTATTTGCGCTCGGTCTGCCTGAGATTTTCCAGGGCGTTGTCATAGACTGACTTATAGACTTCGAAAGCCTGCTTGGCGAGCAGGCAGGAGAAGTATGCCTGCTTGACCTGGTTGACGGTCTCAAGACGCGAACTCCTGGCCTTCTCGACCGCAAGCTCCACGCTCTCTCCGCTGATCCTGAGGCTCTCCCAGAGCTGGGCGTTGACAAGGGGCATAGAGGCTGAAACCCCCGCGGACCAGGTGTTCCAGCGGCCAACCTCGAATCCGCTCCCGGAAGAGGCGGAAGAAGCGCCGGAGCCGCCGCCCGAAGCAGAGCCTCCGGACCCGTCCGAATCCGAACCTCCGCCCATGGCGGACATATCGAAGTCCATATACATAACCTGTTTCTTGATGGTGCGCTGGTAGGCGGCGGATCCGTCCACCTGAGGGAGGAGAGAGGCGTAGGTGCCCTTGCGCTCGTAGCCGCTGCGCTCAAGCTCCATGTCGGCCACCTTGACGGAAGCGTTCTCGCTGACCGCTATCCGGAGCGCCTGCTCCAGAGTGATGATTTTGGGCGCCGATGCCGTATCGACTTGAGCCTCAAGCTCCTGTGCGGCAACTCCGACGGCTGCGGACAGCGCCAAAACCGGAATAAACAACAATTTTTTCATACACTATCACTTATTACCCTTTCCCTAAATCCCTTTCCTCGGGAAAGGGACTTGGTTTCGGCCCTATGGGCCTCTAAAACCGTGTTTCGCATTTGCGAAACTCAAACACTATCATAAAGCCGGGGCGGGTAATGCAAATATCGCACCACCCGCCCTGAACTATGACAGAAATTATTTTCTGCCCGCAGAACCCGCTCCGGAGACCGCCGCAGGCTGTCGCCGGACATATGACAGGACGAGCATCGCCACTCCTACGATGACGAACGGAATGGAGAGCAGCTGGCCCATATTGAGGGCCATCCCCTCTTCAAATCCGACCTGCGGCTCCTTGATGAACTCGATGAGGAAGCGCATCCCGAAGCATCCTACCAGAAACGCCCCGAAGAAGAACCCCCGATAGACCTTGTCGAGCTTGTATCTGTATACCCAGACGAGTATCAAGCCCAGGATAAGGTAGGACAGGGCCTCGTAGATCTGGGTCGGGTGCTTCGGCTCGGTCTCCCCCCGCAGGTCGAAGATGAACCCCCACGGGAGAGCGGTGACATCGCCATAGATCTCGGAATTGAAGAGGTTGCCGAGCCGTATCATACATCCGGCGAATGCCACCGTGATGCAGAGACGGTCCATTATCCAGAGGAAGTCAAAACCGTTCTTCTTGCCATAGCGGGATGAGTACCACCACATTGCGAAGAGCAGGGCTATGGCTCCGCCGTGGCTGGCGAGGCCGCCTTTCCACGGCATGAATATCTCCCAGAAGCCCTGCCACGAGCCGAGATAGTAGTCCGGCTGGTAGAAGAGACAGTGTCCGAGACGCGCTCCGACTATGGTGGCGATGAGCAGGGTGTAGAGGAGCGGGTCCATAAGCTTCTCGCTGACCTTTTCGCGCCGGAAGAACCAGCGGAAAAGATACCAGCCGATGACGAAGCCGGACACGAACAGCAGCGAGTACCACCTGATCTGCAGCCCCCCGATGTGGAACAGCACCGGGTCGACGTGCCAGTGGACGAAGAGCATCCCGAACATAATCGGCTGGGACTATTCGCGGATGGCGGCTATGCCCGGAAGATCCTTGCCCTCAAGGGCTTCGAGCATCGCGCCGCCGCCGGTGGAGACATAGCTTACCTTGTCGGCGTAGCCCATGCGGGTCACGGCAGCCACTGAGTCGCCGCCTCCGACGAGGGTGTATGCGCCCTTGGCGGTAGCCTCGGCGAGGTCTTCGGCGATCTGGAGGGTGCCGTTCGCAAACTTGGAGATCTCGAACACTCCCACAGGACCGTTCCAGAGGATGGTCTTGGAGTCGAGGATGATCTTCTTCCAGCTGGCGAGGGACTCCGGGCCGGCGTCCACGCCCTCCCATCCGTCAGGGATGTCGCAGGACGGAACGATGTCGGTGTCGGCGCTCTCGCTGAAGTCGTTGGCGACGAGGGTCTGGGTCGAGAGGGAGATGTTGACGCCCTTCTCCTTGGCCTTGGCGAGTATCTCAAGCGCCTGAGGCATAAGCTCGTCCTCGTGGAGAGAGTTGCCTATCCTGCCTCCCCGGGCCTTGATGAAGGTATATCCCATACCGCCGCCGATGATGAGGTTGTCCACCTTGTCGAGCAGGTTCTCGAGCACGGCGAGCTTGGATGAGACCTTGGAGCCGCCGATGATGGCGGTGAAAGGATGCTTGGCGTTCTTGAGCACGTTGTCGATGGCCCTGATCTCGCCCTCCATCAGGTAGCCGAACATCTTGTCGTTAGGGAAGTATTTGGCTATCAGCGCGGTGGAGGCGTGTGCGCGGTGTGCGGTACCGAAAGCGTCGTTGATGTAGCAGTCGGCGTATGACGCGAGGGTCTTGACGAACTCCTTCTGGCTCTCCTTGACGGCGGCCTTGGCGGCCTTCTTCTCCTCGTCGGAAGCATCCTCCGCGAGTCCGCGAGGCTTGCCCTCCTCCTCGGCGTAGTAGCGGAGGTTCTCGAGCAGCAGGGCCTCTCCCGGCTTGAGGGCGGCGACTTCGGCCTGCGCCTTCTGACAGTCAGGGGCGAACTTCACCGGCACACCGAGGCACTCCGACACGTGGTCCACGATGTGCTTGAGGGAGAACTTGGCGTCCACCCCCTTAGGGCGTCCGAGGTGGGACATGATGATGAGCGAGCCGCCGCCGGCGAGCACCTTCCTGAGGGTCGGGATGGCAGCACGGATGCGGGTGTCATCGGTGATTTCGAACTTCTCGTTGAGAGGAACGTTGAAGTCTACGCGCACGATTGCCTTTTTGCCGGCGAAATCGTAAGAATCAATGTGCTGTTGCATATAGAAATGAATTAATTTTCAATCCCGCAAATTTAGCAATTTTCTCCATATCTTTGCACCCGTTATGATTGAATACCCCCTCAAATCCTGGAAAGACTACGCTCTCCTCGACTCCGGCGACGGTGAGAAGCTCGAGAGATTCGGCCCATACTGCATCATACGCCCCGAGCCCAAGGCCCTGTGGAGCAAGTCGATGAGCGGCAAGGAGTGGGAGCGGGCCGCGCATCTCCGCTTCCGCCCGGGCGCAGGATTCGCCAAGGCGGGCAAGGAGGACAGCGGCATCTGGGAGAGGCTCGGGCGAAGCGAGGACCAGTGGTATATCCGCTATGCCGGCTCGGAGGGCGGACCGGAGTTCACCCTGAGGCTCGGCCTCACCGCATTCAAGCACACGGGGGTGTTCCCGGAGCAGGCCCCGAACTGGGAGTATATCTACCGCAGGACCCGCGAGCTGGCAAGCATCCTCGGGCGCAAACCCAAGATACTCAATCTTTTCGCATATACGGGGGCAGCGTCCCTCGCGGCCAGGGCCGCAGGGGCGGACGTGACCCATCTCGACTCGGTGCGGCAGGTGGTCACCTGGGCGCGGGAGAATATGGAAGCCTCCGGACTCGACGGCATACGCTGGGTCGTGGAGGACGCGATGAAGTTCGCAAAGCGCGAGGAGCGCCGCGGCAACAGCTATGACGGCATCATAATGGACCCGCCGGCCTACGGACACGGCCCGGACGGGGAGAAGTGGAAGCTGGACGAGTGCCTCTTCGAGATGCTCGGCTCGGTCAATTCCATACTCGCGCCCCGCAACAGCTTCCTTGTCCTCAACCTCTACTCCAACGGCTTCTCCCCGCTTCTGGGCGAGACCGTGGTGAAGCAGGCATTCCGTCCGGAAGGCGGGGCGGGCCGGGACGAGGCCGGAGCAAAGGCCCGGCACACAATAGAGTCGGGAGAGCTCGCACTCGCTGACCGCTTCGGCAAAGCCCTCCCGCTATCTGTAGTCGTAAGGATGTCCCGCTAGGAAGCCGCTCCCCCGGCAGAGACCCCGAGCATATCCAGGAAACTGTCGGTCAGCTGCTTGGAGAGTTCGGCATCGCCGCCCTTGCGCAGCTCGTCGGAGAGGTAGTAGATATAGTTGCCGACGAGTTCGAAGTCTTCCCTTGCCACATCGTAGAACTCGCAGTAGAAGTTGGCGGCGACCAGAAGCTGCTCCGAAAGCCGGGCGGCCAGCTCGCGGGCCTGGTCCTTCCGCCCCAGCACATAGTAGTCCTCGACCATCCTGATGACCATGTAGTCGTTGCCGGAGAAGCCGAGCGGTATCGTCTCGAGCGGGAAGTGTCGCATCACTTCCTGACACTTGTCCAGCATCTCCAGCGCGCGGTCGTTCTCCCCGGCCCGGATGAACGCGTCGGCCACGGTGACGAAGAGGCTGCGCAGCGAGAGCACCCCGAGGTGGGTGTACATATTCTGGTAGTCGATGAAATAGTCGCCCGACGCGACGGCGTCCCACTTGTAGACCCGGGTCATCTTGCGGTACAGTTCATCCGTGTCCACAAATCCCGCCACGGTCGTGGTGGTCTTGTTCTTAATCGGGATGAACTTGTATGAATACCCCTCGTGCTCCAGATACTCCTTGAGGCCGATATTGATGTCGCCGCCCATGTTGAGCAGGCTTATCGGCCTGTCCCACTGGTAGTTAGAGAGGAGGTCGAGCATAAACAGCTCAGGCTTGGTGAGCATATCCTTGTCCTTCGGTATCGTGATGATGATGGAGTCCGGGATCTGTCCGGCGTACTTCTCGGAGAGGATGCCGTACTTTATCACATTGTCCCTGTTGACCGGGATGCTGATCTTGCGCGAGGCGATATAGTCCACCCTGCGCCCGCTCGTCATCGAAGCCTTGACCTTAGGGTTGCGGAAGAGCGCCATCACGTCCGAGATGGAGGTGACTTCGTTGCGGGTGTCGTACACCGGGATATATTCGTTGGTGCCGTAGAGATACTGCTCCTGCCCGACGGAGAGCGGAAGCGGCGCGGACTCGTTGACCGCCCACTTCATCTGGTCTATGTGCCAGTCCGTACCGAGGAGCGAAGTGTTGACGATCCTCACGTCAGGCCGCACATTCTCCACTTCCTGTGCATACCAGAGAGGGAAAGTGTCGTTGTCGCCGTGGGTGATGAGGATGCCGTTCGGGCCCGCGGAGTTGAGATAGTTGCAGGCCATCTCCACCGCCGTGCGACGGTCGGAGCGGTCGTGGTCGTCCCAGTTCTGCGCCGCCATCTCCACCGGCACGAGTACGCACAGGAGGCTGACGGCTGATGCTGCGGCTACGCCTCCCCTGCCCTTCAGGGCGCCGTCTATCAGGCTGTAGATGGCGGCCACCGCCATCCCGGCCCAGACGCTGAAGAAGTAGAACGAGCCGGCGTAGGCATAGTCCCTCTCCCTCACCTGCAAAGGGGGCTGGTTGAGATAGATCACGATGGCGATGCCCGTCATAAAGAACATCAGGAAGTTGAGCCAGCATCCGCGCCTGTCCCGGTCAAACTGGAAGAAGAGTCCCAGCAGGCCGAGCAGCAGCGGCAGGAAGTAGTAGTGGTTCTTGCCCTTGTCGTGGGCGAGCGTGTCCGGGGCGTCGCTCTGGTCTCCGAGGCGGAGCTCGTCGATAAACTTCACCCCGCTCTCCCAGTTGCCCCGGAAGAGGTCGCCCGGCGACGGGGAATGTATCTGGTTCTGCCTGCCCGCGAAGTTCCACATAAAGTAGCGCCAGTACATCCAGTTGAGCTGATAGTCGAAGAAGAAGCGGAGGTTGGTGCCCATCGTAGGCTTGCGGTGCGAGGAGCCCGGCACCTTGACGCCCTTGCCGTCCATATAGCTCTCGTAGAACTCCTCGTAGCGTCCGTCCGGGCTGGAGGCCCACATCCTCGGGAAGAGCATCTTGCCCTCCGGGAGGTAGTCGGCGTCCACCGGGCTGTCCACCTTCTTGTACTTCCCGTCGAGCGGGGCCCAGTACTTGGAGGTCTTAAGGTCGAACGGGGCGTCGAAATACTGCCCATAGAGCAGCGGGGTGGAGCCGTACTGCTCGCGGGAGAGGTACCTGACGAGCGTGAAGGCGTTGTCCGGCTGGTACTCGTTGGTCGGAGTCTTGGCGCAGGAGCGGATGATGTCGATGCTGAACACCGAGAATCCTATGATGATGGCGGTGACGCAGAGCAGGGAGGTGTTGAGGAAGACCTTCTCCCGCTTGAGAGTCTCCGCTATGCCCCAGAAGCACAGGGCGAGCAGGGCCACGATGAAGAACGCCGCGCCGGTGTTGTAAGGCAGCCCGAGCACATTGACGAAGAAGAGGTCGGTGTAGGCGGCCAGTTTCGGCAGGTACGGGACTATGACGAAGAATATCAGGGCCAGGATCACCACGCCTACCCCGAATATCAGCAGCAGCTCCCTGACTCCGTAAGGCTTGTCCTCGCGCGTGCGGTAGTAGTACATAAACACCAGGGCCGGGATGGCCAGCAGGTTGAGCAGGTGCACACCTATGCTGAGGCCCATCAGGAACGCTATCAGCACTATCCACTTGAGCGAGTGCGGAGCGTCCGCGCGGTCGTACCAGACGGTCATCAGCCAGAACACGGCGGCGGTGAAGAGGGACGACATCGCATAGACCTCACCCTCCTCGGCGGAAAACCAGAACGTGTCGGAGAAGCAGTAGACGAGCGACCCCACAAGCCCGGAGCCGAATACAGCTATAGCCTGTGCGGTGGTATAAGTCCCGTCGGCTGAAGGCTTTATGGCTCTCTTGACAAACCATACCACCGTCAGATAGAGGAAGAATATGGTGAACGCCGAACTCACGGCGCTCATGGCGTTGATGAGGATGGCGGCGTGCATGTTGTCGCCGAACATGGTGAAGAAGCGGGCGATCAGCTGGAACATCGGGTTCCCCGGAGGATGGCCGACCTCAAGCTTATAGGACGACGCGATGAACTCCCCGCAGTCCCAGAAGGAGGCGGACGGCTCGATGGTGAGCAGGTATGTGACGGCGGACACGACGAGCGCGACCAATGCACTCACTCTGTGCCAGATTCTGAACTTCTTCTGATTCATAACCTACAAATATAAGCCCAAAAATCCGTATCTTTGCAAAAATGCTTAAAATGTCAGAGCAGGACTGGAAAAATCGGCTCGGAGTGGTCTATTCCACCGACCCGAACTATCAATACCGGACGGAGCAGCGGGAGGAGGCGGAGACGCTTGAGCCCGGAAAGCAGCGCCTCATCGTGAGGATCGACCGCCGCCAGCGGGCCGGCAAGCAGGTGACTCTGGTCGAGGGCTTCGTCGGGAAGTCCGACGACCTCGCCGCCCTCGCCAAGACGCTCAAGACGCGCTGCGGGGTGGGAGGCACGGCTAAAGACGGGGAGATCACCATTCAGGGCGACCTCCGCGACAAGCTGGTCGCTCTGCTCTCGTCGATGGGCTATAACGCGAAAAGGGGCAACTGATGGCAGGAGAGGAGAGCATCTTCGCGCAGGGCAGGCTTGAGATGTCGGCGAGGGCGCTCCCCGAGGCAGGAGACCCCTCCGCCTGGGGAGAGCTGCTCCCCAACAGGATTGGCGTGTTGGTCTGCGTTGTGCTCGTCCTGCTCAGTCTCAAGGACATCATCCGGCTCGCCCCGGCCCTGCTGTATGCGCTCGACCGCGTCAGCGGCAGCATAGGTCTGGAGTATAATGTCAGCAAGGCCCGGATGCGCAACGACATAGCGCTCGTCTCCGCCCTGCCTTTCTGCCTGCTGCTCGACCGCTTCGCCGTCTACAGGCCGCTGTACTGGCAGTGGATCCCCGCCGCGTGGAGCGGGGCCGCCACGCTCGCGGTGATGCTCTCGTTCGTGGTGTTGAGGTGGCTCTGCCACCGGACCCTGAGGATACGGAAGCTCGACCAGGACCGCCGCTCGGCACTCCTCAACGGCCTTTACAACCACTTCATCGCGCTCTGCTTCATCTCTGTCCCGCTCGCCGGCATCCTGTCGGCCTGCACGCTCGGCGACAGCGCTATACGGCTCGTCATCCTGGGCTGCACAGGCGTCGCTTTCCTCCTCTCCCTCATAGGGGAGGTGAAGATTTTTTTGAGCTCCGGGCATTCCGCTTTGCGAACAATTTTATATCTTTGCGGCCTTGAAATCCTGCCCGCCGCAGTGTTGGCGGCAAGTGCGGCACTATTATGAAAGCAAGAAGATGAAGGTACTGATTTCACAACAGGTTCCTACGAACCTCGCACCGTTCGAGTCGCTCCGGAGCAAGTACGGCGCGACGGTGGAGTTCCGCCCGTTCTTCATTATGGAGCCCCTCTCCGCCAAGGAGTTCCGCTCCGAAAGGGTCAATCTCCCGGACTATACTGCGGTGGTATTCTTCTCCCGGCTCGCGATTGACGCATATTTCAAGCTTGCAGAGGAGATGCGCTTCAAAGTCCCTGAGACGATGAAGTATTTCTGCTCCACCGAAGCCGTGGCGATGTATTTGCAGAAGCATATCGTCTACCGCAAGCGCAAGATATTCTACGGCAACGGCACCCCGTCTTCGGTCGTGGAGCTCATCGGAGCGAAGCACAAGGGCGAGAAGTTCCTCATCACCGGTTCCGCCGGGTTCAACTCCGAGCCCGTCACCACCCTCTTCGAGGGCGCGGGGCTCGACTATACCCTCGGCACGCTCGTCAAGGCGGTGCCGCAGGACCTGCACGGGCTGGACATCCACTCCTACGATGTGGTGGTGATGCTCAACCCGTCCGACGTCAGCTCCCTCAAGGAGAACTACCCCGACTTCGAGCAGGGCGGGGTCACGTTCATCTCTTTCGGCAAGTCAGTCGTCAAGACGATGGAGGATGCCGGGCTCGCAATCGCGATGAAGGCCCCGACCCCGGAAGCCCCGTCGGTTGCCGGCGCGATAGAGGCGTATCTCGGCACTTCAGCGAAATAGCTATGCTCTCCGCTCCGGCCAACACCCTCCCGAAGGAGGAGAGGCTGTGCGGGAAGACGACAATTTCCGCACTCGTGTCGGGCGGGAGATGGGGAAGCACCGCACATCTAAAATACTGCTGGAGGCAGGCTCGAGAGGACGGCCCGGGGCGGATGATGGTCTCGGTGTCCAAGAAGTACTTCAAGCGCGCGGTGAAGCGCAATCTGCTGAAGCGCCGCCTGCGCGAGGCCTACCGCACCCAGAAGCAGCTGCTCACAGCCCCCGGCATAGACTTTATGCTCGTATGGACGGGCAGGGAGCCCGCCGAATATGATGTCGTCAGGAGCGAGGTCGCGGCTATCCTCGGACGCATCAGCAAAGCCGCCGTGCAGCGATGAGCGCCCGGGACATCATAAAGAAGGCTTTCACCCTGCCTTTCATCCTGCTTATCAAGTTCTACCGGCTGTGCATCTCGCCGCTTAAGCCGCCGACCTGCCGCTTCACCCCGACCTGCTCGCAGTATGCGCTCGAAGCGTTCCGAAAGTACGGCCCGCTCAAGGGTTTCTGGCTCAGCCTCAAAAGAATAATCCGCTGCAACCCTTGGGGCGGCAGCGGATATGATCCTGTACCTTAAAGTCGGTCGTGCGCCAGGCACACGCCCCTATTTCTTGCGGGCGATGGCCTTGCGGGCGGCCTCCGCGAGGTGCGCCGCATCGAGACCGTAGGCCTTCATCAGCTCGGCAGGAGTGCCGGACTGACCGAAGCGGTCCGCGCCGTTGACAAACTCCAGAGGCGACGGAGCCTCGGCTGCAAGCACGCCGGCGACAGCCTCGCCGAGACCGCCGGCCATATTGTGCTCCTCGGCGACTACCGCGCAGCCGGTCTTGGCCACCGAAGCGACTATCGCCTTGGTGTCGAGCGGCTTGACGGTGGCCACATTGAGCACCTCCGCACTGACGCCTTCGGCTTCGAGTGCCTCGGCTGCAAGCAGCGCCTCCCATACGAGATGTCCGCAGGTGATGATGCTCACGTCCTTGCCGGCGTTGAGATTGTAGACCTTGCCTATCTCGAACGGCTCGTCCGCGCCGGTGAAGTTAGGCACCGCCGGACGCCCGAAGCGCAGATACACGGGGCCCTCGAACTTGGCGGCCGCGATGGTGGCGTTCTTGGTCTGGTTATAGTCGCAAGGCACTATCACGGTCATCCCCGGAAGCGCGCGCATCAGTGCGATGTCCTCCATCGTCTGGTGGGTCGCTCCGTCCTCGCCGAGCGTGATGCCCGCGTGGGAGGATGCGATCTTGACGTTGGTGTGGCCGTAGGCCACCTCCTGACGGAGCTGGTCATAGACGCGCCCGGTCACGAACTCCGCGAAAGAGCCGATGAAAGGCACCTTGCCGGTGATGGCGAGTCCGGCGGCCACTCCCACCATATTGGCTTCGGCTATGCCGCACTGGATGAATCTCTGAGGGAACTCCTTGGCGAACGCGCCCATCTTGAGGGAGCCCTTGAGGTCTGCGGTGAGGGCGAGCACGCGCTCGTCCGCGCGGCCTGCGATCACGAGTCCTTCGCCGAAACCGCTGCGGGTGTCGATCTTGCCTGTGTCGATATATTTCTTCATACTAATAATCTCCTAATGTTTCATCCAACTGCTTGAGGGCGGCCTCGCACTGCTCCGCAGAAGGAGCTTTGCCGTGCCACTCGTGTGTGCCGGCCATGAAGTCCACGCCGTGGCCCATCTCGGTCTTGAAGAGGATCATCTTCGGCTTGCCGTCGGCGTTGTGCGCCACTTGGAAAGCGTCGAGGATGCTCTGATAGTCGTGTCCGTCGGCGACGATCACGTCCCAGCCGAACGCACCCCACTTCTCGCTGAGGTCCTCGATGCCGGTGATGGTCCTGGTCGGGCCGTCGATCTGCTGGCCGTTCCAGTCGGTGAACGCGACGAGGTTGTCCACCTGATGGTGCTGCGCCCACATGGCGGCTTCCCAGATCTGTCCCTCCTCGCTCTCGCCGTCACCGCAGAGGCAGTAGACGCGGGTGCCGTCCCCCTCCATCTTCTTGCCGAGGGCTATGCCCGCCGCGACGGAGAGTCCCTGCCCGAGTGAGCCCGAAGGCTTGAACACTCCCGGGAGGGAGTCGGTGATGCAAGGGTGTCCCTGAAGGCGGCTGCCGAACTTGCGGAGCGTACCGAGCTCGGACACAGGGAAGTAGCCTGCGCGCGCGAGCTCCGCGTAATACACGGGGGCGAGGTGTCCTGCGGAGAGGATGAATACGTCCTGACCCTTGCCGGAGCGGGTCCAGGTCTCAGGGTCGTGCTTCATCTCGTGGAAGTAAAGCGTCGTCATCACGTCGGTGATGCCGAGCGATCCGCCCGGGTGGCCGGATTTGGCGGCAGTGACCATCCTTACGATGTCCCTGCGAACCTGGGAGGAAATCTTGGAGAGTTCTTCGATTGTTGCCATATAGTATTGTTGAGTTTTCCCTGCGGGAAGCACAAAGTTAAGAATAAAAAATGACTTATCTTTGCAGTATGAAGAGCATTCGCAACTTTTGCATCATCGCGCACATCGACCACGGCAAGAGCACCCTGGCAGACAGGCTGCTCGAGCTCACCAGCACCCTCGGGGCGAGGGATATGGAAAATCAGGTCCTCGACGATATGGACCTGGAGAAGGAAAAAGGCATCACCATCAAGAGCCACGCCATCCAGATGCTCTACAACTATAAGGGGGAGCAGTACAAGCTCAACCTCATCGACACTCCGGGCCACGTGGACTTCTCCTACGAGGTCTCCCGCTCCATCGCCGCCTGCGAGGGGGCGCTGCTCGTGGTGGATGCTTCCCAGGGAGTGCAGGCGCAGACCATTTCCAACCTCTATATGGCAATCGACCACGGCCTGGAGATCATCCCGGTGCTCAACAAGATAGATATGGAGTCCGCCCAGGTGGAAGTGGTCACGGACGAAATCTGCGACCTGCTCGGCTGTGCTCCGGAGGATGTGTTCAAGGTCTCCGCACGCACGGGAGAGGGGGTCCCGCCCATCCTCGACGCCATCGTGGAGAAGATCCCCGCGCCGCAGGGCGATCCCGGCGCTCCGCTCCAGGCGCTCATCTTCGACTCCGTCTTCAACTCGTTCAGGGGCGTAGTCGCCTATTTCAAGGTCAGCAACGGCAGCATACGCAAGGGCGACAAAGTCAAGTTCTTCGCCACCGGACAGGACTACGGGGTGGAGGAGGTCGGCCACCTGAAGATGAAGCTTGTGCCCTGCGAGGAGATAGGCTGCGGGGACGTGGGCTATGTGATCACCGGCATCAAGAGCGCCGCCGAAGTCAAGGTCGGCGACACGATCACACACGTCGTGAACCCTTGCGGCAGCGCGATTTCAGGCTTCGAGGAAGTGAAGCCGATGGTCTTCGCCGGCATGTACCCGGTGCAGGCGGACAAGTTCGAAGAGCTGCGCGCCGTACTGGAGAAGTTCCAGCTCAACGACGCCTCGTTCGTCTATGAGCCTGAGAGCTCGCTCGCCCTGGGGTCCGGCTTCCGCTGCGGCTTCCTCGGGCTGCTGCACCTCGAGATCGTGCAGGAGAGGCTTTTCAGAGAGTTCGACATGGACGTGATCACCACGGTGCCGAACGTCTCGTACAAGGTCTACACCTCACAGGGCGAAGTGCTTGACGTGCACAACCCGTCGGGGCTTCCGTCGCCTACGATGATCGACCACATCGAGGAGCCGTACATCCGGGCGCAGATCATCTCCAAGTCGGAGTTTTTCGGGCCTATCATGAAACTCTGCCTCGACCGGCGCGGCACTCTCATCGGCCAGCACTACATCACCGCCGACCGCGTGGAGCTCAACTACGATATGCCCCTCTCCGAGATAGTCTTCGACTTCTACGACAAGCTCAAGACCATCTCAAAGGGCTACGCCTCGTTTGACTATCATCTGACGGATTTCCGCCCGGCGAAGCTCGTCAAGCTGGACATCCTCCTCAACGGGGAGCCCGCCGACGCGCTCTCGACCCTCATCCACGAAGACAACGCCTACGACTTCGGGCGCAAGATGTGCGTGAAGCTCAAGGACCTGATCCCGCGCCAGCAGTTCGATATTCCGGTGCAGGCCGCCATCGGGGCCAAGATCATCGCCCGCGAGACGGTGAAGCAGGTGCGCAAGGACGTCACCGCCAAGTGCTACGGAGGCGATGTGACCCGCAAGCGCAAGCTGCTTGAGAAGCAGAAGGAAGGCAAGAAGCGTATGCGCCAGATAGGCACCGTGCAGGTGCCGCAGAGCGCGTTTATGGCCGTGCTGAAGCTCGACTCCTAGCGCAGGGCGCGCATAGCGTTGAGCACCGCCAGCACCGTCACGCCCACATCGGCGAAGACGGCCATCCACATGCCCGCAAGGCCGAGTCCGGCCAATACCAGCACAAGGACTTTGACCCCTATCGCAAACCAGGTGTTCTCCCGCGCAATCGCCAGAGTGCGCCGCGCCACCCCGATGACGGCTGCTATCTTGGACGGCTTGTCGTCCATCAGCACCACGTCGGCGGCCTCGATTGCGGCATCTGACCCCAGACCGCCCATCGCTATGCCGATATCGGCCCTCGCGAGCACCGGAGCGTCATTGATGCCGTCTCCGACGAATGCTGTCCTGAGCCCCTGCGGGGTGGAGGCCATGATTTCCTCCATCTGCGCCACCTTGCCCGCCGGCAGCAGGCCGGCGTGGTATTCGTCGAGCCCCAGCTCCCCGGCCACAGACCGTGCCACTTCCTCTCGGTCGCCGGTCAGCATCACGGTCCTGCGCACTCCGGCCGCCTTGAGGGCGGCGACCGCCTCGGCGGCATCGTCCTTGACCCTGTCGGAGATGACGATGTGGCCGGCGTATTCTCCGTCTATCGAGACGTGTATCGTCGTGCCGCTCTTCTCGCAAGGATGCCATTTCACCCCGACCTCGTCCATCAGCCCGGAGTTGCCCACGCACACCCTCTGACCGTTGACCAGGGCGCATACGCCCCGCCCCGCGATCTCCTTGACATCCGTGACGGAGCAGGCGTCCGCCTCGTTGGGGTAGGCGGCACGCAGCGACACCGCTATCGGGTGAGTGGAATACCTCTCCACGTGGGCCGCGAGGTGCAGCAGCGACCTCTCGTCCATCTGCTCCGGATGCACTACGGTCACCTCGAACACTCCCCGGGTGAGCGTGCCTGTCTTGTCAAATACGACGGTGCCGGTGCGCGAGAGCGCCTCAAGATAGTTGGAACCCTTGACCAGCACTCCCCTGCGGGATGCCGCGCCTATGCCCCCGAAGAATGTCAGCGGCACCGAAATCACCAGGGCGCAAGGGCAGGAAACCACGAGGAAGGTCAGGGCGCGATAGAGCCAGACCGGGAACTCCGCGCCAAAGTTGCCGGAGAGCAGAGGCGGCAGCAGCGCCAGCACCACGGCGGAGACGACGACCACCGGAGTATACACCCGCGCGAAACGGGTGATGAAGTTCTCGCTGCGGGACTTGTGGCCGGCGGCATTCTCCACCAGATCGAGCACGCGGGAGGCGGTGGATTCGCCGAAAGGCCTGGTGACTCTGACGGTGAGCAGGCCGCTGATGTTGACGCAGCCGGAGAAGATCTCGTCACCCTTGTGGACTCCGCGCGGCACGCTCTCGCCGGTCAGGGCCACGGTGTCGAGGCTCGAATCGCCCTCCGTGACCACCCCGTCCATCGGCACCCTCTCGCCCGGTTTGACGATCACGCTTTCTCCCGTTTGCACTTCTTCCGGGCTGACGCATAGGGTCTTGCCGCCGCGAAGCACATTTGCCGTATCGGGACGGATGTCCATCAGATGCGAGATGGATCTGCGGCTCCGTCCTTCGGCTACGGACTCGAAGAGTTCGCCCACCTTGAAGAAGAGCATCACGAAGACCGCCTCCGGGAACTGATGTTCCGCCCCCGGCAGGAAGCCTATCGCGAGAGCGCCGAGAGTGGCTGCGCTCATCAGGAAGTCCTCGTCGAGAGCCTCCAGCTTCAGCAGGCTCTCCCCGGCCTCCTTGAGCACGTCCGCGCCGGCCACGAGATAGGGCACGAGGTATATCAGCAGCAGCTGCCAGGTAGGCGGCTCCCAGATCTTCTCCACGACCACGGCTGCGGCGAGCAGCACCGCAGAGACTATGATCCGCACGAGGTCGGTTTTCTGTTTCTTTTCCATATGTTTCTCTCTTGTCCCGCAAAAATATAGCCTGCGTCGAGGGGGGACAATAATCATTTATTGGGATTTTCGGCCTATCTTTGCGCCCGTGTTCGGACTGGAAAACCTCGGGCTGCTCGGCCTCTTCATCGGTAACATCCTGGCTGCGACCGTGGTGCCGTTCAGCTCGGACGCACTGTATATCGCAGTGCTGGCCGCCATCCGGAGGCCGCTCGCCTGCCTGGTCGTGGGCACCGCCGGCAACTGGCTCGGAAGCCTCGTCACCTATTATATGGGGCGGCTCGGACGCTGGGAGTGGCTCGAGAAGTGGTTTAAGGTCAAGCCGGAGACCCTCGAGAAGCAGAAAGCCAAGGTCGACAGATACGGCGTCTGGCTCGCCCTGATAGCCTGGGTGCCGGTGGTGGGCGACGTCTTCGTGCTGGCGCTCGGCTTCTACCGCACCCCTCCGGGATGGACGGCGCTCCTGCTGCTCGTCGGCAAGGCGCTGAGGTTCCTCGCCTGGACTCTCATCTTCGGACTCTTTTAGTCCTGCCCGGGCTTTTTCTCCAGCTCCGCCATCCTCTTCTGGAGCTGCTCGGCGAGCCTGCGTTTGCTCTCGTGCGGCTCGAGCGCCGGGTCATACAGCACCGGCTCCCCTATCCTGAAACTGTGGCTTTCGCGGTCCGAGAAGAGAGGGTAGAAAAGCAGCGACTTCCCGCAGCGGTCGTAGTACATCTTGCCTATGTGGGCGAAACCGGTGTAGAACGAGCGCACGTTGTCGGGCTTGTATTCCGCGTCCGGCACGGCCTTGAGCAGGTTGCGCGGCTTCTCCGGGAAAATCAGGATGTTGTCCCCGTCCTCCAGCGCCTTCAGGCTCTCGTCAAACGTGGCCATCACGTCCCGCGACGCGCCCCTGACCACGGGGATAGGGTTGCAGGAGTTGAGCGCCCAGCAGGTGGCGCGGGTGAGCTGCCATATCAGCCGCCCGCCCAGGCGTCTTCCGAGCGTTTTCTTCAGGAACGAGAGCGATTTGGACATCTCGCGGAACGCCGTGTCCGGGTCGAGCATCACGTTGTGGACCCACGGACGGAAGTAGGTCGGCAGGTAGATGACGGCCGAGATCGGACCGTAGATAAACCCGTGGTTGCATACGAATACGGACGGGTAGTCGTCGCGCCTCAGGTGCTCGCGCCCTGCCACCTTGAGGTGGAGGAACGGACGGGCCAGAGTACACAATATCTTGACTCCGAAGCGCATACGGTATTTGCGGACAAAGAGGCCCTGCAGGTTGTCGCGCATCTGCTCGGTCTTGGAGCGCGACTCGATGAAGCGCATCAGCTTCTCGCGGTTGCGGTAGTCGAGCGGCTGGCGGCAGGCGAAGAATATCGCCACGAGCATAAAGAGCAGAGGAAGCTGGAGCATCCAGACCCCGAAGTCTATAGGCTCGCGGACAAGCGGGACGACATAGGTCCAGAACGCCATCAGCAGGAGCATCAGCAGCGAAGAGATGATGGACGCCACGGTTGCGGTGACGGTGTTGCTGATCTCCAGCTCCTCCCTGTCCAGACCGCCCTCGGCGATGCTTCCGACCGCCTCGAAGTCGAGGTGGAACTTCCTGATGGCGGAGGAAATCAGCGCCACTCCGACCCCCCACACCACCGTCCATACTATTCTGGACGGTATCCGCACGCTGCGAAACATAAACACGGCCCCGAGACACCAGGTCAGCGCCCCGAGGATGAACTCTGCGAGCGCGAGGCCCGCGAGACGCTTCCGGATGATTATCGAGGAGATCAGAAGCACGGCGTACACCGCCAGCAGCCACAGGGCGAGGCCGCCGTAGACCCTCGGCTCGAACGCCGGGACCGAGGGCGAGAGGATGAAGAGGAAGAACACCATCACACCGAGATTGAGGGCGATGGTGGAGTAGAGGTTCATATCCTCGAAGACGCGGTAGGAGGCGAGGGACTCGTATCTGTTCTCCATATATGCGGAGTCGGTGGGGATATGGAGTTCCGGGTGCAGGAGGTGAAGCGCCCCGGTGGCGACGACGAGCGCGGTCATCACGACGAACTCGTCATCGCCGACCCTGCCGGCTATCATATAGGCGCAGAATGCGTCGAAGCAGAGCTGCACGAGTATCAGGAAAAGCCAGCGCCCGCTGCGGTCTCTCGTCCTGCCGGCACCGGCCTTGGCGGCGGAGCCGTCGCGGAGTGCCGCCTCGCTGACGGGGGCGGCGCAGAGGTAGTCCCGCAGCAGGAGCGAGAGGGCGAACAGGGAGACATAGTTGGCCTTGGGCTGGTCCATCAGCGCCGGGTAGAGAAACGCCACCGCCATACCGCCGATGAAGACGAGGGCGAGCAGCAGCGAAGAGAAGTAGTTCGCACCGTCGCGGTGCCGGAGCTTCGCGAGATTGCAGAGAAAGAACGCTTTGACTATATCGGCGAAGAGATAGACCGCCGCCCCGAAGAACGGGTTGCCGATGATGGCGTGCGCCACCGCCATACACAGCAGCAGCGCGAAGAAGTCTATCTTGTAGACGCTCCCCTCCGGGTATATGCCTGATTTCTCCATATTCCCGGTCCGGATAAAGGACCGTCACAAAAATAGCGAATAAAAACGCTCCCTCCAAATGGGTTTATACGAAGCTAAAGCTCGTTCTTTACATCGCTTACGATCTGGCCGTCGAAGAGGTCTATGGTGCGCTGCGCGACTGCCGCGTCCCTCTGGGAGTGGGTCACCATCACGATGGTCGTGCCCTCGGAGTTGAGTTCGCCGAGCAGATCCATCACCTCCTTGCCGTTCTTGGAGTCGAGGTTGCCGGTAGGCTCGTCGGCGAGTATCAGCTTGGGACCCGCCACGACCGCACGCGCGATTGCGACCCTCTGCTGCTGACCGCCGGAGAGCTGCTGCGGGAAGTGCTGGGAGCGGTGGCTGATATTCATCCGCTTCATAATCTCAGTGACTTTCGCCTTGCGCTCGGACGCGGAGATGTTGAGGTAGCGGAGAGGGAGTTCGATGTTCTCATAGACATTGAGCTCGTCGATGAGGTTGAAGCTCTGGAACACGAAACCG
This sequence comes from bacterium, assembly GCA_963630225.1. Lineage (GTDB taxonomy): Bacteria > Bacteroidota > Bacteroidia > Bacteroidales > UBA932 > Cryptobacteroides. Next base: position 36,416 of record CAVGLS010000021.1, read on the forward strand.
ATGTTGCCCTTGCGGAACTTGGTGCGCTCCTTTTCCTTGAGCGTGGCGACTTCATGGCCGAGAAGCTCGTATGAACCGGAGGTCGGATTGTCGAGGAGGCCGAGGATGTTGAGCAGGGTGGACTTGCCGCAGCCCGACGGTCCCATGATGGCGACGAACTCGCCGTCCTTGATTTCGAATGACACTCCGTTGAGCGCGGTGGTCTCGATTTCCTCGGTTCTGAAGACTTTCGAGAGGTTTGTGACTTTGATCATATGCATCTGTTTCTTTGGTTTTACTTTCCGGGGTCGGGGACTGTCCGTAGCGAGGTCCTGTCGCAGCCTTCCCGGGCACGCCTCGCCCCCCCCCTTCGTCAGAGAGGGTGAACCATCTTCGTGCCAAAGAATGTTATTCGCTAACTATCAGATATTTATCCTTTCTTGCCGGAGCCCGCGATGTAAAAAAACTTTACATAGTCTGTAAAGATTTTTTACAGTCTGCGGGGGTTTCGATGCTTTCGCATCGGTCCCCTCGGGGGACGGAGGTCGCGGGTCCGGAATCTATAAAAGATGAAAAGATGACCGTGAAGGTCATCTTTTCATCTTGTGAGCGGAAAACGGGACTCGGACCCGCGACCTCAACCTTGGCAAGGTTGCGCTCTACCAACTG